>NZ_JBIBWT010000026.1:0-82064 GCF_043081525.1 Streptomyces sp. NPDC014864
ACGTGCCCGGCCCCACGCTCTCCCAGCACACCGCGGTGCATGGGCCGCTGGCCGAGATCCAGCTGCACCTGTTCGCTGCGGGCACCGCTGGGGCGTTGGCCGCCGTGCACGCCGCCGGGGTGGTCCACCGCGACCTGAAGCCCGCGAATGTGATCCTGGCCCCTAACGGGCCGCGGGTGCTGGACTTCGGCATCGCCCACATCGCGGACGGCACTGCGGTCACCCGTACCGGCATACTGACCGGAACCCCGGGCTGGCTCAGCCCCGAGTACTACCGGGAGGGGACCGCCGGACCGCCCGGGGACGTCTTCACCTGGGGCGCGCTGCTCGCCTTCGCGGCCACCGGCCGCCACCCCTTCGGCACCGGCAACGCCGAGGCCGTCGCCTTCCGCGTGCTCAAAGGCGAGCCGGACCTCGCAGGCGTCCCCGACGAGCTGGTCGGCGTGGTGGAGTCCTGCCTCGCCAAAGACCCGGCCCACCGGCCATCCTCCGCCGCCGTCGCGGAGCAGACCGCCGAACTGCTCGGCGGCCAGGCACCCCAGGTCCTCGGCGCGTTCCACGACCTGCCCACTGAGGTGTCGAACCTACTCGCCGAGCAGTGGCACCCCCCGACCGTCGAAGACGCACCCTGGCCCACTCATGCACTCCGCCGTCCCAGCAGGCGCGCCTGGATCACCGCCGCCGCGGTCGCCGTGTTCGCCGCGTCAGCCACGGGCACCTGGCTGACTCTGGCCTCGGGTCATGCCCAAGCAGGCAACCACTCCGCGCAGGCGGCCGCCCGCTCCACCCCTACCGCCGAATCGGCGGCCTCCAGATCACCCGCCGGCCGCGCCTCTGATTCTGCCCCTGCGCAGCCCCCGACCGCCGCGGCCTCGTCCGCGCAGCCGGCGCAGACGCAAGTGGTCATCCTCAGCCCTTGGTCCCCGGACGGCACTCCAGCGAGCGGCATCACGATCACCGACCGGGCCACCGGCTCCTGTTTCGGGACCGCCGGATCCACCATGCGTACGGACGCTTGGCGCTGCACCGCCGGCGACCGGCTCCTCGACCCGTGCTTCTCCCCGGGCTCAAATCCCGAGGACACCAGCGCGCTGTGCCTGGACGGATCCCCCCACCGCATGGTCGAACTGTCGGTCCCGCAAGGCTTTCCCGGCAACAACGACCACATGCCCGGCGGACCCGACATCGAACCGATCATCATCGTCCTGGCCAACGGAGCCCGCTGCTCCTTCATGAGCGGCGGTACCTCCAGCCTGGCGGGGCAGCGCCAAAACTACGGCTGCGACGACGGCGGCTATCTGTACGGCTCGCCGAACAAGACGACAGCGCTGTGGACGATCTCCTACTCAGCCCCGAACAGTGGCGCCAGCACCTCCACACCGATCACCACGGTCTACCAATAGTCCCAGGGCGAGCGTGACCAGCTGAGTGGAGGCTGCGGCTGCCGTCGGCGCCATCGTGCTTGCGCTCGGGTCGGATGCCCGCTTGCGGGTGGGCTGGCAGCGGGGCCTGGTGGCGCCATGTGCTGGCGTGCAGCGGGCTGCGGCCCTCTCCCGGTGTGCGCCCGTCGACCTTGCCGGTCTCGGCGTTGGGTTCCCGCCCGCCCGGGCGAGATGCCGGTGACGTCACTGAGGCGGTCGGCCCTCCGTCCGCCGGCGCTTCGCGGTGCGGATTCCCGCGGGGCGCCGGCCGCCGGGTACAGCCCGTCATGTGTCATCCCGCCGAGAGAGGACCACTCGGTGCGGACTGAGGTCGAACCGCCCGCACCGCACCTGGTCGCCGAGGGCGTGCAGCAGATCCTCACCGTCCTCGAGACCGACCACGAGTCCCGCGCCTTCTCCACCGCGTCGCTGGAGTACAGCGAGAACTGGCAGTGCCTTCACCGGCTTTGAGGCCGTGGTGGACTGGCATCTCGAGCAGGACGTGCCCGCGCTGTTCGCGGAGGGGCTGCGTGCAGGCGTAGGTGAACGCGCTCACCGGGGACGAGGAAGCGGCAAAGATCCCGATCGCCGTGCCGGTGGACGAGGCGACGCAGGCGATGCCGGCCCACAGCGTCATGGGCCGTGGGGAATGTCCACGATTCGAAGATGCTACCAATGGTAGTATCGAATCCATGAGCGGTAGTAAGAAGTACTCGATCAGCCTGCCCGAGGATCTCGCCGAGGGCGTGCGCTCACAGGTAGGCCCGGGCGGGTTCTCCGCCTATGTCGCTGAAGCCCTCGAGCAGAAGGTCGCGATGGATAAGCTCCGTGAACTCGTCGCCGACTTCGAGGACGACAACGACGCGCTGACCCGGGCGGAGGTCGAGGCTGCCCGTGAGCTGCTGCGCCATGATCGCCGACAGGCCGGCGGAGCTGCCGCCTGATGCCCGGCACGCTTCTCCTCGACAGTGAAGGCCTCTCCAAGCTCTACCTCAAGGACCGCACCGTTATGGCGCTCGTCCAAGCCGCAGTGGAAGAGGGCGTGCGGGTGGCCACCACGGCCATGACCACACTTGAAGCCGACTACGAGCGGATCCATCCCGCACGCATCAGGCGGGTTCTCTCCCGCATCGACGTCCGTGAGATCACCAGGGAGATCGCCGACCAGGCCGCCGAACTCCTGCGCGGCCACCACCTGCACGGCCACAAGTACGCGATCGACGCTGTCCTCGCCGCGATCGCCCGCACGGCACCCCGGCCGGTCACGGTCCTCACATCTGACCCTGAGGACCTCACGCTCCTGTGTGGATCTGGTGTTGAGGTGGTCAAGGTCTGACCGCCGAGCGCCGATCTCGGGCTGGAAGAGGCGCGTTTCACAGATCGAGCGGGGGAGCACCTCCGGTCAGAACGTGCTGGCGCGTTTCGCAGCAGCCCTGGGAGGCGTCTGCATCAGGCGATCTGCTTCGACGACGGGGATATCGCCGCTATCGCGTGAGCGGAGCGCTTGCCGATAACCTCATCCGCCCAGGTGGGAGCCGGCGTCACCGTGTGCCACGCCGCCGGGGTCGGGGCTCGGCGAGGTCGGCGGCAAGGACGGCGTGCGCGCCCTCGGCGCACGTACCGACCCCGCGCAGGCGGCGTCCTACGCCGACACGCCCGGCGTGGACGCACCCGCTGTGACGGCTACGCACTGCGGCCGCGCTCCACTGAAGCGCCCCATGGCGGCCGCAGCCCCCGCTGGTGTCGAGAGGCGGGATTTGAGCCGCGTCCAACCGGCGGGGTGGTGATCGCCTTGTCCGGCCACGTTGAACGCAGCCACTGTCGTCTGCCGTCTCGCCGGGACAGCGGTGCAAGGTCTGAAACTTCGTCCTGACCGACGCTCTTTCGATAGGTCCAACGGCTCTGCAGCGATGGTTAGTTCCGGATAGGGATGTGATGTTTCGCAGAGCCCGTTGACCTGTCGCAGCGCACCGTGACGGCCCCATACTCCGGGACCTGACGAACCGACCGGCGAAGGAGCACGGTGAGCGCAGCAGCGGCAGCAGCAGGGACCTGGAAGCTCGGGGATCTGGAGGTGAATCGCATCGGCTACGGCGCGATGCGGCTGACGGGTAACGGCATGATGGGGAACTCCGATGGCACGCCAATCGACCGCGATGCCGCCGTCGGCCTGCTGCACAGTGCGTTCGAGCAGGGCGTCAACCACATCGACACGGCCGCCTTCTACTTCTCACCAATGCGGTCCGCGAACGAGCTCATCAACCGCGCCCTGTCGTCCTGGCACGGCGACGTGGTCGTGGTGACCAAGGTGGGCCCGGGACGCGATCCCTCCGGCGAGTGGATCACCTGGGCCCGCCCCGACCAATTGCGCGGCCAGGTCGAGGAGAACTTGCGACAGCTTGGCCGGGACTACCTGGACGTGGTGAACCTGCGCGTCAACGGCCCCCTCACGGCCTCGATCGCCGAGCACTTCGGCGCCCTCGCCGAACTGTGCGAGGCCGGCCTGATCCGGCACCTCGGTCTCTCGGGTGTCGTGCCTGAGCACGTGACCGCGGCCCAGACGATCGCGCCCGTGGTCTGCGTGCAGAACTCCTACGGCCTGGACTGGCGCCGCGCTGACGAGAGTGGGCTGGTGGAGCTGTGCGGGGAGCAGGGCATCGCCTTCGTCCCGTTCTTCGCGGTCTCCGGCCTGCGGCGCGAGGCAGCCGCAGGCCAGGAGCAGGACGCCCGCGTCCAGTCTGTTGCCCGCGCCCACAATGCGACGCCGGCCCAGGTGCGGCTCGCCTGGACCCTGCACCGCGGACCGCACGTGCTGGCCATTCCCGGCACCACTAACCCGGTACACCTGGCAGAGAACATCGCCGCTGGAAGCCTGCGCCTGACCGAGGAGGAGTTGGCCGTCCTCGAGTCACCCGATGTGCGGTCCGACATCGGTGCGGGGCTTCGCAGCCGCCGAGCCCACGTGGGCAGCACCTGTCCGGCCTGGGCTGGGCGTCGCTCGGTGTCCTCGAGCTCACCGCACTGCCCACCATCGACGCCGAGCGATGGGTCCCCTGGATCCGGGAGGCCGACGTGCTCCTGGTCGACGGCGGCGACGCGACCTATCTGTGCCACTGGATGCGGGAGTCCGGGCTGGCCGATCTGCTGCCTTCGCTGCCCGACACGGTCTGGGTGGGAGTGAGTGCCGGAAGCATGGTGATGACACCCCGGATCGGAGCGTACTTCGCAGAGTGGCCGTCCGCGCCGGACGACCGCACCCTGGGAGTCGTCGACTTCTCGATCTTCCCGCACCTGGACGCCTTCCCGCAGAACACCATGGCTGACGCAGAGCGGTGGGCCGCCGACATCGGCGTCCCGGCCTACGCCATCGACGAACAGACGGCCATCAAGGTCGTCGACGGCTCCGTCGAGGTGGTCTCCGAAGGGCAATGGAAGAAGTGCGGGTCATAGCCGCCGGCCATCCGTTCTGACGATCAACGATGCCAGGGGAGCTGACGGCGCTTCACGCATGACGCCACCTCGATGGCGAGCGGGTCGGCCTACCGGGGTAGCGGACGAACCCGGCTACTGCCGTCCCCTGTAGGCCTCCCCACTCTGGGGCACGGCCTCGGCCGCTCGTGCGATACGGGTCGGCCCGTGATGAAGCGGATGACAGGTTGGCTTAGGATGCGCGCCCTGTGAAGTCAGGCCGTTGTCGTCGGGCTCCTGCGCGGTGCCGCCGATGTGAACGGTGCCCGCCGGGCAGCCCGCGCGCCGCGACCCGGACAGTGGCACGGAGAGATGAGGTGACGTGAAATCGCAGCTCTGGCCGCGTCACTTCACCTCGTCCCAGCGGGAAGAGGCGGGCGAACAAGCTGCCCCAGGCGGCGCAGGCCGAAACACGGGTCGGCCCCTCGAGGTCACTCCCGCCCGCTCACGCTCCGGGGCAGCACGGTGGCGCAGGGCTGCTGGGGACCGGCGCGCGGCCTCGGCGGCGAGGCGGCGGGGACCGGGTACCGCTGGAGCAGGTATCGCAGGAGCAGGAGCCCCGGGGCGGCGGGGGGCGTGGGACGCACCGCCGGACCGGCCGGTTCTGGGCCTCGCGGCCACGGTCGGCGAATAGTCCGGAACGACTCTCCGTCAGCCCCTCGTCGCGGCGGACGACACCGGCGTCAGCAGGCCTCGTGCCTGGACGGCGGGGAGGGACAGCGTGCGATAACCCACGCTCTCGAAGAGAACCGTGACCCTGTTCCCCTCTTCGCTCATCACCTCGCCCTCGCCCCACGTGCTGTGCCCCACCCTCGTCCCGGGCGGGAAGGCGCCGTCGGCCGCCACGGGTTCCAGCGGGTCGGGGCCCGTACCGGACAAGATGTCTCCCGTTCGGACGGGGGCCTCCTTCAACTCCTGTGCACGGGTGCAGGTGTCGCAGCCCGCGCAGTCGCCTTCTGCCAGACTCTCACCGAAGTACCCGAGCAAGTGGCGTCGGCGACAGCCGTTCGTCTCCGCGTACGCCCGCATCATCTCCACGCGGGAACGCTCCAGGTCGACACGGGCGGAGGCGATCCGCATCGCCTCTCGGACGCACGCGTCCCGCCGCGCCCCGGGCACGGCCCGGACGCCGCCGCGCTTCTCCGTCGTCACGGCTCCGGCCTCCTCCAGCAGGTGCAGCATCGACGTCAGCAGCGTCTGGGACAGCCCGGTGCGCTCGCGCAGAGCGGTCGCCGTAACCGGTCCCCGGTGCTCGCGCACCGCGTCGATCAGGCCGCCCAGCGTCTCCGGGTCGGGGTGAGCGCCCGTCCGGAACCGCTGCACGCCGAGGTCCTCGGGCCGGTACGCGAGGATCGCCGTCGACGGTTCCCCGTCGCGGCCCGCCCGGCCGATCTCCTGGTAGTAGGTGTCGAGGGACCCCGGAACCGATGCGTGCAGCACGAAGCGGATGTTCGGCTTGTCGATGCCCATCCCGAACGCGGAGGTGGCGACGACCACGTCGAGTTCGCCGTCCCGGAAGCGGTCGTGCGTCCGGGAGCGCTCAGCCGCCGACAGCCCCGCGTGGTAGGCGGCGCTGTCGAATCCGAGCGCCGACAGTTCCTGCGCGTACTCCTCGGTCTCCCGCCGCGTTCCCGCGTAGACGATGCCCGGTTTGGCCTCGGCCGCGGCCCGTTCCACCACCCACCGGCGCTTCTCCGTGTTCTCCCGGTGCCGTACGACCTCGAGCGTGATGTTACGGCGGTCGAACCCCGCGACCACCTCGTACGCCTCGTGCATGCCGAGCCGCTCCACGATGTCCGCCCGCACGGGGGCCGCGGCGCTGGCGGTGAGGGCGAGGAGCGGAGGCCGGCCGATGCGTTCGCGCACATGGCACAGGGACAGGTAGTCGGGCCGGAAGTCGTATCCCCACGAGGACACGCAGTGCGCCTCGTCGACCACCATCAGCGCGGGAGCGGCCGCGGCGATCTGATCCACCACCTCGTCCTTCGCGAGCTGCTCGGGCGAGACGAACAGAAAGTCCAGACTGCCTTCGCGGACGCGCTCCCACACGGCCTCGTTGTCCCGTGCGCGCTGTGCGGAGTTGACGGCCGAGGCGTCGGATCCCTCGATACGGGCGAGATGGGCGACCTGGTCCCGCTGGAGCGCTATCAGGGGGGAGACCACGACGGTCGGCCCCTCCAGCAGCACGCCCGGCACCTGGTACACGGCGGACTTCCCCGCACCCGTCGGCATCACCACGACGGTGTCGCGTCCCTCCACCACAGCCGTCATAGCCGCGACCTGGGACGGGCGCAGGCTCTCCCAGCCGAACACCTCACGGGCACACCGGTGCAGGCGTCTCCTGAGTGACCTGGTCCTGAAGCATCCGACCTTGACACGCATAGCACTCCTGACGCCGCTCTCCAGTAGGGTTCGGCGCTCGTGTACCCCCAACGGGTCGAAAAACGGTCTGGTCGCGTGGGGTTGTCGCTCCGCGTGCAACGGGTGCGGCAACCCAGGCTCTGGGGAGTAGGTGCGCTGCTGATGCTGATCAGCTGGAACCTCCACTCGCTGTCACTTCTCGCCGTGGGAATCGGCCTCGTCGCGTTGGGCCATGTCCTGAAGCCCATGCAGTGACAGCGAAGGCCGGCGGACTTCAATGGACGTGGCAAGCACTGGCAACCGCGATCAGTAGCCCAAGAAGTGAAGGGCCGGGGCTGTGACCTGCGACCGGGTAATCGATCAACGCTGCGACCTGCGACTTAGCTGTCGGTTGGTGTCAGCGTTGGTCGTCGTTGAGCGCCCTCGCAAGGCCTGGAGACGGCCCGAGCGGGGGTGTCGCGGTGTACCCCTCGATGCGAACTATGCGCCCAGGTGCTGCGGCTGGGCGATGTACGTCAGTCAGCCTCGATGACCGGCGTGGGGCGGGGGAAATCTGGCGGCAGACCATCCGGAGGAACCGTCCCGCGCACCATACCCGCGAGATACGGGGTGAGGCTCCCTTCGTATTCGCACCAGTCATCGTTACGACCCTCGACCAGCACGGTCCACGACTCAACGTCCGCGCCTGATGTGCGCCAATAGAAAACGTCGCCTTCCGCGGAATCACCCCACGGCAGGAGCCCCCCAGGCTCGGGGAACGGGACGTAGCCGTGCGACATGCCGGCGTCACGCAACTCCGCCAGGTTGCGTAGGAGCCCTTGCACCCCGGCGATGAAGTACTGCTCTTCTCCGACCGATGGAATGTGCAGGCCCAGGAAGTCGTCGACCGTGAACGGCGGGTAGGCCTCCGCGAGGGCAACGAAGTCCGAGGGCAGGAGGGCACCTGTCTCGCGTCGGACGAACTCCCAGTCGATGAGTCGGCGCTGGGCCGACCGGATGTCGAGCAAGGCCGGGACAGCTTCTTCCAGTTCGCGCAGACCCACCAGGTCACCTGACTTCCGGGGAGGACGTTGACGATCACACGGCTCCGGCGCAACTCGTACCGCACCCTACGGAGCGGTCGGCGTAGCGACTTTGGCCGGGAGTTTCAATGATCCAGTCAAGCGCGCTGTCTGGCACTTGGAGCACTAGTGTGGAAGATCAGGTCCGCGCACCAGACAGTCCGCCCCTGCACGCCCTCGCCGAGAACAACCTCTCCGCGGCGAGTCCTGATCTGCTGCGCGCGATGGTCAAGACGTTCGCCGACGCGCTCATGTCCGCAGAGGCCCACGCCCTCTGCAACGCCGAATACGGGCAGGTCAGCGACGAACGCGTCAAACCACCGCAACGGATACCGCCCACGCGAGTGGGACACCCGCGTCGGCACCGTCGAACTCGCCGTCCCCAAACTCCGCAGCGGAAGCTACTTCCCGCACTGGCTGCTCGAACGCCGCCGGCGGGCGGAGCAGGCCCTCATCTCGGTGGTCGCCACCGCCTACCTCCTCGGCGTCTCCACCCGCCGGGTCGAGAAACTCGCCGAGTCCCTCGGCGTCACCCAGCTCTCGAAGTCCGCGTGTGGTGCCTCCGGTCGTCGCCGGGGCCGCGCAGGGCAGCCCTGACGCTCACGTGACGCTCGTGCTGATGAGACGTCAGTTCCTGGCGCGGGCCCTGGGGCACAGTCATGTCCGCGGAGGCGCTCCTGCCTGCCTTCAAGACGGGTTGCCGGGCAAGGACGTGGTGCGGCTCGGGCGGCGCCACCGGCATCGGTGCCGCCCGTCCGCAAGCCTTATGTGTCTTTCTTACTTGTTGACCAGGGCCAGGTTGTAGAGACCGTCCATGGGCGTGCAGCTACTCCAGCGCCGGCAGGAAACCGCAGTTCAGGGCCCTCTCCTCCGGGAGGATCCGCCCAGCTCGTGACAGCTGTGCCGTAGCGGGTGATACGGCGAACCCGCCGGGGAACGTCTGACGGGACATCTGTGCGGAGCCGTGAGACGACGAAGCCGCACCGGAGTGCTCTCCGGTGCGGCTTCGGGCCGTGAGATCGGCTGCACTGGCACGCACCATGCGGTCGGCGGCCTTATGCGGTCCTTGTTCCTGTGCTGCTCTCGGAGGAGCGCCTGATTTGCGAGCGCACCCGCCCACCCGTCATGCCCGGGAGCGATCGGTGGTCGTGTCGCCTGCTGCCTCATCACTTACCGGGCGAGTCGGAGGAGGGCCTGAGTGTGGGTCTCTTTTCGGGCTCGGCGGCGGTCGTAGTAGGTGCGGGAGGCGGGGTCGTGGAGGGCGGCTGAACGCGGAGAGGAACATCGCGCGTGTGAGCTGTCGGTTCCCTGGGGGCGCGTGCGCCGTGTATGGAGGTCCCCGAGGATTTGGTGGCCGGTGCGAGGTCGGCGTAGGAGGCCAGGTGGGCGGCGCTCGGGAAGCTGCTGCCGTCGCCGACCATGACAGGGCAGCGCACTACAACACCTCGCCGTGGGCTGTGTGCTGAGCTCCTGGCGCACGCCCAGGCAGCGCAGCCGGACACCGGGCTGCCCGGATCCCGCGTCGTACGGTCTGATGTCGCGGCCGCCCACTGTCCGCAACGGATCTCACCGAACCCGGCGGTGCCGCCGGTACGGCCGAAAGATCTGAACCAATACCGGGAATCAGGCCGCGACGAGCTCCTGCTCGCGGTCCGGCGTCTTGACCTTGGGCTTCTTGTTCGGCAGCGAGAGCCGGAAGACTTTGCGCCACGCGGAGAACACCTGCTTGGGCAGCGGCCCGGTGACGTACTCCAGCTCGTACTTCTCGAACAGCGCGCGCACCTTCACCGCGACCTCGGCGTACCGGTTGCTCGGCAGGTCCGGGAACAGGTGGTGCTCGATCTGGTGCGACAGGTTGCCGGTCATGAAGTGCATGGCCTTGCTGCCGCTGATGTTCGCCGAGCCCATCATCTGGCGCAGGTACCACTGGCCGCGCGTCTCGCCCTTGATCGACCGGCGCTCGAAGACCTTTACGCCCTCGGGGAAGTGCCCGCACATGATCACCGAGTGGGACCAGATGTTGCGGACCAGGTTCGCGGTGAACGTGGCGGCGAGCGTGGTGAGGAACGACGGGCCCGACAGCAGCGGGTGGATCACGTAGTCCTTGAGCACCTGCTTGCGGATCTTGCGGCCCACGGCCTTGGCCCGCGCGCGGAACTCCGGGTTCTTGCGGCGGCGCTTGCGCAGGTTCTTGCCGAGCTCCAGGTCGTACGCTGCGATGCCGTACTCGAAGAAGCAGGCGTTGATGAAGTTCCACAGCGGCTGGCCGAGGTGGAAGGGGCGCCACTTCTGGTCCTCGTCGACGCGCATGATGCCGTAGCCGAGGTCGTTGTCCTTGCCGATCACGTTGGTGTACGTGTGGTGCAGCTCGTTGTGCGAGTGCTTCCACTGGTCGGCCGGCGAGACGTGATCCCACTCCCAGGTGGTGGAGTGGATCTTCGGGTCCCGCATCCAGTCCCACTGGCCGTGGAGGACGTTGTGGCCGATCTCCATGTTGTCCATGATCTTCGCCACGGACAGACCGGCGGTGCCGAGCAGCCACGCCGGCGGGAAGATCGAGAACAGCAGCACGCCCCTGCTGACCAGCTCCAGCTTGCGCTGCGCCGAGATGACCTTACGGATGTAGGCGGCGTCTTTCTCCCCGCGGTCGGCGATCACCTCGTCGCGGATCGCGTCCAGCTCACGGCCGAGCTCCTCGATCTGCTCCGCGGTCAGGTGGTCGGTGGGGTCAATGGCGGTCAAAGTGCTCCTACCGTTCGATGTCGCAGGGGCCCGCCGCGGCGGACACACAGGTCTGGATGAGGACGCCCGGCTCGGCCTCGGTGAGCTCGCCGGTGCGCAGGTCGCGGACGGCGCCCGCCTTGAGCGGCGTGACGCAGCCGAAGCAGATGCCCATACGGCACCCGGAGGGCATGAGCACGCCGGCCTCCTCGCCGACATCCAGCAACGGCGTGGCGCCGTCCGCGTCGACGGTCTTGCCGGTGGCGCTGAACGTGACCTCGCCGCCGTCGCCAGCGACGACGATGCTGGGGCGGAAGCGTTCGGTGTGCAGGCGCTCTTGTACGCCGTGCCCGCTCCAGTGCTCTTCGGCGGCGTCGAGCAGGCCCGCCGGCCCGCAAGCCCAGGTCTCGCGCTCGGCCCAGTCGGGCACGAGTTCGTCGAGACGGGCGACGTCGAGCATGCCGTCTGTGGAGGTGTGCACCTCGGTGAGCCGCAGCTTCTCGGCCGCGACGAGGTCGTGCAGCTCCCTGCGGAAGATCACGTCTTGCGGCTGGGGTGCGCAGTGGACCATGACGACGTCGTCGAACTCGGTGTTGCGCAGCATGCCCATCACGGGCGTGATGCCGCTGCCGGCCGTCAGGTAGAGCACCTTGGCGGGCTTGGCCTGCGGCAGCACGAAGTCACCGGTCGCCTGGTCGAGCTGGATCAACGTGCCCGGTTTCGCCCTGCGGACCAGGTGGTTGCTGACCTTGCCGTCCGGGATCGCCTTCACGGTGATCGTGACGCGGCCGTCCTGGCGGTTTGTCGGCGAGGTGAGGGAGTAGGCACGCCACAGGCGCACCCCGTCGACGTCGACCCCGATCCGCATGTACTGACCGGCTGTGTGGCCGCGCCAGCCCCGTCCCGGCCTGATCACGATGGTCGCGGCGTCATCCGTCTCGGGGTGCACGGCCTCGATGCGCCCCCGCAGGTCAGCGCCCGCACGCAGTGGGCTGACCAGGTCGAGGTAGTCCGACGGCAGCAGCGGCGTCGTGACCATCTCCAGCAGTTTCCACGCCCTGCTGCGAAGGGCTGCACTCGTCATGACTCCAGCTTGCTGCGTCTCAGGGCGTAAAGTCCTGACCGTAGGACGTGAATCTGGTGGGTGGAATTGTTCGCAGGGAATAAAACCGTGAGTCGTGTAACCCAGAGGGCCAGCGAACTGGCCCTGGATGAGACGACGGTCACCGCACTTCGGGCCGCGCTGAAGACCACCGCCGACGAGGTCGTCCAGGCGATCATCGACGAGGTCCCTCCCTACGCCAACGCCCTGTCGGGCCGCATGGGCGGCACCATCCGCCGAGCCGTTCGCACCGCCCTGGGGCACTACCTGGACCTCGCGAGCGGGAACGCCGCGGGCGGCGACGGAGGTGACGCGGCCTACGAGCTGGGCCGCGGCGAGGTGCGCGACGGCCGTTCGATGGACGCCCTGCTCAGCGCCTACCGCGTCGGCGCCCGCGTGGCTTGGCGGTGCCTGGCAGCGGGCGCCGTGTCCGCAGGTCTGCCCGCCGCCGAGGTGGCCAAGTTCGCCGAGCTGACCTTCGCCTACATCGACGAGCTTTCCGCCGCGAGCGCCGCGGGCCACGCCGACGAACTGGCCGCCCGGGGCAGGGCCCACGAGCGCCATCTGGAACACCTGGCCCGCGACCTCCTCGCCGGCGCGAGCCCGGACGTGCTGCTTGTCTCTGCTCAACGGGCCGGGTGGCAGCCTCCGGATTCGCTGACGGCGGTCCTGCTGCCCGCTGCCCAGGCCCGGCCTGCCTACCGCGCGCTCGACCCGGGCACCCTCGTCCTCGACGATCTGCCGGACGCCACCGGTGTGCTGCTCGTCCCCGATGCCGACCGATCACATCTCTTGCGGCAGCTGACCGACCGCACCGCAGTGGTCGGCCCGGCCCGGCCATGGACTCGTGCGTCCGCCTCGTACGCACGAGCCGTACGCGCGCGCTCCCTCTCCTCTGATATTCGCGACACCGAGGACCACCTGCCCGAGCTGGTGCTGAGCGCCGACGTGGACGCGTTGGCAGACCTGCGTGCCCGAGCCCTCGCACCGTTGCACACCTTGCCTGTCGCGACCGCACGGCGGCTGGAGGAGACATTGCGGGCGTGGCTGCTGCACCAGGGCAGGCGGGAGGAGGTGGCGGCAGCGTTGTACGTCCATCCCCAGACAGTCCGGTACCGGATGTCGCAGCTGCGGGAGCTGTTTCCGGATCTCGCCTCGCCACACCGGGTCCTTGAACTGACGCTGGCGGTCGGTCTTCGGGGCAGCTGACGCGTACTTCGACCGTCCACGCACTCCCGGCGGATCCCGGCACCACGCGCGAGGTCGCCCGCGAGCACCGCGTCCCCGCGTTCGACCTGGGGCGGCTCTCGTGCCTCGGCGTCTACCTGGACGTCCTTGAAGCCGGGACGGTCCGGGTGGGCGACGCGATCATGGTGCAGCAGGCCGGCTGACGGGGAGCGTTCCACCACGAGTCGCTCACCTACCGATCCGTCAGGCCCGCGTCTCGCAGCCCCGGCCAGACCCGGTCGCGAGTGAGTGGGAGTTGGTCGAGGCGGACGCCGGTCGCGTCGAGCAGGGTGTTGGCGAAGGCTGAGGCGACCGGGTTGAAGGGACGGACTGTCGGCCGTGACGCTCGTTTGACGCCCTGGGCACCCGCATGCATGGCGATGGGCCAAAAAATGGGATCTGACCTCTGGTTTTCCGAAGATCGCTCAGGTCGACATCTTTCTAATTGGCCCTGCGATGCCACCTGTCCGCGTGGTAGAAACCTGATGCTGTTCCCACGCCATGATCGCTTCCGCCGACCAGCTGCCCTCGGACGTTACCAACTTTGTTGGCGTGGTGTCGTCATGGTGAGGCCGGTTTAGGCGAGGCATCCGTTGATGAGGTTGCTGCGGTACTGGATGTGGCGGAGACCGTTTCGGAGTGTGCTGATGAGGGGGTCTGTCAATCGAGCGGTGTAACTGGGGTGGTGAGGGTTACTGACGGGCTGCGGAGAGCCGGCCGTCGAAGGTGATATCGAAGGCGTTCAGAGCGGTCTTCCAGCGCAGAGTCCAGCGGGTTTGTCCCCGGCCGGTGGGGTCGAGGGACATGATCGCCGTGTAGACGCATTTCAGGGCGGCGGTCTCGTTCGGGAAGTGTCCGCGGGCCTTGACCGCCCGCCGGATCCTTGCGTTCACGGACTCGATCGCGTTGGTCGTGCAGACGATGCGGCGGATCTCGGTGTCGAACCGGAGGAACGGAGTGAACTCTTCCCAGGCGTTCTCCCAGAGCCTGACGATCGCCGGATACTTCCTTCCTCAGGCGTCGGCGAACTCGGCGAACCGTTCGGACCCGGCTCGACCAGGACGCAGGCGGGATCGACGTCACCTTTGAGTGTGGCCCGGCCCGTCGGTTCGATCTGGTCGTCGGGGCGGACGGGCTGCACTCTGCGGTGCGCCGATTCGCCTTCGGCCCGGAGGGCGACTTCGTGGTGCTCCCCGCGCCCGCGGGGATGGCCCCGACCTCATGAACAACAGGACCCAGTACGGCCTGTGCTTCCCGTGCCTGCAGGGATGGCCCGGTCCGCCGGAATTATGTCAGTCCAATCACCGCTGGGTCGTGTCTGTGGCCTGTCGGCGGACTCCGTCCGCACCGGGTGGGTGACGCCTGGGACACGTGACCGGCTGCCCGCTGCTGGCTTCATCGGTTAGTGAGCGGCCCCTTGACCGGGGCGCGGGTTGCGGGCCGCTCAGGGCTTGCCGTCCTGTCGTGCGGCAGGGCACTACGACGTTAGAGCGCGGTGCCCTTCACGGTCGTGCTCAGTGAGGCGTCCGGGTGAGCCGCTGCGCCGCTCGTGGCACACCCTGACGCCACGACCGTAGGGCCCAGGTGACGCGGATTCGACGGCGCCCAGCAGCGCATCGCGCAGCGCATGGACCTGGTGGGGCGGGGGCGGCGTTGGGAGCCTGAGCTTGTTCTTTATGGTCTGACCTCGAACGATGCTCCGAACGTGAGCGCTCGTACGTGGATTCCGGGGACGTGGACACGGCCTCCGTCTGATCCTGTGCTCCGACTAAAGAGGCACTTGACCAGTACGAAGGCCGTGGGGAATGAGTTTGCTGCATCACGATGCACGGCAAGAAGCGTTCGCTGTGGCGTCACGCTTTCGGGACGACTTCTTCGAGTGCCTGACCGTGCGCGGGGACACGCTGTTCGAGCTGACCGACGCGCTGCTGTGCGCGGACGGGCCAGTGACCACGCCGGTGGACCTCACGCTGACGGCTGAGCACCGGCGCGGTCACGGCGCGATGTACGACGCGCTGAACAGCGGAGGTGTTGATGTGCCGCGGCTGCGGCAGGTGTTGGCGGGGCTGCCGCAGCCCGAGGCCGCCGACGGTCGCCTGGTCCTGGCGGTGGACGTCACCCACTGGCTGAGGCCGGACGCGCCGACCAGCGCGGATCGCTTGTTCTGTCATGTCTACGGCCGTAGCGGCCGGTCCTCCGACCAGTTCGTGCCCGGCTGGCCCTACTCGTTCGTCGCAGCGCTGGAGTCGGGCCGGACCTCCTGGTGCCAGATCCTGGATGCGCTGAGGCTGGGGCCGGCCGACGATGTCGCCGAGATCACCGCGGCCCAGGTTCGCCGAGTCGTCGAGGCTCTCATCGACATGGGCCGCTGGCACGCGGGTGACCGCGACATCCTGGTCGTCTTCGACGCCGGTTACGACGCCCCGCGCATGGCCTATCTCCTGGAAGGACTGCCGGTGGAAGTCCTCGGGCGGATGCGCACGGACCGCGTGATGCGCAAGCCGGTGCCAGTGCCGTGGATCTCGCCGCCGCAGGGCGGACGCCCACCGAAGCACGGCAAGGAGTTCCGCTTCGCCAAGCCCGACACCTGGGGCGAGCCCGATGCCGCGACCATGCAGGTCACCGACCGCTACGGCACCGCTCGCGCGATGGCATGGGATCGCATCCACCCGAGACTGACCACCCGCTCCGCATGGATCGACCACACTGGCGAACTCCCCGTCATCGAGGGCACCTTGATCCGCCTGGAAGTCGACCGCCTGCCCGGCGGCCACGACCCACTCCCCGTCTGGCTGGGGTCGTCGGCCACCGACCTGCCGGGCGCAGACGTCGACCTGCGCTGGCAGGCGTTCTTGCGCAGATTCGACCTCGAGCACACCTTTCGCATGCTCAAGCAGACGCTCGGCTGGACCCGCCCGAAACTCCGCACGCCCCAGGCGGCAGACCGGTGGACCTGGCTGATCGTCGCCGCCCACACACAACTCCGCCTCGCCCGCCCGCTGGCTGCGGATCTACGCCGCCCCTGGGAACCTCCGCCCCCACCTGCCCTGTCCGGCACGGGCGGCCAAACCCAGCCGACCCGGCCCCGGCAGGCCGCCCGGCTCGAAGAACCGGCACCCTGCCACCCGCTACGACGTGGGCAAAACAGCCAGGCGGCCCGAGACCATCGCCGAACGCGACCAGGTCAGACCATAAAGAACAAGCTCAGTACCTGTTTCTGAGGCCGACATGCCAAGGGCGGCAGGCAAGCCCGGAGGGCGGCGACCGGTCCGGTCGGAAAGGGGCGGCACGCCAAGAAGGCCACGCAGAGACCAGCTGGCGCCAGCAAGTACTGCCCAAAAGGACAATAGCGATCGAAGTGCTGTGATCCATAAGCTCGTCGAAGTCCCGCCACCACTCCTGCTTTCCCTGAACCGAGGACGAAGACATGCCTGCAGCGCGACACATGCTTGCCGCAACTGCTCTTGCTGTCATCGGGATTACCGGTGCGGCCGCTCCCGGGTCGGCCCAGGACATGGGCCATCGGGGACTGTCATCCGTAGCGCAGGCCAAGAAGGACCCGTGCGCCCACGCGGCCGAGTCGAAAATCGTCCGCACCTACACTCGGGGACCCAAGATCGGCCCGAAACTCGTTGTCGTCCTGCGCTGCGGCTCTTCCACGTGGGGTTACCGGCACCTGACGAAGAAGGGCCGCTGGTCCACCGCCTTCGACCGCAAGATAGCGAACACCATCCAGTCCGGGGCGATCACCGTCGACTTGCCAGGACAGAGGATCTTCGACGACGTCATCAAGCAGTGCCCTCCGAGGAGCCGGTTCAAGGTCGTGACGAACCCCGGCAAGATGGGCAGGAAGCCCCACATCAACCCGCAGGGTATCGTCACTGCGTACATCAACCCCAACAAGATCGGCGTGGCCTCGAAGAAGTGCTGACAACTCATGAAGACCACCGCACACATCAGTGACCTTCTCACCCCCTTCCTCATGGGACTGCACGACTTCGGGTCCGAAGTTCTCGGCGAGCACGACTGGGTCGAGGTGGTCGGCCTCGAGGCAGCCCCCTACAAGGGCTCGTACATCCTGGAAGTGGAGCTGTACGGGCACGGCCGCACTCGTGGTGTCACGGACATCGGCCCACGCGGTGAGCACTGGAAGGTGCGCTTGGAGTGCAAGGACCACCTGTCGCACGGTTTCTTCCGGTCTCCGCCGGCCTGGGAGGACGTCCGAGCCGCGGGCAACGGGCTGACCCTCCAGCTCAAGCTCTGGTGGGACACCCATCCACCCGGTGGCGGCCGGTCGGCGGACAAACTGGCCTGACCACCGCTGCCTCCGGCGACACGCACGAGGTTTCCCGCGAGCCGCCGGGTGACCGGCGTTGGTGGCCCGGGCGGCCGGTGCGGTGGCCCGTGCGGTGGGGCCGCCGAGGACCCGGACGGGGACGCGCTCGGCGGAGTTCGCGGGGATGGTGGCCACAGCAACCCATGCGGCTCTCTGGCTACCCCGAACAAATCGCCGACAGCGACTTCAGGTGACGGAGGGTTGCACTGCGTGCAAGAGGCTGAGCAGGTGCTCTGCTTCGTAGATGAGAGCGGCGCCCGCGGGAGTGGCTGCGAGGGGGCTGGTCCGTTCGATCAGCTGCGCGCGGGGCAGTTTCGACGCGTCCGTGCGTCGCGTCATCACGCAGCGCGAACAGAGGGCGAATCCCGATCGGGCCCGGCCGTGGCGCGGGCGGGATCGGCGCCGGTGACGCTGCGGGTCCTCGAGGCATGCTTCCAGAGCAGCACGGACGGCATCCCGACGCTCCCCCCCCCGCGGCACATCATGTTCTCCGCGAGAGTCACCCCTGGGAAACGCCTCGCGGCGCAGCGTGTCCGCGACGATCGATGCCACCTGGGCCCGGCTGACCCGGGCATCCCCCGTGCGGGAGAGGGGAGCCAGTGCCTGGGGCCAGGGCATGATCTGCGCCCACCGGCTTGGGGTGTAGGGGGCCGTGTGCGTGCCGGGCGTGCCGTCGGCGAACCTCGTCTTGTTCGCGTTCCACCACCGTCCCAGTGCATCCAGGGCGGCGTCGGGCAGCAGGCGCACGGCCATCTCCTGGTCCACCGCATCCGCCCGGTCCTGCCGGTCCTGTCTGGTCACCGTCCGCCCCCCGAGATCCTCTTCACCTTCGCCCCCGCCCACCCGCCCCCGCCCGCGCGGGAGCGGGAAGCTACGTGCTGCTCACCGGCCGTTCTTGGCGGTGTCACGGCGCGGCCGGTTGGGCTCCCGGCCGATCTGCGCGGCGACCTGCCTGATCTCCGTCTCACCGTAGGCGGTGCGCACTCTGGAGATGCTGTATCCGGCGCGGCGGGCGAGCTCTTCCAGTCCGTACGGGCGGCTGCCGTGGAACTCCCCTCCATAGGCGAGCAGTTGGCGGATCCGGGCGTCGACGGCCTCCTTCTGCGCCTTCAGTACCTCGAGCGCCAGCAGCAGCGGATCCACCTCGAGGCCGTCGCTCGCGGCCTCCAGGCGGAGGACGTCTTCCTTGCGCTGCTCGCCCACCTGCTCGCACGCGTCGGCGTAGCAGGCCTCGGGGGTGACGGATCCCGGCTCGGGCAATGGGTGGCGCAGGGCGGCCAGTTCTTCAATTGGATGCATGTTGCGATGAAGGACTGCATTGATCGCAATGGATTGACGACCGCGCTGCTCTGCAGCGCGGAAGCGCCCCATGGCTGCGGTCGCCGGCCGGTGTTGGGAGGCTGCGGTGGTGATGTTGGCTAGAACCCGGGGCCCGCGTCGCCGCCGCGCTTGAGGCATTCGTTCGCCGCGTCGAGCCAGTCACCTGCGGGTTCGATGGCTTGCTCGCGCTCGATGCCGGAGTCCACCTTTCCGTCAGCGGGGCGGGCGTCGTCGGCGATGTCGCGGGCCCGCTGGCACGGATCTGATGAGGGGCCGGACAGCTCAGCGACAGCGGGGTCTGTCAAATGAACGGTGTAACCAGGCTGGTTGGGTTACTGGTGGGCGGCTGAGAGCCGGCCGTCGAAGGTGATGTCGAAGGCGTTCAGCGCGGTCTTCCAGCGCATGGTCCAGCGGGCCTGGCCTTTGCCGGTGGGGTCGAGCGACATGATGGCCATGTAGACGCACTTCAACGCGGCCTGCTCGTTCGGGAAGTGTCCGCGGGCCTTGACCGCCCGCCGGATCCTGGCGTTCACGGACTCGATCGCGTTGGTGGTGCAGACGATGCGGCGGATCTCGGTGTCGAATCGCAGGAACGGAGTGAACTCCTCCCACGCGTTCTCCCACAGCTTCACGATCGCCGGATACTTCCGGCCCCAGGCATCGGCGAACTCCGCGAACCGCTCGAGAGCGGCTTCCTCGGTCACTGCTGTGTAGACGGGCTTGAGGAGCTTGGCGATCTTGTCCCAGTCCTGGCGGGCGGCATAGCGGAAGGAGTTCCGCAGCAGGTGGACCACACAGGTCTGGACGACCGTGCGGGGCCAGACGGCCTCGACCGCGTCGGGCAGGCCCTTGAGGCCGTCGCAGACCAGCATGAGCACGTCGTTGACGCCGCGGTTCTTGATCTCGGTGAGGATGTGCATCCAGTGCTTGGCGCCCTCACCGCCGTCGCCGGCCCACAGCCCGAGGATGTCGCGCCGGCCCTCGGTGGTGACGGCCAGTGCCACGTAGATCGGCCGGTTGGCCACGGCCCCGTCGCGGATCTTCACGTGGATGGCGTCGATGAAGACCACCGGATATACCGCGTCGAGCGGGCGGTTCTGCCACTCGGCCATGCCGTCCATGACCTTGTCGGTGATCGTCGAGATCGTCTGGCGGGAGACCTCGGCGCCATAGACCTCCGACAGGTGGGCCTGGACCTCGCCCGTGGTCAAGCCCTTCGCGGACAGGGAGATGACCATCTCGTCCACGCCGGTCAGGCGCTTCTGCCGCTTCTTGACGATGTTCGGCTCGAACGATCCATCACGGTCTCGGGGCACGGATATTTCCACCGGCCCGACGTCCGTCAGGACGGTCTTGGCGCGGGTGCCGTTACGGCTGTTGCCGCCGTTCTTGCCGGCCGGATCATGCTTGTCATAGCCGAGGTGATCGGTGATCTCACCCTCCAGGGCGGACTCCAACAGCCGCTTCGTCAGCTGCTGCAGCAGCCCGCCTTCGCCGGTCAGCTGCAGGTTCTCGGCCCGGGCTCGGGACACCAGCTCGTCGATCAGCCGGTCGTCCACCGCCTTCGACGGCCTCGACTCAGACGGCTCGACAGCCTCGGCCTCGGCCACGTTCTCACTGGTCATCGATGCATCCTCCTTGATCGGGAGTTACACCGAACGATTTACAGTCCCGAACGAAGCACTGATGTGGAGGCAGTTGCCTCCGGGTGGCTACATCATGGCGGTCGGCGACTGTCTTAGGGGTCGTTCTCTTTCCGGACCTCGTGTGTGGTTTCTACTGGCCAGGCATGAGAGCCCAGTTGTCACGGGAGTCTCGGTCCATTGCTGACCGAGGTGCCGAGCTGGAGCGGGTGCGGGCGGCTCTGGTGGAGGCGGAGGAGGTGCTCAGGCGCCGGGTGATCGGGCTTGAGCAGTATCTGGAGGCGCTGGCCGAGGAGGAGGCGCCCGCCGTAGTCGCCGGCGGGGTGTCGCAGAGGAAGCCGGTGGGGCCGCGCCGGGCCGTGCCTCACCGCCAGGGCGCGGCCGGAACCGAGGTGCTGTCGGTGGACTACCAGGCGTTGATGGTCGCCGCTGCGGAGGCGGGAGCCGATGGGCTGGGTGCCCGGCGGGCAGCGGTGGTGCTGGGCTGGGACAGCGCGTCCGCTTCCCGTGTCGAGGGCGCGAGGGCCCGGCTGAAGCGGCTGGTGGAACGGGGCTGGCTGGTCGAGGAGAAACCGGGCAGGTTCATGCTGCCCAGCGCCGGAGCAGGACGCTGCCGGCGCTGGGCGGCCAGGCGACGGCTCATGAGCATGGTCATCGACCACAGGATGACGCTCTCACTGGTGTCGGTGCGCCGTTCGTAGTCACGGACCAGGCGCCGACTGCGCAGGAGCCAGGCGAAGGATCTTTCGACGACCCAGCGGCGGGGCAGGACCTGAAAACCTTGCACGTCGTCACTGCGGCGGACGATGTCGAGGACGACTCCGAGGTGCTGGGTGGTCCAGTCGGTGAGGTGGCCGGTGTAGCCGCCGTCGGCCCAGATGCGCGTCAGGCGCCGGAAGTGCTTCTTTGCTGCGGGCAGCAGGATGCGGGCCGCATCCCGGTCGGTCGTGGAGGCCGGCGTGACCAGAAGGGCCAGCAGGAGTCCGAGGGTGTCGGTGAGCAGGTGACGCTTGCGCCCGTTGGATCTTCTTCCCCGCGTCGTATGCAGCGAGGGTGACCGTGGCGTCTGCCTTCACCGATTGCGAGTCCACGACCGCCGCACTCGGATCCGGGCTGCGGTCCTCAGCTTCGCGGACGGCCTCGCGCAGGCGGTCGTGCAGCTCGGCCACAGCCCCGCGTCTCGCCAGCGGGCGAAGAAGGCATAGACGCGTTGGGTTTTGGGGTGTGGGTTCCGTTTGGTGGGGGGTCGGTGGGTTGGGGTGGTGTGTTTGCGGGCCGGGTGTGGGGGTGTGAGCTGTGGTCTTGTTGTTTTAGGGGGCTGAGGGGGGAGGTGGTGGGGTCGGTCGGTTGTAGATGTGGGTGCGGGCTTGTTGGTCCGGCCGGGTTTCGGTGCGGGGCCGTGCGTGGCTTGGGCGACGGTGTGCGAGGGCTGGGGGATGCCGGGGGAGGTGGGTGAGGGTGGTCTAGGTCGAGGGTCGGGGCGGCCTCGGGTCTGCCACAAGCGCCGGGCAACTGGGGCCTGTATCGCTGGCATCGGGGCCTGTATCGCTGGCATCCAGACGGGATGGCTGCATCTGCCCTAGTGGGGTGACCGGTTGAGCGGCGTGGTGGGGGAGGTGGTGCCGTCGCCAGGGGCGATGCCGGCGGGCGTGTTCGTCGTGGTGCCGGTTCCCCTGCGGTGCTCGAGGGTCGGCGAGGGGGAGGGCAACGTTCCGCCGCACGGGCTGGGTTGCGACCAGCCGTGGGCAACGACGCGGTCTCCACACCCCGTTGTGCCGTAACTCACAGTAACTGGGGTGTGGTGGGGGAGAGGTGTGGGGGGTGCGTGGTGGCGGCTTTGCGGCGACGTGCGGTTTCGCCGGGTGTTCGGCGGTGTCGGGCCGGGCCGGGGGGTCCGGTGCTGGGTGTGGGCGGGGTCACCGATAGGGTGTGATGTGCGCCCCCTCCCTGGCTGAGCACACGAAGACCTGCAGCCGAGGAAGGGAGCGCAGAGGATGGCGTCGACTCCGACGGGGTTGCCGGCCCCGCAGGAGGGTGACCAAGCACCTGCTGGAAAGTAGTCCAGCAGCGTCCGGGTGGCTCCGGACGCCGGGTGCGCGGCACCCGCCGCCCTAAGGCCTCGAGTCTCTTCGTCCTCGGCAGGTCGGAAGACTCGGGGCCCCTCTTCTTTTGTCTCCAAAGACCTGGGAATCGAACCTGGTCGGATACGACGTCCGGGCCCTTGGGTGGTAATCCCTCACACTGGCGGTCCGGGGGTGGAGGAGACATGCTCTGCGCCTCCTTGAATCCCGAAACCGCTGTTCACGTGTGGGGTCAGGCGGAAAAATACACCGCCGACACCTTTGAGGGTGTGTCACTAAACTGTACCTGTCGCCGTGTGGGGAGGGTGGATGGCACGAGGGCTCGCCGTCATGTTCGACGGTGTGAGGCTGCGTCAGGCGCGCGCCGCGGCCGATGAGGGGCGGGGGGTGAGTGCGGCGGAACTCGCACGGCGTGTCCGCGCGACCAAGGCGCAGATCCTGTCCTATGAGAACGGGGCCAGCAGGCCGGACCCGCAGCGCATCCGTGAGCTGGCACGGGCGCTGGGGATCGAACCGCTGCAGCTGTCCGATCTGCGCGACAGCCAGGAGTGGACGCTGGCCGATCTGCGGCGTGCCCACGGGTTGAGGGCGTTGGACGCCGGGAGGAGTCTGGGACTGTCGCTGAGGGCGTATCGCCGGTTGGAGAGCGAGGGCTTCGTGCCCGCTCACCGCTTCGACCTCATGGGCGGGCTGGCCGGGCTGCTGGGTATCTCGGTCGGCGAGGCGGAGGAGTATCTGTGCCGGGCTCCGCTGCTGTCGCAGCGTCTTGACGATGTGCGCGAGCCGCTGACCTGTCTGCTGTCGCACTACCTGCAGCCGCGGAATTTGGATCGGCCGGGTCCGGGGGACGACGAGATCGTCATGCTGGCGGGCCTGTATCGCCGCTCGCCTCTGACGGTGGCCCGGATCCTCGGGCACGAAATCGTCCGGCTGCGGGGGATGCGGCGACGCCAGGTGGGGTTCGAGGCCGCCGCCGACTTCGGGGCAACGGCCGAGGAGCAGTCCAAGGGACGCAGTGCCGCGCAGGCCGAGGCGCGCAAGATCCGCGATGTCATCGACGCCCTCCCTCAGAGTATGGACGCCTTCTTCCGGTGCATGCTGCCTCAGGACACCTGGCGCATCCTCGCCCTGTTCTACGCTCTGCGCCCTTTGGGGGGCTGGCTCTCCTGCGAGCAGTTGCAGGCCACCGCCGCGCAGCTGGCGGTGATCCCCTCGCATCTTCTGGAGAGACGAACGGCCCAGAAGGACGCCCCGAAGGCGGAGTACCGCATCTCGGAACAGGGCGCCAAGCACTGCGCCGCCTATCGGTCGTGGTACGACGCCTGCTATCCCGCCGTGCAGTCCTTCGTCCAGGTCAACGAGCACGCTTTGGCCGGGCACATGCGGGACTCCGACCTCCACGACCTTTTCGCCCGGTCGCAGGCCGTGCTGTTCAGCTTCGACGGACTGCTGTGCCAACTCTTCGGCCAGCACAACCTGCAGACCGTCTCCGACCGGCTCCTGCACAACGCCCAGTTGCTGCAACTGGCCCTGGCACCGCAGACCCCCACCGATCCCGTGGGCATGCTCCGCGCGCTGGTACGCCAGGGCTCACCGGCCCAGATCCGCCAGCTGGACCGTCTGTTGACGGGTTTCGAGACCGAGGCCGCACGCCACGCCGCGCCCCTTCCCGGAGTGCACCAGCTGCTGCGCACCCTCACGGAGAGCAACCGGCGCCTGGCCGTGGTCACCGACCATGCGTCCTGCGCGGTGGAGGCCTTCCTCGAGCGGCTGCCGGCGGAGATCCCGGCCAGCCGGATCGCCGTCTTCGGCCGCCCGAGCGATCCCGAACTGATCAAACCCAACCCGCACGGCCTCGCCCGCGCCACGGCGGTACTGAAGGTCCCCCACGCGCGAACGCTGCTGATGGGGGCGTCGGTCGCCGACGCACTGGCCGCGCAGTCGGCGGGTATCGCCTTCGTCGGAGTCGCCGCCACGACGCGACGGGCGCGGATGCTGCGCGACGCCGGGGCGACCCGCACCGTGGCGAGCGTGCGCACCGTCAACGCCGTCCTCAAAGAGCAGCAGGCCGACGGCTGATCGGCCTGCCGCACCGTTCTCAGCCCTCACCCGGCTCCCCGGCACCCTCCTGCGTGAAACGCGCAAGCGTCTGCGTGTAGCGCCGGGTCTGGAGGTGGCCGGCACCCAGCAGGCGCAGCCCGGCCTCGCACACCTGCTCCATCATCCGGCGCGCCTCCTCGCCGCGGGATTGGGCATGGAGCACGGTGGCCAGAAGATGCGCCGTCGCCATGGTCTTGGGATGCGCGAAGCCGTACAGGCGCCTCCTGGCGGCCAGGGCCAGCTGGACCTCGTCGTGGGCCAGCTGCAGGTGCCCCATGTCGTGCAGGACACACGCGTGGTTGTGGCGGGTGGTGGCGGTGCGGGGATGGTCTTCGCCCAGCCGAGCGACGCGGATGGCGAGGAGGGCCTGGTATTCCCCTCGGGCGGCCTCAAGGTCCCCGCGGTCGTGGAGGACCCGCGCCAGCTCGTGCCGGGCGGCCAGCGTATGCGGGTCCTGCTCGCCGCCGGTCTGCAGCCGGATCGCGAACACGCCCCGCAGGTGCGCCTCCGCCTCGTCCAGGCGCTCGAGGTCGTGCAGTAATCGGCCCAGCTCGTGCCGGGCGGTCAGCGTGTCGTGGTGCTCTGCGCCGTGGACGCGCTCCAGCGCGCGCCACACCCGACGACGCAGGGACTCGGCCTCCTCCAGCTCGCCCAAGTCGTGGAGCACCGAGGCCAGGTTGTGCTGGGTGGTGATGGTCTCCAGGTGTTCGCTGCCCAGAACGTCCCGCCGCACGGCCAGGACCCGCTCGAATTCCAGCCGGGCCTGCGGGAACAGTCCCTGGGTCTGCAGATAGCGGGCGGCCAGTTCCGCGGCGTCGGCACAGACCGTGCGCTGGGTGGCGCTGAGCTGGTCCCGGCCGGCTCCGGCGTGCTGCAGCAGATCCAAGGCGTGGGGGGTCAAGGCCGCCCAGGCGGGCCACGACTGCGGGTCCTCCGGAGGGACGCGGACCTCCTCCAGCCGCAATGCCTGCTCTATCAGCGTCACGGCGGTACTCGTCTCGGCCCGGGCGATGTCTCGGATCAGCGGATGCAGCCTCACGCAGGGCAGCCCTCCATGCTGTGCGGATACGTCAAGGGGATCCACCAGTCCCAGCGCGGCCAGTTCGCGCAGTGTGCGCCATAGCGTCGTCCCGTCCAGGTCGGCGAGGCCGGATACGACGGCCGACAGCATCGCCGGCCTCAGCAGCAGAGTGTAAGGAACCGGTGCCTCGCTGAACGCGGCCAGCACCGTCAGCAGCCGCCCGGCGTGAACAAAACCCATTTGATGCAGGAGCCGGATCGACATCTGCCAGGCATGGGCGATCACCCGCGCCGGGTTCAAACTGCTGTCCCGCTCGGACAGGGCCCGGTGGTAGGAGGAGAAGTCCGACGGCATCCCCGCATCCCGGAAGGCCCCCGGCATCCCATGGACCTCGGCGAGATAAGAACCGGCCATGGACAAAGCCAACGGCAGCCCGCCCAGCCGCACCCCCAGCGCACGGGCCGCCTCCACCGCCCCGGCCTGCCCGCCGGCATGATCCACCAGCACCAGCGCCGCATCCTCGGCACTCAACGGCCGCACCGCGTGCAACACCGCGGCCCTGCCCCACATCCGACCGACCCCATGGCGGGTGGCCGCCACCACCACACCCCCACGACATCCGTGAGGACGCAGCCACCCGGTACCCGCCGCCAGCCGACCAGGACCGTCCAACACACGGAGATCTTCCGCATTGTCGACGATCAACAGCCACGGACGGGCAGACCCGCCCAACTCCTCCCACAACACATCCGCCGCGTCGCCGCGGACATCCCCCGCCGCCAGGCCCACCTGCCGCGCCACAGCCCGCATACCGGCCGCAAAGGTCGCCGCATGGCGGGCGTCCACCCACCACACCCGTCGACTCCCCGCACCAGACAACCGATGGACCAACTCCAAAAGGACCGCCGTCTTTCCGCACCCGCTCATCCCGTGCAGAACGTGCACCCGCCCGTCGCTCTCCCGCGCACACAGCCGCAGCAGTTCCCCCACCAAAGCGTCGCGGCCCCGCAAGGGGTGCAGCGGATCCCGCTCGGCCACCGGCGGCGCCAGCGTCACCGCAGCGTCCTCGCGCCCCGCCGCCGCGGCCACCACCAACTGGGCGACGTCCATCCGGCCCGCAGCCACGCCACCGAACTGGGCGACCACCCCGCCAGCCGCATCCGCGGTGGGGAAGGACCCTACTGCTGCGGCCCGCGGGGGAAAGGGGGCGCAAGGTGAAGTCCGCCGTCCACCCGCACCACTGCGCCCGCCACGGACCCACCCTCCGCGCGCACCGAGACGTCCCCACCCGCAACGACACCACCCGCACCGGCCTGCTGCCCGGCCCGCGACGACGAACCCGCCTCCACCACCAGTGCACGCAACTCCGCAGCGACCCCCTCACGCTCAGCGGCGCTCAATCCCTCGACAAACACCTCCAGGCGCGCCTGCCACACGCTCTCCCAATACGCCCGCTGCCGCTCGACATCGCCCTCACCCGTCACCCCGGCCTCGGTCTGGTCCAGACGGACCAGTTCCGCCTCCCGGCGCTCGACGTCGCTCCTGCCCAGTAACGCAGCAGCCCTTCGACGCACACCCGCCCACGCATCGGTGCCGGCAGCCTGCACGACCGCCGTGCCCCCCGCCGCCGCTAACGCGGCCATCGACTCAGCTAACACACGCCCCCCAAGAGTCATCGAATTGCTTACTCGGCAAATCCCGTTCTCAACCGTTACGGCGTCGCCCGGCGATGCTCCAACGAATTCTTCCTCCGAATTCCGCATCTCACCCCTGCCCCCTTCCACCGACCACGAAGGAGGCCGACACACCCGCCACGCACGCCGGGCGAGCCGCCCGAAAGCAGCACCCGCCCACGACCACGCAGCGTGACACCGGAAAGGTCACAAAGGCCCCGGCGCTGCGTGTAGGGTCCGAGTCTGGCCGACGACGGCCCGCTGCCTCCAGGGCAGAGTTCAGACAGCCAGCTGCGCGCAACCGAAGGAGGCCTGGCGTGAGCCGCCGGCGGGCCGAGCGCGGCGATGACGACCCGCGCCGCAGGGAACTGCGGCTGCAGTACAAGACTCTCGTCGTCCCGCTGCAGTTCTACCTGTTCGTCAAATGTGCGGCCCTGCACATCGACCCCCGCAAAGTCGCCGACGAGACCTGCATCATGGCCTTCTCCCAGCCCCGCGACCCCCGCACCTACCGCACCCTGCGGGAGCGAGCGGACGGCATCGTCCAAGAACGCATCGACGCCGGCGTCGACCACCGCCCGGACGACTACTCCCTTGCGCAGGTGTTCGACACCTACTTCAAGGGCAAGTACCCCGTGGTCCGCGAAGGGCTCGCCGCCCTCGACGAACGCCCGCTCCACGAGCGGAAAACCCACGAAGACGAACTCCTGGAACTCCTCGCCAACGAAAACATCGCCGCGGTCATCGGCGCAGCCGTTTGTGAGAACCGAGAACAACAGAGGGGAGCACTCGCTAAGTTGGCGGACGCGAACGTCGACCTGAGCGTGCTCGAGTCGTTCTTCGCCGACGTGAGGAGACGCGCTAATGACGATCAAGACCAGAGATGATCTCGTCGTCCGGCTCTACCGCCCCTACGTACGGCTGAAAGCCGACATCCGCGCCGACGACCAGGACCTCGACCGACGCTTCGAACACATCATGGACGCCGTCGCATCCCCACCCGCCCCACCCCACCGCCCCGCAACAGCACCACGCCGCCGCCCGCCCCGCCCCACCACCGACACCCCCCGCACAGGGCGCCGACGCACCTGCGCCCTGGCCGCAGCGGTAGCCGCACTCACCACCACCGGCGGCCTGCTGCAGGGCGTCCTCGGCGCTGTAGTCTCCCTCAGCGCCAGCACCGTCTTAGCCTGCGCGGCCATCGCCCTCCACCACGGCACCCCCCGCCGCCGCCACTGAACAAGCACGCCGGTGACGTTGAGAAAGCCACGGAAACACCGGGACGTGCCGGGTGTCGCACTTCGTCAACATCAACGTTCGCGACGTCTTTCTGTGGGCCGAGGACACCGTGCGCTCCGGTTCGAGCCCGTGTTCCCACCATGCCTGATGAACTCCGGGAACCCATGCACGGCATCGGCTTCCACTTCGGTGACGACAGCCCAGAGACCGACGCCTCCCCGCCGGCCGTACTCGCTCTCGCCGAGCACCTGACCGGCGTCGCCATCACGCCGCAGTTGCCGGCAGGCACCGCATTCACCTGCGGCAGCGTCGAGATCAGGTGACCGTCCTCCCTCCGCGGCGACCTGCCGTACGTGCGGCCCGCCCGGACTCGGCTCGCGTCCACCTGCGGTGACGGTCACCGCCGACGGATAGGGGGCTGGTCAGCAGGAACCGTCTCCCTCGCTCGACACGCGAGTACTCACCTGGGCGAACCGACTGGCCCTCAACCCCACCTGCGTTGCCCATTCATGAGGACCCCCGCGGGGTGCGCTTGGTCGTCGACTCGCTGTCGTGGACCGCTGCGGGGAGACCCTCGCTCCGGTCGTTGTCAGGGCCGTCTATCTTCCCTCCACACGCCAATGATCATTGGGGGGCTGGTGTGCCGGGCGGGTGGCAGCAGGGGGTGCCGGCCGGCGCAGATCGTGATCATGTTCGGGGCTGGGGTTACCGGGGTGTGCCATGGGGGGGACAAGCGCTGCGACCTGCTGGGGTCATGCGATCAGGCCCGCCGGCTCCCGCGCGGCGCAGCCGGCGTCGGCGTACGCGTTCTTTGCGGCGCCACGGCACTGTCCTCCGCCACGCAGGGGTTGTGAGGGCCGGTCGAATCCGCAGCCGTGCTCCAAGACCGCTGACGCAGCCGCCGCTAGTCGGTGCCTGACGAAAAAATATGACCGTATATTGACCTGGCGTCGAATTTTGACTGCTGGTTCCGCATAATGAGGCCATGCGAACGACTCAACGTAAAGCCCAGGAAGTAGCAGAGCGTGATCAGAAGCTGGTGCGCGTCGCACTCGACATGGTCTGCCGGGACGGCTTCCACCATCTGACTCTGGGAAGGCTGGCCGAGGAGGCGGGCTACTCCAAAGGCACCGTCTACAACCACTTCACCTGCCTCGAAGACCTGCTCGTCGAGATCTCGGCGGAGAGCGCACGGCGCCAGCTGCGCTACTTCCAGACGATCGCGGACCTGCCGTGGGACGGGGTGCGGTCCGTGTACGGGATGGCGCTCGCCTACATGCGGCACGCGGAGGCGGCCCCGGTGCTGTTCGAGTGCAGCCTCACCGGGCGCGCAACCGACGCGGTCTGCAAGCTCGCCTCGGAACAACGGCTCAAGCGGCGTGACCTGGTCGAGGCGCAGATGGCGCAGGTCGTCGGGTACGCCGTGGAGCGCAGCGTCGCCGAGGGGGCCTTCAACAACGCCGAGGTGGAGGCGGCCGTGGCGGTGGACGCCCTGCGCGCCTACATCCTCGGCTACGCGGCCATGCATCTGCTCTCGCCCCGCTTCCTGTGGTCCGGCGAGGAGGCCGTCGACGCCCGCCTGAAGGTGATGACCTCCATGATCAGCGGTCTGGGCTGGACCCGTCTGGCCGCCGACGATGTGGCGAAGCTGTACCGGGAGGTGGCCGGCATCGTCGACTCGATCGCCGCGCAGCACGCGTAGATTCATCACTCTCCGTAGCCGCGGAGGGCGAGCCGCCCGCAGCCCTCTGTGCACGTTCTGTTCACACCCGTGATGACCATGAACTGGTTGTCAAAAAATGACTGATGGTCATAAAGTGTGGGTGCCCGGTCGGACCGGCCGGGCACGTGATGCGGAACGGAGGGGCAATGCGCATCAACATCGCTCGCCGCGGGAGTGCCCTGTGGCAGGCGTGCGTCGACCTTGCACGAGAGCGGTACGCACGGGACTACGAGGCACAGATCGCACCATCACCCGACAGCTTCATCGCCCTGTGCTCGGACGAGGGCACGGGGCCGGACGTCGTCCCGCTGGCCTGTGCGGGGCTGACGTACGGGGGAGAGCGCAGCCTCCTCATCGAGCACTACCTCGCCGACGCGGCGGCCGACGTCATATCCCGGCACACGCGCACCGAGTGCGAGCCGGCCGGCCTGGTCGAGGTCGGGCCGCTGGCCTCCAGCGAGCCCGGCGCCGGCCTGAAGCTCATCGGCATGGTGCCCGCGCTGTGCTGGTGCAACGGCGCCTCGTACCTGCTGTGCACCGTCACGAAACCGCTCGCCCGCACCCTGGCGCGGATCGGGCTGCAGTTCACCGGCCTTGCCGAGGCCCGCGAGGACGCCCTGCCGCCCGAGCAGCAGGGCACGTGGGGGTCGTACTACGACACCGCTCCCGTGGCCGGCTTCATCGACCTGCGGGCGTTCGACGCCGGTATCAACCGCGAGGCCGAGTCCGGCTACCACCTCGCCGTGACCTGGGGGCAGGAGGCCTCCCTGGCCACGCAGGGGGCGGGTGCCCGATGAGGAAGATCTACGACGGTCTGTACGCGCCCGAGCGCCGCGACCACGTCCTCGTCGAGCGCCTGGCCGCCGACGGCTCGGTCGCCGAGAGCTTCACCTACGCAGACCTCGCGGGCTGGAGCGGACAGATCCGCCGACTGCTCGCCGACCTCGGCGCGGACGCCGGGGCCACGGTGGGCGTGGTCGCGAGCAACGGCCCCGAGTGGGTGGCTGCCGATCTCGCGCTGCTGCTCGGCGGCTTTGTCGAGGTGCCCGTGCCGCTGGCCTTCTCCGGCGAGCAGGCCGCCTCGCTGCTGAAGGGGGTCCGGCTCTGCCTGGCCGACGCGGCCGGGGTCCGCAAGCTCGCCGAGTGGGGCCTGGACGGCGCGGTCACCGTCATCCCGATCGCCGCGGACAGCGGCGCCGGGCCCCGGGTCGCGAACCCCGACGGTCTTGAGCTGCCACCGGACGAGCGGATCATCAAGGTCATCCACACCTCGGGGACGACCGGTGCGCCCAAGGGCGTGAAAATCCGCTCGAAGGCGCTTGAGGCGCTGCTCGTGTCGCTCAACTCGGTCTCGCCCGAAGGGGTCTACTCCCGCTATCTCTCCCTGGTCCCGTTCAGCCTGCTCATCGAGCAGGTCACCGCGGTGTACCTGCCGATCATCAACGGCGGCCGGATGATCCTGCTGCCCGAGGACACCGCGCTCCTCGGTACCGCGGGCTCCCGCGCCGACGACGTGGTGACCTGGATGCGGGCCGGGCAGCCGACCGCTGCCGTGCTTCCGCCCGCCGCGGTGAGCGCCCTCGACAAAGCGGTGCGCGGGGCCGACGGGGGTTCGATCCTCGGCGACGGCGTGCGGCCGTTCCTGATGGCAGGCGGCGCGCCCGTCGACCTGGAGGCCCAACTCCGCCTGAACGAAGCCGGGTTGAGGGTGCACGAGGGATACGGTCTATCCGAGAACAGTTCGGTCGTCTCGTGGAACACGCCCGAGCACTGGCGGCCCGGCACGGTCGGCAGGCCGCTGCCGCACTGCGAGGTCCGGCTCTCCGAGGGCGGGGAGCTGATGGTGAAGTCGACGTCGCTGTTCGCCGGTTACACCGTCGAGGACCCGACCAGCCGCCCCGTCGACGAGGACGGATGGCTGCACACCGGCGACCGCGCCGAGATCGACGAGGACGGCTACATTCGCATCCTCGGCCGCCTGAAGAACGTGATCATCACCAGTCACGGACGCAACGTCTCGCCGGAGTGGGTCGAAGGCAGCCTGCGCAGCTGCCCGTCGGTGGTGGACGCCGTGGTGTTCGGCGAGGGCCTGGAACACCTGTCGGCCCTGCTGCTCACCGCCGAAGGCGCCGATGCCGAGGAGACGCGGCGTCAGGCGCACGCGTACGCCGAACGGCACCTGGCCGAGACCGACCGGCCCGAGCGCTTCTTCGTCGTGGCGGACAGCAGCGACTTCCGCCGCCAGTACTTCACCGTCACCGGCCGGCCACGGCGACAGAAGCTCTTCGACGACCTGATGACGGTCACCACCGCGTACGGCCGCTCGGACGACCTCATCCTCTGAGTCACACAAGAACGGGGACCCAGCCATGACAGTTGCCCAGAACACCCTGCGTCTGACCGCCATCGGCGACGGTGACGGCATGATGATCACACCTACCGGTACCGAGTCCGACTTCGCCGAGCTCTACCAGGCCGGCCTCGACGGCCTGCTCGCCGACACCGGGCACCTCCTCATCCGCGGATTCGCCCCGGGTGTCGAGGAGTTCAACGAGCTGGTGCGCCGCTACAGCGCCCGCACCACCCTCGACCCGGCCCGCACTTTCCACGGCAACGCCGCGCAGAAGGTCGACTCCGGGCACGATCCGATCGGTTTGCACCTGGAGAACGGGGCCACACCCTTCGCCCCCGACCTGCTGTGGTTCCACTGCGTCAAGGCCGCGAAGTCCGGCTCCGAGACGACCGTCTGCGACGGCTTCCGGGTCTGGGAGGCGCTGTCCGAGCGGGCCAGGAAGGTCTTTGCCGACAAGCCGGTGAAGTACGCGCGCAGTAATGTCCCGCAGGCCATGTGGCAGCGGCTCGCTGCCCACCTCACCGGCGGCGGCGCCACCCCGGCCGAGATGACGGTCGACCACCTCTACGCCGTGTCGAACAAGGGCGCCGACGTGGTCTTCACCGAGGCCGGCGACGGATCCCTGACCTACGAGTACTCGGTGTACGCGGCCCACCCCACCCGCACGTCCTCGCGCATCGCGTGGGCCAACAGCATCCTGGGGCCCTCGTTCAACTACGAGGCACCCGAGATCCGCTTCGCCGACGGCTCCCTGATACCCGACGACGTGATCGCCGAGTACACCGAGGTCTCCGAGAAGGTCACCGAGGAGATCCAGTGGGAGGACGGCGACATCGTCCTCATCGACAACACCCGGGTCATGCACGGCCGCCGGGCGATCACCGACCCCGAGCGCACCATCCTCAACGCCCAGAGCTACGCCAGGAGCTGACCCATGAAGTACGGCATCGTCATCCGCTACGAATTCGACCCCTCCTGGCTGCAACTGAGCCGCGAGCAGCGCGGTGCGAAGGAGGAAGTCTTCCAGAAGGAGATCGTCGGGCCGTTCGCCGACAAGATGTCGGTCCGTCACTTCGACGCCGAGGCGTTCGCCACGGACTACTCCGACTTCCTGTTCGTTGAGACCGACGACATCAAGACCTACTACTACTTCATCGAGAAGCTACGGGACAGCGAGTTCATCGCCCAGGGCTGGGCGCGCCTGCGCGACATCTCCATCGGGCTGCAGGACGGCTACAAGGAGTTCGAGAATGACCAGGCTTGACCAGTTCGACGGCATCGCCGAGGCCGTCCGCACCGAGCTTGCCTCGGTGACCCGGCTCGCGCACATCAACACCTTCCACCCCGGCGCCTTCGACTGGGCGGAGGCCGGCACTCGGGCGGAGCGCGAGTTCGTCTCCCTTGTCGCCTACGGGGAGACCGGCCACGAGGCCGAGGCCGTCGCCTACCTCACCAAGGAGCTGGCGCAGCTCGCCGAGATCGAGCGCCACGTCAGCACGGTCATGACCATGGTGATGGGGGAGCTGCACGACCTGCGTGACGCCATCAACCTCGGGCACGAGCTGCACAACGCGCTGTCCTGCTTCGCCGCCGAGGAGATCCAGCACGCCAACACCTTCTACCGGTACGTGCGGGCCCTCTCCGGCGCCGAACCCCGCGTCGACAAAGCCCTGTTCGACGAGCGGCTCGACGTCTTCCGCACCAACGACCACCCCTACGTCAAACTCGTCGCGCTGTGCTGCTCGGCGTACGTCGGGGAGTCAGTGATCACCGTGTTCGAGCACCGTACTGACGCGCTCGACCCGGATCGGGCCCGCTTCTTCACCCGCCTCCTGCACACGCACGGCCTCGACGAGGCCCGGCACGTGAAGATCGACCACGTGGCGATGAAGCTGATCTACCCGGCGCTCACCGCCGAGCAGCAGCAGCGGGTCCGCGAACTACTCGACGAAATAGAGGATTTGAACCGGAAGCTGGCCGCGACCTTCGAAGAGCGCACCCGGCAGCTGCTCGACGTCGACTTCGTCACCGGCAACCCGGCGGCCGCCGTGCAGCTGGAGATGACGAAGGCGTTCGGCGGCAAGGTCTTCGCCGAGGATGGCACGCTCTACAGCGTCGACGAGATCCTCGACGACGAACTCAGGCGGCTCATCCTGGAGTTCTCCGGCGTCGACCGCGTGCACGCTGCCGCTATCGTGCCGCCGGTGAAGGTGCCGAGCACGGCGGGGGGCACGTCGTGACATCCTCGGCAGTAGGGGCGGGCACCGGCCCGAACACCGCGGCGCCCGCCCGCTCGACGGTGGCCGGGGGCAAGGTCGCCGTCGGTGCCGCAGTGCTTGCCCTGCTCCTAGCCGCGATGGACGCCACCGTCATGGGCACCGTGCTGCCCAGCGTCCTGTCGGACGTCGGCGGCGGCTCGGGCGGCGGATACGCCTGGCTGGTCTCCGGGTTCATGCTGGCCCAGGTGGCCGGCACCCCGCTGGCCGGCTGGGTCGCCGACCGGCTCGACGACCGGGTCCTCGCCGCCGGCTCGACGCTGGTCTTCCTCGGCGCCTCGGTCCTGGCCGGGATCGCGGGCTCGTTCGATGTCCTGGTCGCGGCCCGCGTGCTGCATGGCCTGGCGGCCGGCGCGATCGTCGTCTCCAGCTACGTGATCGTCGGCCGGGTCTTCGGCCCTGAGCGGCGCGCCAAGGCCCAGTCGCTGCTGAGCATGGTCTGGGGTGTGGCCGCGGTCCTCGGCCCGGTCGTCGGCGCGGCGGTCACCGAGGCATGGGGCTGGCGCTGGGTGTTCTTCCTGAACGTGCCGCTGTGCGCGCTCGTCGTCCTCGCGATCGTGCTCGCACTGCCCAGGCGGGAAGGCGTCTTGGGGCAGCAGAAACGCTCCGGCTTCCCGGCGGGGGAGTATCTGCTTGTCACAGGCGGATCGGCGCTGGTCCTCGTCGGGCTGCAGGGTGGCGAGCTGGGCCTCGGCACGGTCGGCGGCGTCCTCGCCGCGGTCGTCGGCCTGGTGGCCCTGGCCCTGGTGCGGCGCTGCGGCGGCGGCCTCGTGCCGCGCCAGATCCTCGCCCGCACCCCGTCCGGGGGAGCGGCCCTGGCCACGGTCGGCGCCTGCGTCGTGATGTACGCGACGGTCACGGTGCTGCCCGTGCAGCTGGCCGCCTCCGGGACCTCGACCACCGGGATCGCCGTGGTCGTCGGCCTGGCCGCGCTCGGCTGGGTGGCAGGCAGCGCCACCACGGGCGGACTCGTGGCCCAGCAGGGCTACCGGCCGCCGATGCTGACGGGCGCGCTCGCCCTGCTGGTGAGCGCCGTGCTCAGCGCCACCGGTGAACTCGCCTGGCTGGCAGGCACGTTGGCCGGAATCGGCACGGGCGCCGTCACGGCCACAACGCTGGCGCTCATCCAGGACCAGTCACCCCCCGAGCAGCTGGGCGTGGCCACCTCGGCCGCGACGATGCTGCGCAACATCGGCTCGGCGGCCGGCGTGAACGCCATCGCGGCCCTGACCGCGGCGCTGGCCGCCACCTCCCACCAGGGCCAGCAGAACCGGGCGTTCTGGGTGCTAGCCGCGGTGGTCGTCGTGGCCGTCCTGGTCCCGGCCGTGGCGGCCCCCCGGCGCCGCACAACCACTGGGTGACACCCAAACCCGGGGTCGTCCCCGAGGGGCGGCGGGCGCAATCCGCCCGCCGCCCCCGGGCAGGGCAGCGCACAGGTCCGAGTGACGAAGAGAAGGAACACAGATGCCCCAGACCGCGACACGCACCTCGGCGCCTGAAATACGCCACGCCCCAAACCCCTGGCATCGCAGAAGAGTTGTGCTCCTCCGCGCCCTCTCGGTCCTCGCCTTGTTCGACACCCTGATACAGGCGGCGCTCGCCGGCCTGTTCATCACCGGCGACGTCGCCTTCCTGGACTGGCACGCGGCCAACGCCTCCGTACTGGCCCTCATCGTCGCCCTCGAAGCGATCACCGCGTACCTGGTCTGGCGCCCGGGCCGCGGCCCGATCGGACCGTTCCTCCTGGCAGTAGGCCTGGTCCTGCTCGTCGGCGCACAGCAGGCTCTGGGGGAGTCCCGCATGCTGGGCGGCCACGTGCCGCTGGGCATGGCCATTTTCGGCATCGGCGCCGTGCTGGCGTACTGGTCCTTCTCCTCTGCGCACGAGGGAGGCCCCAAGTGACGTCACGGCGGAGCGTCTTGGGCCTGATCGCGGGAGGCGCGGCAGGCCTCGCGGTGCCCGCGGGCGCGGCCGCGTACGCCCAGTGGGCCGGCGAGGGCACCGGCAAGGTCCTGACGAGCCGGATCCCGCTGCCGAAACCGTTCGCCGTGCCGCTACCGACCCCGCCCCGCGCCCGCCCGGCGCGCACCACCCGCACCACGGACCACTACGAGCTGACGCAGCGTGCCTCGGCGGTGGAGATCCTGCCCGGCACCAGGACGACCGTCTGGGGCTACGACGGGATCTTCCCCGGCCCTACGATCACCGCCCGCTCCGGCCGCAGCACCTCGGTCCGCGTCATCAACTCCCTGACTGTGCCGACCTCGACACATCTGCACGGCGGCGTCACACCCCCGCATTCCGACGGCTACCCGACGGACGTGGTGGTGCCGGCCATGTGCGGCGACGCTTTCACATCCGGCCACATGCAGAGCATGGGCAACGGCATGCACACATCCGCCTCCCACTGGACCCTCTCGCAGGGCAGCAAGACATACGAGTATCCGCTCAAACAGCGGGCCGCGACGCTCTGGTACCACGACCACCGGATGGACTTCAGCGCCCCCCAGGTCTGGCGCGGCCTGGCCGGATTCTTCCTGGTCCACGACGACGAGGAGGACGCGCTCACGCTGCCCGGCGGCGACCGCGACCTGCCCCTGATGCTTTGCGACCGGGCCTTCGAGGCAGACGGCTCCTTCCGCTACCCGGGCCACGACCTCTCCTGCACCGGCACCCCCGGCGTCCAGGACGCCTACATGGACGGTGTACTGGGCGACGTACAACTGGTCAACGGGGCTCCCTGGCCCGAGGCCGAGATCCCGGCCGCCCGCCACCGGCTGCGCCTCCTAAACGCCTCCAACGCCCGCCGCTATGACCTCCGCCTGGAACTGGAACATGGCGGCATCCTGCCGGTCACCCAGGTCGGCGGCGACGCCGGACTCCTGCGCGCGCCCCAGCGGCTCGACACTGTCCCCCTCGCACCCGCCGAACGCTTCGACGTCGTCGTCGACTTCTCGCAGTGCCCGGTCGGCAGCCACGTCACCCTGGTCAACACCGTGGCCGGCGGCCGCATGCGGCAGGTCATGCGCTTCCGCGTCGCCCGCAAGGCGACGGATGACAGCCACGTTCCCGCCCGCCTCTCCTCATACGAGCCGCTCACCCCGGCCGTCGCCGTCGCGACCCGGCACTTCGACTTCCGTCGTACCAACGACCGGTGGACGATCAATGGCCGTCGCTTCAGCACCGCCGAGACGTTGGCCCGCCCGCGCCTTGGCACCGTCGAACGCTGGCGCCTGAGCAGCGATTTCCACCACCCCGTCCATCTGCACATGGCCCACTTCCAGGTCCTCTCGCGCGGCGGCCGGCGCCCGGAGGCCAGCGACGCGGGCTGGAAGGACACCGTAGATGTTCGCCCCTACGAGGTGGTGGAGATCCTCGCCCGCTTCGACGGCTATCACGGCCGCTACATGCTGCACTGCCACAACCTTGAGCACGAGGACATGGCGATGATGGCGAATTTCGAGGTGGTCTGACCAGTCTCGCCACCGTCATCGCGACCGCCCGACCGCACTCCGGGGGCAAGTCCGCGCACATCCAATTGTTGATCGCCGGCCCAGGTCAAAGGGGACCCACAGGCGGCAGAGCATCGCCTTTAGGCAGCCAGACGCCAGCGCCCCACTCATCGAGTTCGTCACGGAGGTGTTCGTAGTCGGTCATCGCCCGGCCGGGCCAGAATCCGGGAGGTTGGTGAAGTGGGCGAGTTCGTGGACGAGGACGCGGAGACGATCACGACGCTGTCGGCCAGGGCCCTTGGAGTGAGGGGCCGACCATTCCGATGGAGGGTGGCTATTCGCAAGTAATCCAGACAAAGTAGATTCCTTCGGGTCTGATGGTTTCCAAAGATTACGTCCACTGCGAAGGCCACGTGGACATGATTTTAACCAAGGGGGAAAGTGATGAACACTCAAGGACGGCTGACTTTAGAGTTCGTGCACGTCGCTCGGGGGGAGGGTGACGTTAGGTGGGTATTCCGTGACCGCTACACCTTCAAGGCGGAGAAGAAGGACACCTACGGGGCGTTCGGTCTGCTGGAAGTAGTGCTCCACCCCGGTTCGGGCGCCCCGCCGCACACCCACCACGGGGAGGACGAGGCCGCCTACATTCTCGAAGGTAGCCTGGAAGTCCGCTGCGAAGGCCACGTGGAGGTGGTCGGGACGGGATCCTTCGTATTCTTGCCTCGCGGAAAGGCTCACAGCTACAGCGTCCTTGGCGACGTGCCGGTCAAGCTGCTGGCCTGGTACACGCCGGGCGGCGCTGAAGGCTACTTCAAGAAGCTGGGCATTTCGGCCCTCAATGGGGAGCCCCGGCCGCCGGCCGAGCGGTTGTCGATCGACACTCTGACGGCCAGCGCGGTCGCCCAGGAATTCGATGTGGACCGCTAGTAAATTCAGTCTCGGACCCTTGATGATTGAGTCAAGTTTTTCGATGGCGCAGATTGATGTGCCCGTTTGGGGACTGGGTTTCGGGCCAGCCGATACACAGTGCATTGGTAGGAATCAAGCGCAGTTCTAGTGGGGCGGATGGCTGGAAATTAGGAGGCGGTCACCCCTCGAGCATGGTGAGTAGTGTGCATGATCGAGGGTGGCCGCTACATGCTACTCATTTTCGGGTATTGACCTGACTGAGAGCGGCGAGCTGTGGGCTTTGCAGGTGCCACAACGGACACCGATCTGGGCGCCAGGGCCCCCAGGTAGTACGACTGTCGTCCGGGCTGTGGCACGCCGTTCGTAGGCACCAACGCCGGCGCCTGCTTGAACTGGTCAACGAGCTCGACCAGTTGCCCCCCGGAACCGGTCGGCCTACGCCTGAAGGGAAAAACGCCCAACGGCTCCGCGCCACAGCCGACGCCCACGACGCCACCCACTTCCCGGCTCCATCCGCGCCCGGGACGGCCGGAGGTGGCGGACAGTTCCGTGGGCGGTCCGCTGCTGTGGCCGGTGGATGAGCCCTGGCCGGTGTGCGCCGAGTCCCACAGCCGTGCGCGTGGCCGACGCCCGGCGGACATCCACCGGTGGCGGCAGGTCCTGGCTTCCGCATGGCTGCGTGAACCGAACCCTGGCCCCACGGACGCAGAACGGCGGCTGCTGAAGGAACTGGGCCAGGACCACCGCGTTGAAGAGGCTGCCGCAGCCGATCCGCTGCCGCTGATCGGCCTTGCACAGTTCTACCGCAGGGACGTCCCCGACCTGCCGGCCGGGCCGGACGACTGCGATCTGCTGCAGGTGTTCTGGTGCCCTTTCGACGCACACGGCCCGACCGGCTACCGCATGCTGCTCGACCTGCGCTGGCGCCGGTCGTGGGAGGTCGCCGCGGTGCTGGCGTCACCGCCGCAGCCGCAGGTCGTCGGCTTCGAAGGGTACGTGCCCGAACCCTGCGTGCTGCACCCGGAGCAGGTGGCCACCTACCCGTTCGCCGGCCTCCTCCCGCAGGACCTGTGCGCGCGGATCGACGCCTGGGAAGAGGCCCTGGAGGAGGAGGCCGAGCAGCCGCGGGCGGCAGTGGCCCTGCGCCGGGGTCGGCCTGTCGGCATGGGGGTGGGGCTCGAGCCTGCAGCGGCCCGCTCACACCACCACTGCGCCCTCCAGGCCTGCACGTGTTCATCCTGGACGATGACCTCACCCGCGGCCCTCGGCAGGGTGCCGCCAGGGCCGGAGGCGGGGGCGAGGGCAGCCGGAAGCCGCGCTGTCCGATCGCGCTCCGGTCGTGCCTGGGCCGGGGAGGTGGGGCTGCGGTGAGCGGGTGGTCGGCGATGCCGTCACCTGTCATCTGAACTCGACGCAGATTGCCTACTACCAGCCTCTGTTGTTGGCGGATCGGCGGATTGGCGGGTTGGCGTGCGGTGGGCTTCGTGGTTCTTCCCGAGGTGCTGTTCCGAGTTCAAATACTTGCGTGATATACACATCCAACGCAGGATCTTCACCTTCTGGCTCCGGGTTCAGGGGAGGGGGTGAGGAGCGGTTCGGTCACCTTTTGACCGGGAACCGCGCGCAGGGGGGGGTGGTGTTCATGGTCGGGGGACAGGGGGTCTCCGCGGCGGCTCGGAAGATCGTGGATCTGGTCCGGGCTTTCCCGTCTGGTATCTCCGAGCGGGATCTTGTCGTGGAGGCGACCAAGCAGTTCAGAGGGTTGCCGGAGCAGCGTCTGGTGAAGTTGGTCGCTGAGGCTGTCGAGGGTGGTCTGCTGGTCGCATCGGGCGGGCGTTTCCTGCCTGTCCTTGCGCTGGAACGAGAGGTCGGTGACAAGCCGCTGTCGAGCGGCACAGTGCCGCTCGACGGTGCGCCACGATCTGGGACGTCCGTTCTGCGGGCCGTCGCGCTCGACGTTGAGAGTGTGGTGCGTACGACGGTAAGTGCGCCCTACGTGGAGCGTCATGTCTACGACGTGGCAGCCGTCAGGTTTGGTGCTGATCCGTTGTGGGTGGCGCAGGCGCCTCGCTGGCAGCGGTACCTGAGATTCCGGGGCGACAGCGAGGAGTTGCGCGACGGCGACATCCGGGACGCCGTGCTGGAGCAAGGCGTTACCCAGCAGCAGGCGTGGGAGGAGCTCCGCGTGTTCCTCGCGCAGGCCGATGTCGTCGTCGCCTACAACGGGATCGGGCTGGACTTCTCGGTCGTCAGCGAGGCGGCGGGGGACGCCGGTATGAGCGATCCACTCGCCGCTGTACGCCCAGTCGACGCTCTGTACCTCACGCATGCCCTGTGGCCGACGGCCCCGTCTCACCGGCTTCAGGACCTCGCGCAGCAACTCGGAGTATCCCGTGAGGGCCTGCGTGCCCACACCGCGGACGGTGACGCGCTGTTGCTCGTACGTCTCTTGGAGCGGGCCGCGGCCGAGTTTGCCGGCAGGACGGCCGAGTTGCGCGATCTGGTCGCCGATGTCTGCGACGACTCCGACGCGTGGCGGCTGCTGCGGGACCTGGGGGAGAGGAAGAGGACCGAAAAGCGGGAACCGCTCGTGTGGGAGCAGGCGCAGGTGGCCCGTTTGCTGGGTGCCGAGGTCGCGCAGCATCCACCACGGCGGATACTTGACGGCCATTCACCGGGTCGTGGCCCCATCGGCGTTCCAGAAGGGCTGCGTGACGCCGGCGGGCGGGTCGATCCGACCGCTCTCGCCCGGGTCGTGCATAGCACCCGTGTCGAACCCCGGCCCGCTCAGCAGCGCATGACAGCGACGCTGCACGACTGGACTGACCGCGGTGTCAGCGGGCTGCTGGAAGCACCCACCGGTACCGGAAAAAGCTATGCGGTGCTCGCCGCCGCGCTGGACTGGCTCGCCGGGGGCGACAACCGGACGGCGGTCATCGCTACGTACACCAAGCAGTTGCAGAGCCAGCTGGCGAAGGACATTCAAGATCTGCAGCGGGCACTGCCCGGCATCCTCGGGCTCGCCGACCTGGTCAAGGGCAAGTCCAATCGGCTCTCCCTAGCGGCCCTCACGAAGGCCCTCGCCGAAGCCACACGTCAGCGACACTCCAAAGGTGCGGCGCGCACCCGCCTCTCCTACCGTTTCCGGGAACTCCTCGTCTTTCTCGTTTTGCGCCTGCTCGCAGCCAAGGAGCCTCCGCAGTCCTGGGTGGCGAGATCCGTCGACCCGGTCGACCTGCCCGCGTTCTTCACCGATTACATGGGCCGCGGCCTGACGCTCTGGCTTGAGTCGCTGTCCCAGCGCGACGGCGATTACAGTCCTGGTGCAAGCAGTCCCCTCACCGTGCACACCGACACCGTGCGGGAGGCCATCGGCAGCCATCGCCTCATCCTCGCCAACCACGCGCTCGTCCTCACGCACCTGGACGATCTGCGCGCCGTCGGACCCGACGTGCTCCTCGTGATCGACGAGGCGCACGAGTTGGAGAGCGCCGCCACCTCCGCGCTGACAGTAGCCGTCGACTACCAGGACCTGGAAACGCTGTTGCCGGAGTGCCACGCGTGGCTTGCAGACGCTCACCCAGGCGTGGCCCGTGACCAGGCCGCTTCCGCGATCGCCGACCTCGAACGGCTGCTCGATGACGAACGGCTTCCCCGGCTCGCGGCGCAGGCCTTCGATACACAGGCCAGGGGAGTGGGCGTACGAATCGGCAGCCGGGCGACCACGCTGGCCAGCCCCTTCACCGGCACCTCCGGCACCCGGCACACGCGGCGACTCTCCCTGGTGCTGGAGAGCATCGCCAAGGCGCTCGTGACCTGCCGTATCACCCTGGAGCGGTACGTCGCCCAGCACGCCGCCGGGATCGACCCCCTGGTACGGGAGCGCCTGACCGCACTCGCGGAGCACACCGACTCCCTCACCACCGCCCTCGACCGCATCACGGCCGACATCCGTGCCTTCCTCGACCCCGCCGCCACCCTGGACGAATCTCTCCCCTCCCGCGTGGTCCACCTTGAAGAACTGGGCGAACCAAAGGCGGAGTTGCGGTCCTACCGCTTCCGTGTGGCCACCAGCCCCGTCGACCTGCCCGCCGATCCGGAATGGCGGAGCTACCTGGAGTCCTTCGAACGCGTCCACTACGTCTCCGCCACCCTGCGTGTCGCAGGGGAGTGGAACTTCATCCGGAACCGGCTGGGGCTGCCCGAGGATCTGCCCACGCTAGCCCTGCCCTCCCCATTCGACCTGCGTAGCCAGGCGGAGGTCGTGTGCTTCTCCGACTTCCCCTCCTGGGCCGAGCAGGAGGAGGGCGCCCTGCGGACCGTGGCCCACCAGGTCGCCGGATTCGCCGCCGAAATGACACGTGCGCGCGCTGACGACAACGGATTCGACGGCGGCGGCATGATCCTCACCACCGCCCGCTCGACCGCCGCGGGCATCGGCTGCCACCTCACGCAGGAACTACGCTCCCGTGGCCTGGACGCCCCCGTCGTCGAGGCCCTCATCCTTGGCAACGGTCGTGCCTACCAGGCCTTCACCGACCGGCAGGACGGCGGGGGTTTCCTCGTCGGCACCAAGGGACTGTGGCAAGGGGTCGACGTCTCCGACGCCGAGCGGTTGCGCCTCGTCTGGATCAATAAACTACCCTTCGCACCGTTTGCCGCCCCGATCGTGGAGGCCCGGCGCGCGGCGGTAGCCGAACGCGCCGAGCACGCCGGCCACCCCGATCCGGACGGCGCCGCCACCGAGCACTACTACCTGCCGCTCGCCGCACTCCAGCTCCGCCAGGCCGTCGGCAGGCTCATCCGCTCCGACAGGCACCGCGGCGTCGTCGTGATCAGCGACCGCAAACTCGCCGGAGCAAGCAGCCTGCGCCGCTCCTACCGGCGCGCCTTCCTCGGAAGCCTGGACGACGGACTGCAACGCCCCGACCCCGACAGCGGCGACATCGGCGGCGGCAACGTCACCACCATGAGCGCAGGATGGCGTCGGATCTGGACATTCATGGCGGCCCACCACCTCCTGGACCCCGCCCGAGCCGCCGAGCTGTGCAGCGACGAAGCCCTCGAACGGCACACCCTCCTGCCACACACCCGGCGCATCCGCGAACTCGCACTGACCACCGAGGAGATGCGCAAGCTACGGGAACAGGGCCTGCTCGCCGAGGAGGTCAGGGACCGCTGCGCCCGCATCGGCGGCCTACTGCGGCTCACCGACGAACCCATGGCCCTCAAACCGGCCCAGCAGGCCGCCATCTCCGCCGTCGCCGAGGGCCGCAACGTACTTGGACTGCTGCCCACTGGGTTCGGTAAGAGCTTCACCTTCCAGCTGCCCGCGCTAGTCCTGCCCGGCGTCACCGTGGTCGTCAGCCCGCTCGTCGCCCTCATGCACGACCAGGCTCTCGAACTCAACCGATCCATCGGCGGCGCGGTCCGCGCCCTGATCTCGCCGCTGCGCGAGTCCAGCAGCAGGGCCGGCAAGACGGAAGTGTCGGACCAACTCCTCGGCCGTGCCGAGCACGGCATCCGCCTGGTCTACGTCAGCCCGGAACGCCTGTGCCAACGGCGCTTCCGGGAAACCGTACGCGCGGCCGCGGCAGCGGGCCGGGTGTCCCGGATCGCCGTCGACGAAGCGCACACCCTGGCGCAGTGGGAGGACTTCCGGCCCAGCATGCGCAGGGTCAGCAGGTTCCTGCACGAGCTGCGCCAGGACCACGGGGTGGCGGTCACCGCAGTGACCGCCACTGCCAACCGGGCCGTCCATGAGGCACTGCGTGAAGGACTGTTCGGCCTGCGCGCCCAAGTGCCGGAGCCCGCTTCGGCCCAGGCCAAGAGCGAAGCGGAGCATCCCGGCGTCGCTGGCGGTCTCGTGACGGTGCGCGAGAACCCCATCCGGCCTGAACTCGCCGTGTTCCGACGCTCACTGGACCGGCTCGGGCAGAGCGGTGTGGCCGGGCTCGTCGAGCGCGTCGTCGACGCGCTCGACGGTCACGCCATCCTCTACTGCCTCACCGTGAAGGAGGTCAATACCCTCTATACACACCTGCGCGAGTATGTCGGTGACGCCGGCGTACGCGTGCTGCGGTTCCACGGCCGTCTGACGGAGGCGGAGAAGGCGGCCGTCATGACGGAGTTTCGCGAAGCGCCCCGGGAGGGCGACAACGGCTTCGCACCGGTCGTGGTGGTCGCCACCTCCGCGTTCGGGCTCGGCGTCAACCGGCCCGACGTGCGCACGGTGATGTGCGTATCGCCGCCCACCGACCTGGCCGCGCTCTACCAGCAGCTGGGGCGGGCCGGGCGGGACAGCGCGGGTAAGGGGACGACCGGCGACGGGCCCGTCAACAGCGGTCTCGCCCTCGCGACGAGCCGGGGTCTTCGCCTGGTCCGCTTCATGACGGGCCAGGAACTGCCCTCCTCGCTCCTACGGCGCATGGGAGCTCTCGTCCTCGCCCAGCGTGACGGCACGCTCGACCCGGTACGTCTGGCCGACGTGCTGATGGCCCAGGACGCCGCGAGCGGTGCACTGAGCGAGGCGGAGCTGGACGACCGGCACACCCAGGAGCGCTACCAGGGCGGCATCATGCGGGCGTTCAGCGCGCTCGCTGATCTCGGTGCCGTCGAGGATCTCGGCGACCACCCGCCGTACTGCGCGGTCAAACCAGGCGACCTCCGACCGGCCGGCCACGGCCCAGGGCAGACCCTCACCACTGGGGAAAGGCCTGTAGAGGGGCGCGGGAAGGAAGCGGCCGGGCTCATGCTGCTGGAGCAGACCGTCATCGACACCGCCTTGTCCTGGGAGACCCCGCGACACATCGATGTCCGGCTTTTCGACCGCGAACTCGCCGCCCGTTGCCCCGACTACCATTCGGTCGCCGACGGACCCGCTGCAACCTGGGAACTTCTCGCCGACCTCCACGACCGCGGGCTCCTAGACGTCTCCGCGGCACCCAGCCGCCGCCTGGTCACGGGTCTGACCACTCGCACCGGCACCCTGCCCGACGGCTTCCTCGCTCTGCTTGGCCGACGTGGACGCCGAGCCGCCGAGGAGCTGGCCCGGCTGCGGAACTTCTTCGACGCAAGCACGAGCTGCGCCCAACGGCTCTTCGCTGACTACTTCGGCGTCACCGACCTGCCCGAGGGCTGCTGCACCACGGCCCGCTGCCGCTGCTCCGCCTGCTGGGATACCGGCCGCTGGCCCGTGGAGGAACGGCGTCCTGCCATCGCCCGGGCTTTCGCTACCCCGCGTCCCCGCGACGGTGGCGGTGCCGACACGTCGCTGCGAGACCAGCGCGTCGACCTCCAGATCCAGCGGCTGCTGCAGCTCCAGCCGCAGGGCGCTCACCCGCGCCGGCTTTGGCACGCGCTGCGCGGCGACGAAGCCTCCTACAACCCGAGGAACCGAAGGATGATCCCCCTGCCGAAGGCGATTCGGGAAAGCCGCCACTTCGGCGGCCGCGCCGACCTGCCCTACGCGGCAGTCAGCGCGAGCCTCGCACGGCTGGCCGCTGCCGGAGCCGCCGTCGAGGGTCCGGACAGCCTCTGGCGCGTCGTCCGCCCGGTACGGCCCCCGAGATCACAACCGACGGCAAACGGATGCGAGCGGAAGGACGGCGGGGCGTGACCACGATGACCACCACCGGACCGGACATCTGGCGGCCGTACGACGGGGAGCCTGTGCTCACTCCCGCCATGACCGGCGGACACCAGGGCACACCCCTCCATGAGCTTGAGCGGCTGCGCCGCTACCTGGAGGCGGTCGTAGCCGACCGCGCGTGTCCGGTGCACACCGCGGTCGCCTTCAACGCAGCCTATTTCGGTTACGAAGTCGGCGGTGAAGGCTACGGGAACGGCCCCTTCGATTTGGATGCCTTCCCCTCCCTGACGCTGGGCGACGAAGTACCGGCCCTGCCGGTCGGGGCACTCGTCCGGATCGAAACCGGCTCCGACCCGCTGTATGCGGAGATCGTCTACAAGGAGGGACGCCAGCCCGGCTTCGAGGAGCGTGCCGACATACCCGCATGGATGTCCGGGGCCCCGGCCGGTGTGAGGGGACCGGGCGAGCTCGAGGAGGCACCGCAGCCCGTGCGCCGGGAGCTGCTCGTCCCCGATCTCACGGCCTTCGGCCCCGCGCTGCAGCTCGGCCAGGCGAAGCTCCAACGCTTCCGGGCCCGCCAGAAGTGGCTCAATAAGGACGGACACGTCGTCGTCGACGCCCGCTACGGCTCCCCGGAGCAGGCCGGGCTCGAGGATTCGACCGCCTTCCTGCACCACCTGCTGACCCACCAGCATGAAGCACTGCTGAGCCCCCTCGTACCCGTGTCCGTCGCCCACCTGGCAGGGAGCAGCACGGAGGGGCGGCTCACCAACGCCCTCGGCGGGCTCCTGGACACCGTCGGTCACGCCCTGCGCACCAGCGACAGCCTGCGCAGCTGGGGCCACTACGCGCTGACCCGTACCCGCGTCGGGGCCGGCCTGTGCCACGACGGGCCGCTGGGCGGAGCCGATCTGCGAGCCCTCGCCGGCTCCCTGGAACGCAGCGCCGCCCCGGCAACCCGCCGACGCCACGGCCTGAACGGCTCCCGCACCGTGTACACGGCGATCGGGCCGTGGCTGCACGGCGTCGACGGCTCCGACCCCCTCCTGGCGGGAGTGGAGTACGCGGTCTCGGTGTGCCGCGCCAACCTCGCGGTCGCAGACTTCGTCCGCGGGGACACGGACAACGGCCTGCGCGCCGAGACCGACGTACGGATCACCCTCGACGACGACTTCCAGAACGGGGGCGTCTGGCGCTCCCACCATCCGGGCTCGGAAGAGGCGGACGACAGCGATCCGCTGCGCCCGGCGGGACGCGGCTGGCACGACACGGTGCATCCACCCGCGCCGCCCCAGACCGTCGCCGTGCCCCCGCAGAGCGTTCCCCAGCAGCAAGAGGCGGAGGAAGAGCGGTACGCCGATGCCCAGCCCGCTGACGTCCCGCTCGCGGATGGCGACCGGATCGGTCTGCCGAACTATCTGAGAATCAACGACAGCGAAGTCTGCTGGACGCTCCCGCTGCGTCTCGCCCACATCATGGAGGGCAGACTGCCGCTGAGCCGGATGGTCCGGGACGGGCTGGCATATCTCGGCAAGGACTCCACCCCCGTACGCCTGGAACTCAGCCACCCCGGGGGCGAGCTCGACACGTCCGAGGAGGTCCAAGAGGTTCTTCTGGACCTTACCGAGGAGACCGGCACGCTTCGAAACGTCCAGTGGCCCATCGACTTCTTCCCCGGGCTGTGCCTGTACATCCAGTGGCCGCGCGGCGGCACCGTCTTCCGGCTCCACACCGTCGAACTGGAGCACCCCGTCGACATCGACGGGCAACTCGTCGCGCACCGCTACGACCCCGGCGTCCTCACCCGGGAAGGGGCTCCGGGCAGCGGCCGGGACGGCGACTCGTCCACCGGCCTGGACACCAGGCGTCTGGTCCTGCGTGCCGTACGACGCTTCGGCCGGCTCACACCCGACGGGCATGCCCTGCTCGACCGGGCCGCCCTCCCCCGAGGCGTCTACGACACGACTCCCGCCCCGCACCAGGTCACCGCACTGGAGCAGGCCGTCGACCAACTCCTCGCCGAACGGCACCTGTACCCCGCTACAGGCAGCCGTGGCGCGGACGGCGAGCCCCACCATCCCGCCCGCGACGGTGAGGTGTCGATCGCCCTGATCGGTTACGCGCCGAACCCCGTGGTCATGCCACGGCCGGGCTCGGGTCCTGGCACGCCCCTGCAGGACAGGGGCGTAGAGCACTTCGTCCACGGCTTCCTGCGGAGGCTGCCCACAGGCTGGGAGCCGACCGACGCGCAGCGCGCCGCCTACCGCGAGCACTGCCGTCACGTCGGAAAAGCGGACGGCTGGGAACTGCCACCCGGCTACACCTTCGTCACCGCACACTCCCGCCGACGCTGACCATGTCCGCCGGATCCACCGCGCGCCGCACACCCCCCCCGTGTCCACGCCCAGAACACAAGAGATCGGGACTGAATGACCGCCAGCTATCCCGTGGTTACGAAACCACCGTTCTCCCCGCAGGGAACACCGGTCGGACTGCTCAAGGAACTCGCCGCAGCGCTCGACGGGCTTGGCCGGGTCCTGGACGCTGCCCTCGACGGTCTCACCGTCGAGGAGGCCGAACTCGCGCTCAACTCCCTTGGCCCCAAGGACCGTCAGGCCGTCATGCACGGCCTTGGCTTCCGCAAGGTCGAGCCGCGGCGCTTCGGGCGCGTGCTCAGCGAGCAGGTACTGAAGCGGGTGCAACGGGTGGAACCTGCCCACCGCAGGCACGCCGTGACCCACCTAACCGCGCGGATCATGAACGACATCGACCGCATGGTCGGGGAGCAGAGGCCCGCCCGCACCGGCCCGCAACTCGTGGACCGCTGGGGCACACGCCTGCTCCGCCTGGCGATCTTTTCCCACCTGCAGGCCTCGGCGTACGACGCCCGCTTGCTCGCATGGGTCGCGGAACACGACTGGTTCGGTATCGAGGCGGACCAGGCCGCTCGAGACGCGGTGCTCAAGGTGGCCCAGCAGGTGATCGATGAGACTCCTGGCTTTGACCACCCCATCGCGCTGCACAAGGACGTGGTGTCGGAGGCCCCGCAGCGGACAACGGCAGTTCCGGCCCCCCGACAGCCCGATCACGCATCGCGCCCCCATCCGGTCGAGCCCGATGCGGAACAGGTACAGCAGCCGCTGGGGGAGCGAGAGTCTCTGGACGACCTGACCGCGGCTGAGGACGCACTCAAGCGCGTCGTAGAGGAGGGGCGGGAGGCCATCGACCGTGTGCGTGCCGCCCTGCTGGAGGGGTGCCCGCCGGCCGACACCGATCTGACGACGCTTGCCACCGTCGCTCCGGCGTTCTCCCGCGTACGGGTGGCGCTCTCCGCGCTCGGAGTCGCCGGCGTCGCGGATCGGCTCACCGATGTCCTCGCGGCGATCGACAAGGTTCGTACGCGAGCAGATCGGCACGAGAAGAACGCCGAGACCCGTCGCGTGGTGGCGACGGTGACGGCCCTGGGCTGCTCCCCGGACAGCGCGGTGGCCGCGGTGATCGCGGACGCCAGGCAGCGAGCCGAGGCACTCCTTACGAAGCAGGAGTGGGACAAACAGGACGACGCCTGTGCACACTTCCTCACGCTGCTGGTGCGCCTCGCCGGCCTGAAGGACCACTCCGACGCACAGCAGGAGATCATCGAACTTCAGAAGCAGCTGTCGGTCGCACATCCGCCGTACGCTGTGGCCGCCGTCCTGTACCAGCAGATCACGGTGACTGAGGACAGGAGCGCCGCCGCCGACACTGCCGTCCCGCACACCGAGGCACCCGCCGAGACCCAGGAGACCCCCGGCCGCACCGTTTCCTCAGAGACGGCCGCCACTCCGGACGCCGGCATGTCCGCGGCGCAAGACCACCGCACCGCCGAGCCCGGCCCGGTCGAGCAGGGTTCCTGGTCCGCAGCCCCCGCGGAACAGCAGCCCGCGCCGCAGGAGCGGGGAGGCTCCAATCCCGCAGCGACTGCGGCCGCCGGCACCGGCACGGGTCCCGTCCTCGGCGGCGCGGGGACGAAGGACATAGAGCCGATTCTTGCCCGGCTTATCACCGAGAAGCGCTTCGGGCTCGCCGCCCACCTGTCGCAGGTCGCCGACCGCCCGGCCACCGAGTCCTCGGTTCTGCGTCTGGCCTCGGCGGCGACACTGCTGCGCTCTAGGACCGGCCGCGCGGCTCAGGTCATCGAGGAGTCACTGCACGAGTGGGAGGCCCGAAAGGAAAGCGACACCGACGCGCTGTCCCTGCTCCTGCTGCCAACCTTGGTTCGCGCGGCCCTCGTGACGGGCGCACCCGTGGTCGGTGCGCAGCTGCGGGCACTCGCCCCCCAACTGCCCGACGCTCTGCACGAGGTGGCAACCACGGTCGCGGAGCGCGCCCTGCAGGGCGCGCTGCTCGTTGCCCCGCCCTATGCCGTGGTCGCCGACGTCTCGCACACCGAGAGCGAGCTGCGGGCGGCCGTGGACGCCTGTCAGGCTCTGCTCATCGTGCCTCGGTTGCGTTTCCAGCGGGCCAGCGCCATGGTGCAGCGCTGGCTGGCTCCGACCGGCCTGCTCGGCATCGTGCTGACATCCATCGTGGCTGGGACCCCGGACGCGGAACGGCGCGCGGACGAGCTGCTGGCGAACCTCACTCGGCGCACGCAGATCGAGGCGGCGATCGACGAGATGGACGCCGCACTGCGCGGGCCGGGCGGCCGCGGTATCCACGGGGCGGGCCGCAACAACGTCCGCCACTGCCTGGAGCGCGTGCGGGATGCCGTACGGCAGTGGCGTGCGGTCAAGCGCGACCTGGAGGCGGGACGTGCGGAGGAGAACATGTGGGCGTTCCAGTCCGTCGCCTCCCTGCGCCTGTCCCTCCTTGGCCTGCGCGAACGGATCACCGAAGATCTCGCCGCGGCCGAACGCACTTCCACGGTCCTAGCGAAAGCCACCGCCTCCGTGGCCCAGGACCTGTTCGCCGAGATCTTCGACGGACTGGACGCGAACAGCCCACCAGCCGAGACGGGATCCGAGCCAGACGTCCACCAGGTTCTGGATGCCGAGCTGTACAAGGCGTGCCCGGCCGCACCAGGCGGAAAGCCGACCATGAACGATCTGCTGGAGGCGGTGAACCGTACCTGGGACGACGCAATCGAACAGCAACTCGCCCGGGACGAATTCGGCGTGGTCCGTGCCATCACGAACCTCGCCGACCTCGAAGCGCTCCCGGCGGCCCACACCTTCACCCTCTCGGAAGAGCAACGCGCACAGCTCACCGCGGTGGAGAGAGAGCGCCGAGCGGCACTCGCCGAGAAGCAGCGGCAACTGGCCGCCCGGCTCCGCCGGTCCCAGGCGGATGAGGCACTCACCGTCGAACAGGACGTCAATCTCCAGGAGTTGCTGGCGGACGCCAGAGCACACCTGAAGCACGACCGACCGGACGAGCTGGCCGCGGTCCGCCGCAACCTGGATCGCGTCGAGGAACTCCTGCCCCGCTACCGCAAGGAAGCCGCCGACCGCCTGCGTGCCCGGCTGAGCGCACTGACGGACGTGAGCGCGGAGGACCACGAACGGGTCCTGCGCAACCTGGACACCGACAGTCTGGCCACCGCGGCCGAACTCGTCTACTTCCTCGAACTGGGCGAGCCGGTACCGGAGATCAGGTCCGAGGACTCACACCTGGAGGCGTTCTTCCCCGACGTGCCGGAAGCGCTACCGGGTGGAATCGACGCGGAACTGATCGCGGCCGTCCGAGCCCGTGGCCGCTACAGCGACCACGCCGCGCTGGACTACGCCGGACTCTCGGGAGAAGAGGCCGAGCGGGCCGCTGCGGCCCTGGAGCTGTGGAGCACGCTGGCCGCGACCAAGGACCGTATCAACATCAACCCGCGCGAGAGCCTCAATCCGGCTCTGGCCCTCCTTGGATACGAGGCCCGGCGCGCACGGCCCCTGGACGACCTGCCGCGCGGTAAGGACTACCGGTTCTTCGAGCTGGCGCCGGTGCACGTCACCGGCCGTGCCTGGGCACCGGCCTTCGGCTCGCAGATCAAGGACCGGGGCGGAAAGCTTCGCACCCTGCTGATCTGGGGTCGGCCGGCGGCCAAGCTGCTCATCACCCGTGCTCTCCAAGACCCCGACGAGAACAGTCTGCTCGTCGTTCATTTCGGGACATTGGACAGCAGGACCCGTATCGAGCTGGCCGCAGCCTCCCAGGACACCAAGCCGATCATGGTCGTCGACGACGCCGCTCTGGCCTACCTCATCGCGCAAGGCAATCGCCGGGTGGACGCCACAACAGAGACGCTGCTGCCGTTCTCCGCGGTGAACCCCTACATCAAGGAGAAGCGCGGCCAGATCGGCCGCGAGATGTTCTACGGCCGGGACCGCGAGCGTAAGAGCATCCACGACCCGGCGGGGACCCAGATCCTCTACGGCGGTCGGGGCCTCGGCAAGTCAGCCCTGCTCGCCGACGCGGGAGACCGCTTTGAGGAACAGCGCCCCGGCGCCTACCGCAAGCTCTACCTCAATCTGGACAAGATCGGCATCGGCCGAGGCACCGCACTCGGCGCCGAGGCCATCTGGCCCACGCTGGACCAGGAGCTGATCAGGCAGGGCGTTCTGGAGGAGCCCCGGCGTCGGGGCCCGCAGCAAGAGTCGTGGCAGCGGGTCACCGACGGGATCGCCCGTTGGCTCGCTCAAGACCCCGACCGGCGGCTGCTCATCCTCCTTGATGAGTGTGACCGCTTCTTCGAGGCGGACGTCCCAGAGTGTACGGAGACCCGTCGGCTTCGGGGGCTGGGTGAGGACTCGCGCGGCCGGGCCAAGGTCGTTTTCGCCGGTCTGCACTCGGTCCAGCGTTTCACCCGGCTTGCCAGGAACGGCCCGTTCAGCCACCTGGCGCAGACCCCGACGGTTGTCGGCCCGCTCGCCCCACAGTTCGCGGCCGACCTGATCGTGCACCCGATGCGTGCCCTCGGCTTCGAATTCGCCGACGTTGACCTCGTCAACCGGGTGCTGGGCTTCTGCTCGTACCAGCCCTTCCTGCTGCAGATCTTCGGCAGCCGAATGGTGCAGGTCATGCAGGGCAAGCGGGCACGAGCACCGTTCGCCGCGCCGCCCTACATGATCGAGGAATCCGATGTGGATGCGGTGGAACAGGATTCCTCGCTCCGTTCGGACATCACCGCGGCCTTCAAGGACACCCTCGCCCTCGACGACCGCTACCACGTCATCGCCAACGTCCTCGCCCAGCACGCCCGGGACAACGGTCTGGAGACACGGCTCAGCGACCGCGAGTTGCGGGAGGAATGCGCCGGCTGGTGGCCTCGGGGCTTCGAGCAGCTGGACAGCGAGGGCTTCCGGGCCTATCTGCAGGAGATGGTCGGCCTCGGTGTCCTGGCGCCGAACAACGACGGGCAGGGCTGGCACCTGCGGGGTCCCAACGCACTGCGCATGATCGGCACCGCCCAGGAGATCGAGGCGCGATTGCTGCGGGCGGAAAGGGAGTCTCGGCTGGAGGACACCGTCGTTCTGGAGAGCCGTCCGGACCTCTCCGACGGCCGGTCCGCGCCACTCACTGTCAACCAGATCGACTACTTGCTTGGCGAATACGTCAACCAGGTGCGTGTCGTTCTCGGTACGCAGGCGACCGGCATCGCGGATGTGGAGCGGACTCTGCGTGAGATGACCGGAAGGGTGGCGGGCTGGTCAGTGCCACCGATCGGCAGCGCCAAGACATTCCGAAGGGAGCTTGCAGCGGGGCGCGCAGGCGAGCGGCGATTGCTGATCAGCGATCTCTCGATGGGCAGTGAGAAGTCCTGCCGGGAGTCCTTCGATCTGGCCACATCGGTCCTCCCCGAGTCCGCTGAGGCCAACAGGTCTGTAGTTCTCGTGTCGGGCGTAGCACAGCTGGGTTTCTGGTCCCATCTCCTTACGGGCCCCGACGCCGACCACGACACCGTCGTGGTGCTGCGCCGGCACGACCTGCGCAGCCTGAAGGACTGGACGCAGTGCCACAGCCTGTGCGAGACGGAGGAACGTCTGACGCGTCTGGCGGCCGCGACGGGTGGCTGGCCGTACCTGCTGGACAGGGCTCTGCAACTGCGTGAGGATCGACCCGACCAAGATCGTGTGCTGGATGACTTGACGTTGTGGCTGGAGCAGAGCAGCGGCGCCGAACAGTTCGTCGACGCTGTGGGGCTGCTGGAGAAAGACACGCTCAAGGCCGCCTACGACGGGGTCGTCGAGCAGCTCGGTGCCGAGTGGCATGAGGACGCATACCTCGTCACCGCAGCTGAGATGGCCGGTCTCTCCTCGGATGAGGCACGCTCTGCCGTCACCTGCCTGGAAGCCCTCCAGGTGTTCGACCGGGATGGGACGCGCCTGCGCGTGGAGCCGGTCCTCCATACGGCGCTGGGCGTGCTCGCCGCCGAGGGATGACCTGCCAGTGGGGGTCGGCCATTCGCCGGCCCCCACCGTTCCCGCCGTTGCCTATGAGGACCGCCAGGCCGGTGGGAAGGCGGCCGCCACGATTAATTTTCACGGGAACACCGTGCCCGTCGCCCGTCCGTGTCCCGCGGCTCATTGCCGATCTTGGCCCAGTCTGCTGCGCCCAGGAAAATGATGTGCTCAGCCCAACAGCGGTGAAGGTCACCGGGTTCGACGGGGCGGACGTCCTGGTGCAGCTCGTAGACGCCGAAGGGGAGATGGCCGAGATCGGCCGGATTTCCGGGCATGAGGCGTCGATGCGTCGGGTGGAGCATCCTTCCGAGCTGTTCGAGGTCGGCCAGGAGATCGACGCCGAAGAGATCGGCCGTTGGCGCGAAGGTGAGCTCCACCTCTCCGCGAGCGCGTGCGAGATTCCGGCCCTGCGGTCCTTCCTCCTCGCGGTCGGTTGAACGAGGGCAGGTCGTGACGGGAACGGTCGCCGAGGTTTACAACTTCGGGGTCTTCGTTCACATCGATGGCGAGCCGAACGGCCTCTGCACCGGCTTCATCCGGGTGCCGGACCTAACGTGGGGCTGGATCAACCACCCCTCCGAGACGGTCGAAGCCGACCAGCGGATCACCGCTGAGGTGATCATCACCGACACGCTCCGGACAGGTCACGCTCTCGTTGAAGGCTCTGCAGAAGGACCCACTCATCCGGTTTGCGGATCAGGCCGGCTGCGTTCTCACCGGGCCGATCAAGATCGTTCCATTTGATGTGTTTGTGCAGCTTGCTCGCGACGTCGTGGGGTTCCTTCACCTCTCGGAGCTGACTGACGAATCGGTCGAGACCCCGGATCAGCTTGTCGATGAAGGCGAGCTGATCACGGTGAAGGTCGCCGAGGTCGACCTTCAGCGCCACCGGGTGCGGTTGGGTGCCGCTGGTGGAACAGACGAATCGAGGCGAACCGCCTCAGTCGGCCTGCCCACCCTCGGCACGCGCCCCTGAACCAGCCGCGTGGCCGGCCCGGTCACGCGGCTGGTGAGAACAGGAGGTGGGCTCCTCGACTGCTTTGAGGGGCCCGCCAGCACATGACGGAATCGGGTTCTGTCGCGCCGGTCACACCTGCAGGATCAGCGCTTCCACCTGTTCGAGCGTTGTCACGCTGGCCTGGGCCGCGGCCCGGACCTTCGTCAGCTTCTCCATCCACTCGATCCGCTGCTCGGCCGGGAGCGCGTCCTCTCCGAGCTGGACTCGCAGGCGGTGCGCCTCCTCGAAATCCGTCATCAGGGTGTGGGCGGAGTCCACGGCCTGCTGGTAGCCGCCCTCGACGAGGTCCACACGGGCGGGCAGCTCCCGGCGCAGCGTGGCCAACTGGTCGTGCGGGTCGGCCGGCGGCGCGCCGTGCACGGTGGTGGCAGTGGGATCCGTGCTGCTTCCGGCCGTGGGGGACGTGGTGGTGCTTCCGGGGCTGCTCGGGGCCGGGCGGCCGAGATCCACGGGGAACGTCTCGTCGAACCAGGCCTTGTCCGCGACGTAGTGGGTTGGCCGGCCCTCGGTGTCGGGAGCGATCACCATCCCCGCGGTGATCGGCGTCCGGCCCTCGACCCAGTGCCGCTCCCCGTAACAGACCAGAGGCTCACCGTCTTCCGCCTCGGGCGGCTGCGTCGCGTCCGGGTGCTCCAGCACGGCCTTCGCGAACGCGAGGAGGAGTGCCCGGCTGATGTTCGGGGCGCTGGTTGCCGTGTAGGCCAGAGTGAGGGCGGCGAGGGCGCTCTTGGGGGTGCGCCGCACCCCCTTGCGGCCGTCGCCTGCCTCGCTGCCCTGGCCAGCGGTGATGAACGGCTGTGGAGCGTGGATCAGCACCGGTGCCATGCGCTGGACGAGGGCGGCCCAGGCAGTTGCGTCGCCGGCCTCTGCCCCGAGGAGGAGTACCTTGAGTGACCGCGGGTCCTGCCCGGCGCCCTTGGCGGTCTCCGGGACGCCGAAGAAGCCGAGGGCGGAGAGGATGTTGCCCCGGTGCAGGAACAGTTGGGCGATGGCGGCGGACCACAGGCGGGTGCGTGCCTCTGCTGTCTTCGCCCTGGTCTGGCTCCACGCCGGCTCCTGCAGCGTGCCCCTGACGATCGGCCAGAAGCGCCCCGTGTCGCGGACGGTGCGTGCGTTCGTCCGCTTCGGGGCCTCGGGCGGGATCTCGGGGAACACGAGCGCGGTGATGGCGCGCACCGCGATGTCGCGGAGTACGGCCGGGGAGACGTCGTCGCCCGCGGGCACGAGCGGCACGAGCGGGTCGAGCGGGCCGTTGGCGGTCAGCGCGTCGCGCACCCCGGCCAGGTCGAGGAGGTCCGCGCCGCGCGCGTCGGGGAACGCCTCGGCGAGCGCGTCCGCGAGGAGCGATTCCCTGGCGTAGGCGTCGACGAGCGTCGCGAACAGGGCGATCAGGCGCGCATCCTCGTCGTAGGGCTGGATGCCGCGCAGGTGGTCGTTAACGTTCAGCGTCCGCAGGACGTGTTCCAGAGCCGCCGGCTTGGTGCAGCCGATCACGATCTCCGCGGAGACCGTGGCGATCTTCCCGGCCCGGGCCGACGGGTCGGTCGCCTCGGTCTCCGGCTTGGCGGCGGCCTCGTTGAGCCGGTCGGAGAGCCGGTTCAGGATCTCCCGCTGGCTCAGCAGCAGCAGCTCGGGATTGGCCTTCTTGTCCTTCGGCATGGGCAGGAGGGACTGGGGCATCCCCGTGACCAGGTGTTCCGGACGCATACGGAAGATGTTGAGACGGGCCAGTGCACGGTTGTTCCCGGTCACGGCGGCCAGCCGCCACAGATTCGACACCGTGCCGTCGGGATGGGTGATCTGCCACTGCTGCAGGACGTTCATGCCCTTGGAGAGCTGGCCCGCGTCCACGAGGGACTCGGCCAGGTCGTAGCCGCGGGTCTTGCCGGCACGCTCCAGATTCTCGGCAGCGTACCGCTGCATGTGGACGGCCACCTCGTACGGCTGCTCGGCGAGAGCGAGCGCCGCCTTCGGCTCCCCGTCCTCCTGCGCCGCCCGGACCACAGGACGCGGCCGCCGGCCACCGAGGGCGGTGAGGAGGGCCTGGCACTCGCCTTCGAGTTCCCCCACGCGGCGCTCAGCGTCCTCGTGCTTCTGCGTGGCCGCAGCCAGGGCCTGCGCGGCGTACGTATCGTCACCGGCAGCGCGGCGGCAGCTCTCCCGCTCCTTCTCAGCGGTCTTCGCGGTCTTCCTGGCCTCGTGCAGCACAAGCTCGGCGGCGACGAGCTCCTTGACGCGCTGGCTGGCCTCAGCAACGGGCGGTGACCAGCAGCCGACGGTGCGGTCGTTGAGGTCCCACGGGACCACCGCAGCACCATGGACGTCACACATCAGCAGGAGTACCTGCTCGTCGCCGGCCTGCACGAGACGGTAGGCCGAGGGCTTGAGCACCTTCTTGCCGCTCCGGCTGGCGATCAGGCCCCTGATCTCGGTGTCCGGGAGAGCGGTGGCCAGCCCCTCGGTGATCGCCTGCCGGGGAGGGGGCACGACCGCGTGTTCCGCGCAGGTGTTCTCGATGGCGTCCGCGAGGTTCCGGCCCCAGGCGTCGGTGCCGATGCGCGGGAAAATACCGTCGCGTCGTTTCGCGACCATGGTGTTGTCCTTCCACCCGGGCGTGCCGGGCGAACACAGAAGCTCCCGTCTCTCGGGAGCGTGTCACGCGCCCGAGCGCCGAAGCCTCGTGCCGACGAGGAACGGGCCAACGCCCTGCAGAAGGGTGTGCGGCGGTCCTCGCCCCGTACAGCCCATCTGCCAACGCCCGAAGAACGATTAGTCCCAACAGCGCCTCGGTGGCGCCTGGACATCTCGCAGCTTGCTCCTGCTCCGCCGACGGCGGCATGAGGCGGACGCCAGTGATGAGCCACCGACGTGCACCGTAGAATCTGTCACCCGTTCCGGCGCAATGCCGGATCCGAACGGCGCAGTTCACTGGATCAGGTGAACCAGCACCCAACTGTGGTGCCCCCAGCACGATTTGAGGTAAAGCAGTCGGTGACGGAGCGGCGTGAGCGGCTCCGGCGCCGCGGTTGTCCGCTGGCGCCTTCACCCAACTGCGCCTCGTCGAGCTCGCCGCCCCGCTGGAGGCCCCCCGGCCCTCGGTGCCCACGCTGACCGCACAGGCCGCCGAGCTGCGCCCCGATCTGCCGAGCCTGAGCGACTACACCGCACCGTGGTGTCCCCCCTCTAACCTGCGTAGACCCCGACGCGAACCCGCCCGGCCGGGCACCGGCCGGAGGCCGCCTGGCGTCCGAGGTCCCCGCGCCGGCCGGTGTTGCCGGGCAGCGGCAACACCCTGCGCCTGTCGCTTCATCCTCATGTCCCCGACCGCTGCGCCGGCCCGCGCCCTAGCCCGGCCACTGCTCCGGTCTGCGCCTGTCCGCCCGTCGGCCTGTGCTGGGCCTGCGCCTTGCCGGGCGCCGGCTGCTCCGCCAGCCGCCGTCCCGCGTGGTCGCCGCGCCCCGGCTCCTCCCCGTACACGCGGGGGAATGTGGGGAGGTGCGGGCGGTCCGGGGGTGGCCGGCTGTCGGTGGGTTTACGGGCTGGGGAGGTCGTCGAAGGTGTGGATGGTGTAGGCGCGCAGGCTGCGGATCATTTGTGAGGCGAGGGTCCAGCGCAGTCCGGGATGCCGGTAGGGGAGTGCGTCGTCGGGTGCCGGGAGTGCGCGCAAGCCGTCGCTGCTCCACTGATACGGCGTGCCGAGCACCCCGTATAGCGGGGCGCTTTGTGCGAGGAACACGGTCGGCCGACCGGCGAGGTGGGGGCACTGTTCCGCGGCCGTCCGCGCGTGGGCGGGGCAGACGGGCGGCTGCGCGGTGCGCACCACCGCACCCTCCGAGTGCACCTCTGTCGGGCCAGCGAGGAAGAGGACACCGTGGCGAGTGCGGGCCGGCCGTGCGCAGACCTGGCAGCGCAGCTGCTCCATGCATTCGCGCTGGCGGGAGGGGTGCACCATCCGCCAGCGCGGCCGCCCGGTAGGCCACCCGTCGACGCCGATCTGCTGGGAGCACCGTCCCCACAGCACCCCGCGCAGGTCACGGTCCCTGGGCACTTCGTCCCAGTAGCCCAACCGCAGCTGCCCGTCCGGGCCGAGACTGCCGCGCAGCGATAAGTGCAGGTCGGGCTGCTCGCCTTCGCGGCTGGTGATGTAGGGCACCAGCCGCGCGGTGGCACTCGTGGCGCTGGCGGGGACGGTGGTCATCGGATGGGTTCCCGTCAAGGTTGGGGGAGTGGATGGAGAGGGGGTGGGGTGCCCGCCCCAGGTTCGACCTGTCCAGGGTTGGGGGCCTGGGGCGGGCAGCTAGCGAGCCCCGACCAGGTCCCAGCCGGGCAGCGCAAGGCAGCGCCCCGGGGCCGCCGGGGGCGGTGCGCTGCGGCCGGGGCCACGGCGGGTCGGGGCTTGCGGCCCTGAGCCGAAGGGCCACCACGGCACCCCCCGGTGTTCTGCCGGACTGGTCAGTGGCGGCGGATGGTGTGGGCGCAGCGGGTGTGGAGGGTTCCGGAGAGGGCTGTGCCGCCGGAGGGGCTGATGTGGTCATACGGCATCGATGCTTCGCCGTCGCGGATGGGTTGGTCGCAGGCCAGGCACATGACCACTCCCGCGAGTGTCTCCCAGTGGTCGCACAGTGCGGCGAGTGAGCGGGCCAGCTTCCGGGCGTAGGCCACCGCTGCGGACGGGCCGGGGCTGGCGGTGGTGGTGAGTTTCCTGCGGGCTTCGCCGACGCATGCGAGTGCGCAGTACCGGGGTACGTCGTCGGCGGGTAGTTTCAGGGCCGCCTGCTCGATCCTCGGCGTGATCGATTCGATGTGGCCGCGCAGCACGCCGGTCAGCATGGCCAGCTCGTCCGTCTCCGGGATCTCGGCATGGGGCCCGAGGAGCCGGCCGATGCACCCCCGCATCCCGTCGACGTCCACCGCCTGCGCGCCGAGAGCCGTGTCCAGGCTGCCGTTCACTGTGCGGGGCCTGTCGGGCGGTGGAGGGGACAGGCGCAGGGCGGCAGCCGGGGGCTGAGTAACTCGTCTGCGGGTTCGTATCCGTGGGGGACGGTCACGGTGGCACGTGAAGGGGCCACGGTGCCGTTGCGGGTGACGGTGTAGACGCGCATCCACATCTTGGCTCCTGATGGGTGTTGCGGCGGCCGATGGCTAGGGGTGGTCACCTGGGTGCTTCCTTAAGTGGGTTGCGTGGGTACGCCGGTCGGGATGGGGCCGTGCGCTGGTCATGGTCCAGGCGCAATCCCTTCGGCGGCGGGCGCCCGGCCCTGCCGGGGGAGACAGGGCCGGGCTCTCCTCCATGCCGTCGGCGTAGAGCCAGGCCGCGGGTGGGACGCGACGGTGGCATCCGGCGGCTGATGAAGACCGTAGGCTCGCCGCTCCTCAAGTCCCAAGGAACTTGCGCGAGTTTGCAGCAGCACGATTGACGGGCTCGTATAGGGAGCCCACGATCGGTATGTCGCGCAAACCTGAGCAAGGTTGAGGACGGGAGACGGACGATGAAGTTACGGTTCCTTGGCACCAACTCCACCAGCGGCGACTGCCCGACGCTGTACGCGACCGACCGCGACAGCTACATCGTGCAGGGCTGGCAGCTCTTCGCGAACGAGCTTCTTATGCAGCTCGAGATCCCCGAAGGCGAAACAGCGGTGGAGGTGCCGACCGAGCTGTTCGAGCACCTGAAGGAGGATGGCCTTCCAGCCGTGGACATCAAGCGCCCCCAGGCCCCCATCATGATCCACACCCCGCAGGGCACGTGCGTTGTCCAGGGCAGGGCAGTCACCGACCAGGAAGCCCTGGCACAGATGTCGATCCCGCACTACGAGACCTGCGTCGAGGTACCGAAGTCGGCCATCACCGCCCTCCTGGAGGAACCCCGTGGAGCTGATCTCCAGCGCTGAGCGCAACCGGCTCTTCGACCGCTTCCAGCAGGACGCCTTCCACCTGGAACTACGCGACGACTACTCCGTACCCGGCGAAGACGGCCCCTTCCACAGCTGGCTTGCGGGCGAAGACGTCGACTACGCCTACCTCAAGCCGTGGACGGAGCTCGTGCAGCAGTGCACCGGGCGCGGCATGACGGTGCGTCGGGTCCGGGTCGTGACCGAGCCCCTGAGCCCCTACATCCAGTGGGAGTACGCCACCACCTCGCTGAACGAGGAAGCCGGCGAGAACATCCGATGGCTGCCCAGACACCTCCTGCCGGACGGCGTCACCTTTCCCTTCGACGCAAAAGACTGGTGGCTGTACGACGACTGCCTCCTGGCAGTGGGCCACTTCGATGCGGGCGGCCGGGTCTTGGGCTCACACCTCATCGAAGCCCCCGACGTCGTCGCCGAGTGCGTAGCCTTGCGGGACCTGCTGTGGACCCACGCCGTTCCCCACGTCGACTACAAGCCCTGAACCCTCCGTGAGCACACAAGTAGACGAGGCACTGCAAGCGCTCGGTGCCCGGCTGCGCGGCTTCCGCAAGGATGCCGGATTCGCCAGCGGCCGGGCCTTCGCGCATGCCGCCGCATGGCATGAGTCGAAAGTCTCACGCATCGAGCACGGCAAGCAGCGCCCGAGCGAGGACGATATCCGCCTCTGGTGCGGAATCACCGGCCAGGATGAGCACCGGGGCGACCTGATCGCCATCGTCCGCCACGTCGACGAACTCTGGCTCGAGTGGCGCCGCCAACTCCAGACCGGAGCCGAGAAACGCCAGCACAAAGCCATCCCCATCTACGCCAAAACCAGAGTGTTCCGCATCTGGCACCCCACGGTCGTATGGGGAACCCTCCAGACAACCGAGTATGCCGCCAGAGTCTTCGAGCAGGTCGTCAACTACTACGAGATCCCCGACGACTGTGAAGCAGCCGTAGCCCGGCGGCTGGAGCGCCAGCAGTACCTCTACCAGGGCGAAAGAATCTTCAACGTACTCCTCGGCGAACAGGCGCTCTACACCAACTTCGGCGGCCCGCACGTGATGAAAGGACAGCTTGACCGTCTCCTGGCCGTCATGCGGCTGCCCCGACTCAGCCTCGGCATCGTCCCCCGCTCCGCCCCGGCCGCCATCTGGCCAGGCAACTCGTTCTCGATGTTCGACGACAAACTCGTCCTCGTCGAGACCTACTCCGCAGAGCTGTCCGTCTCCCAGCCCCGAGAAGTCGAGCTGTACGGCAAAGCGTTCGCCCTGCTCCAGCAGTCGGCCGTCTACGGCAACGCCGTCCGCGACCTCGTCTTCACCGCGATCCAGCACTTCGACCGGATCCCAACCGACTAGGAGGCCGGCCACATGCCCGAGCAGCCCAGCTGGCGCACCAGCTCCTACACCTCGCAAGACACGTGCGTGGAGGTAGCCAACAATGCCCTGCACGCCGTCATGGTGCGCGATACCAAGGACCGCGGCCGCGGAGTCATAAGCATTCCGCCGACAGTCTGGACAGCCTTCCTGCGGTATGCAAAGGCATCAGCGGTAGATGAGTGGTAGACGGCGCGGATGCCCCGTTGATCTCAACGGTTGCATGGCGGAGCTCTACGTCGCAGCGCAGGGCAAGAGCCGGGATCGGTTGCCTGGCCCGCAGGATCGGCTGCCGTTGCGTAACGGGTCGTGAGAGTGTGACTGCAGATCACCCATGAACCAAGGAAGGAGCCAGGTGTCCGGGGGATCCAGGAGAGCCCCAGCAGAGCTCGGCCGTGCTCACCGTGTTCTCATCGGTGTGGTCGTGGCTGGTGCCGTGATGATTGCCGGGATCGGGTTCGCCGGTTCGTACGCGGCCGTCCGCGAACTCGCCTTCAAAAAGGGCTTCGGGAACTTCAGTTACGTCCTGCCGGTGGGCATCGACGCGGGCATCTGCGTCCTGCTCGCCCTTGATCTGCTGCTGACCTGGATCCGCATCCCTTTCCCGCTGCTGCGGCAGACGGCGTGGCTGCTGACGGCGGCGACGATCGCGTTCAACGGCGCCGCCGCGTGGCCCGACCCGCTGGGCGTTGGCATGCACGCGGTGATCCCGATCCTGTTCGTGGTGTCGGTGGAGGCGGCCCGGCACGCGATCGGGCGGATCGCGGACATCACCGCCGACAAGCACATGGAGGGCGTCCGGCTCACCCGCTGGGTGCTCTCGCCGCTCCCGACCTTCCTGCTGTGGCGTCGTATGAAGCTGTGGGAGCTGCGCTCCTACGAGCAGGTCATCAAGCTGGAGCAGGAGCGCCTGGTCTACCAGGCGCGGCTGCGTTCGCGCTTCGGCCGGACCTGGCGGCGGAAGGCTCCGGTGGAGTCCCTGATGCCGCTGCGGCTGGCCCGCTACGGCGTTCCGCTGGCGGAGACGGCCGGCGCGGGCCTGGCGGCCGCGGGCATTGACGAGCCCCCGATCCAGTTCACCGTCGAGCGGACCCCGGTACCGGCCCAGCGGCAGAGCCTCGAACTCGAGGCCGCAGTGGAACAGGAGAAGGAACTGGCCCAGGTACACCGCGCGCACCCCCAGCCGGTGGAGCAGCCTCGAACAGCAACCCCTGAGCAGCCGCACGACCTTGCGGACGAAGGGAACGCCCAAGACCTCGCCAACGCCTATCAGGACTGGATGACCGCCTTCGAATTCGAGCCCACCAGCGCGCAGTTCGCCATGTGGCTCCAAGACCAGTACGGCATCGCCACCGCGGCCGGCGGGTCACTGTCCGACGCGCAACTCGAACCCCTGCTGCAGCTCCTCAGGCAGCGGCACACGTCCTCGGCTGAGGACGGGACCGAACCCCAAGGCCCGCACGACGCTGACGACGAATGGGGTGACTACTTCTACAATGCCTGGCTCGCGTACGCGCAGGAGCACAGGGCCTACCCCGACGCCGCCGCCCTCGCCACGTACGTCTACGAGCGGGATCAGATCACCGGCGGCAACGGCCAGCCCATCGCGGGCGCAGACCTGGAGTACTTCGTCTCCACCTTCCGCCATCGCGAGTTCGATGAGACGGAGCCGGCCGCTGACGAAAAAGCCGCCGGGCCCGCCGCGCAGGCGCCCACCGATGAGTCCGTCCCGAACGAGGACGAGTCTGAGGAGACACCGGCCGGCGCAGGCGCACACCCCGCCAAGGAAACGCGCAGTCCGCGGGTGAACGCCCCCATCGACGAGCCGCCGGGCCAGGACGACGCGACCGGGGAGCCCGCCGCGCTCACCACCGTCGACCGCTACTACCTTGCCTGGACCGAGTACCAGACCGAGCACGGCGAGGAACCCAAGGCCGAGCAACTCTCTACCTACCTCGCCAGCGAGAAGGGCATGACCGGTCGCGGTGGAAAGCCGGTCAGCCCGTCCACCCTGCGCCGCTACCTCTTGCCGTTCCGCGTCTACAACTTCTGGGCGAAAGAGCGGGTGCGCAACGAAACCCCGTCGCTCGAGGCCGTTGCGCAGCAGTGCGCAGCCCACGGGATCACCGCGCAGCACAACAAGCCCCTCACCACCGACTACATCGCCGAGCAGGCCATCGCCTTCGAACGCCGCTGGCAGGCGCTTACCCTTCACCACGCGCAGCCACAGCAGTAAGGCCGCGCCCTGCTCGTCGCTGTGCCACACCAAGCCAGTCAGCGCCAACGGCTGCGCAGTCAAGGAAAAGCCGCAGGTCATCCCAGCATTGCGCAGCCGCGGCGCCGATTGCGCAGCCAGGGCGCAAGCGGTCTGCGTACTGCGCACCCGCCACCGAAACAGTAGGAACCATGCGTGCCCTGCGCATTGCCCCCGACACCACTGTCACGGAACTCGACCTGCCCGCGGCCGATGCGCACTTCGCGATCCAGGACCACATCAGAACGACCCACGCTGTTCATCAAGGCGCGTACTACCGACGAGCCCTCCTGCACATCCACGGAGACGGACGCGCGACCCGGCTCACGCAGAACACCACCGCATGGGCCCTGGCGAGCGCCTGGCGAGGCATCGCCCTTTACCCACTACACGGGCCAGTCATCGTCACGGACGTGCTCAGGATGGGGGAGCGGCCGCCCCGGACGACGGCCTGGCCCAGCACGCGCACGCGGTTGCGCAGACCGTGAGGGAAACACTGGGGGAGTGGCGTAGCCGGCCGCCCGCGTCCCACGAGGCGGCCCTGAGCGAACTGCTCGCCTACGCGGCCCGGGACGTTGCCCCCAGCCAGTAGCGCGCACCACGCAGGCCTGCGCACCACCCCTACAGCGCCTTGCGCACCGCCGAGCCCGAGCCGTTGAGGAGCTCGTTGATGAGCTGCTCGGTCTCCAACTCCAGGGAGCAGTCCAGCGCCCGGTTGACCTGCTGGACGCGGGTGATGGCGGTGTGCAGCCCCTGCCGGTTCCCGGCCGCACTCTCAATCCGAAGCCAGTCCCGATACATCAGCTCCGCCGTATCGTCGACATCGAGCGCGGTCGCGACCGCCTGGCGGGCCGCGCTGAGGTCGTGGTGCGGGCCCGCAGGCGTGCGGTAAGTGGCCACGGTGTGCGCCACGTCGATGATCCGCGTGACCATCTCCTGCTGATAAGGCTCGGCCCAGGGCAGCGGCTTGCCGCCGAACGGCCTTCCCCTCACCAGAGTGAGCGCCTTCTCCAGATCACTCAGGCCGGCCGGGCCCAGTGGCAGCGCGCGCTCGACGAGCTGCAGGAAACGCGTCCAGTCACATCGCACGCCGGCCGCGAGCCGATAGGGGTCCTCGCCCGCCTTGCGGCGCGGCACGTAGAGGCTGCCGGAGGAGTCGCTGCCCAGGGAACTGCGCAGGCCCTGCATCCGCGCGTTGAGGGTGCTCGTCGACCAGGGGTTGACGGGATCCATGTCGGCGCACAAGACATCGGCGCTCCGCCCGGGCCGGAAAAACAACAACGCCGCGAGCTGCGCCATCCGCGGGCCGTGGCCGGTGCTGTCCACACCGTCGACCTCGACGGGGCCCAGCACCCGGATCTCCGGGGCATGCAGGTCATGCGTCTCGCACTCGTCTGCCTCCGGCAGCGGTCCCGCCACGGCGGCCTGCTCGGCGGCAGCGTCCCCGTCTTCCGAACCCTCGACGGCCGGGGCAAGGGGCGCATCGGTGCCCGACTCGCGTTCCTCCTCGGCCTGAGGCGTGGGCGTGGCGGCGGGCAGGAGACGCAGCCCGGACGGATCCGTGGTCGCGGCGAGCAGGGCAGGGAAGACCTCGCCGCCCACGTCCGCGCCCGATGCCGACGAAGGGGTCGTGCCGGGGCCGGTATCGAGCGCGGATCCGGTGAACTCCTCCGGCGCGGGCTCCTGCCAGACGGGCTCGTCCGGGACGTCCTGCCACGGCCCCTCGGCCGGGTGCGCCGGCTGCGCGGACACCCGCAGCGCGGTGGTGATCTGAAGGTACGAAGCATGCTCCAGGCGCTGCACCGTGATGTCGGTGCCGGCGGCGTCGAGAGGCTGCAGGTCGCTGACCGAGGCGTTGAGGATCTCCGCCTCCGGGAAGTGCGCGGCCGCCGTGCTGGCCGGCGCGACCAGAGTGACGGGGACTGTCCCGGCCTTGTCGATGACGTCGGCGAACTTCCAGGCGGTGTCCGAGTCCAGGGCCGCCGCGCACAGCACCAGGTAGGGCTGGTGGCTGGTCTCGGGCATCTGATGTGCTTCCAGCAGCCGTTCGCTCAGGTCGCGCAGCGCGTGCGCGACCTGCCGCATGTGGGCGATCCGCGCCGTGGGCAGCAGCTTTGGCAGGTCCTCGCCGAATCCCACCGTCACGACCTCGACTTCGCTGGCCCACGGGCTCATCCCGAGTTCCAGGGCGAGCGAGGTGCACACCTCGGTGATGTGGACCGGATTGCCGTCGAGCAGAACTGCGGGCAGCCGGGCGAGGTTGAGCAGCAGCAGGTCGCCTCCCGCGGTGCTGCCGATCGTGACCAGTCCCGGATACGGTGCCGGCACCTCGCGGGCGGCCTCTTCGTCCAGGAGGGGGGCCTCAGCGGGCAGGGTCCACCAGCCGCCCCGCCCGGCAGCGAAGGGCGCCACGGGTTCCTGGGCGGGGTCCTCGGGCAGCACCTCCACCGTGCGGGCACCGATACGTGCGGCCCGCACCGGCGGCAGGACCGCATCTTCCTCCTGGGCCAACTGGTGGGCCAGGGTCCGCAGGGCCACGTCCAGGCGGGCGGTGCCGCCTGGTTCGGCGGCCGCCGCCAACTGGGCCTCGGCCGGGGAGGTTTCCGCCGCGATGGCGATCTTCTCGCCGGGTTTGCGGCGGCGGCGCTGCAGCGTCCTGCGCAGGGCGAGCGCGCCGGTGATGGCGGCGGCCAGCAGCGCACCGGCTCCCAGGACGGTGCGCAGGTTCAGCGGACCGTCGGACGGAGCCGACGCCGGCGTCTCGGATCCGGTGGCGGCGGGGGAGGAGGCGGCGGAACTGGACGCCTCGGCCGACGCCGACGGAGAGGCGGCAGAGGACGCGCTGCTGCTGGGCTGCGGCGTCGCAGACGGGGCGGCGGAGGGCGAGCCCTGTGCCTGCCCGGGCTGCTCGGCGGGACGGCTGCTCGTTGCGCTGGGAGCTGATGACGTGGGAGCGGGCGCCGTGCTCTGGCCTGCAGTTGGCGCATCCCCGCCGTCATTGCCCGGCGGCTGTTCGGCGCCGGGCGTCTTCGCTGGAGGGGGAGTGCTGTCCTGGCTGCCCGCCGCATCGCCGTCGTCGCCGCCTTGCGGCGGAGCGGGCTGTTCGGGCTGGGCGCCGGGCACGGTAACCTGCTGCCCCGCATAGATCATGTTCGGGTTGGTGATCTCGGGCAGGCCGTGCGGCTGCGGCTTGTCCTTGCTGGCCTTGAACAGCTCGGGCCGCTGGTCGCCGTCGCCGAGTTCCTCCTCCGCGATCTTCGACAAGTAGTCGCCCGAGTGGACCGTGACGACATGCTCACCATCCCCGGAGGAAGCCGCAGGTCCGTCGCCCAGCTGCGTACGGACGCCGCCTGCAACGGCGCTGGTGTCGGGCATCTGAAGCTGCCAGCCGGGCTGCAGAAAGCTGTTCGCGCGGAAGACCTGCCCATCGGGCATGACGCGGCCTTCGTTCAGGGTCGCGATCTCCCGCCACCGCTCGCCGTCCCCCAGTTCCCGCTCGGCGATGCCCCACAGACTCTCCGCCGGCCGCGTCTCGCGCACCGTGTACGTACGTGACGTCGGCGTGCTTGCGGAGGATGCGGGTGAGGCCTGGTCGGCTTGGGCGGCTGACTGCGGGGCTTGGACCGTCTGACCCGCCACGCGTCCCGCCGTGGGGGCCGGTGCGGCCTGCGCGTCGGAGGCCAGGGCCGAACTCGTGGGCAGCAGCACCAGGATGCTGCCGATCAGCAGGGCCGCGGCGCGCTGCGAAGCACCCATCCCCCGCGGGACGTGCCACGTCCGGCTGCGCAGCTGCGCGATGAGCTCGCGTACCGCGCAGAAGCCGAACTGCGCCCACCCGATCCAGCCCACCGCGACGAGCAACAGCAGAAAGACACTGCCCGTGTCCTGCCGGTCCAGCAGGTGGGTGAGGTCGTCATGGGTGGCAGCCCAGATGACCGGGGTAGCCCAGGCCAGCAGCAGCGGCAGCCCGGCGACCGCGGCAGCCAGGACGAACAGGCTCATCACGGCCTTGAGCACCCGGGCCAGGGTGCGGCCCACCGCTGCGGCGGGGGAGCGGGTGGTGGTGCGCATCAGTTTCCTTCGGGAGCGGTGACGCCGTGCAGGAGGGTGGCCTTGCCATGGCCGGTCACCGACAGAGAGCCGATCCCGACCACCGACAGGAACTTCGTGTCGTACGAGCCGGTGACAGTGACGTTGAGTGTCTTGCCGTCGCCGGACACGCTGACCGTGCCGGTGGCGTCGGCGGAGCTCAGGTAGGCCTGCGCCGCGGCCGCCGCGGCTTGGGGATCGACGGTGATCGCGGTGCCGTTGATGGCGTCGGCGGGGTCGATGGCCTGTCCGCCGGCGCGGGCGGCCTCGCCGGCGATGTAGTCGGCGCGTTCGGTGGCGCGCATCTTGCTGCCGCCGTCCACGGCGACGCCGATGATCCCGATCAGCGCGAACACGCACACGGCGACGAACACGGTGACGCCGCCCCGGTCGTCACAGCCAGCCTGCCGTATACGACGCAAGATCATCAGTCCCCTCGCTGTCTGTACTGGTCCACTACCGAGGTCGCCGTCGACGTGAGCGTCTTGGCCCCCGGCACGCCCGGCAGCAGCAGATCCGACAGATTGACCGTGCAGGTCACGGTCACGGTGACCGTGCCGACCTGCCCTACCGGCACACTCAGGCCGCCGGTGTTGACGCGGACGGACGTCGAGGCGCACGTGATGCCCTGGTCGTCCAGGGACTGGGCGGCTGCCGACTGCGCGGCCCCTTGGGCGGCCGCCGCCGTGCGGTGAATGGATGCCTCCCGTGCCGCATCCTCAGCCGCAGAGTCGATCTTCGCGCCGGACGTGACGATCCGGCCGCCGGCGATCGCCAGGCACAGGAACATGATCAGCGACGGGAGGATGACGGCCGCCTCGATCGCGGCACTGCCCTCGTCGCTGCGAAGCCTGTGAGCCAGGCGGGCCATGTCTCGCACGTGAATCACACCCCCGCTACCTGATAGGCCAGGTTCGGGCGTGGATGGTCGTTGCTGGTCAGGGGTGGTGTCTCCCGGGTCGGTGAGGTGGTCGAGTTTTCGGTATTGGTGAACTTTCTTCGGTTTTTGGGGTGGTGGGGTTTCAGGCTGGGTGGGTGAGTGCTGAGCTGTGGGCGGGTGGGGCGGAGTGGGTGGATGAGTTTGTGCTGGCATTGGCGGCTCGTGGGGTGACGGATCGGTGGGTGGGGCAGCAGCGGGCGTGGGTGCGTGAGCTGCTGGTTTTTGCCGGGTGTCCGGTGTGGGCGGTGTCGCCTGCGGATGTGGATGGCTGGCTGGCGGCTGCCCGGGTTCGGGGTGCGGGGACACAGACCCGGGGGCAGATGGCTCACGCGGTGCTGCGTTTCTATGTTTTCGTCCAGGCCCGGCATGGGCGGGACGTTGAGGACGTCACGGGCCGGCCGGTGGTGCAGCCGGTCGATGAGTTCAACCGGCCGCGCCGTCTGACCCGGGTAGGGGTGCGGATGCCGCCTTCGGTGCGGGAGATCGAGATCCTTTTCACGGCTTGGCGTTCTCATCTGCCTGGTGTGCGGGGGAGGGGGTTCTTGGTGGCGGCGCGGGATTATGTGGCGGCGTCGCTGTGGCGGCGTGTGGGCCTGCGGATCAACGAGACGGTCGGCCTGGAGGTGGGGGACTGGTATCCGCATGCGGGCACCCGCGGGATGCTGCACGTGCGCTGCGGTAAGGGCGCGAAGGGGAGTGGGCCCCGGCCGCGGCTGGTGCCGGCGATCGACGGGGTGGACCGGCTGCTGGCGTGGTGGTTGTCGCAGGTGCGCTGGCAGTTCGGTGACGAACTGGCCGGCGGGCGTGCGGCGTTGCTGCCCAGCCGCTTTCACACCACCGCCGGTGGCGGTTTGCGTCCGGCCTGTGCGGTGACCTTGCGCCAGGGCCTTGCGCAGGCGGTCGAACGGTGGCTGCCGGCCTGGGCCGGCCGGTTGACGCCGCATCCGCTGCGGCACTTCTGCGCCTCCCACCTCTACCGCCAGGGGATGGACCTGGAGGCGATCGGGGCGTTGCTGGGACACACGTGGCTGTCGACGACGGCCCGGTATGTCCATGTGCCGGCCGAGCGGATCGAGTGGTGCTGGCAGCAGGCGAACACCCGGGTGGCGGGGCGTCTGCTCGGCCCTGCGGACACACCTGCTGGTGCGCAGTGACGGGGGACTTGAGCGTTGAAGGAGAGGGCGGGCGGATGCGGTGGGAGCTGCGCCTGCGGGCGGCCGAGCGGGGGGTGTTCAAGGCGGTTGAGATGCGTCGACTGCTGGCGGGCGCCGGACTGGACATCAGCGCGGGGAAGATGTCGGCCCTGTGGTCGACGACGGTGGCGCCGGTGTCGGTACGGTTGGATGACCTGCAGGTGATCTGCCGGGTGCTGGGCTGCGACGCGGCCGGTCTGCTCGTCCTGGATCCTGCGCCGCCACAGCCGTCGGCGGCAGCGACGGTTCCTCCGCCCGGCGAGGCGTGGTCGTGGGGCATCGGTCGGACAGCGCCACAGCCGGTCGGGCATGTGCGGCCCTCACGGCCACCGGTGTGACGGCCCTGTGGCCCGCTCAGCCCGCGTATGCCGACGTGATGGGGATACAGGGCCAGGAGCCGGAGCAGGTACGGGAGTTCGTACGGAGGCGGGGCCGGCCGCCGGTGTGTGCGGCATGCGGGCTGCGGCCGGTGGCGTTCACCCGGCCGCGGGTCGATGTCTGTTTCCTCTGCCTGCCCGGCGGCCCGCACAGCCCGCCGCCCTGCCTGGTGTGCGGCCGGGTGGGGTTCTTCTACCATCAGGGCCTGTGCACCGGCTGCCACCCCTTCTCACCGGACCGCCGCGACGCTTGCCCGGACTGCTACGCCTGGGGTGTCAGCGCTACGTCGAAGTGGCGGTGCTGGGGCTGTCTGTCCTGGCATCGCAAGTTCACCCGCACCGGCCCGGGCGGACCGTGCACTTGGTGTCGGCGCACGGTCGCGCTCAACCATGACCGGGTGTGCCGGATGTGCTGGGTGCAGCGCCTCCGGCTGCGTCGTGCGACGGGCGACTGCCACGCCTCCTACGAAGACGCCCTCGCCTGCGGCTGGGTCCAACTGTCCTTCGCCAACACCCGCGCCCAGGAACGCAAGCCCACCCGCCCTCCGCCCGCGACACCGACCGGTGCGCCGCTGGTGCCGTTCACCCACCGGCAACTGACACTCTTCGAGCCGGCGACGCCGCGTATGCTCACTGCCTCGGGCGGTGTCCCACAAGATCCGGTGTTGTCGGGCTGGCTGGAGCGGGAACTGACCACCTGGGGCCGATCCCGCGGCTGGTCGCATACCACCCTGGTCCGCTGCCGCCAGGGCCTGCGGATCCTGTTGGCAGTGCAGAACACCCCCGGTGGCCCGGTGCCGGCCGGTTTGCTGCAGCAGCTCTCGGGCAAGGACCTGGGAGCCCGCCTGCTACGCGAATTCCTGACCGACTACCGCTTCCTCGGAGACGACCTCTCCGCCACCATCGAAGCCTGGTTCGCCCGCACCACTGCCGCCCTACCCGAGCCGATGCACAGCCAGATCGCCGACTGGTTCACCACCCGCCTGCACGGCCGCACCGAACCGCCCCGCGTACGAGCCCGCTCTCCGATCACCATGCGCCAGCATCTGAACTTTGCCTTACCGGTCCTCACCCGCCTCGCCGCCGCCGGCATCAACGACCTCACCCACGTCACCGCCATGGCGCTCCACCACCACCTGGCCGCCTGCCACCTCACCGGCAGCAACTACATCAACACCGCCTCCGCGCTGCGCACCGTCTTCGCCTTCCTGCACACCCACCACGACGCGCCCCGCAACCCGGCCCATCACCTGCGGGTCGGCAGCCACCACCGCCCCCTCCCGTTGCCGGCCGACCTCGCCCCGATCCGTGAGGCACTCACCTCGCCCGATCCCGCCCGCGCTGTCATCACCGCCCTGCTCGCCTTCCACGCCCTGCGCCTGCAGGAGATCCGCCGCCTCACCCTCACCGACCTGGACCTCGACCAGGGCCGCCTACACCTGCCCAAACGCACCGTCCTGCTCGCCGAACCCGTCCAGGCCCGCCTGTCCGCCTACCTCACCCACCGCACTGCGACGTGGCCACGCACCGCCAACCTCCACCTCTTCCTCACCCACCGCAGCGCAGCAACCACCACCCCGGCCAGTCGACCCTGGCTGTACCGCAGGTACCCGTCCTCCAGCCATCTGCTGCGCGCGGATCGCATTGTCGACGAGGCCCTGGCGGCCGGGGACACGCGGATGACCTGCGAGCTGTTCGGGCTGAGTTTCGACGCCGCTGCCCGCTACACCCGCCCCTACACGGATGCGGCTGCCGCAGCCGCCCACAAGCTGCCGACATCCTCTCCGTCCCCCGCGACCGTTCTCCCGCGAGCAGACCCGACGTGACCACTTAAAGCCAGGATCGACGGCTGACGCTGCAACGTGGGATCCCATTGCTCGCCCTGCCCGCGCCATCGCACACGGCTTCGTCCCAGGCTGGCGTGCAGCAGCGGAACGAGTGGCTGGTCGACCACGCACGACAGCGCGGTGTGGGCCCGGATGATGGACATCGCGGAGACTGCGGCCGAGCAGTCCGCCCGCACCGGCGCCTGGCGCACCCGCGCCGCCTCGAGCAGCGCCAGCTGATCACCTGCCACTGCACCGGAATCAAGATCACCCTCCCCCTCCTGCGTGAGGACGGCAGTGGGAAGCCGTACGACCGCCCCCCCCGCGGCGACACGGAGGAGAACCTCTTCCTGCAGATCCCGGCGAATTTCTGGACGAAGGGCTACGACGAGCAGCTGGACCTGCCAGCCCTGGCGCTCCTCCTGTTCGTGGCGCGCGGTCGCGCAGCGCGACCCGTTGAGGGCGCCACTGGTCGGGTGACCGGTCGCCCCGGTGCCGGTTAGTGGGGACGGAAACGGCGATGGGCAACGGCGGTCCGCCACCGCCCGCGTCGACTCGGTCGCAGTGCACCACGGGGACGCCGACACAAGGCCCCGGCGCGGCCGGGTCGCGCGCCGCCGCTCGGTCGTACCGCCTGGCGAACCAGGTGCACACGCGCACCTGCTGGGCGATCGCAGTGATGAGCACGAAGACGTCACCGTATCCGGGTCCGCCGGTCACCGGCGGGCCCTCGTTTTGCTGTTGAATCGCGCGGGCCGAGGCTCCTGAGCCTTGGCCCGGCGCTCGAGGTGGCGAATCCACGCGAGCAGCAGGTCACGCTTGTGCTCGGACTCCTCCGGCATGACGATCTGGGCCAGGCCGAGGACGAGGGACACCACGAGCGTCCCGACCACGGCGGCGACCACGGCCTCCCAAGGGGCCTTGGCCATCTCCAAGGCCGTGAGGACAGCGCCTCCACTGAGGACTCCGACCGCCGCGCGGCGGACTCTGGCGCGCGGCGACGACTGTGCGGGCGTGCTCATCGGGCCGCCCCCCTCGAGTTCTTCTCCGCGGCCTTCGCGCGCGCCCACTCCAGTTCGATCTCCGGCGGGATATGCAGCTCGCCGGTCTTGCGCCGGTTCTTGACCTTGATGCGGAAGGCGTAGCGGGCGTTCTCCACGTCGCCGATCTTGATGCCGAGCTCGTCGGCTATCTCGCTCCTGGACAGGCCGTCCAGGGTCATCAGCCACACGGCCCGGTCGCGCGGCTTCAGCTTGGTGATCATGCCGGTGAGGGTGTCGCACAGCTGGGCGACACCCGCGTCCGCCAGCTCGGGGCCGTCCAGGCCCAGCACGCGGGCGAGCATCTCGTCGGGCATGCGCCGCGCGTGCCGCTCGAAGCGGTCCTCGCGCTCGTCTCGCCAGGTGTAGAAGACGCGGGGGAAGACCAGCCCGCAGCGGCCGTAGAAGAACGAGGTGAGCTTCGTCGGCCGGCCGTTCTTGCCGCGGTGCGCGGATGGTGCGTACCCGCCCCGCTTGAGGAGCTCCGGGAAGGTCTCCAGCGCGACGTAGATCGTGCGCACGGCAAGGTCCTCGCGGTCCGCGGAGTTGCGGTGCAGGGCGGAGCGCTCCTCGTCGCTCATCTTCAGCGGCGTCTTGGACTTCGCGGTCAGCGCCGCGAGCTTGTGGGTGTGCCGCATCGCGACCATCAGCGGCCTGAAGGCGTAGCCGAAGAGCTCGTCGGCCGTCTGCTGCCACAGGCGCCCGGTGAAGCCGGTGTCGACGAGGTCCTTCACGCGGTCGACGTCGCACTGGATCGCCTCCGGCAGCTCCTCGGTGGTGCTGCCCGTGCTGGTCCGGGACTGGGTCTCCGGACCCCCCGTACTGTTAGAGCGCATACTCTTCCTTGTGTCTCGCCGCCGTGCTCGCGCAGATGCTGGTTGTAAGACCTGACGCTCTGCTGTATGCAAGGCGGTGACGAAAAGCATTAGGTTTGCTCGAAAAAAGTTTGTGGGCGCGCTCTAATCGCCCTCTCAGCTGGGCTAATTCAGAGCGTTTCGGCACCCACGGAACCCTGTCCGGACGGTGTCCGGACAGCACTTCGGCCGCAGTCCGGCGGCGTCCGGACGGCCTCCGGACACCGCCGGACAACGTGGTCGACCCCCTCCTACGCTGGGCGCGCACGACCGCACAGCGTCATCGGAGGCCCGAGTGACCGCAGTTGAGGACTTCTCCCGCCACCTTGCACGTCTGCACGCCCAGGCCGGGGCGCCGTCCCGGCGGGAACTCGCCCAAGCGGACCGGCTACGGCAAGAGCACGATCAGCGAGGCCCTCGCCGGACGGCGCCTGCCCACCTGGGCGGTCACCGAGGCGCTCGCCACAGTCCTCGGCGCGGACCAGGACGAGGTGCGCGAGCTGTGGGTCAAGGCCCGCGGACCCGTCACCGCCCAGGCGACGCCGGACTGGCTGACCTTCGTGCGTTCGGACATCCCCGAACTGGCCACGGGCATAAGCTTTGTCGACGCCTGCGCAGCAGCCGCCAACGATCCCGCGAAGGCCATCGCCTCCAGCTGGGAGGTACTCCGGCTGACCGCCGGACAGATCTCCCACGCCTTCTACAACGCCATCCCTGGCATGTGGTCGTCGCACATCGTCGATACCTTCCGCCGCGCCGAAGAGGACGGACGCCTCCCCGCCGGCGCCGCCGCGGTCGCCAACGTCGTCCACTACCACCACGTCGGGGCGAACATCCGACCCCCCGAAATCCCGTCCACCCCGGAACTCCTGCAGATCGTCATCCTCGCCTACCGGCTGGCCTGGCAGGCCAACGACATCCTCAGCAAGCGCACCACACAGAACTGACCGCCGCTCGATGTCAGCGGCGCGCTCTACGGTCGGAACATGACCTCCTTACCGACCCTGCGCCCGAACGACCGCTGGCTGCTCCACCTCACGATCTGGGCGGCGCGCGCCGACGACACCCGCTGGCAGGAGCAGCTGGCCGCGCTGCGCGAGGTGTCCGCCTACGACCCTGCCACCCAGACGTGGAGCACCTTCATCGGCGCGCTCGACCTGGCCAGCGTCCACACGTTGCAGACCCTCTTCGACGCGGCCCGGTCGTTCGGCACCGGCATCCAGCTTGAGCCGGCACCGGTCCCGGCCACCTGGCCGGGACCGTCCTTCGCGAGTGACACCGCCGTGGCCGCGGTCCTTACGGCTCGGGCCCACAAGGGGCGGCCGCTCGGGCAACTGCCCATCGTCTGAACGACGTGGGCTCGAGCGCACGTCTCCGCGTCCGCACTGGCGTGCCGGGTTGAGCAGCGAGCGGATGCGCCCCTTCATTTACCCGATCTTGTCGACGTGCGGGCAGGTCGGGGACTGCTGGTAGTCGCCGGGCATGCCAACGCCCACTGCCTTCCAGAAGGCTCGGGAGTCGGTGAAGTGCCCGCCAAGCATGTGCCGGGACAGGTCGGAGTGTTCGGCACGAAACGCTGCGAGCCCTACCCTGGCCAGGCCCATCGCACGTACTGCGACAGGGTGGTGAGGCAAGCACAGAGCCGGGTCCGTGCCGACTGCGCTCGCCACGGATCCGACCCTGGACCCCTACCCTCACCAGCGCATGCCCAGCTGGTCGAGGTCGGTGCGGCGTTGCGGGCTCAGCTTCCCGGCTGTACGCCGGACGTTGTCGAGCCAGGTGCCGAGTCAGACCTCGGCGCCGTCGTTGAGCCGTTCGATGGCCTTCCTCGGTACGCGCAGGTGGCCTTCCCGGGCGTGGAACTGCCGGGCGGCGGCGAGGTTGAGCGCCCACTTGTCGTCCTGGGTGCGCTGCACGGGCTGCTCGTCCGGCGCGGCGGGCTCGAGCCCCAGGGCGGCCTCGAGGAGCCATTGCTGGGCGGGGAGGAGCTTTTCCCAGCCGAGCCGCTGCGCGCTGACCCATCGCCCGGCTACACAACCTCGCTCTGAGCTGTAGGTGATTACCTCAGCCGACGCTGTCAGGACCTGTAGGCGGCGGGTCGATGGCCAGGACTGGTAGACCAAACTCCTGGGGCCACCCAGGTCGCCACCGGGTGAGCCACTCGTCGAAGTCCTCTCGCAGGAACCGCGGATCTACCGGCTTCAGCCGAACCTGGGGCCGTTCATCAACCCACCAGACCTCAAACTCAGCCTCGGTGCCCTCCGTCGGCCACCGAGCGGCGTCTTCCGGCAGCAACAGCACGTCGACGAAGCCGCCGACGACGAGTCCGATGTCCACGAAGACGCCGATCGCGCCTGACCTTGGTACCTGGACCACCCTTCCGGAAATGCGCTGCCCGAAGTGCAGTCGGCGACGTGTCTCCTCCCACTCCTGCGTGCTCACCACCAGGACATCCTCCCAGGGCACCAGCCCTTACGGGACGCGCGGTAGCTTCCTAGCGTCGCCGCAGGCCTCATCACTGCTCTGGTCCGGGCTGCGGTGACGACGTGGCTGGTCCGCGTCCCCCGGTTGCAGCAGGCCAGCCGACGCGGCGCCAACCGTCTCCCCTATGCGCTTCGGGGCGCCATCTCGTTTCTCGGCGTGATCACCAAGGCGGGGGCGACAGTCGCGACACCCGCACACCGGGGTGCCCTACCAGCGCATGCCGAGCTCATCGAGGTCGGCACGCCGCTGCGCACTGAGCGTCGCGGCGCGCCTGCGGGTGTTGTTGACGAATTGGCCCAGTCCGACCGCCTCGCCGTCGACATCTTCAACATGCTTCCTCGGCACGGTGAGGTGGCCTTCGCGTGCGTGGAACTGTCGGGCCGCGGCGATGTTCCGCTCCCACGCAGCACCCTGGGAGCGGCGTGCGGGTCGTTCGTCCTCGCCTGCTGGCTCCAGCCTGAGTGTGCTTTCCAGGAGCCATTGCTGGGCGGGCAGGAGCTTGTCCCAGCCGTGCCGCTGCGCCGCGGCCCATGCCCCCAGGTCCTCGCCCTGGACGATGATCTGGCCCGCAGCCGTCGGCAGGGTTCCGCCGGCCTTCACGTGGGCGTGGGCGAGCCGGAAGGCGCGTTGCCAGGCGATGTCCCAGCCGAGGGGGCACCAGCCGGGGTCGATGGCCTCCAGCGCCTCCAAGCGGCCCAGGGATAGCTCCCCGGCGTAGGGGATGTCCTTCTCACCTGCGGCGCGTCGTTCGGCGTTCTCTCGAGTCTTGCGGGCGGCTGCGCGCTGGTTTTTGGCCCATGTCCCAATCGGGTAGCCGTCCCAGACTGTGGTGGCCGGGGGCAGCAGCATGCCGCCGTGCGCGGCCGCGTAGGAGCGGGCGACGGCCAGGCCTTCGGCCCAGGCGGTGTCCTGCACCGACCAGACCATGCCCAGCGCCTCCAGCTCGGCCACGCGCTCCGGCTCGAGTGTCCCTGCCGCGTGGTAGTGGCGCTGATCCGCGACCCATACCCCCAGAGGATGGCCGCTGATGCCCGCCGGCCACTCCTCGGGGGTGACGTACGTGTAGGGCACGCGCAGCTCGCTGCTGCCGGTCTCCCGCAGCCATCGCGTGGCGGCTTCGATGCCGCGCCGCCAGTAGACACGTTCGGGGTCGATGACCCGCAGGCGCACGAACTGAGCAAGCGCTGCCGGGTCGCGTTCCTCCATGAACCGCAGCACCCCGGCTGCCGCAGCAGTCCGCAGCTCCCGCTCTCCGCCCCCGGTGTCCTGGTCCGGGTCGTCGGCGAACTCGCTTTCGCCATCCTCGCCTTCGCCATCCTCGTGTTCGCCCCGTGGGCGGCTGTTGCGGAGGCGGGGGTCGGCGAGGGCTTCGATGGTCTCTGTGTCGTGGGCTCGCAGGGCTCCGAGGATCTTGGCGAGGGTGCCGTAGGTGTCCGAGGTGAGCAATTGATTCGCATCCTCGTCGGGTCCGAGGAATACCGGCACGATCAAAGTGGCCAGCTTTCCCTCACCCGGCTGCATACGCAACGCCCGCCCGACCATCTGCACGATATCCACCATGCTGCCGCGCGCGTCAGAGAAAAGCACCGCATCACATTCGGCGGTATCGACACCTTCTCCCAGAACACGAACGGAGCTCAACACCCGCAAAGCAGCCGGAATATCGCGGCCCTCGAACTCTTCACCTCCACCAAGGAAGTCTGACGCGAATTCGTCCAGGACCTGGCGGCGGTGGCGGGGCGGGTGCTCGCCGTACAGCCAGTTGGCCCACACGCGCTCGGCGGGTGGGAAGGTGTCGGGGGCGTCCTCGGCGAGCCGGGCGGCGATGGCCGGCACGCCGGCCGCCATCGCCTCCGCCTCCCCGATCCGGCTGTGAAAGGACAGCACCCGCCGAAACCGCTCCACGGTCGCGGCGCGCATCAGCCCCGTCTGCACGGCCGCCAGCCGCGCACCGCGCACCGCCGGCGAGCCGGTGTCCTCGCTCCCAAGCGCCGCGTGCAACTCGGGATCGCGGATGTCCAAGCACAGCACCTGATACGGCGCCACCAACCCCAGCCGGACTGCCTCCGACAGCTTCAGCTTGTAGGCCACCGGCCCGAACACCGCAGAGTCCTCATCCATACTGGCCACCAGCCCCGGCGCCCCACCCTCAGCCTCCCAGACACGCGCTGTCGCAGTCATGTAGAGCCGCCGTACGGCCGGGATCTGCTGCTGGTCGTGCACCGCAGCCCACGGCTTGCCCGCATCCCCGCTGGTCCGGTGCGCCTCGTCCACGACCATCAGGTCCCACACCGCCAGGCCGGCCGCATGCGCCCGCTGCAGGATCCGAAGCCCCACGGCCGCATACGTGGCGAACACCGTCACCGACTCCAGACCCCGCGTCCAGGCGACCAGTTCCTCCGGATCCGTCGTGCACGGCAGACCGTCGCTCTCCTCCGCCCGCAGGGAGCAGACCCCCACCATCACGCCCCTACGCCCGCCACGACGCCACGCACGGGCCATCTGGGTCAGGAGGTCGAGCGTGGGCACCAGGACCAGGACCCGGCGAGCGGAAAGCCGGTTCGCGGACTCCACCCCGATCAGCGTTTTACCGGAACCGGTAGCAGCGATCACCTGCGTCCTCAACCCCTTCGGCGGCATCCGACCACCGACCGGAACGGAGAGATTCCGAAGGACCCCATCGACCGCCTCAACCTGATGCGGACGCAACTCCATCTGCGGCATACTGTCCCCTCCAGTCCGCCGTTTCCGGCGGAATATAGTGCCCCTCAACAGGCCCGAACAGGAACGCTTTTACGGACCCTCCAGCGGATATCTCATTCGCGCTCACTGAGAGAGATACCCCGCTATCATCCCAGAATCTATCCGCCCCCTCACAGTGACACACAGCGTTGTGCGGGATGGTGACATGTGGTTAGGCCTGTGGCCCAGTCAGGAGACGCACCGAGCCAACCATCCAGGTGACGAAGCGAATCCCTGACCCCCTCTCACCCACCCTCTTGCTGCCAGCCTTTGACGGGTGCGGAGCACCCGTCAACTCCCTTCCGGGACTGCGGAGCAGGCCCGGAAGGGGGCGGGAATCCGGCGGAGCCGGATTCCCCTACGGGGCAACGGAGTTGACCTGTAGCCCGGAACGGAGTTCCGGGCTACAGGTCAGCGCTTGCGCGGATCCGCCGCGTAGCGGCGGCGCGTCGTGTCTGCGG
>NZ_JBIBWT010000027.1:0-65309 GCF_043081525.1 Streptomyces sp. NPDC014864
TGCAGATGTCGCAATCCACACCAGGCCAGAGGGCCCTCACCCATTTCAAGATCTCTCAGCCGAGACCTGCGTCACCAACCTCCGTGGACAGAACAGCTAGGCGGAGGCGCGCCGCACCAGCGTCGTGGGCAGTATCACGCTGGACGGCACGCCTCCCACGCCCTGCCCGGCGCCGTGCCGGTCGAATCCGCGCAGCAGCAGGCGGGCCATGAGCCGGCCCATCTCCTCGATGTCCTGACGGACCGTCGTCAGCGGCGGGTCGGTCTGCTCGGCCACCGGCAGCATGTCGTCGAAGCCGACCACGGCGACGTCCTCCGGGACCCGCAGTCCCCGCTCGCGCAGGACGCGCAGGGCGCCCGAGGCGGTGAGGTCGTTGGCGGCGAACACGGCGTCCAGTCCGGGGCAGCGGTCGAGGAGTTCGCGCATGGCGCGCTCCCCGCCGGCGGGGGTGAAGTCGCTCTCCACGATCAGCCGGGGATCGACGTCGACCATGACGTCCCGGAAGCCGTCGAGCCGGTCCGCCGCCGAGGTCTGGTCCAGGGCTCCGGAGATGTGCCCGATCCGGGTGCGGCCGAGGCCGACCAGATGCCGTACGGCCTCGCGGGCGCCGCCCCGGTTGTCGCTGTCGACGTAGGCCACCCCGCGCGTGCCGTCGCTCCAGCCGGGCCGCCCGCCGAACACGGTGGGCACCCCGGCGCGCTGGATCAGCTCCGGCAGCGGGTCGTCCAGGTGCAGCGAGAAGACGAGCGCGCCGTCGACATGGCCCCCGGCGAGGTAGCGCCCGACCCGTGCGTGGTCGTCCCGGCCCTCGGTGAGCAGCAGGACCAGCTGCGTGTCGTGGGCGGTCAGTTCCTTGCTGATGCCGCGCAGTTGCAGGGCGAAGAAGGGGTCGGCGAAGACCCGGGTCTCCGGTTCGGCTATGACCACGGCGACGGCGTCGTGCCGTTTCGTGACCAGGCTGCGGGCCGCCTGGTTGGGCACGTAACCGAGCTCCTCCACGGCCTGCCGGACCCGCTCGGCCAGGGGCTCCCTGACTCCGTCCGAACCGTTCACCACGCGGGAGACGGTCGCCCGGGACACCCCCGCCCGTGCGGCCACGGCCTCGAGCGTGGGACGCGGCGCTGTCTCGGTCACTTGGGCACTCCTCACCTGCGGTTGCGGATCAGGATAGCCCCGGCAGGACCGGACCGTGAGAGCGCTCTCCCCGGAGCCGGTCAGTGCTCGTGCGGCTCGTACCCGGGGATCGTCCCGTCCGTCTTGCGTACCAGGAACAGCCCCGCCATCCCCATGTCGGAGTGGCTCTGCACATGGCAGTGGTACATCCAGGCACCCGCCCCGACGCCCTCCCCCGCGATCACCTGGAAACCGAAGGAGTCCGCCGGGCCCACGATCTTGTTGTCGACGACCCGGCTGGGGTCGTCCGGGCCGGTGAGCAGGCCGGTACGGTTGTCGGCCCAGCGGTGACCGTGCAGATGGAACGTGTGGTAGTACTCGCCGTGCGTGATCATGACGAACTCGACACGGTCGCCCACCGTGGCCTCGAAGTCGGGACCGGTGTGCGGCGGGCGGTTGTTGACGGTCATGTCGTTGAAGACGATCGTGTGCGTGGTGTCCGGCAGGACGTCGCCCTTGCGGCGGACGACGACCGGTCCGTACAGGCCCTTGCGGATGCCGCCGGTGCCGTGCTCGGTGCCGACGGCGTGGTCGTGGTAGTGCCAGTAACCGGCGCTTCCGGCCCGCCAGGTGCCGTCCTTGCGGCGGCCGGGGGCGTGGGTGCGCCAGGTGTACGTGCGGGTGCCGCCGGGCTCGACGTCGCTCCGGTTCAGTTTCGTGCCGTCGCTGGAGACCTCGTAGTCCAGGCCGTGGACGTGCAGGCTCGCGGCCACGTCGAGAGTGTTCTCGAACTCGATGTGCAGGGTGTCGCCCTCGTTGAGCTCGATCAGCGGCCCGGGGACGGTCGCCCCGCCCTTCTCGAAGCCGTAGCCCAGCTGTCCGTCGGGGAGCTTCTCGGCGTACAGCCTGATGTGCCGGACCTCGCCGCCGGCCGGCGCGGTACGCGGCGGTGTGCTCGCGGCCGGGGCCGCGGACGCCGTCTCCGGCAGGGACAACGATGTCGCGACGGCCGCGCCGCCGAGCAGCACCCGCCGGTTGAATCCGCGTCGGTCCATGCCCAACTCCCCACCCTGGTAGGTCGATCCGAGGACGTCACTCGGACCCCGCGACGGTACCGGCACCCCGGGCGTTCATCCACACTCAGGACAAAGTTCAAGGCATTGCGGTCCCAACCTATTGGCGGGTCGGGCAAAGAGGTCTAGCTTCCTATGCGTTTGCCGTGACCGACGAGGGGTGGGTGACCACATGCGGTTCACATCGCATCAAGGACCTGTGCACTTAGGCGGTTCGAGACGGCGAGGGCGGCTCTGGGCGGCCAGGGTCGCGGCGGGAGTCGTCGCGGCGGGACTGCTCTCGGGCCCTCCGGCGAGCGCGCGCCCCGATCCGGGGCCGCCGCTGACAACGATGTCCATCAAGTCGCCCCCGGGCGGCGCCGACGTACGGGTGCTGATCTTCTACGGTTCGGCGGCGGCCGGGGACGAGTCGCCGGTGGTGAACGCCGGGATCGAGGCGATCGAGCGGATCGGCCTGTCCGGTCCGGCGCGGGAGCGCTTCACGGTGGAGGCGACCGACGACGCATCCGTCTTCACCCGCGCCACCAGGCTGGGCCGTTACAACGCGATCGTGTTCCTGACCGGCGGCGGCGACGTGCTCGACCCGGAGCAGGAGGCGGGCCTGGAGGCGTACATGGAGGCGGGCGGCGGGTTTGTGGGCATCCACGACGCGGCCCGCGCCGAGCCGTACTCGGACTGGTTCACCGGGCTCGTCGGCGCCCGCCCGGCCGCCGCGAGCCCCGCCGCCGTCCAGCGCGCGACCGTCGAGGTCGGTGACCGGCAGCACCCGGCGACGAAGGACCTGCCGGCGCAGTGGAAGCGCGCCGACCAGTGGCCGAACTGGGTGCGGAACCCCTCCGGCGAGGTGCACACCGTGGCCCGGGTGCGCGAGTCGACGTACCGGCCGGGGACGGGCGCGAACGGCTGGGACCACCCGGTCAGCTGGTGCCGCGACTACGACGGCGGTCGGTCCTTCTACACCGGCATGGGCGGCACGGTGTCCTCCTACGACGAGACCGACTTCCGCACGCATCTGCGCGGCGCCCTGCTGTGGACCACCCGGCTGGTCCAGGCCGACTGCAAGGCCACGATCACCGGCAACTACAAGGCCGAGCGGCTCACCCGGCCCAACCAGCCCGGGCAGAACGACCAGATCGGCGAGCCGCACGGCCTGGTCACCGCCCCCGACGGCCGCGTGCTCTACATCGGCCGCGGCGGCGCCGACTCCTCACGGCCGGTGGTGACCGACTGGAACGACCCGGACGTCGGCAAGGGCAAGGGGCAGGTCCACGTCTACGACCCGAAGACCGGAAAGGTCACTCTGGCGGGCGAGTTGACGGTCTTCGGCAACAAGGGCGGCGGCGACGAGCTCACCAAGGTCGAGGAGGGCCTCCTCGGCATCGAGCTCGACCCGCGCTTCGAGCAGAACGGCTGGGTGTACCTGCACTACACACCCCACTCCGGGCTGAACCGCGACACCCAGACTGCCGAGCGGCGCGTCTCCCGCTTCACCCTGGACCCGGCCACGAACAAGCTGGACCTCGGCAGCGAGAAGGTGCTGCTGAAGTGGCCCGTGCAGGTGCACAGTTGCTGCCACGCCGGCGGCGGGATGGCCTGGGACTCCAAGGGCAACCTGTACATCGCCACCGGGGACAACAACTCCAGCGGTTTCAGCGGTGGTTACTCCGGCAACAACCCGCAGCCCAGCTACAAGGGCCTGTCGTTCGCCGACGCCCGCCGCACTGCCGGCAACACCAACAACCTCAACGGCAAGATCCTGCGCATCCACCCGGAGCCGGACGGGACGTACACGATCCCCGACGGAAACCTCTTCACCGGCAGGGAGACCGACGAGGGCGGCGGGAAGACGCGGGGCGAGATCTACGTGATGGGCGTGCGCAACCCGGCGCGCATCTTCGTGGACCGGCGCACCGACGTCCTCTACGCCGGGTGGGTCGGCCCGGACGCGAGCGAGCCGTCGCCGACCTGGGGGCCGGCCAAGTACGACACCTTCGCGGTGATCACCAAGGCGGGCAACCGGGGCTGGCCGTACTGCATGGGCGACAAGCAGCCCTACCGGGACCGCAACCTGCCCGATCCGGCCAAGCCGCTGGGCTGGTACGACTGCGACCACCCGAGGAACGAGTCGCCGAACAACGACGGCCTGGTCGAGCTGCCGCCGGTGACCGGCAACAACATCTGGTACTCGCCCCAGGGCGGCGCCCCGGACTACCCGCGTGACGCGGCCGGCGTGCCGTCGTACAAGAAGGAGGAGGCCGTCTACCGGCTGCCTTGGCTCAAGGGCGGCGGGCAGGCCGCGATGAACGGTCCGGTCTACCGGTACGACCCGTCGAGTGCCAGTGAGGTGAAGTGGCCCTCCTACTGGGACGGCAAGTGGTTCGTCGGCGACTTCTACGACGGCGACCAGCCGCGCAACGCGGTGCTGATGGACCCGGGGACGCAGGGCGACGGCGGACTGCCCGTGCACTCCGAGTCGCTGAAGAAGATCGTGCCGGTCGGCAACGACGGCATCAGGAACCTCATGGACTGGAAGTTCGGTCCGGACGGCGTGCTGTACGTCCTCGACTACGGCCGCGGCTTCTTCACCTCGGACGCCAAGTCGGCGCTGTGGCGGGTGACCTACACCGGTGGCGGGCCCACTCCGCCCGCCGGCCGGCTGGCGAGGGGGGCACAGTGACACGGCAACGCAGAGTCCTCACGGCCCTGTTGACGGCACTGCTGATGGTGCTCGGCCTGCAGGCGACGTCCGCCGCCGGACGGCCCGGCGCTCCGGCCCGGACGGCCGCCGCCCAGGTCCTCACCTGGACGGCCGGCGACGACATCACCCGGTACGCCTCCGCGCCGGCGACCGCGGTGGCGGGCCCGGCGACGATCGTCTTCGAGAACAGCGCGGCCACCGGCAACACCACGGGCATGCCGCACACGTTGACGTTCGACACCTCGGACCCGGAGTACAACCACGACGTCCAGCTGAACATCCTCGCCAACCCGAACGACGACCAGGGCGGCCGCCACACCGCCGAGGTCACGCTCACCCCGGGCCGCTACTTCTACCACTGCTCGATCCCCGGGCACGGGCAGATGCAGGGCATCCTGGTGGTGACCGAGGGCGGCGGCTCCGACACCACGCCCCCGGAGACGTCGGCGAGTGTGGAGGGCACGCGCAACGCGCAGGGCGAGTACGTCGGTTCGGCGAGTGTGACGGTGAGCGCGACGGACACCGGAGGATCGGGCGTCGACCGCGTGCAGTACCTCCTCGACGCCGGTGACGCCTGGCTGCCGTACACGGCCCCCCTGGTGGTCGACCGGTCCGGCGCGCACACGGTCCGCTACCGGGCCGTGGACAAGGCCGGCAACGTCTCCGCCGAGAAGAGCGTGGACTTCACGGTCGTCGCGCCTCCGTCCGGCGACACGACCCCGCCGGAGACCTCGGCGACGGTCGGCGGCCGGCGCGACGCCGACGGCGCCTATGTCGACATGGCGACCGTCACCGTCTCCGCCTCCGACACCGGGTCCGGGGTCGACACGATCGAGTACGCCGTGGACTCGGCGACCTGGCAGCCGTACACGGCGCCGGTGATGGTGCATCAGACGGGCAGCCACAGCGTGCGCTACCGCGCCACCGACAAGGCGGGCAACGTCTCCGTCGAGAAGAGCGTGGACTTCACGGTCGTCGCGCCGCCCGCGCAGGACACCACCCCGCCGGTGACGGGTGCGGCCGTGGACGGCACGCGCAACTCCGACGGCGCGTACGTCGGCAGCGCCAAGGTGACCGTGAGCGCCACCGACGAGGGCGGCTCGGGTGTCGCGGCCGTCGAGTACTCGCTCGACGGCGGCCCCTATCTCGGCTACACCGGGCCGGTGGTCGTCGACCGCGCCGGCGCGCACACGGTCGCCTACCGGGCGAGGGACGCGGCGGGCAACACCTCGGCGCCGCGGACGGTGAGTTTCTCGGTCGTGGCGGGCGGCGGCGTACCGGCGCCCGGCTGTCCCGAGTACGACGAGCGGACGACGGTGATCGTCGGCACGGTCGACTCGGGGGTGCCGAACCGGGTGACCGGCAACCGGTGCCGGATCAACGAGTTGATCGAGGACGAGAAGGAGTGGACGTCCCGGGCGCTGTTCCTCAAGCACGTGAGGTCGGTCCTGGACGCGCTGCTGAAGGAGGGGGCCGTCGACCGGCGCGAGGCGCGGGCGATCGACAGGGCCGCCCGCCGGTCGGGGATCGGGAGGCCGGGGCAGACCGCGGGCTACCGTTCGCTGTTCGACGGCAGCGCGGCCTCCTTCGCCAAGTGGGAGCACGTGGGCGGCGGTTCGTTCGCGCTGAACCCCGACGGCTCTCTCACCAGCGGCACCACGAAAGCGGGCCTCGGGATGCTGTGGTTCCCGCAGCGCAAGTACGGGGACTTCTCGCTGCGCCTGCAGTGGCGCGACGACTCCCCCGGCGACGGCAACGCCAACTCCGGTGTCTTCGTGCGGTTCCCGTGGGTCCACGACCACCCCGAGGAGCCGCGGCCGGAGTGGGTCGCCATCAAGTACGGGCACGAGGTGCAGGTGCTCGACCGGCCCGACGGCGACATGTACAAGACCGGTTCGATCTACGGCTTCGACCGGGTCGGGCTCGCGGGGGCCGGTGTCACCCAGAAGGGCACGTGGAACGACTACGAGATCCGGGTGGTCGGCCAGCACTACTCGGTCCTGCGCAACGGGGTGCTGATCAACGAGTTCAACAACACCGGCGGCCAGGAGTTCTACCCGCCCCGCTCGGACGACCCGGGCACGGACGGGCGCCGGTTCGACTCCGGGTACATAGGACTGCAGGTGCACAGCACCACGGACGTGATCTCCTACCGGAACGTCCGGATCAAGGAACTGTAGGCGCCCGGCGGCGGCAGGCGGGGTCCGGCCGTCAGGTGGCGGCCGGACCCTCCTTCCGTGCCCGGCTCGGCTGCACCCGTTTCGGCTCGCCCGGCATCTTCGGGTACTCGGGCGGGTAGGGCAGGTCGCCCAGGCCGTGGTCGTGCTCGTCCTTCCTGGCCAGCTCCAGCAGCGCCTCCAGGGAGAACGCGTGGTCGTCCATGTCGGCGTGCACGTCGCCGAGTTCGGCGAAGCGCGCCGGCATGGTGGCGAGGTCGAAGTCGCGGGGCCGGGCGGCGTCCACCTCGTCCCAGCGCAGGGGCGCCGAGACCGGGGCGTGCGGGTACGGGCGCACGGAGTAGGCGGAGGCGATGGTGCGGTCCCGGGCGGTCTGGTTGTAGTCGAGGAAGACGCGGCGGCCGCGCTCCTCCTTCCACCAGGTGATGGTCACCAGCTCCGGCATCCGGCGTTCCATCTCCCGCCCCACCGCGATCGCGGCGCGCCGCACCTGGGTGAAGGTCCAGCGGGGCTCGATCGGCACGAAGACGTGCAGGCCGCGGCCGCCGGAGGTCTTGGGCCAGCCGCGCAGGCCGCCGAACTCCTCTAGCAGGGCGCGCAGTTCGTGGGAGGCCCGGACCGCGTCCGCGTAGTCGGTGCCGGGCTGCGGGTCGAGGTCGATGCGGAGCTCGTCGGGGTGCTCCACGTCGGCGCGGCGCACCGGCCAGGGGTGGAAGGTGAGCGTGCCGTACTGGGCGGCCCACACCACGGCGGCCTCCTCGGTGGGGCACATCTCGTCGGCGCTGCGGCCGCTGGGGAAGGTGATGTGGGCAGTGGGGATCCAGTCGGGCATGCCCTTGGGGGCGCGCTTCTGGTAGAACCACTCGCCCCCTACGCCGTCCGGGTAGCGCTCGAGGGTGGTGGGCCGGCAGCGCAGGGCGCGCAGGATGCCGGGGGCGACCGCCTCGTAGTACCGGGCGACGTCCAGCTTGGTGAAGCCGCGCTCCGGGAAGAACAGCTTGCCCGGGCTGGACAGCCGCACCGTCCGGCCGGCCACCTGGAGTTCGACCGCATCGCCCATGCGAGTCACGGTAGGCCCGGCGCGCACGCCTCGCACATCGGACGGACCGGGGCGGACGGGCCGGGGCGGACGGGCCGCGACCCCGAGGTGCCGCCGGACCGCCGGCCGCGAAGTCCCCTCGGACGCGGCCGCAAGATCCGGCCGGACCACCGGGCCGCGCCTCGCGACGCCCTTTCGGCCGCGACCGCGAGGTCCCGCCGGACTGCCGGCCGGCTTCGAAATGAGCCCGCCCGACCGGCGGGTGGGTCCGGAGGAGCCTGCCGGACCCGCGGCCGCGACCGAAAGGCGCCCGCCGGCACCGCGGGGTGCGGTGCCGGCAGGCCGGGAGCGGGTCAGCGGCGGACGTCGTGGCCGCGGCGGTCGCCGTCGTGACCGCGGCGGTCGCGGTCGCCGCCCCAGGAGACGGAGTCGACGAAGCGGCCGCGGTCGGTGCGCAGGGTCACCGTGTCGGAGTGCCGGTCCCAGACGGAGCGGAAGCGGTCCTGGTAGACGTCGGTGCCGGTGTCCCGGCCGAAGCCGGTGTGCACGCGGACGGTGGCGCGGCCGTAGAGACGGTAGTGGTGGAAGGTGTAGGTGTGGCCGTCCTCGTCGGCGAGCGTCCAGCCGTCGAGGTTGACGGCGCGCCGCGTGGTGTTGGTGACCTCCACCCACTCCTTGTTCAGAGCACGGCCGGAGCGGTCGTAACGGCCGTCACGGTTCTGGGAGGCGTGGTGCACTGCGCTGATCTCCACGCCCGGCCCGTGCGGCCGGACGTGGTCGGCCGCGGAGGCCGGCAGCGCCACCGCCCCGGTCAGGGCCGCGGCGGTGAGAGCGGCGGCGGCCAGACGGCGGGCGGTAACAGTCGTGGACATGGTCACAGGTCCCCCTGCTGGGTTCGAGCACTCCCGCCACGGGCCGTGGCCGGCGCGGGCGGGGTGTGCGAGTGCGGTGGGCGGCCGGTCGGCCGCACACGCACACTGTGGCGCCCCCGGCGCGGCGGTTTGAGCCTTCCACGAGGGGTGTTACGAATTGCCCATATTCACGTGACTCTTGACTGTAGTCTCCATTTATCCGCCGAACTCCTTTCGCCACCCCGCTCTGCCGGATCGTTCCGCTTGTGCTGCTTGTCCTTTGATGTCCCTTCGCCCTGTCACGCCACCCCATGCCCGCCCGGTCCGTCACCCGAAAGTGAGTAACAGCCGTGCACGGCCGCCCGTCCACCGTCCGCCGCGGCCCGCTCGGCGGGCGGCCGCCCGGGGCGGCTCCTAGAGTCGGAGCATGGATCTGCCGGTGATGCCGCCCGTGAAGCCGATGCTCGCCAAGCCGGTGGCGGCGATCCCGCCGGGCATGCAGTACGAGGCCAAGTGGGACGGCTTCCGGGCCATCGTGTTCCGCGACGGGGACGAGGTGGAACTCGGCAGCCGTACCGGCAAGCCGCTGACCAGGTACTTCCCCGAGCTGGTGGCGGCGTTGAAGGGGCGGGTGCCCGAGCGCTGCGTGCTCGACGGGGAGATCGTGATCGCGCGGGAGGGCCGACTCGACTTCGACGCGCTGACCGAACGGATCCACCCCGCGGACTCCCGGGTGCGGATGCTGGCCGAGCGCACCCCGGCGTCGTTCGTGGCGTTCGACCTGCTGGCGCTGGACGGCGAGTCGCTGCTGGACGTGCCCCTGTCCGACCGGCGGGCGCTGCTGGTCGGGGCGCTGGCCGGGGCAACGGCTCCGGTTCATGTGGCCCCGGCGACCACCGACATCGAGGTCGCGCGGCAGTGGTTCGAGCAGTACGAGGGGGCGGGGCTCGACGGTGTCGTCGCCAAGCCGCTCGGTCTGCGCTACCTCCAGGACCAGCGCGCCATGTTCAAGGTCAAGCACGAGCGCACGGCCGACGTCGTCGTCGCCGGCTACCGCCACCACAAGAGCGGCCCCGTCGTCGGCTCACTGCTCCTCGGCCTGTACGACGACGGGGGCCGCCTCCAGCACGTGGGCGTGTCGGCCGCCTTCCCGATGAAGCGGCGCGCGGAGCTGGTGAAGGAGCTGGAGCCGCTGCGCATGGACGACGTCACCGGGCATCCGTGGGCGGCCTGGTCCGACGAGGCGGCCCACGCCGCGGCCCGGCTGCCCGGCGCGCCCAGCCGCTGGTCGGGCAAGAAGGACCTTTCCTGGGTACCGCTGCGCCCGGAGCGGGTGGCGGAGGTGGCGTACGACCACATGGAGAACGGGGAGCGCTTCCGGCACACGGCCCGCTTCCGCCGCTGGCGCCCGGACCGCACCGCCCGGAGCTGCACGTACGCGCAGCTGGAGGAGCCGGTCCGGTACGACCTCACCGAGATCCTGGGGTCACCGGCCTGACGCGCTCCGGGCCCCTCACGGGGTCAGGCCGTCACGGCGTCAGCCCCTCAGGCGTCAGGCCGTCACGGCGTCAGGCCCTCAGACGTCAGGCCGTCACGGCGTCAGGCCCCTCAGGCGTCAGGCCGTCACGGCGTCAGCCCCTCACGGGGTCATCAGGACCTTGATGGCGCCGTCCTCCTTGCGCTGGAACATCTCGTACGCGTGCGGCGCGTCCGCCAGCGGCACCCGGTGGGTGGCGAAGTCGTCGACACCGAGCGGATCGTCGTCCGTCAGGTACGGCAGGATGTCGTCGCTCCAGCGGCGCACGTTGGCCTGGCCCATACGCATCTGGATCTGCTTGTCGAAGAGGGTGAACAGGGGCAACGGGTCGGCCATGCCGCCGTACACGCCGGAGATGGAGATGGTGCCGCCGCGGCGGACCAGGTCGATGGCGGTGTGCAGCGCGCCGAGCCGGTCCACGCTGAACCGCTCCGCGAGCGGGCCGCTGAGCTTGCGCGGCATCATCGCGGCGGTCTGCTGGATGAGGCGGGCGGCGGCACTGCCGTGCGCCTCGGTCCCGACCGCGTCGATCACGGCGTCGGGACCGCGGCCGTCGGTCTCGTCGTGGATCGCCGCGACCAGCTCCTTCTCGTGGTCGAAGTCCCGCAGGTCGTACGTCCGTACCCCGCGCCGGCGCGCCCGGGTCAGCCGCTCGGGCACCAGGTCCACGCCGAACACCTCCGCCGCGCCGCGCGCCAGGGCGATCCGGCACGCCATGTCCCCGATGGGTCCGAGGCCGAGGACGGCCACGCTGCCGCCGCGCGGCACATCGGCGTAGGCCACCGCCTGCCACGCGGTGGGCAGCACGTCGGAGAGGTAGACGAAGCGGTCGTCGGCCGGGCCCTCGGGGATCTTCATGGGGCCGTAGTGGGCCTGCGGGACGCGCAGGTACTCGGCCTGGGCGCCCGGCACGGCGCCGTACAGGCGGGTGTAGCCGAACAGGGCGGCGCCCATGCCCTCGCTGGTGACCTGGGTGGTCTCGCACTGGGTCTGCAGACCCGAGGAGCACATGACGCAGTGGCCGCAGGAGATCTGGAACGGGACCACCACCCGGTCGCCGGGCTTGAGGTTCGGCACCTCCGGGCCCACCTCCTCGACGATGCCCATCGGCTCGTGGCCGAGGATGTCGCCGGGGGTCATGAAGGGGGTGAGCACCTCGTACAAGTGGAGATCGGAGCCGCACAGGCCACTGGAAGTGATGCGGATGACCGCGTCCGTCGGCTCCTCGATCCTCGGATCGGGCACGTCCTCGACCCGGACGTCCCGCCGGCCCTGCCAGGTCACAGCCTTCATCGCCTCGTGCTCCCTCCGTGACGTCTGCGGACGGCCCGGGTACCCGGCCCGCATCCGCCGAACCGCCCCGGCCGGTCCGGCCGGACCGCGGGACGGGCGGGACCGGGTCCGAACGGGTCTGGGCAGCGGCGGCCCGGCGGGCCGACAATCGGTGCACGGGAACGGGGGCCGGTGCGCGGGAACGGGGGCGTGAACGTGGACGAGGGACGAAGAGCGCGCGCACGGCGCGCGAGGGCGGCCGCGGCCCTGCTGGCCGCCGTGGCGGCGGCCGCCCTGGCCGCGGGCTGCACGTCCGGGCGCGAGTCCGGCGGGGACGGGCGGGGGAGGCCGACGAAAACGGCCGGGCGCGCCGGGCCGGTGCTGGCCGTCAAGATCGACAATGTGCTGCCGGCCCGGCCGCAGACCGGTCTGGAGGCCGCGGACGTCGTGTACACGGAGCAGGTGGAGGGCGGGCTCAGCCGCCTGATGGCCGTGTACGCCACCCGGCTGCCCCCGGTGGTCGGGCCGGTGCGCAGCGCGCGCGAGTCCGATCTGGAGCTGCTGCGTCAGTTCGACCGGCCGACGCTCGCGTTCTCCGGGGCCCAGCGCAAGCTGCTGCCGCTGATCGACGCGGCCCCGCTCTCGGCCCGGCCGCCCGACGACACGCCCGGCGCCTACTTCCGGCAGACCGGCAGGCCGGCCCCCCACAACCTCTATCTGCGCCCGCGCCGGCTGCTCGGCTCGCCGCCCGGGGCGGACGCGCTGACCACCGGTTTCCGCTACGGTCCGGCTCCCGCCGGCGGCCGGCCGGAGAACTCCCGCACCGTGCGCTACCCGGCGGCCCGGTTCACCTTCACCTGGTCCGCGCCCCGGCACGGCTGGCAGGTGGCGACGGACGGCCGGCCCACGGTCACGGCCGACGGGAGGCCGGTCACGCCCGCGACGGTCGTCGTGCAGTACGTGAAGGTGCGCGCGTCCCGGCTGCACGACGTCCTCGGCAGCCGCACCCCGTACACCGAGACCGTGGGGTCGGGGAAGGCGGAGGTGCTGCGCGACGGGCGGGTCTTCGACGTCACCTGGAGGCGCCCGCGGGCGGCGGACGGCACGCGGTTCACGGCCGCCGGCGGCGCGCCGGTGGACTTCGCGCGGGGTCAGGTGTGGGTCGTCCTGACCGACGCCCCGTGACCGGCCCGGCGTGACCGGCGTCGCGTGACGGACGCGCCGTGACCGGGGCGGGAGGGCGTGGCTCCGGCGGGGCCCGGCGCCCAGGCCTGCTCAGGGCTGGGCGGTGACGGGTTCCGCCGGATTGCGCAGGTCCTCGGCCGCGTCCGCGACACGCCGGATGAGGTCGAAGAACAGGGTCTGCTCCTCGGCGCTGAGCGGGCCCAGGAAGACCTGGTTCATCCGGGCCGTGCGCACGGTGAGCTTACGGTGGGTGCGCTCACCCTCGGCCGTCGGGCGCAGCAGCGACCGGCGCCCGTCCTGCGGGTCGCGGACCTTGTCGAGGAGCCCGCGGCGGGTGAGCCGGCTGATGACCTCGGCGATGGTGGACCGGTCGAGGCCGACCCGCTCCCCCACCGTGCGCTGGTCGAGCCCCGGCTCCGCGACGAGCGTGTTCAGGACCGCGAACTGCGGCGAGGTGATCTCCTCGGAGACCATCGTGTTCCACAGCAGGTAGTGCGCCTGCTGCAGCCGCCGGGCCAGGTGCCCGGGGTGCGTCGTCAGGTCCACCGCGCCCATGTGCGCTCCTTGCGTCGGTCGGTCGTCGCGCCCGAGAAATTACGTAGTGCACTGAACGATACAGGGACCGCACCTCCCCCGGCCCACCGTCGTCCGATCATCCGATCGGCTTCTTCCTGGGGCCTTGACGGCTCTCGCGCCGGATGGCAGCGTGAGCGGAAACCTCGAGGAAATACTCAGTGCCCTGACTAATTCGGGTGCTGGACGCTCGGAAGGGATGGGACTTCTCCGATGGACAAGGTGGTCGCCACGGCCCTGGAGGCGGTGGCCGACGTGCCGGACGGCGCGTCGCTGGCGGTGGGCGGTTTCGGGCTGAGCGGCGTGCCGAACGTACTGATCCAGGCCCTGTACGAGCGCGGCGTCGGCTCGCTGAGCGTCGTCTCGAACAACTGCGGGGCGATGGAGTCCGGGCTCGCCGTGCTGCTGTCGGCCGGGCGGATCGCCCGGGTGACCGGCTCCTACATCGGGGCCAACAAGGAGTTCGCCCGCCAGTACCTGGGCGGCGAGCTGGAGGTGGAGATGATCCCCCAGGGCACGCTGGCCGAGCGGCTGCGCGCCGGCGGGGCCGGCATCCCCGCCTTCTACACCCCGGCGGGCGTGGGCACCCAGGTCGCCGACGGCGGACTGCCCTGGCGCTACGACGGGCGGGGCGGGGTCGCCCTGGCCTCGCCGCCGAAGGAGGTCCGCGAGTTCGACGGCGGCCAGTACGTGCTGGAGCTCGGTATCCGCACCGACTTCGCGCTGGTGCGCGCGGCCCGGGGCGACCGGCACGGCAACCTGGTGTTCAGCAAGTCCTCCCGGAACTTCAACCCGCTCGCCGCGACGGCCGGCCGGGTGACGATCGCCGAGGTCGAGGAACTGGTCGAGCCGGGCGACCTCGACCCGGACGCGGTGCACCTGCCGGGGATCTTCGTCCAGCGGGTGGTGGCGCTGACGCCGGAGCAGGCGGCCGACAAGCGGATCGAGAAGCGGACGGTCTCCGCTCCTTCGGCACGAGGGGCGGTGAACGGCTGATGGCCTGGACGCGGGAGGAGATGGCCGCCCGTGCCGCGCGGGAGCTGACCGACGGCAGTTACGTCAATCTCGGCATCGGTCTGCCCACGCTGATCCCCAACTACCTGCCCGAGGGGGTGGAGGTGGTCCTGGAGTCGGAGAACGGCATCCTCGGCACCGGTCCCTACCCCACCGGGGAGCAGGTCGACCCCGACCTGATCAACGCGGGCAAGGAGACCGTCACCGTCCTGCCGGGCGCGTCGTTCTTCGACTCCGCGCTCTCCTTCTCGATGATCCGCGGCGGCCACATCGACATCGCCGTACTCGGTGCCATGCAGGTGTCCGAGCACGGCGACCTGGCCAACTGGGCCGTCCCCGGCAAGATGATCACCGGGATCGGCGGGGCCATGGACCTCGTCCACGGCGCCCGTACGGTCGTCGTGGTCATGACGCACACCGCCAAGGACGGCTCGGCGAAGATCCTCCAGCAGTGCACGCTGCCGCTGACCGGCAGGGCGTGCGTGAACCGGATCATCACCGACCTCGGTGTCCTCGACGTCACCGGCGACGGACTCGTCCTCGTCGAGACCGCGCCCGGCGTGTCCGTCGACGAGATCGTCGCCAGGACCGACGCCGAGCTCACCGTCGCGGAGGGGCTCGTATGAAGACCGTCTACCTCGTCGACGCCGTACGCACCCCGATCGGGCGCTACAACGGCGGCCTGGCGGGCGTGCGCCCGGACGACCTGGCCGCCCACGCCCTGCGCGAACTCCTCGCCCGTACGCCCGCGCTGGACCCCTCCCGCATCGACGACGTCTACCTCGGCAACGCCAACGGCGCCGGCGAGGAGAACCGCAACGTCGCCCGCATGGCCGCCCTGCTGGCCGGGCTCCCGACCTCCGTGCCGGGCGTGACGGTCAACCGGCTGTGCGCCTCCGGCCTGGAGGCCGTGATCCAGGCGGCCCGCGCCATCGCCGTCGGGGACGCCTCCTTCGCGGTCGCCGGCGGGGTGGAGTCGATGACCCGCGCCCCCTACGTGCTGCCCAAGAGCGACCGGCCCTTCCCGGCAGGACACGCCGAGCTGTACTCGACCACGCTCGGCTGGCGCATGGTCAACCCCGCGATGGACCCGCAGTGGACCGTCCCGCTCGGCGAGTCCGCCGAACTCATCGCCGACAAGCACAAAATCACCCGCGAGCAGCAGGACGAGTTCGCCCTCACCTCCCACCGCAACGCGGCCAGGGCACAGGCCGAGGGACTGTTCGACGCCGAGCTCGCGCCCGTGGCCGTCCCGCGCCGCAAGGGCGACCCCGTCGTCCTCGCCGCCGACGAGTGCGTACGCCAGGACGCGTCCCTGGAGGCGATGGCCAGGTTGAAGCCGTCCTTCCGCACCGAGCACGGCACGGTGACGGCGGGCAACGCCTCCCTGCTCAACGACGGCGCCGCCGCCCTGCTGCTGACCGACGAGGAGGGCCTGCGGGCCCTCGGCCGCGAGCCGCTCGCCCGGGTGAGCGCGACCGGTGTGTCGGCGACGGACCCGCAGTACTTCGGACTCGCCCCGGTCGAGGCCACCCGGCGCGCCCTCGCCAGGGCCGGCCGGACCTTCGCCGACCTCGACGTCCTCGAACTCAACGAGGCCTTCGCCGCCCAGGTGCTGGGCTGCCTCGCCGAGTGGCCCGACTTCGACCCCGTGGTCCTCAACCCGCAGGGCGGCGCCATCGCCCTCGGCCATCCGCTCGGCGCCTCCGGTGCCCGCCTCGCGGGCACGGTCGCCCACCAGCTCGCCCGCAGGGGCTCCGGTGTGGGCGTCGCCACCCTCTGCATCGGCGTGGGCCAGGGCCTCGCCCTCGTCCTCGAACGCTAGGAAGATCCATGGCTCTCACCCAGCACGACGTCGACCAGGAGATCGCGGCCGAGCACGCCGCGTACGAGAAGCGCGTCGCCGACGGCTCCCCCGTCGAGCACCACCCCCGCCGCGACTACGCCCCCTACCGCTCCTCCGTGCTGCGCCACCCCCGGCAGCCGCCGGTCGCCATCGACGTCGCCCAGGACCCGGAGCTGGTGGAGCTGTCCTCCCCGGCCTTCGGCGAGCGCGACCTCACCGAGATCGACAACGATCTGACCCGGCAGCACACCGGGGAGCCGATCGGCGAGCGGATCACCGTCTCCGGCCGGCTGCTGGACCGCGACGGGCGCCCGGTCCGCGGCCAGCTCGTCGAGATCTGGCAGGCCAATTCGGCCGGCCGCTACGCGCACCGGCGCGAGCAGCACGACGCCCCGCTCGACCCCAACTTCACCGGCGTCGGCCGCACCCTGACGGACGACGACGGCCGCTACCGCTTCACCACCGTCCAGCCGGGCCCGTACCCGTGGCGCAACCACGTCAACGCCTGGCGTCCGGCGCACATCCACTTCTCGCTCTTCGGGTCGGCGTTCACCCAGCGGCTGGTGACGCAGATGTACTTCCCGAACGACCCGCTCCTCCCCTACGACCCGATCCTGCAGTCGGTGACGGACGACGCCGCCCGGCAGCGGCTGGTCGCCACCTACGACCACAGCCTGTCGGTGCCGGAGTTCTCGCTCGGCTACCACTGGGACATCGTGCTGGACGGCCCGCACGCCACCTGGATCGAAGAAGGACGCTGACCCGCCATGACGAGGATCGACACCGACCGGCCCGAGAGCGTGCTGCCCACCCCCTCACACACCGTCGGCCCCTTCTACGGGTACGCCCTGCCCTTCCGCGGCGGCGAGGACATCGCCCCGCTGGGGCACCCGGACACGGTCACCGTGCACGGGTACGTCTACGACGGCGAGGGCCGGCCGCTGCCGGACGCGCTGGTGGAACTGTGGGGGCCGGACCCGGACGGCAACCTGCCGGCGACCGACGGCTCGATGCGCCGCGACCCCGCCTCCGGGGGCTTCCTCGGCCGCAACGGGGTGGAGTTCACCGGCTTCGGCCGCGTCCAGACCGACGCCGACGGCCACTGGTACGCGCGGACGCTGCGGCCCGGTGCACGCGGGCGCAGCGCGCCGTACGTGAGCGTGTGCGTGTTCGCGCGCGGGCTGCTCGTGCACCTGTTCACCCGGACCTACCTGCCCGGCGATCCGGCCGCGCTCGCCGCCGACCCCCTGCTGTCCCGGCTGGAGGAGGAGCGGCGCGGCACGCTGATCGCCGCCGAGGAGGCCCCGGGGACCTACCGTTTCGACATCCGCCTTCAGGGCGAGGGCGAGACGGTCTTCCTGGAGTTCCGGTGACATCACCCGCCGACCACCCCACACCCCCCGACCATTCCGCAGCGGCCGACCGACCGGTTACCGCCGGCCGTCCCGTGGCCGCCGCGCCGGACGCCGGTCTGCTCTCCCCCGGAAGGGCGGGCTCGCCCGCGGCGGCCACGACGAGCGACCTCGCGTATCTGCGGGCGCTGCTCGACGCGGAGGCCGCCCTCACCCGGGCCCAGGCCGCGCTGGGCCTCGCCCCGGCCGGTGCGGCGGAGGCGGTGACCCGGGCCGCCGACGCCGCCCGCTACGACGTGCGCTCGCTCGCCGAGCGGGCCCGTGGCGGCGGCAACCCCGTCATCCCCCTGGTCGCCGATCTGACCGCGGCGGTGGGCACGGAGTACGGGCCCCACGTCCACCGGGGAGCGACCAGCCAGGACATCATGGACACCGCGACCATGCTGGTCGCCGCGCGCACCCTGGAACCGGTACTCGCCGATCTGGGCCGCACCGAACGGGCGCTGGCCCGGCTGGCGGCCCGGCACCGCGACACCGTGATGCCGGGACGGACGCTGACCCAGCACGCCGTACCGACGACGTTCGGCCTGAAGGCGGCGGGCTGGCGCTCGCTGGTGCTGGACGCCCGGGACCGCCTGGCCCCGGTGCGCGACTCGTTGCCCGCACAACTCGGCGGTGCGGCGGGCACGTTGGCGGCCTTCTCGGTGTACGGCGCCGAGGACGCGACCGCGCTGCCGACGGCGTACGCGCGGGAACTCGGCCTGGTGGCACCGGCGTTGCCCTGGCACACCCTGCGCACCCCGGTCGCCGACCTCGCCGGGGCCCTCGCCTTCACCGCAGGGGCGCTGGGCAAGATCGCCGCGGACGTGCTCACCCTCTCCCGCACGGAGATCGCGGAACTGGCCGAGGGCAGCGGCGGCGGCTCGTCGGCCATGCCGCACAAGGCCAACCCGGTGCGGTCCACCCTGATCGCGGCGGCTGCCCGGCGGGCACCCCAGCTCGCGGCCACCCTGTACGGTTCGCTGGCCGCGGAGGACGAGCGGCCGGCTGGGGCCTGGCACGCCGAGTGGGAGCCGCTGCGCGACCTGCTCCGGCTGGCCGGCGACGCGGCCCGCGACGCCGCCGAACTGGCCGAGGGCCTGCGGGTGGACACGGCGGCGATGCGCGCGCATCTCGGCCTCACCCACGGGCTGATCGTCTCCGAGCGGCTGTCCGCGGAGCTCGCCCCCCGGCTCGGCCGTGCCCGCGCCCGGACACTGCTCACCGAGCTTGCCCGGCGCTCCGCGGCCGAAGGGCGCGCGCTCGGCGAACTCCTCGCCGAGGAATCCGAGTTGCAGGACATAGACCTGGCGGAGCTGACAGACCCCGCCCGCTACACCGGCTCCGCCGGAGCCCTCACCGACCGTGCACTGGAGCGAAGTTGACCGGGAAACTCCTGAACCACCGCATCGAAGGGGCCGCCTCCGCTCCCCCGCTGCTGCTCGGGCCCTCGCTCGGCACCTCGTACGCGCTGTGGGACCGAATCGCCCCCGAGCTGGCGATCACCCACCGGGTGGTGCGCTGGGACCTGCCCGGCCACGGCCGCTCTCCCGCGGACCTCGTCCGGCCGGGCGCGACCGTCGCCGACCTGGCCGCCCTGGTGCTCGAGCTGGCCGACGCTCTCGGCGTCGAACGCTTCGCGTACGCGGGGGTGTCGCTGGGCGGCGCGGTGGGTCTGCACCTGGCCGTGCACCACCCCGAGCGCGTCACGTCCTTGGCGGCGATCTGCTCCTCCGCCCACTTCAACGGGGCGCGGCCGTGGCGGGAGCGGGCCGAGCTGGTCCGGCGGGAGGGGCTGGAGCCGCTGGTCAAAACCGCGAACGACCGCTGGTTCAGCGGCGGGTTCACGGCGCCCGAGCTGATCCGCGACCACGCGCGGGCCGACCCGGAGGCGTACGCCGCCTGCTGTGACGCGCTGGCCGCCTTCGACCTGTCCGACCGGCTGCCGGAGATCACCGCTCCCACGCTCGCCCTGGCGGGCCGTGACGACCCTGCGACCCCGCCCGCGCATCTGCGGCAGATCGCGGACGCGGTGCCGGGTGCGGCGCTGGCCGAGATCCCCGGCGCCTCGCACCTGGCGCCCGCGCAGTGCCCGGAAGCCGTCCTGACGGCGCTGCGGGCGCACTTCGTCCCGGCGGCCGGAGGTGCCCGGTGGGGCATGGCGGTACGGCGCGAGGTGCTCGGTGACGCGCACGTCGACCGGGCGCAGGCACGGCAGACCCCCTTCACGGCCCGCTTCCAGGAGTTCATCTCCCGCTATGCCTGGGGCGAGATCTGGACCGACCCGACGCTCACCCGCCGCGAGCGCAGCATGGTCACCCTGACGGCACTGGTCGCGCACGGCCACCACGAGGAGCTGGCCATGCATGTGCGCGCGGCGCGCCGCAACGGCCTCACCCCGGAGGAGATCGGCGCGGTGCTGCTGCAGACCGCCGTGTACTGCGGGGTCCCGGCGGCGAACTCCGCGTTCGCGGTGGCCCAGCGGGTGCTGGCCGAGGAGACCGACGACGGATCCTAGGTGTGGGGAGAGCGTCCCCCGGGGGGCGCCGTTCTGATCGGCCCGGGTCCGCGAGAACCGGCACAGCCTGATCCGAGCTGATCCGAACGGAACCCGCTAGCGCAGTCCGCTCGCGGACTCCAGCACCTGTCGCGCCCGGGCCGCCAGCCCGTCCGCGCCGCACGAACGGGCCAGCGCCAGACCGCGCTCGAGTTCCGCGGTCGAACGGGCGAGGATGCCGTGCTCGACGCGGGCGGCGGCGTGCTCGTACTGGCAGGGGGAGGCCTCCAGGTAGGCGACGGCCCGGGCGGCCAGGCGCACCGCGCGCTGGCCGGTCTCCAGGGCGGCCGCGCAGCGCAGTGCCTCGCCGATGGCGGTGTCGGTGCCGAAGCGCTCGGCCTGGCGGCGGACGTCGGCGGCCAGCCGCCCGGCCCGCGCCGGGTCCTCGGTCGCCAGGGCCAGGGCGAGGTCGACCGCCCAGGGCACCATCACCGGGTTGTGGTGGCCGCGCACGGCCGCCGCCTTCTCGGCGGCCTCCAGTTCGTTGATGCCGTCCTTGGTGCGGCCGACGGCGAGCAGCAGCCGGCCGCGCACGGAGCGCGGGTCGGGGATGACGATGGTCGTGGGGTAGGGCGGGGCGAACCCGTACCGCTCGGCGATCTCCCAGGCCTCCTCGACGTGCCCGCGGGCGATCAGGGTGTCGACGAGGTTGCAGGTCGCGGTCCAGTACAGGGGCAGTCCGCGGCCGACCCGCTCGGCGAACCGCAGCGACTCGCGCAGGGAGGCCTCCGCCTCCTTCAGCCGGCCGCGCCTGCGGTGGCCGAGGCCGACGTAGGCGTGGGCCAGCGCGAGGTGACCGCCGCTCCAGCCGGCGGTCTCGTAGGCGCGCAGGGCCTCGTTGTAGAGGGCGTCGGCGCGGTCCAGCCGGTCGCAGTAGGCGTAGGCGCTGGCCAGCATCAACAGCAGCTCGATGCCCCACTCGGGGTCGGTCCAGCCGAGGCCGGGCGCGAGGCGGCCGTTGACGAGGGCGCGGTCGCACAGTTCGACGACTTCCTCGGCGCTCTCCCCGTGGGTCATGGCGTCGAAGCCGCGCAGGATCAGCAGGGCCCGCTCGGGGTTGTCGCGGCCGGTGCAGCCCGCGGCGAGGCGGGCGAGCCGCTCGGAGCGGTCCGGCGAGCTCGACTCGCCCGCGTGGATGCCCTCCCACATGAACTGCACGGCCTGCAGCCGCAGCCGGGTGGGCCCCGGTTCGTGGCGGGCGGCCTCCGCCTCGACCGTGCGGACGGCCTCCTCCAGCTGGTCGTTGTGGAGCAGCGCCTGGGACAGACGCCAGACGGCGTCCACCCGGGTGTCGCCGTCGAGTCCGGGCATGCTCAGGGCCCGCTGGAGGTGCTCGATGGTGCGGGCGGGCGCGGTCAGCAGGGTGGCGCAGCCCAGTTCGTACAGGACGCGGGCGTGCACCTCGGGGGTGGGCGGCTCCAGCAGGGCCCGTTCCAGGCAGCGGCGGGCGGCGTCGGGGGCGCCGACGGCGAGGTGTTCGCGGGCGGCCAGGCGCAGTTGCTCGACGAGTTCCTCGTCGTCGTCCGGATGCACCTGGAGCAGGTGCCGGGAGGCCGCGGCGGCGCCGAGTCCGCAGTCGGTGACGACCTGGGCGGCGATGCCGTGCATGGCGGTGCACAGGGCGTCCGGGATGGAGTGGTAGACGGCGCTCGCGATGAGCGGGTGGACGAACTCCAGGTCCCCGTCGCCGCCCCGGGCCCCGGCCGGGGCGGGCCTGGTCAGGATCCGGGCGCCGCACAGCAGTTCGGCGCAGCGGGCGGCCTCGTCGCGCCCCATGGTGGCGAGCCGCGCGACCAGGTCGACGGTGATGCCGGTGCCGAGGATGGCGGCGGCCCAGGCGAACCGGGTGGCGTCGATGCCGAGGTCCTCCAGCCGGGCGACGAGGCCGCCGCCGCGGGCCGAGCGGTTCAGGGCGCGCAGTTCGCCGGCCCGGGCCTCGACCGGTTCGATCTCGCTGTCCTGGCACTTGGCGAGCAGTTCGACGGTCTCGTAGGGGTTGCCGGCGGTGACGGCCCACACCTCGCGACAGAACGCGGCGTCCGCGTGCGGGCCGAGGGTGGCGCGGGTGAGACCGGCGGTCGCCTGCGGGGTCAGGGCGTTGAGGGTGCTGATGCCGGCGGCCGCGCCGACCGCCGCGAGATGGCGGCCGCTGTCGCCGCCGACGTCCCCGGGGCGGCGGGTCACCACGACCAGCACGGACAGGTCGTCGAGGCGCTCGGCGAACGCGGCGAGCCAGCGCAGGGTCTCCTGGTCGGCCCAGTGGGCGTCGTCGATCAGCAGCACGAGCGGCCACTCGCGCTTGGCGAGGCGGCGCACGGCGGCGACCAGTCCGTCGCACACGCCCTGCGGGTCCGCGTGCCGGTCGCCCGGTTCGGCGATGCCGAGGGCGGGGCCGGCGATGTCGTACCAGTCGCCGAGGTACTCGCGGGCCTCCTCCGGCATCAGCGACAGGAGCGCCGGCTGGAGCAACTGGCGTACGACGTTGAAGGGGACGGACCGGAGGGTCTCGCCGCTGCGGGCCGACCAGACCGTGCAGCCGCGCCGCTCGGCCAGGTGGCGGGTCTCCGCCAGCAGGGCGGTCTTGCCCAGTCCCGCCTCGCCCTCGAAGAGCAGCAGGCTGCCCGAGGACGACCGGTCGGCGCACAGGGTGTCGACCGCGCGCAGGACGGCGGCGACTTCCTCGTCACGCTCCCACAGGGAGGCCGAGGCGGCCGCACCCGGCCCTACCTCCGTCATCCCGCTACCTCCCCGAGTCGCCCGAACGACGTACAGAACTCGAGAGTAGCCGTCGGGCCGCCGAAGCGGAGGGCGGTCCGGCCACCTGTTGCCGTGACGGGTGACGGACGGTGCGGACGGGCGACGCGGCGGGTGCCGCGACCTGCGCGACGGACGGCTGGTTCGTCAACAGACCTGCGGGGGAAGCCGGTTCGGTTCCGGCGGGCAGTGCCCGGCGGGGACGTCGCCGACCGCGCGAGCCGGTTCCCCCGCGCGAACCCGGGTCCTCTCATCCGGCTTTCACCGACACCTCATACGGTGGGGGCATGACGCAGGTGACTCCTCCCGGGTGGTACCCCGACCCCGGGCAGACGAAGGACGGTCCCGCCACCGAGCGCTGGTGGGACGGCACGGCTTGGACGGACCGGACCCGCGCCGCGGGGACGGCCGCCGCATGGGGTCCCCCGGCGCAGACGCCGGCCGTCGGGGCGTATCCGGCATACCCCGGACACCCGGCGTATCCGGCGCAGCCGCAGACCACGCCGCGCCGCGGCCTGCGCATGGGCGTCGCCGTGACGGTGGCCGCCGCGGTGCTGGCCAGCATCGGGGTGGGCGTGTTCGCGCTGGCCGCGCACGGCGGGGGCGGCGGCGACCGCGCGGGGTCCCGGCAGGGGCCGGGCGGCCGGGGCGGGCCGGAGGGCCCCGACGGCCAGGGCGACCCGTTCGGCGGCTCGGGCGGGTCCGACGGCCGCTCGCCCGGCCCCGGCGAGTCCGGGGCCCCGAAGATCCGCAGCGGCTCGGTCACCGACCGGATCAGCGGCATCAGCCTGCCCGTCCCCGGGGGCTGGTACGGCCAGCAGCTGACGGCGGGCGCCCAGGTGACGTCGGACGGCGCGTACAAGTGCCCCGGCGACACCTCCAAGACGTGCACCAAGGGCGGCGCGTACTCGGCGCCCGCCCTGCTCCTGGGCACCCGGGGCAGCACGGCCGAGGAGGTCGCGAAGGCCGACATAGCGGCCAATGCCCGCGAGTCCTACGGCGGCAAGACGTACGGCTCGATCACCTCGCACCAGGTGCTGGCCTCCAAGGGGGTCACCGTGGCCGGGCAGAAGGGCTATCTGGTCCGCTGGAAGGCGGTCACCGGCAAGGGCGCCGACGGCTACGTCGAGTCGCTGGCCTTCCCCTCGCCCGCGGACTCACGGCGGATCATCGTCGTCCGCTTCGGTGTGGACGTCGGGCAGAAGCAGTCCGTCATCGACGAGATCACCAAGGGCATCAAGCCCGCCGCGGGCGGCGGCGACGGCCGGAACGTGTGACCGTCGCGCCCGTCCGGGCACCACGCATCGGCCGGGCGGGGCCCTCTCCGCTCCAGAGGAGCCCCGCCCGGCCTGGGGTGCGCGCCGCCCCCGTCCCCACGGTGCGGCGCGGTCGGGCCGCCGTCCAGTCATCCCGTGGACGGCGGCCCGGGTCTCAGGTGAGGCCGAGCGCCGGCAGCACGGCGGCCTCGACGAACCGGACCAGGTAGTCCGGGTCGGCGTACTTCCCCTCCAGCACGGGCCGGACGCGCAGCACTCCGAACATCTGCACCGGCACGAACTCCAGCGCGGGATGACCGGCGGGCACCTCCCCGCGTTCGACCCCACGCCGCAGGATCTCCCGCAGAGCGGCGATCTCCGGCTCCACGAGCGTCTCGCGCAGCGCGCACCTCAGCTCCGGGTCCTGCGTGATGGCGTGCCCGAGCGCCTCCACCAGCCTGGTGTCCTTGCCCGACCACTCCCCCGCGGCCCGCGCGGCGCACCGCAGGTCCTCCGCGAGCGAGCCGGTGTCCACGCCGTCGAAGCGCGACCGGCGGTTGGAGCGCAGCGCGGCCGCGACGAACTGCGGCTTGGTCCTCCACTGCCGGTACAGCGTGGACTTGCTGCAACGGGTGCTCGCGGCGACGCCCTCCATGGTCACGGAGTCGTAGCCGCACTCCCGGATCTGGTCTAGCACGGCGTCGAAGAACTCCTGCTCACGCTCGGGCGTCAGCTTGGAGCGGCGCGAGGCGACGACCGGTTCGGGTCGGTCCGCGGCCTGCGGCGTCATCGCTCTTCCCCTCGGTCGGCGTCCGGCGGGCCGGCCGGCCCGCTCCCAGTGTGGCGCACATCCATCGATACGTCAGCGTACCGGTACCGAACCGTATCGGTACACTCGCGTATCGGTACGCTACCGTATCGATGTCCGCCCGCTCCGGTACTCCGGGCCAGGGCACGCACCACCACACGCACCACCGTCAACGAGGGGGCCGGGGATGACCGCCCGTACCGAGGCCGCCGGGACACCGGGGTCGGCTCCGCGTACCGAGGCCGCCGAGGCGGTCGGGGACACGGACGCCCGGGCCGCGGCCGCCGCCGAGCCGCCCCGGGCCACGACGGCCGAGCCGGCCCGGGGCACGAGCCCCCGCACCGAGACCGCCGTGGCGGAGTCCGGCGCGCCCGCGCGCCCTCCGCTCGTCCGGGAGTTCCTGCTCGTGGCGGGGCTCTTCCTCGTCTACAAGCTCGGCCGGCAACTGGCGGCGGGGCACACCGCCGAGGCGTTCCGCAACGCCCACCGGGTCTGGGACCTGGAGCGGACGCTCCACCTGCCCTGGGAGGGGGCGGTGCAGTCCCCGCTGCTGCCCGGCGGCCTCCCGGCACATCTCGCCAACACCTACTACGCGGCCGTCCACTTCCCGGCCACCGCGGCCTTCCTGGTCTGGCTCTACCTGCGGCGCCCCGCCCACTACGTCTGGGCCCGCCGGGTCCTCGCCATGGTGACGGCGGCGGCCCTGGCGCTGCATCTGGCGTTCCCGCTCGCCCCGCCGCGGATGCTCGGCGCGGCGCACCTGGTGGACACCGCGCGCGCGTACGGGCCGTCGGTGTACGGATCGCCGCGCGGCGACCATCTGTCGAACCAGTTCGCGGCGATGCCGTCGCTGCACTTCGGCTGGGCGCTGATGGTGGCGGTCGGGCTGATCGCGGCCACCCGGTCCCGGTGGCGCGCGCTGTGGCTGCTGCACCCGCTGGTGACGCTGCTGGTGATCGTGGGCACGGCGAACCACTACTGGCTCGACGCGCTCGTGGCGGCGGCCCTGCTCGCCGTGGCCCTGACGGCGGTGCGCCCACCGCACCGGGCGGCGGTCCCGGCAGCCCCGTCGGTCGCGGCGACCCCGGCGGCGCGCGGCCCCGCGCAGTTCGGGCCGGACCAGGCCAACGCCCTGGCGGGGGCGGGCCGATGAGCGCCACGCTGCTCGCCGTGGTCCTGTCGCTGTTCTCGGCCGTCGCCTACGCGGCGGCCGCCGTCGCCCAGGAGCGGCTGGCCCGCCGTGGCGCCGGGGCGGACGCCGGGCGGCTGCTGCGCTCCGGCGGCTGGTGGTCGGCCGTCGCGCTGAACGGGTCGGCGGCCCTGCTGCACGTGGTGGCGCTCCGGTACGGCCCGCTGACCGTGGTGCAGCCGCTCGGCGCGCTGACGCTGGTGGCCGCCGTGCCCATGGGGGCCCGGGCGGCCGGGCGGCGGGTGAGCGGGACCGAGTGGCGGGGCACGGCCTGCACCCTCCTCGGACTCGGCGCGCTGCTCCTCGCGGCCTCCGGGCCCGCGCCCGAGCAGGTGCTGAGCCCGGTCGGGGCGGTGGCCGTAGCCGGCGCCACGGCCGCTCTCATCGGCGCGCTGTCCCGGCCGGGAGCGCGGCCGGGCCTGCGGCACGCGGCCGCGTCCGGCGTCGCCTCGGGGGTGGCCTCGGCCCTGACCCAGACGGTCACGGTGGCCGCCACCGACCACTCGGGGCCGCTGCTGAGCGTGCGGGTGGTCCTGGTGGCGCTGCTGGTGGCGGCGTTCGCGACGAGCGGACTGCTGCTGTCGCAGACCGCCTACCGGGCCGGCCTCGGCGCTCCGCTCGCGGTGGTGACGCTGGCGAACCCGGTGGCGGCGGCGCTGATCGGCCTGACCCTGCTGGGCCAGGGCCTGTCCGGCGGCACGGCGGGCGTCCTCCTCGCCCTGGCGGGAGCGGCACTCGCCGCCGCGGGTGTGGTGCTGCTGTCGCGGGCGGCGCCCCGGCCCGCGCGGAACGAGACGGCGCCCCGGCACGAGCGACCCGAAACGGCGCCCCGGCCCGCGCGGGCCGGGACAGCCGGACGGGACGCGTCGGCACCGTACTCGGCGAGGGAACGCGGCAGCGGCCCCGGGGCGCACCCCGTGGCCGCCGTCCTGACGCTGGAGCCGCAACCGGTGTCGCAGGAGAAGGCGGTGGTGCCCCGGCCCGCCGGACCGGGGCCTCTCACACCGCTGTGACCGTCCGTCAGCCCAGTCCGCGCGAGTCCTGCTTGAGCGCGGTGTCGACGGTCAGCGCCGTCGCCACCACCAGGCTCAGCAGCGGCTCGGGCAGCTGGAAGTGGATCTGCAGGACGTAGTTGTCGGCCGTGGTGAACATCGTCTTGGCCAGGCCCTCCCAGGTCTTGGTGATCCGGGCGACCTCGTTCTGGGCGTGGTCGACGATCGCGAAGTTCCAGGCGCGCCAGTTCTCCGCCTTGATCGCGCCGACCTGCTGGCCGTTCGCGTTCATCGCGAAGTTGATCTTGCCGAAGACGTTCTGCTGGACGATCTCGCCGACGACGGAGCCGTCCGGACGCGACACGATCACCCGGGACTTGAATATCTTCGCGGGCCGGGTCAGGAGCAGCTGCGGCCGACCGTGGGAGTCGCGGATCTCCAGCTTGTGCGTCATGAACTGGTCGAGGCTGGAGACGAACCGGAGGATCTTCTTCAGCGCGCTCTGACCGACCTCGGTGACCGCGCCGATCTGGTTGCCGTTCTGGTCGAAGACCTTGTACTCGTTGGTCAGCTCGATCAGCTTGGCCTTCTGGTTCACCACCAGCACGGGCTCGCTGAAGAGGGAGCCGCCCCCGGCGCCGCTCGGGGCGACACCGGCCTGCTGCTGCACCTGGCGCTGCACGCGCGCGTCGGGACCGGCCGGCTGCTGCGGCATCTGGGGCGTGCCCTGGCCCGGCTGGCCGGCGTGGGTGTGCTCGGTCCACTGGGAGCCGTCCCAGTAACGCAGAGTCTGGGACGCCCCGTGCGGATCCGGGTACCAACCTGCAGGTGTGTTCGAATGCGTGGTCACCGGGGCACACTACCGTGAGTTGGCCGGAAAGACACCGGGCCAGAGGGGCCCGTCAGCCGGTCGCGATCGCCGGGTCGCTCACCCCCGGACGCCCGTTCTCGACATGTCCGGCGAACCGCCGCAGATACGTCGCGTCCGCGTCGGAGGTGACCTCCAGGTCGTACCAACGGCTGCTCGCCGTCAGGTCGAAGAGCTGCTTCACCGTGGCGCCGGGGCGCACCGCCACCGTCCGCGACGCGCCGCCGTAGCCGCTGGTCACCTTCAGCCGCACCGTGACCGCGCCCTTGTTGGTGAAGGTGAGCTCGACGTCGTCGCCGGTGTGCCGGGCGGTGACCTCGGGGCCGGCCGCCGTGCCGGGGCCCTCGAAGACGCGCAGGAAGCCGCCGGGGCCGTGCACGCTCAGGTCGTAGGAGCCGCCGGAGTACGCGGTGTTCCAGGTGTCGGAGACCGTCTTGCCGGCCTCGGTCGTGTACGTCCACGGGCCGTCGGCGCGGTTGCCGGAAGTGACCAGGAAGACGGCGCCGGCGTGCGCGCCGGAGGCGAAGGTCAGCGCGAACTTCCCGGCCGTGGTGTCCGCCGAACCGTCCACGGTGGGCGCGTACTTGAGGGGTCGGGTGGGCCGGTGGCCGTTCTCCTGGCGGGGCAGCACCGGGCGGGTGGGCGGGTTCGGCACGTAGTCGGGGTGGCGGTCGTGGTCCGGCGGCCGGTAGCCGGAGGTGTCCGGCAGCGAGACCGGCCGGGTGTCCTTGCGGGAGAAGTCGAACGCCGAGGTCAGGTCGCCGCAGACGGCCCGCCGCCAGGGCGAGATGTTCGGCTCGTGCACGCCGAAGCGGCGCTCCATGAACCGGATGACGGAGGTGTGGTCCAGCGTCTCGGAGCAGACGAACCCGCCCTTGCTCCACGGCGAGACGACGAGCATCGGCACCCGCTGGCCGAGTCCGTACGGGCCGGGGACGTGCGAGCCGTCGCCCTGGAAGACGTCCGGGCCGACGTCGACCGTCGACTTGCCCTGCGCGGCGGAGGCGGGCGGGAACGGCGGCAGCACGTGGTCGAAGAAGCCGTCGTTCTCGTCGTAGGTGACGAACAGGGCCGTCTTCGCCCACACCTCGGGGTTGGACGTGAGCGCGTCCAGGACCTGGGATATGTACCAGGCGCCGTAGTTGGCGGGCCAGTTGGGGTGCTCGGTGAACGCCTCGGGGGCGACGACCCAGGAGATCTCGGGCAGTTCGCCGTTCTTGACGTCGGCCCTGAGCCGGTCGAAGAATCCCTCGCCCTTGCGGGCGTCGGTGCCGGTGCGGGCCTTGTCGTGGAGGGGGTCGCCGGGCTGGGCGTTCTGGTACTGCTCGAAGTACAGCAGGGAGTTGTCGCCGTAGTTCCCGCGGTAGGCGTCCTGGATCCAGCCCCAGCCGCCGGCGGCGTCGAGGCCGTCGCCGACGTCCTGGTAGATCTTCCAGGAGACGCCCGCCTTCTCCAGCCGCTCCGGGTACGTCGTCCAGCTGTAGCCCGCCTCGTCGTTGCCGAGGACCGGGCCGCCGCCCCGGCCGTCGTTGCCGGTGCAGCCGGTCCAGAGGTAGTAGCGGTTGGGGTCGGTGGAGCCGATGAACGAGCAGTGGTAGGCGTCGCAGACGGTGAAGGCGTCGGCGAGGGCGTAGTGGAACGGGATGTCGTCCCGGGTCAGGTACGCCATCGTGGTGGACGACTTGGCGGGCACCCACTGGTCGTACTTGCCCTGGTTGAAGGCTTGGTGCCCGTCGTTCCAGCCGTGCGGGAGATCCTGGATGAAGGCCAGGCCAAGGTCGTCGGCGTCGGGGTGGAAGGGCAGCACGTCCTTCGTGCCGTCCGACTGGTGCCAGACGGGCTTGCCGTTCGGCAGGGTCACCGGGCGCGGGTCACCGAAGCCGCGGACACCGCCGAGCGTGCCGAAGTAGTGGTCGAAGGAACGGTTCTCCTGCATGAGGACGACGATGTGCTCGACGTCCTCGATCGACCCGGTGCGGTGGTTCGCGGGCAGCGCGGCGGCACGTTCGATACTGCCGGACAGCGCCGTGAGCGCCGTCGTGGCGCCCGCGAGCTGGAGAAAGCGGCGCCGGTTGACTTCGGGCATGAGGGACCTCTCATCCTGACGTACGGACGGCCGGTACAGGGGGGATGCGCGCAGCGAGTGTTCCAAGGGCATCGAACGGGAGGGAAGGGTCGGATTGCGCCCATGTGAAGCTCGGCGGTACGTGAGGTGCGGCGGTCGCCCGCCGACACCGGCATCCCGCACGGCGACATCGTCGCGCCGGCCGTCGACACCTGGCTCCGCGCGAACGCGCGAACGGCTGTCCACCCGGCGTCAGAACGCCAGGGACTGAAGTCCGCTGACCAGCCTGTCACGGCAGAGAAAAAACGGGGACCCCGTACTTCACCGAGGCGGTTGCCCTGCCGGGGTCGGTTGCGGCGCGAAGTCCGCCGAACGGCTCTCGCCCGCGCTCACACGCCCGGCTGGTCCGCGGAGGGCTCCGCACCGGCAGGCGTGCCCGGTCCTGCCGGATGGGCGCCGGGCACCGCCGTCCGACCGTCGCCCGAGGCCGGGCCGCAGACGGCGCCCCGGGGGCGCAGCGGCACACCGTTGGCCCGCAGCACCTCGCGCACGTCCAGGATCAGGGGGAAGACCTCGTGGTTGCGGTCCTCGCCCTGTTCGTCCCACGCCCGTTGCTCGGCTTCGACGGCCATGCGGTCCTCGGCGAACACGCGCTCGGTGAAGCGCCTGATGAGCGGCCACGCCAGGTGCAGCGCGCCCGGAATCCCGGGCTTCTCGATCATGAGGAGGCCGTAGGCGCGGCACCGGCGCTGCTCGGCGTCCTCGGGCACGTACGCGACCCAGAGGCGGAAGGCCGGGCGTTCGGCGTTCTCCGGGACCAGGTCGAGTGTCTGGTACGGGTATTCCGTACGGATGGTCATCACGTCGGCGGAGTCGCTGCCCCCGAGGCCCTCCCCGGCCAGCAGGCCGGCGCCGCGGTTCCGCTTCCCTCCGGCGTGGGTGAACAGGTACTTCGCCTCCACCGATCGCTCGCCGGTGCGGTACTCCAGCAGCTCGGGGTGGAGCCTGCCGACGACACCGCGATGGAGGAACTGGTGGTTCATGTCGAGCAGGTTCTCGTGCATGAACGAGTAGTGGCAGCGCACCGTCCGGGAGAAGGTCATGGTCCTGTACTTCGGCGAGCCGAACGCCGGCAGCTCGGGCAGCGGTGTGTCCGCCGCCTTCTCCGGATCGCCGGGGAAGACGAACACCAGGCCGTACGCCTCGTGGACGGGGTAGCCGCGCACGCCGCGCGGCGGCCGGCCGTCGCCCTTGGAGAGGTAGGGGATCTGTGAGATGCGGCCGTCGCCGCGATAGGCCCAGGCGTGATAGCAGCAGCGGAGGGTCTCGCCCTCCACGACTCCCATGCTCAACGGCACCTGCCGGTGGGCGCACCGGTCCTCCAGCGCGTGGACGGCACCGCTCCGCCCGCGGTAGAGCGCGATCCGCTCGCCGGCCCAGGCCGTTGCGATCACCCGGCCGCTGCGCACCTTCCCGGACCGCGCGACCGGATACCAGTAGTCGGGGTTCACCCCGACACGCCTCAGGTCGACGATGCCGGAGCCGGGATCGCGGCGCCCGGGACGCCGGCCGCTCGTGGCCCCGTCGGAGTCTGTGTCGGTCATGCCTCTCCCTTGCCGAGGGAACACCGGCTTGGACGGTCGCGCGTCAGCCCGGGCATCAACGACTCGCCGGTGCGGCAGGTCCGGCCCCCTCACATCCTGGCAGGAGGTCGCCGCCCCTGTCGTGCGCAGCACGCCCGGAGGGATGAGCACCCCGATTCGCCGGCCCCCCGGACCACCGCGACGCGGTGCTCACCGAGGAGGAGCGGGCGTCCGGGGAGACCACGATGATCTGCGTGTCCCGGTGCCGGGGAGGGCGGCTGGTGCTGTGCTCGGCCCCTGAACGGTCAGGGAGCGGCCCAGAGTCCCCGCACATGCCCCAGGTGCCGGGTCAGCACCTCCCGCGTGGCCTCCTCGTCCCGGGCGAGCAGCGCGTCCAGCAGGTCAAGGTGCTCCTCGGCCGACGCCCGGAGCCGCCCCTGTTCGGCCAGGGAGGTCAGCCCGTACAGCCGGGAGCGCCGCCGCAGGTCGCCGACCACCTCCACCAGGTGACCGTTGCCCGCGAGGGCCAGCAGACCGAGGTGGAAGCGCAGGTCCGCCTCGACGTACGCGATGAGGTCACCGGCCACGGCCGAGGTCACGATCTCCTGCGCGACGGGCCGCAGCGCCGCCAGGTCGCCGGGGTCGGCGGTGGTCGCCAGCGAGGCCGTGGTCGGGATCTCTATCAGGGCACGGACGTGGGTGTACTCGTCGAGCTGCCGCCCGGAGACGGCGGTGACCCGGAAGCCCTTGTTGGGGACGGTGTCGACCACCCCCTCCTTCGCCAGGTCGAGCATCGCCTCGCGCACCGGTGTCGCGGAGACCCCGAAGCGGGCGGCGAGGCCGGGCGCGGAGTACACCTCGCCCGGACGCAGTTCGCCGGTGATCAGCGCGGCCCGCAGCGCGTCCGCCACCCGCTCCCGGTAGCTGGGCCTCCTGCCGCCCAGGGCGGGCAGTGCGGGGCCGTGCTGCGGTGCCATGCGGTCGTCCTCCTCCTGGATCACCGGCACATTATCGGTGCGGCCTACAGGACGAACCCGGCCGGGAAGGGGTCCTCGGGGTCGAGGAGGTACTGGGCGGTGCCGGTGATCCAGGCGCGTCCGGTGAAGCTGGGCAGCACCGCGGGGCGTCCGCCCACCTCCGTGGTGCCGAGCAGCCGGCCGGTGAACCGGGTGCCGATGAAGGACTCGTTCACGAACTCGGTGTGCAGGGGCAGTTCGCCCCGCGCGTGCAGCTGCGCCATCCGCGCGCTGGTTCCGGTGCCGCAGGGCGAGCGGTCGAACCAGCCGGGGTGGATCACCATCGCGTGCCGCGAGTGGCGTGCGGTGGCGCCGGGGGCGTACAGGTGGACGTGGTGGCAGCCGCGGATGGACGGGTCCCCCGGGTGCACCGGCTCCCCGTCGGCGTCGACCGCCTCCATCAGCGCCAGTCCGGCGGCGAGGATGTCGTCCTTGCGGGCGCGGTCGAAGGGCAGGCCGAACTCCGACAGCGGGGCGATGGCGTAGAAGTTCCCGCCGTACGCGAGGTCGTACGTCACCGTCCGCCCGTCCGGCAGGGTGGCCTCGCGGCCGAGGCCGGCGGCGAAGGACGCAACGTTGCGCAGCGTCACGGCCCTGGCGGCGCCGTCGCGTACGTCGACCTCGGCGGTCACCGGGCCCGCCGGGGTGTCCAGCCGGATGGTGGTGACCGGTTCGGCCACCTCGACCATCCCCGTCTCGACCAGCACGGTCGCCACGCCGATCGTGCCGTGCCCGCACATCGGCAGAAAGCCGGAGACCTCGATGTAGAGGACGCCCCAGTCGCAGTCGGGGCGGGTCGGCGGCTGGAGGATCGCCCCGCTCATGGCGGAGTGGCCCCGCGGTTCGTCCATCAGCAACCGCCTCACGTCGTCCCGGTGTGCGCGGAACCACAGCCGCCGCTCGTTCATGGTCGCTCCGGGCACGGTGCCGATCCCGCCGGTGACGACGCGGGTGGGCATGCCCTCGGTGTGCGAGTCGACGGCGTGCAGGACGAGTCTGCTGCGCATGAGCGTCCGCCCTTCCCGGCCCCTAGGCGAGTCCGGCCGCGAGGGCCTTCTCGGTGGCGGCGCGGACGGCGGCCTCCTGCCCCGGCAGCAGGGGCATACGGGGCGGCCGCACCGGCCCGCCGTACCGTCCGGTCACGTCCATGGACAGCTTGACGGCCTGCACGAACTCGGGGCGCGAGTCCCAGCGCAGCAGCGGGTGCAGCTGCCGGTACAGGTGCCGGGCAGTGGCCAGGTCGCCGTCGACGGCGGCGTGGAACAGCTCGACGGTCGCGGCGGGCAGGACGTTCGGGAAGCCGGCCACCCAGCCCTTGGCGCCCGCGAGGGCGAACTCCAGCAGGACGTCGTCGGCACCGGCCAGCAGGTCGAGGTCCGGGGCGAGTTCGGCGATCCGCCAGGCGCGGCGGACGTCGCCGGAGAACTCCTTGACGGCTCGGATGTGTCCCTCGCCGTGCAGCCTCGCCAGCAGCTCGGGCACGAGGTCGACCTTGGTGTCGACGGGATTGTTGTAGGCGACGACGGGCAGGCCCGTCTCGGCGACCTCGGCGTAGTGGGCAAGGACCGAACGCTCGTCGGCGCGGTAGCCGTTGGGCGGCAGCAGCATCACCGCCCGGCAGCCGGCGCCGCCCGCCTGCTCGGCCCAGCGGCGTGCCTCCGCGGACCCGTAGGCGGCCACGCCCGGCACCACGCGCTGCCCGCCGATCGCGGCGACGGCGGTGTCGACGACCCGGGAGCGCTCCTCGGGGGTGAGTACCTGGTACTCACCGAGCGAGCCGTTGGGCACGACGCCGTCGCAGCCGTTGTCGACGAGCCAGGCGCACTGCTCGGCGTAGCGGTCGTAGTCCACGGACAGGTCCTCGCGCAGCGGCAGCGCGGTGGCGACGAGGACACCGTGCCAGGGGCGGTGGCCGGTCATGGTCATGGGGTTCCCTCCTCGGTGACGTCGTCGGGGTGGCGGGCGAGCACGCCGAGCGGCACGGGCCGGGCCAACAGCATCCGGCCCGGGACGAGTTCGCAGCCGGCGGTCCCTGCGACCGCCGGTGCGCACATCCGGCCCTGGCACCAGCCCATGCCGGCCCGGGTGAGCAGCTTCACGGTGCGCAGGTCTCCCGCGCCGAGCCCGGTCACGGCCGCGCGGACGGCGCCCGCGGTGACCTCCTCGCAGCGGCAGACCACGGTGTCGTCGGTGACCTGGTCGGCCCAGTGCGCGGGCGGGGCGTACGCGGCGTCGAGTGCCGTCGCGCAGGCGCGCAGCCGGCTGCGGGCCCGGGCGGCGGCGGACCACCCGCGCGGGTCGGGTGCGGTGCCCCTCAGCCGGGCCGCGGCCGACCGGCCGGCGATGTGGCCCTCCGCGAGCGCCAGGCCGGCGCCGCCGATGCCGGTGGCCTCCCCCGCCGCCCACACGCCCGGCACGTCCGTGCGCTGCTCGTCGTCCACCCGTACGGCCGGCCCGTCGAGTCCGCAGCCGAGGGCCTGGGCGAGGTCGGTGTGCGGGAGCATCCCGTGCCCGACGGCCAGGGTGTCGCAGTCGAGGTGCCGCGCGGTGCCGGGCCGGACGCGGCCCGCGGCGTCCAGTGCGGCGACCGTGACGCCGGTCAGCGTGGTGTCGCCGTGCGCGCGGACGACGGTGTGGCGGGTCAGGAGGCGGATGCGGTGGCGCAGCAGCCGGACCGCGTGCCCGGCGCCCTCGGGCACCTTGGCGGCCAGGGCCCGCCCGTGCCGTACGAGGGCTCCGGGCCCGGTGGACTCCACCAGCGCGGCGACCTCGACCCCGGCCGCCGCCAGCCCGGTCGCCACGGGCAGCAGCAGCGGTCCGGCGCCCGCCACGACGGCCCTGCGCCCCGGCACCACCAGCGCCCCCTTCAGCAGGGCCTGCGCTCCGCCCGCGGTGACGACTCCGGGCAGGGTCCAGCCGGGGAAGGGCAGCACCTTCTCGTAGCCGCCGGTGGCGAGCAGCACGGCGCGGGCGCGTACCACGACGGGCACCCGCTGGTCCGGGCCGCGCAGGGCGTGCACGGTGAAACCGCGCTCCACGGCCCACACATGATGGCCCGTCAGTACGCGCACGTCACTGGCCGTGAGGGCGTCCCGCAGCCGTTGCCAGGTCCGCCGGTGGGGGTGGAGCGTCCGGGGGCGCCGGGCGCGGAGGCCGGGGGCGGGCTGCCGGTGGAACTGGCCGCCGGGCGCCGGGGCCGCGTCGAGCAGGGTGACCCGTGTCCCGCGCGCGGCCGCCGCCAGTGCCGCGGCGAGTCCCGCCGGTCCCGCGCCGATCACCGCGAGGTCAGTCCTCATGGCCCGTCCCCTCCTGCGTGCGGATCACGTCACCGGGGCGCACCGGCACCAGGCAGGCCCGCTGGTTGGGGCGGCCGTTGACGGTCACCAGGCAGTCGAAGCAGACGCCGATCCCGCAGAACACCCCGCGCGGGCGGCCCGCGCCCCGAGTGGTGCGCCAGGAGGTGACGCCCGCGGCCCAGAGCACGGCGGCGACCGTCCGGCCGGGCAGCGCCTCGATCTCCCGGCCGTCGAAGGTGACGGTGAAGGCGGGGCCGGGCCGGGCCCCCGCCCGTTCGAGCGGGTTCACCGGGCCTCCCCCCGGACCCGCGCGGAGCGGGCCGGTCCGGCGCCGGACGGCGGGAAGCGGTCGGGCCGGAACGGCGCCGGATCCAGGGCGGGCTCCGCCCCGGTCAGCGCCCGCGCGATCAGATGCCCGGTCCCGGTGGCCAGCCCGATGCCCGCGCCCTCGTGCCCGCACGCGTGGTACAGCCCGGGCACGCGGGGGTCCGGGCCGATCGCGGGCAGGTGGTCGGGCAGGTACGGGCGGAAACCGGCGTACGTCCGCAGCACCCGTACGCCGGTCAGGAACGGGAACAGCCCGATCGCGCCCGCCGCCAGCGCCCGCAGCGCGGGCAGGGACAACGACCGGTCGAAGCCGACCCGTTCACGGCCGGCGCCGATCAGGAGCGGTCCTGCCGCCGTACCCTCGACCACCGGGGAGGTCCGCAGGGCGGCCGAGTCGCCGGATACATCGGCGACGTAGCCGGCCGCGTAGACCTTGTGCCGGACGCGGGGCGGCAGCGGTTCGGTGACGAGGACGAAGCCGCGCCGGGGCAGCACGGGCAGGAACACCCCTGCGTGCGCGGCGAGTTCGCCGCCCCACACCCCGGCCGCGTTGACGACGGCCGGGGCGTGGACGGTGCCGCGGTCGGTGCGCACCCCGCGCACCGCGCCCGCCGGGCCGCGCAGCACCTCGCCCACCGTCCGGCCGGTCAGCAGCCGCGCGCCCGAGGCCCGCAGCACGTGCGCGGCGGCCAGGGCGGGCATGACCTGGGCGTCCTGCGGGTAGTGCACGGCGCCGGCCAGGCCGGGCGCCAGGTACGGCTCCAGCTCGCGCAATTGCCCGGAGGACACGCCCACGGCGCGCACCCCACGGGCTCGTTGGGCCGACGCCAGGGCCTCCAGCGCGGTCAGCGACTCGGGGGTGGAGGCGACGACGACCCCGCCCTTGGGCTCGTACTCGACGAGGTCGCCCAGCTCCTCGGCGAGTTCGCGCCACAGGCGCAGGGAGTGCAGGGCCAGGACGAGTTCGGGGCCGGGCTCCTTGTCGGAGACGAGGAGATCGCCCTCCCCCGCGCCCGTCGTGCCGGAGGCCACCGGCCCGCGGTCCACCACGGTCACGTCCAGGCCCGCCCGAGCGGCGTACAGAGCACACGCGGCGCCCACCATCCCGGCGCCGACGATCACGACATCGCAGGTCAGCGACTCGCCCACGCCAGTACTATGTCACACACCACATGCGGAGGGAACAGGCCCGGCCGGGTGGCGGGGCCCCGCGCGCACCCGCGCGGGCGGGCGGCGGGCCGGCACCCGCCGACGGCCCCGGGACAGCCCCGGGCCGACCCCCGACAGCCCCAGCCGGACCCGGGCGGGACCCGGCCCCGTCGGCCCCGGGCTACACCCGGCTCGTGGTCGCCGTGTCCGCCGACAGCCGCTGGGCGACGTAGATGGGCACGACGGACAGCAGCACGAGGAGGGCCGCCACGACATTCACCACCGGCGCCTGCTGCGGGCGGGTCATGTTGCCGAAGATCCAGACGGGCAGGGTCTCGACGCCCGGCCCGGCGGTGAAGGTGGTCACCACGATCTCGTCGAAGGAGAGCGCGAAGGCGAGCAGACCGCCCGCGAACAGCGCCGAGCGCACCAGCGGGAAGGTGACGTCGGCGAAGGCGCGGAAGGTGTGCGCGCCGAGGTCGGCCGCCGCGTCCTCGTAGGAGCCGGAGGTGCGCCGCAGTCGGGCGACGACGTTGTTGAAGACGACGACGATGCAGAAGGTGGCGTGCCCGACGACCACCGTGAACAGGCCGAGGCCGACGCCGAGCGGCTCCAGGACCGCGCCGAACGCGGAGTTGAGCGCGATGCCCGTGACGATGCCGGGCAGCGCGATCGGCAGGACGACCACGAAGGAGAGGGTGTCGCGGCCGAAGAAGCGGTGCCGGGCCACCGCGAAGGCGATGAGCGTGCCGAGGACCAGGGCGACGGCGGTGGCGCCGAGGCCCGCCTTCACCGACACCCACAGGGCGGCGCGGGCACCGGAGTTGTCCCAGGCCACCGACCACCAGTGCGCGGTCAGGCCGGGCGGCGGCCAGCTCGCGCTGCGGTCCGGGTTCAGGGAGTTGACGAGGACCAGCAGCAGCGGCACGTAGATCACCGCGAAGCCGAGGCCGGCGGCGACGCGCAGCGCGACGCGGGCCGGACGGGAGAGCTGCATGACGAGGAACACCCCTCTTACAGGCTGCTGAGGGCGCCCGTGCGGCGAACGGCCAGCAGGTACAGCACGATGACGACGACGGGGACCGTGCCGAGCGCGGCGGCCATGGGCAGGTTGAGTTCGATGTTGGAGTAGACGAGGTTGCCGATCAGCTGGGTCTTGCCGCCGACGATCTGCACGGTGATGTAGTCGCCGAGGCTGAGCGAGAAGGTGAAGACCGAGCCGGCGGCCACGGACGGCAGCACCATGGGCAGCACGACCGAGCGGAAGGTGCGCCAGGCCCCGGCGCCCAGGTCGGCGGAGGCGTCGAGCAGGTTGGCGGGCAGCTGCTCCAGGGCGGTGTGGATCGGCAGGATCATGTACGGCAGCCACAGGTACGTCAGGGTCAGCACGGTGGCCGGCAGGCCGAAGCCCGGACCGGCGAGCCCGAACGGCCTCAGCATCCAGTCGGCGAGGCCGCCCTCGGAGAGGATCAGCCGCCAGGCGTACACCTTGACCAGGTAACTCGCCCACAGCGGGGTGAGGATGGCGACCACCAGCAGCGGGCGGCGGCGCGGCCGGGCCACACGGGCGGTGTAGAAGGCGAGCGGGAAGGCGATCACCACGCAGAGCGCCGTGACCGCGAGTGCGACGCCGATGCTGCGCAGCACCACCTGGCGGTAGACGGGCGTGGTCAGCAGCGCGCGGAAGTTGTCGGCCGTCCAGACCCGCACCACTTCGGAGGTGAAGGCGTCCGTGGTCCAGAAGGCGGACACGAACAGCGCGGTCAGCGAGCCGAGGTACAGCACGGTCAGCCACAGCAGCGGGGCCGTGAGCAGCGCGGAGAGCCGGAGCCCGGGGTGGCGGTGCAGCACTCCGGCCAACCGCCGGACGGTGGCCCGCGAGCCCCGCCCGGCGCTGGGCGCGGTGACGGTCATGGATCAGCCCTTGATCTCGGTCCAGGCCTGCACCCACCGCGCGTACGGGACGCACTTGACGTCGGTGCGGCCGTCCAGGCACTGCTGGATGGGGGTCTTCCAGAAGGCGATCCGCTTCCAGTAGGCGGTGTCACCGGCGTGGTAGGTGGCGCAGAAGTTCTTGTCGGCGGTCCGCGCGCAGGCCTTGGCGTTGGCGGGGGCCTCGCCGAAGTACTCGGCCACCTGGGCGTTGGCCTTCGGGGAGACGATCCAGTCCAGCCACTTGTAGGCGCAGGTGGGGTGCTTGGCCTTCGCGGCGACCATCCAGGTGTCGGACCAGCCGGTCGAACCCTCCTTCGGCAGCACGGCCTTGACCTTGGCGCCCTCGGAGGCGGCGAGGTTGGCGATGACCTGCCAGGTGGTGCCGACCACGGAGTCACCGCTCTTGAAGGCGGAGACCTCCTTGAGGTAGTCGCTCCAGTACTCGCCGATGTTCGTGTTCTGCTTCTTCAGCAGGGCGACGGCGGCGTCGAACTGCTTCTGATCGAGCGCGTAGGGGTCCTTGATCTTCAACTCGGGCCGGGTGGCCTTGAGATACAGGGCCGCGTCGGCGATGTAGATGGGCGAGTCGTACGCGGTGACGTGGCCCTTGTGCGCCGCCGCGTCGTCGAAGACGGCGGACCAGGAGGTGGGCGCGGGGCTGACCTTCTCGGTGTTGTACATCAGCAGGTTGGCGCCGCGGCCGTGCGGGATGCCGTACGCCTCGCCCTTGACGGAGTTCCAGGGCTGCATCTTCAGGTCGCCGAAGATGTCCTTGTAGTTCGGGACGAGGGCGGTGTTGACGGGGGCGGCGTCGCCGGAGGCGATCAGGCGCAGCGAGGCGTCGCCGGAGGCCGACACGGCGTCGTACTGGCCGGTCTTCATCAGCTTGACCATCTCGTCCGAGCTGGCCGCCACTTTGGAGTGGACCTGACAGCCTGTGTTCTTCTCGAAGTCGCCGACCCAGTCGGCCTTGGGGTCGTTGGAGCCGTCCTCGACGTAGCCGGCCCACGCGATCAGGTTGACCTGGCCCTCCGGCGCGCCCAGCTTCGACGGCGCCTTGAGGTCGGGCGGGTTGAGTCCGGTGACCGAGGAGGGGCCCGCGGAACCGGAGGATCCGCAGGCGGTGGCCGTCAGCAGCAGCGCGGCGGCGGCCGCGGCCTGAAGGGTTCGGGTGAGGCGCACGAGGTTCTCCCTGGAGGGTGGGGTGGATCAGCGGGCGTCGGGGACCTGGACCGCGTGGCGGCGCTGCCACGCCAGGCGGACCCGGGTGCCGCGGTAGGCGGCGACGTCCTCGGCGGAGGTCTCCAGGTTCTGCTGGAGAGCGGTGAGCCGGCCGCCGGCGTCGAGGTCGACCAGGAAGCGGGTGCTGTCGCCCAGGTAGACGACCTCGGCGACGGTGCCCGTTGCGGTGGCGAGCCCCGGCTCGTCGGCGGTGGCGGACTCCTTGAGGACCCGGATCTTCTCCGGGCGGATGCTGTGGGTGCCGGACGCTCCGAGGATCCGCCGGGCGGACTCGCCGTGCAGCATGTTCGAGGTGCCGACGAAGGACGCCACGAACGAGGTCGCCGGGCGCTCGTAGATCTCGGCGGGGGCGCCGACCTGTTCGATGCGGCCCTGGTGGAAGACCGCGATGCGGTCGCTCATCGTCAGCGCCTCCTCCTGGTCGTGGGTGACGAAGACGAACGTGATGCCGACCTCGCGTTGCAGCGCCTTCAGTTCGACCTGCATCTGCTCGCGCAGCTTCAGGTCGAGGGCGCCGAGCGGCTCGTCGAGGAGCAGCACCCGGGGGCGGCCGACGAGGGCGCGGGCCAGTGCGACGCGCTGGCGCTGACCGCCGGAGAGCTGCGCGGGGCGGCGCTCGCCCAGGCCGCCGAGCCGCACCTCGGCGAGGGCCTGGCGGGCCCGCACCAGCCGCTCTGCCTTGGGCACCTTGCGGATCTTGAGGCCGTAGGCGACGTTCTGCTCGACGGTCATGTGCGGGAACAGCGCGTAGTCCTGGAACACGGTGTGGACGTCCCGCTCGAAGGGCGCGAGGCCGGTGACCTCCCGCCCGGCGAGGTGGATACGGCCCTCGGTCGGCGTCTCGAACCCGGCGATCAGGCGCAGGACCGTCGTCTTCCCCGAGCCGGAGGGGCCGAGCATCGAGAAGAACTCCCCGTCCCGGATGTCCAGGTCGACCCCGGCCACCGCGGCCGTCTCCCCGAACGTCTTCCGCAGGCCCTGCAGCCGGACGGCCATTCCCTCCATGCGGGGAACCTTTCTGGCGCTCTCGAACGTTGAGCGGAAACATATGAAGTCATACTTCAAATCTCAAGGCCGCCTCAAGGCAAAACTTGGGTCAACTGGCAAGGTGGTGGCCGTGAAGCAAGAAGAACTCGGGCGCGGGCCCGGCCCGACCGGCGAGGCCGGCACCACCGGCGGGGCGACGGGCACGACGGGCGGGGCCGGCGGGACAGGCGGGATCGGCGCGACGGCCGGCGCCCTCGGAGCGGCCGACGCCCGCAGGGCCGTCTTCGCGCCGGTGGACAGCCGGGCGCGGGTGGACACCGTGGTGCGCCGGATCGGCGACGCCATCGAACTCGGGCTGCTCGCGGACGGGGAACAGCTGCCCGGCGAGAGCGAACTGGCGGGCCTGCTCGGTGTGTCCACGGTGACCCTGCGGGAGGCGCTGATGGCGCTGCGGCAGCAGGGCCTGGTGACCACCCGGCGCGGACGCGGCGGCGGCAGCTTCGTCTCGTTGCCCGAAGTACCGGGCGAGGAGCGGCTGAAGTCCCGGCTGCGCGGCTGGAGCACCGAGGAGCTGCGCGACCTCGGCGACCACTGGGCCGCCCTGTCGGGCACCGCGGCCCGGCTCGCGGCGGAGCGCACGGAGCCGCACGACCTGAACCACCTGCGCCGTACGGCCGAGGAGCTGGCGCGCGCCGCGGACGCGGCGGCGCGCAGCCGTCTGTACGGCCGGTTCCATGTGGAGCTGGCGGCGGCCGCGCAGTCCGCGCGGCTCACCCGGGAGCAGGTCGCCCTGCAGACGGAGGTCGGGGCGCTGCTGTGCCTGGTGTTCGGCGACGACGAATATCGTGAAGAAGTCGCAGAACGCCATCGTGCCGTGATCTGTGCCGTGCAGGATGGGGACCGTGATGCGGCCCGCGCGTCGGCCGAGCGGTGCGTGCGGGAGTCGGTGGCGCGGCTCGTCGCCGTACGCCTGACCCTGTAGCCGCACCGCCTACGCTCCCGTCCGCAGGAGGGCGCCATGAGCCACAGCCCCGCGCTCACCGAGGCGGCCGTCGCCGCGCGGGACGCGTCCGTGGCGCACCGGATGGAGGCGCGGGTGACCACGCGGGTGGGCCGCGCCCTGGAGGCGGTGTTCGACGTGGTCGCCGACACCGCCGCGGACACGGCCGCGCTGCTGGCGCGGGCGGACGGGCTGGGACGCCGACCGGCCACCGCCGACCTCGCCGCCCTGCGGCCGGGGCTGCATCTGCGCCTGGCCCGCGAGGAACTGGTCTCCGGGGTCGGCTTCATCGCCGCGCCGGGGCTGCTGGCCGATGTGCCGGCCTGGCTGGAGTGGTGGCAGAGCACGGCGCAGGGGGACGTACGGCCGCTGCTGCCCGACCTCGATCCGGGGCGGTCGGCGTACGCGGACTACACGCACTGGGACTGGTTCGCGCTGCCCCGCGACACCGGGTTGCGGGCGGTGGCCGGGCCCTACGTCGACTACCTCTGCTCCGACGAGTACAGCCTGACGCTGTCCGCGCCGGTGACCGTGGCGGGCCGGTTCGCGGGGGTGGCCGCGGCCGACGTGTATCTGCGGCACTTCGAGGCGGCGGTGCTGCCGCTGCTGCTGGAACTGCCCGGCCCCGCCCGCCTGGTGAACACCCGTGGGCGGGTGGCGGCCTCCGCCGATCCGGCGCATCTGGCCGGATCGCTCACCCGGGGGCCGGACTTCGGGGCGGTACTGGAACGGGCGCGGGCCGTCGCCCACGGCGGGCTGCGGCTGGTGCCGTGCCGGTCGGTTCCGCTCGTGCTCGTCATCGGCGAGAGGTGAGGGCGCGGGCGGTACGACGGGGGCGCGCCGCGGGCGAGGCGGGCGGCGTGCGTGAGCCCGGCCTCCGGGGCGAGGCGCGAGAGAGCCGTGGCGTGCCTGAGCCCCGCCTCCGGGGCGAGGCGCGAGAGAGCCGTGGCGTGCCTGAGCCCCGCCTCCGGGGCGAGGCGCGAGAGACGGTCGGGACATGTGAGCCCGGCGTCCGGGGCGAGTTCGGCGACGCGGGTGAACCCGGCGCCGTCGGCGACCTGAACGCCGACGGTGCCGGGTCAGGCCTCCGGGACGGTCACCACGCTGAGGTGGCCGGCCGCACGCCGCGGGCGCTGTCGTCCGCGCGGGACCGACGCGGGACGGCGCGTCTCGCGCAGGACCAGGGTGAGCCGTGTGCAGCCGAGGTCGCGCAGGGTGGCCGGGGTCTCCTCGATGATGCGGCAGTCGGTGGCGCCCCAGCGCGGGTCCGGGTGCAGCAGCGGGCGGACCGCGCCGTCGGACACGACGGCCGCGTCCCCGACCGCGCGGAGCCAGTGCGGCAGGCCGTGCCGGTAGGCGGCCTCCATGATGGGGTCCTGCGCGATGTCGCGGCGGATGGCCTGGAGCCCGGGGTCGTGACCGCGGCGCTCCATGGCGGCCTCGAAGTGCGCCAGCATCGGCAGACACCACCGTGACTCGTGCTCGCCGAGGACGCTGCCCGCGTCCGGGTGGAACAGCACGAAACGCAGGAAGTTGTCGTGCGGCATGGCCGTGGGGTGCGGTCCGACCCCGCCGAAGAGCGACGTGAAGGCACTGTTGGTGAGGACCACGTCCCAGCGGTGGTCGACGACGAACGAGGGAAAGGAGACGGCCTCCAGAAGCGTGGCGTAGTCCTGAAGATAGGCCCGCGCCTCGGGACTCTCGGGGCCGGGCCGCGGTTCCGGCCGCTGCCCTCCTGCCTGAAATGCCATCGGGAGGTGTCACCCCTCTTGCCTCTGCGGCCTTCACGCGGCGCCTTGATCCTGCTGCTCCGACGCGAGTCGTGTCAACTATCGTGGCATTTCATGCCCGTTGACGGCTGAAATTGGCCACAGTTGTGGCGAGACCTGGATGTGAGTTCGAACGACCCGCTACTCTCCGGGAAGTTCACGGCAACCGCTTGTGAGAAGCCTGTGAGAGACGTAGGAGATCTGTCGGTGACGGATGGCTTCGAGGATCCGGGCACCACGGCGTCGGCTGTCCTGCCGGCCGTCGTCGCACGCGTCACCGCACTCGCCGACCGGCTCGACGTCCCGCACGCGGAGGTCTTCGACGTCAGCCGCCTGTCCGTGGCCTGCGGCGTGCCGGAACCCGTGGTCAGGGCCCTGCTCAGCGGACGGCCCGCGGGCGAGCCGGACGTGCAGGCCCGGTTCCTGCAACGGCTGGACCTGCTGCGCCGCACCCGGCTGAAGCCCAACGGGCGCCGCTACACGCAGCAGGAGATCGCCGACGGCGCGGGCATGTCGCGGCAGCAGGCGGGCGCCCTCATCAACGGCGACCGGCGCCCCACCATGGAGCACTGCGACGCCATCCAGCGCTTCTTCCGGGTGCACGCCGGCTTCCTCACGGCGGAGGACCCCGAGGCCCTGGCGGGCGCGCTCCAGCGGAGTGAGCAGGAACTCCTCCAGCGGCTCGCCGACCGCGAGCGGCAGGCCGCCGAGGCCGCCGACGACCCGCTCGAACGGCTGTTGCAGGACCACGGCGTGCGCGGGATCGCCTGGCGGGCCGCGCAACTGCCCACCGACCAGCACCGGGACAAGGTCGCGGAGTGGCTGGACATGCTTCTGGAGAGCGTCAAGCGGCCCGAGTCGTGATGCTGGGGAGGAACGTGGGCATCGGCAGGGACATGCGCCGCCTGTGCGGCGAGCTGGTCGCGGAGCTGACGTTGCCGGCACCGGCCCGGCCGGCCGAGCTGTACGCCGCGCTGTGCGACGCCATGAGCAGGCGCCGCGGCCGCCCCGTCCGCTACCGTACGGCCGCCTTCCCGCCCGGCACCGCCAGCGGGCTGTGGCTCGACATGGCCGACCAGGACCTGGTCCTGGTGGAGGAACGCACGGCTCCCGACCACCAGTTGGTCATCCTCGGTCACGAGCTGTGGCACATGCAGGCCGGGCACTGCGGCCATCACGTCGACGGCGTCTCGGTCGCCGCGCGCCTGATCGGCGACCGGACCGACCTCGCCGACCTGCGGGCGACCGTGCACCGGGCCGCGGCGCGCACCCGGTTCGACGTCACCGAGGAGGAGCAGGCCGAGGCCTTCGGGCTGCTCCTCGCCAGCAAGTGCCGTACCTGGCTGGCCGGTTCGTCGCTGCGGGGGCCGGTACGGCGCAATCATCTCGCCGGGCGGATCGAGGCGTCCCTGGGGTACCTGGGCCGCCGCGGGGAGGGCGAGGCGCACGACGCCCCCGCGGCCGGGGACGAATTCGGGGCCGGGGGCGTCCCCGGCGCCGGGGACGCCCCGGAAGCCGCCCGGGACACGGGCGAGACCCAGGACGGACGCGAGGCCCAGGACGGACCCGAGGCCCGAAACGCACACGAGGCCCGGAACACGTGCGCGGCTCCGGGCGCCCGTGACGCCCGAGCGGCGGCAGGGCGAGACGGCCTGAGGCGGCGGACCGGCGGCAGGGCGGGGACAGCCTGAGGCGGCGGGGCAACGCGGGGCGGGGCAGTACAGGTACGGCTCGGTCGGCGCGCCGGCCGTCAGCCCAGGAATTCCGGCTGGTTTCGCCTCCGCTGAGCGGGCGAACCGGCACGGATCGCCAAGGGCATTGTCAGTGGCGGGCGGCAAGCTGGGAGTGCGCAGCCGCCGTGCGGAGGCGTACGCGCCCTTCGAGGGGCCGGGCGCGTGACCGTGTGACGCCGACCGGGGAGAGCGAACCATGCCGACCGCCGTACTGACCGACCGCGAGCGCACCGCCGTCCAGGCCTATCTGCGGTTACTGCACACGGTACGCGCGGCCTTCGACGGGCCACCGGACGGCCGGCCACCGCTCGTGCCGCCCGCCGTGCTCGCCGAGGCGGAGCGCGCCTTGGCCCGCGCGGGTCTCACCGGGAACGAGGAGGCGTTCTTCCGTCTGCTGCGGACCTGGTGCCCGGGGTCGTGAGCCGCGCCGCTGGACCTCTTCGGGCCAGTGGCCCTCATGCGGGGGCGGGCCGTCCGCCCCCGCATGAGGGATGTCAGACGTGAGGGACCGTCACGGCGGTGGCCACCAGGCCCCGCCGGGCGGCCCAGCGGCCCTCGAAGTACGTGAGCGGGCGGCCGCCCACCAGGGGCCCGGGGACCAGCAGTTCGGCACGGAAGCGGCCGAGCCGCGGCGTCCCCGGGTCGACGCGGACCTCGATGTCCGCCTCGGTGAAGTCCAGCCACTTCCCGGTGAGGGGGAACCACGCCTTGTAGACGGACTCCTTGGCGCTGAACAGCAGCCGGTCCCAGTGCACGGCTGGCTCCCGGGCGGCCAGCAGGCTCAGCCGCTCCCGCTCGGCGGGCAGAGCGACGGCGGCCAGGACGCCCTCGGGCAGCGGGGCGTGGGGCTCGGCGTCGATACCGAGGGAGGCCAGGTCGGCGGCGCGGACCAGGGCGGCGGCCCGGTAGCCGTCGCAGTGGGTCATGCTGCCGGTCAGTCCCTGCGGCCAGCGCGGGGCACCGCGGTCACCGGGCAGTACGGGCTGCGGCGGCACGCCGAGCTTCTCCATGGCCCGGCGGGCGCAGGCGCGCACGGCGGCGAACTCGCGGCGGCGCTTGTCCACGGCCTGCGCCACCACCGCCAGCTCCTCGGGGTGCAACGGGGCGCGGTCGGTCTCGTCGTCGCCGTACGCCTCCACGGCCACCACCGAGTCCGGGAGCAGCTCCTCGATCAACGGGATCCGACCTCCATCGGCAGCACACGGCGCAGCCGTCCCGGCGGTTCCGGGCGCTTGCGCCACTCACGGGGGTAACCCACCGACACCTCCTCGAAGCGGACGCCCTCGTGCCAGGTGGTCCGGGGGATGTGGAGGTGGCCGTAGACCATGGTGGCCACGCGGAACCTGCGGTGCCAGTCGGCGGTCAGCCGGGTGCCGCACCACATGGCGAACTCGGGGTGCCACAGGACGTCCATGGGGTGCCGGTCCAGCGGATAGTGGTTGACCAGCACCGTGGGCAGGTCGTCGGGCAGTTCGGCGAGCCTGCGCCCGGTCTCCGCGACGCGGGCCCGGCACCAGGCCTCGCGGCTCGGGTAGGGGTCGGGGTGCAGCAGGTACTCGTCGGTGCACACGACGCGGGTGCCGTGCGCGTACGCCAGCCCCTCGTCCTTGGTGGCGCAGCCGGCAGGCAGGAAGGAGTAGTCGTACAGCAGGAACAGCGGCGCCACGGCCACCGGGCCGCCGGGACCGTCCCAGACCGGGTAGGGGTCCTCGGGCGTGAGGACGCCCAGGTCGCGGCAGACCTCGACGAGGTGCTCGTAGCGCGCGACGCCGCGCAGCGTGACGGTGTCCCTCGGATGGGTCCACAGCTCGTGGTTGCCGGGGGCCCACACCACTGTGCGGAAGCGGTCCGCCAGCGTCTGCAGGGCCCAGCGGATGTCGGCCACGGTCTCGGCGACGTCCCCGGCCACCAGCAGCCAGTCGTCGTCGGAGCCGGGCACCATCGCCTCCACCAGGGCGCGGTTCTCGGCGTAGCCGATGTGCAGGTCGCTGACGGCCAGCAGCTCTCCGGCACCGCCGGCCTTCCTCGTCACCTGTCGCCCCCTCCGCGCGCACGACGTGACCACAAGAACACACCCGGCGCCGCCCGGACAAGGGAACTCCGCGCCGACGGCGGGGCGCGACGGCCGAAAACCACTGCTCACGGGGAGGTCGTGCGGCGTTCCGTCACGGCCGGACTTGCGGCTGCCGGGCGCCCCGGGGCCGGGTGCCGGACGTCCCGGTCGCCGGGGTCCACGGAAGCGGCGAATCCGTAACACGCGCGTTGCACGCGGCGGCCCTCGGAAGCCGTATGATCGCCCCAACACCACCGCCGTAACTCTCCCTCACGCAGGGCGGTTTGGTGTCCCTCCATCCCCCCTGGCCGGGCACGGCCCGCTTCGCCCTGCCCGCGCACCCCGAAAGGCGGCCTGCATGGTCTCTCGCGTACGCGTCTGGCTCAACCGCACGTACGCGGAGAACGTGTTCTTCATGGATCAGCTGCGGAGAAATCCCAGCGACCGGGCGGTGGAGATCCACGCGACGCACGGCGACGCCGACTCCCCCGTGCTGGCCGCCGCCGACACCGCCGAACCGGAGCCCGAGGGCCTGTCCCCGGCCGGGTACGTGGAGTACGCGCTGGCCCAGTGCCGGCGGCGCGGCATCGACGTGTTCGTGCCGCGGTTGCACCAGACGGCGATCGTGGCGCACCGCGCCGACTTCGCGGCGGCGGGCACCGCGCTGCTCGCGCCTACGCCCGAGGCGGTCGCCGTTTTCGAGGACAAGGCGACCGCGTACGAGGCGGTCCGCTCGATCGGCGTGCCGGTGCCGCCGTGGTGGCGGGTGCGTACCGCTGACGAACTCCTTTCCGCTGTTGAGGAGTTGGAATCGGCGGGGCACCGGGCGTGCTTCAAGCCGGCGTCCGGCGCGGGCGGCGTGGGCTTCCGGGTGATCACCCGTGCCCCCTTCTCGCTCACGCAGCTGAGTGGCTTCCCGAGCCCCTCCGTCCCGCTCGACCTGGTGCTGCGGGCACTGGAGGAGGCGGACGAGGAGGCGGCCGGGCAGGTCGACTGGCTGGTGATGCCGCGGCTGGAGCAGCCGGAGGTGTCGGTCGACTGCCTGACCGGGCCGGACAACCGTGTCCGCATGGCCGTGGGCCGCACCAAGAACGGCCGTCGCCGCGGCTTCACCGTGCACGAGCGGTGGCTGGAGCCGGCCCAACGGATCGCGGAGGGCTTCGGGCTGCACTACCTGTCCAACATCCAGTTCCGGATGTACGGCGACCAGCCGGTCCTGCTGGACGTCAACACCCGGCCGGCGGGCGGGCTGCACCAGCTGTCCCTGTGCGGGATCAACGCCCCCTGGGCCGCCGTGCAGTTGGCGCTGGGCGAGGACCCCGGGGAGATCGAGCCCCCGTTCCTGGGACAGGACTACACGGTGGTGTCGGGCCCACGTCCGCTGCGGCCGGTGTCCCTTCCGGCGCAGCGCGCGCGGGAGCCGCTGCTGCCGGCCGTGCCCGCACCGGCCCCGGAACCGGCCGGCGCCGCCCCGGCACAGACCACCCCGCGGGCCACGGCATCCGCCTAGCTCCCCCGCCCGGACACTCCCGGACGCGCTCACCGGAGACCCGGCCCACCACGGCGGGCCCCGGCGGGTGCCCCGTCGGCCACAACTCGATACCGGTCTGGACCAATCTCGGCGCCGCGCCTTGACACCGGGATTGGTCCATACCAACTTGGTTGCGCACCACCGCACTTCAGCTGTGCCTCCCGAACACCCCACTTTCATCAGGGAGATCGCGTGCGCAACACACCCGGACGTCACAGACGTCGGCTTCTCGCCCTGCTGGGCTCCGCGGCCCTCGCCCTGGCCGGGGCCATCGCCCTCCCCGGCACGGCCCATGCGGCCAACATCCTCTCCAACCCCGGCTTCGAGTCGGGCGGACTGTCCCCCTGGTCCTGCACCGGGAACCTCGGTTCGGTCGTCTCCACCCCCGTGCACGGCGGTACCAAGGCGCTCTCCGGCGCGGTGTCGTCGAGCGACAACGCCCAGTGCAGCCAGACCGTCTCGGTCCAGCCGAACACGACGTACACGCTGCAGGGCTGGGTGCGCGGCTCCTACGTCTACCTCGGCGTGAACGGCGGCGCCTCGACCTGGACGACGTCCCCGTCGGCGTACAGCCGGCTGTCGGTGTCGTTCACCACCGGCGCGGCCCAGACCAGCGCCACGATCTACGTCCACGGCTGGTACGCGCAGGGGACCTACTACGCCGACGACATCAGCCTGGACGGCCCGGGCGGCGGCGGTGGCGGCTCGGACACCCAGGCGCCGACCACGCCCACCGGCCTGACCTCCACGGGCCGGACGTCGTCGAGCGTGTCGCTGAAGTGGAACGCCGCGACGGACGACGTGGGCGTGACGGCGTACGACGTCTACAGCGGCTCGAACAACGTGCTCAGCGTCTCCGGCACGAGCGCCACGGTCAGCGGGCTGTCGCCGAGCACCTCCTACACCTTCACCGTGAAGGCGCGGGACGCGGCCGGAAACACGTCGGCGGCCTCGAACTCGGTGAGCGTCACGACGGACGCGGGCACCGGCGGCGGCACCGGCTTCAAACAGGCCGCGCCCTACCTCTACCTCGGCTGGGGCGACCCGCCGAGCGCGACCTCGGTGATGAGCGCGACCGGGATCAAGTGGTACACGATGGCGTTCATGCTGGACTCCGGCGGCTGCAACCCCGCCTGGGACGGCAGCCGGCCACTCACCGGCGGCACCGACCAGACCGTCATCAACCAGATCCGCTCCGCGGGCGGTGACATCGTCCCGTCGTTCGGCGGCTGGCAGGGCAGCAAGCTCGGCGCCAACTGCTCCTCGGCGAGCGCGCTGGCCGGGGCGCTGCAGAAGGTGATCGACGCCTACGGCCTCAAGGCGATCGACATGGACATCGAGAACACGGACGAGTTCGAGAACGAGGCCGTCCAGGCGAAGATCCTCACCGCGCTGAAGACCGTCAAGGCCAACAACCCCGGCCTGCGCACGATCGTCACCTTCGGCACCTCGACGACCGGGCCGACGTACTACGGCAACCGGCTCATCGAGCAGGCGCAGTCACTGGGCGCGAACATCGACGTCTTCACGATCATGCCGTTCGACTTCGGCGGCGGCTCCGACATGTACGGCAACACGGTCAACGCCGCCGAGGGCCTCAAGGCCAAGCTCAAGTCGACCTTCGGCTGGGACGACGCCGCGGCCTACGCGCACATCGGCATCTCCGGCATGAACGGCCTGTCCGACCAGCAGGAGAACACCACCCCGGCGATCTGGACCCAGATCCGCGACTGGGCCAACGCCCACCACATCGCCCGGCTCGCCTACTGGGCGGTCAATCGTGACCGGCCCTGCCCCGGCGGCGGCGTGGTGAGCAACTGCTCCGGCATCGGCCAGAGCACCTGGCAGTTCACGTCCATCACCGCCGGCTTCACCGGCTGAGCCAACCGCACACCGCACACCGCGTCTTGAGGGAGAGCCCCCCGGATCCCGGTCCGGGGGACTTTTCCTCGGCGGGGGTGTATCAGGGAGCCGACCGCCCGCTCTAAAGGAATGAAAGGCACGGGGGAAGCGGGGATCACGGGGGATCACGGGGGGCCTGGGCGGTCGGTCGCTGTTACGGGGGAGCGACCGACCGCCCGGCGCAACCCCGCCGGCGCGGGTCCACTTCCCGGCTGTGCCCCACCGACGTCTACGCGGCGGCGCCTACGACCGGTCCCCGAGGTACGCCAGGCCGGGGTGGACGGCGCGATAGCCGTCGACCAGTCTGCGGGCCACGCTCACCGAGTCGACGAGCGGGTGCAGCGCGAAGGCCTTCACCGCCGTCGCGTGCGAGCCCGACGCGGCGGCCGAGAGCACCTCGCGCTCGACCGCCTTGACCGCGCAGACCAGGCCCGCCGCGTGACCGGGGAGCGGATCGGCCGCGATCGGGTGCGCACCGTTCGCGTCGACCAGGCACGGGACCTCGACGACCGCCTCGGAGTCCAGCACCGACAAGGTGCCGCGGTTGCGGACGTTGAGGATCAGCGTCGCGCGTTCGTCCCGGGCGATGGCCCGCATCAGGGCCAGGGCCACCTTCTCGTACCCGCCGGACAGGTCGTCGGCCTCACGCTCGCCCGCACCGGCCGTCTCCCGGTTCTCCGCCATGTAGGTGGCCTCGCGCTCGGCGCGGGTACGGTCCCAGGCGGCCAGCGCCGACACGTCCGGGTCGCCTGCCTCAGCGTAGAAACGGGCCTGCTGGTCGCGCAGGAAGGCGCCGCGGGTCTGCCCGGCCTCCTGGTAGGCGCGTACGGTCTCGCGGTTGAAGTAGTAGTAGTGCAGGTACTCGTTGGGGATCGCGCCCAGCGATCGCAGCCATTCGGCGCCGAAGAGCTTGCCCTCCTCGAAGGAGCCGAGCAGGCCGGGGTCGGCCAGCAGACGCGGGAGTTCGTCGCGGCCGGCGACGCGCAGGCCGCGCACCCAGCCGAGGTGGTTGAGACCGGCGTAGTCGACCCACGCCTCCTCGGGCCGCACGCCGAGCACGCGCGCGATCCGCCGGCCGAGGCCGACCGGGGAGTCGCAGATGCCGATGACGCGGTCGCCGAGGTGGCGGGACATGGCCTCGGTGACCAGACCCGCGGGGTTGGTGAAGTTGATGACCCAGGCGTCGGGGGCGAGCCGGGCCACGCGCCGGGCGATGCCGTCGGCGACGGGCACGGTCCGCAGTCCGTAGGCGATGCCGCCCGCGCCGACCGTCTCCTGGCCGAGGACGCCCTCGGCCAGCGCCACCCGCTCGTCCTCCGCCCTCCCCTCCAGGCCGCCGACGCGGATCGCGGAGAAGACGAAGTCGGCGCCGCGCAGGGCCTCGTCCAGGTCGGTCGTGGCGGTCACCTCGGGCGCGTCCGGCACGCCCGCCGCCTGCTCGGCGAGGACCCGGACCACCGCGTTCAGCCGCCCCGCGTCGAGGTCGTGGAGGACGACCCGGGTGACCCGCCCCTCGGCGCGGTCACCGAGGAGCGCCCCGTACACGAGCGGCACCCGGAATCCGCCCCCGCCCAGAATCGTCAGCCTCACAACCGCACCCTTCCCGCCGCGACCCGCCGCGACCGCCTCGGCACCCCGTGCGCATCGGCGTGCGCCCCGCACCCGCGACCGCCTCGGCACCCGCGTGCACCCTGTGCGCCATGATGGCCGATCCCGGGAGGCGCGCCGGGGAGGGGGCCGGTGAGGAGGTCGAGTTCGATGTCGTGGTGCCGCAGGTCCTCGGCGGTGGTCAGCAGCTCGGCGGCGCCGCGGCCCAGGCGCTTCGCCATGACGACGTATCAGGGAGCGTTCGGCCGGGCCGTCGACGAGGAGGAAGCGGCACGGCGGACAGCTCATGAAGTCAAGCCGGCCGTGACGGCTTCCCTCCTGATCGAGTCCGGACGGGCACGGTGGTCGACCGGCTCCACGTGATCGGTCGTCTGTTCAGCCGCCCCGCCGGCGGCCGAGGTACCAGCGTCGGCCAGAGGCGAAGGCACGCCGTGCCGTGCGTACCGCAGCGATCTGGGTGGCGAGGTGGAGTCGAAGGTGCCAGGGGCTCTGCCCGCCGTGGCGCACCGACATGGCATGCGCGAACGCCACAGCGCCGCGGTCAACGTACTGGTCCACGTGCTCGAACCACGCCATGCTCGTACGCGAGGCCGCCTGCACCGGATGGAGTTCCGCGCGGCGATGGCGGTCGTACTCCCGCAGCGCCTCCTCCACGTCCACGTATTTCTGCAGGCTGTGGGCGAGGACGATCGCATCGATCATTGCCAGTCTGGTGCCCGAGCCCAGTGTGAAGTGGGTGGTGTGGGCAGCGTCGCCGACGAGCACCGTCGTGTCGTGGTACCAGGTCTCGTTGGTCACGTGCGCGAAGCGCTGCCAGTGCGCCGGTGCACCCCGTGACCGGCTGATCAGGCGATGGCCGTCGAGCGGGCGCTTGAAGATGTCCTCCAGGAGTCGCACTCCCTGGTCGCGGTCCAGCACGTCGAGCCCCAGACCGTGCCAGGTCTGCGGTGAGCATTCGACGATGCAGGTGCTGATTCCGGCGATCGAGGGGTAGGCGTGAAACCAGATCCATCCCGCGGACGTCCGCTCGAAGCTGAACACGAAGCTGCGGAACGCCTGGTCCGTGCCGAGCCAGATGTAGGGGTTGAGACCGACCTCGATGCGGGTTCCGAAAGCCGCGCTCTGGCTCCGGATCCCGCTGTTCGCGCCGTCGGCAGCGACGAGAAGGTCCGCTTCGGGAAGCGTCGAGGGATCTGCGACGCGGTGGCCGTACTGGACGTCGACACCGAGCTCCACGGCACGCCGGGCCAGGATGTCCAGCAGGTCGGCTCGGCTCATGCTGTATCCGTAACCCCCGAAGTAGGCCGTCTGCTCGCCGTCCGGGCCGTGCACGCGCACCTCCTGGTCCTGCCACAGCACGGACTTGGCGTCGATCTCCCGGGCGCTTTCCGGATCGTTGCGGTAGAGGACGTCCAACAGGTCGTCCCAGTACACGACGCCCCAGCCGTAGGTGGCCGCGGGCGGGTCACGGTCATACACGGTGATCTCGTGCCCGGCATTGCGCAACTTGGCCGAGATCGCGAAGTACAGCCCCGCGGGCCCCGCACCGACGCACACGATCCTCACCGCTACGCACCACCCCGGATATCGGTCGGATGGGAGGTCTGCCGCTCCAGAAAGATCCGGATGCCCGAAATGTCCGGGCATCCGGATGTAGCGATCATAGGACTGCCGCAGGTTGATCGCGAGCTCACTGCGCCGGAGCGTCAGTGCCCGCCACCGCCACCGCCGCCGCCACCGCCGCCGCCGCCGTAGCCGCCGCCACCGCCGCCGCCGTAGCCGCCGCCACCGCCGCCGCCGTGGTCACCGCCACCGCCGTAGCCACCGCCACCGCCGTGGTCACCGCCACCGTGGTCACCACCGAAGCCGTGGTCGAAGCCGTGGTCGAAGCCGTGGTCGAAGTCGTGGCCGAAGCCCCAGCCCCAGCCCCAGCCGTCGCCGAAGTAGCACCGGTCTCCCCAGCCCCAGCCCCAGCCCCAGCCGTCGCAGCAGTCCCAGCCCCAGCCGCCGCGGAAGAAGCAGAAGTCCGAGTGGGCCTTGCTGTCGTAAGCGGGAGCGGAAGCGACATGGGACGAGGAGGGGAAGGCGGCCGCGCTGGCAGCGCCGGCTCCCGCCGCGATGGCAACGAGGGGCGCCGTGCAGACCGCAGCGGCTATCCTCCGGATCCTGCTCTTGGTTGCGCGCATGGTGATGTCCCCCTTCCGGGGGGTCGAAACAAGGATTTCGGGCACTCGGGGAATGCCCACGTGCGCCAGATCCTGCGCGCGGGTCTGACGCGGAGTGATCTGCCCGCCCGACGTGCTGAACACCGTGCAGCCGTTCCCAGACGGGCTTCCGAATCTTACTATTAAATTACCAAACGGGGTATACGGTACGAAACGCCCCGTTTCGGTCAGGATAGGACTGCTTTTCGGGCCAAGTCAACGGGGTGCCAGTGGGCTTACAAGGGAGGCACGCGGTGGACACCCTCAGGCCCCAGGACGGCCGTCAGGGCGCATCGGCTCCTGAGCGCGCCCAGTCCGACCGCATCACGCCTGACTCGCGGCGGCGCCGCCGCGAGTCTCACGAGGCCGTGCTCCGAGCCACGAAAGACCTCCTCGGCGAGGTCGGATACCAACGTCTGGCCTTCGAGGGCGTCGCCCGGCGGGCCGGAGTCAGCAAGGCCACCATCTACCGGTGGTGGCCGAACAAGGCCGCACTCGTGATCGAGGCCCTCAGCGGCAAGGTCCCCCTCCCTCCCATCACCGAGACCGGCGACCTCGAAGCCGACCTGCGCACCGCCGTCCGTCTCACGATCGAGCTCGTCTCCGCCATGCCCACGTGCCTGATCCTGCCGGCGCTCCTCGCCGACGTGATCGAGGATCCCACCGGCACGGGAGCCTTCGCCGAGCTCATCGAACCCCGCCGTGCGTCGGTCGTGAACCTGCTGGAGCGGGCCCGCATCGAAGGCCGGTTGCCGCCGGACACCGATACGTCACTGATGGTCGACATCTACTCCGGGGCGGTCGTGTACCTGGCAGCGGTGAACCGCACACCGCCGGGCGAGGCGGTGGTGGACCAGCTCGTCAGCCTGCTCCTGCACGGCCACCTCCCCGTCGCGAACCGATCCGCACCCGCGGACCGGGATGGATCGCCGGGCGGATGAGCCGGCCGCAGGCTGCCACTGCCTCAGCGGGGCCCGACCGAGCAGCGCTGCGACGGCGCGAGTTCCGCGACGGGAGCGCCCAGGACAGCGGAGCTCGCGCCCCGTCCGGAGGGGTTACCGCCGACCCGGGTCCGTCCGTCGGGCCCGGGCGGGCTCGGACGAACCGCCGACGGTGACCGGTGCGGGCAGGGTGACATCCGGGAAATCCCGGTCTTCATCGCCTGAACTCTCCCCTCCCTAAATCACTTTCCTTGTTTTAAGTCTTGACGATAGGGGCGGCCGAGAGCACATTGGCGGCGCAAACACGCATGAGAGCGCTCTCAGGCATCCGCCGGCGCTCTCGGACGAGACACCCGCGCACCCACTCCGTACCCGAGAGGCCCCCATGAGCGACCCATCCGGCACACCCTCCGGCATCCCCTTCGACAGGTCTTCGGGCACACCCTCCGACGCGGCCTGCGGAGCGCGTCGCGGACGGCGTTCGCTGCGGCGCAGGCTCGTCGCCGCCCTCGGCACCCTCGGTCTCGCGGCGGCCGTCGCCACCGCCGCGACGCCGCCCGCCGACGCCTCGGCGCCCACGCCGCCCTCCGGCTGGACGCAGGTCTTCCTCGACGACTTCGACGGCGCCGCGGGATCGGGCGTCGACACCACCAACTGGCAGTACGACACCGGCACGTCATACCCCGGTGGCGCCGCCAACTGGGGCACCGGCGAGGTCGAGACGATGACCTCGAGCACCAGCAACGTCTCACTCGACGGCAGCGGCGACCTGCTCATCACCCCGCGCCGCAGCATCTCCGGCAAGTGGACCTCGGGCCGCATCGAGACCAACCGCACCGACTTCCAGCCCCCGGCGGGCGGCAAGCTGCGGGTCCAGGCCCGCATCCAGCTCCCGAACGTCACCGGCGCCGCCGCCAAGGGGTACTGGCCGGCCTTCTGGATGCTCGGGGCGCCCTTCCGCGGCAACTACCAGAACTGGCCGGGCGTCGGCGAGCTGGATGTCATGGAGAACGTCCAGGGTCTCAACACCGACTGGGCCACGATGCACTGCGGCACCAACCCGGGCGGCCCCTGCAACGAGACGTCGGGCATCGGCAATTCGACCTCCTGCGTCGGCACCACCTGCCAGACCGGCTTCCACACGTACTCCATGGAGTGGGACCGCTCCACCAGCCCCGAGGAGATCCGCTTCTACCTCGACGGCGTCAACTTCCACACCGTGAAGTCCACCCAGATGGACGCCACGACCTGGAACAACGCCACCGCCCACGGGTTCTTCATCATCCTGAACGTGGCGATGGGCGGCGGCTTCCCGGACGCCTACGGCGGCGGTCCGGACCGGGGCACAGAGCCCGGCCACCCGATGGTGGTGGACTACGTCCAGGTGCTCCAGTCCTCGCGGTGACCGGCACCCACGACGTGCACCTCACCTTCGCCGGCGGGCAGGCCGCCGACTTCGGCGACGCCGACCGGTGCGGCTGCGGCCGCTGACCGCCGCCACCCCGTGAGAGACAGGGGCCCCACGCGTCCGCGTGGGGCCCCTTCCCACGCCCGGCTGCCACCAGGAGGCGGCAACCCGGCGTGCGTTCAGCGCAGTTCGGCGCGGAAGGCCACCGGTGTCCGCCCCGTGTGCAGCTGGAAGAACTTGGAGAAGTTCGCCGCGTCGGGGAAGCCGACGGCGGCGCCGATCCGGCCGATCGGCAGGTCGGTGTGGGCGAGCAGGCGCTTGGCCTCCAGCACGACCCGCTTGTCGATGAAGCCCTTGGGCGTCTCGCCGGTGGCCGCGCGGACCGCGCGCACGAGGGTACGGCGGGAGTAGCCGAGGGCGTCGGCGTAGGCGCTGACGCTGTGATTGGTGGCGAAGTCCCGCTCGACGGCGTCCCGGAAGCGGGTGAAGGTCGTGTCGTCCTGCTGCGGCGCCGACCGGGCCGAACTCGCCGCGAGATGCGCGAGGCGCAGCAGGAACGCGGTGAGCGAGTGGCGCAGCACCGAGGCGTGCAGGCTCGGCGGCAGCGTCGCGGTGTCCTCGTACTCCCGTTGCAGTTGCGCCAGCGCGGCCCGCAGGCCGGCGAGCTGGGCGTCGTCGGGCCGCAGCAGGGGCGGCAGGTCGTAGCGGTACAGGCCGGTGGCCTCGACGGTGGCGCGGGGCAGGAATCCGGGCTGCATGGTCAGGACGGTTCCGCGGTACTCGCTCGTCGGCGAGAAGCGGTGGACCTGTCCCGGGCGGATCCAGAGCACGTCGCCGGCTCCGGCCTCGTACTCGGTGAAGTCGATCATGTGCCGTACGGGTCCGTGGCTGAAGAGCATGACCACGTGGAAGTCGATGCGGTGGATCCGGTGCAGGGACGCCTCGGCGTGCCAGGTGCGGCCCGCGCCCATGGGGCCGATCTGCATGCCGACGCCACGGACGCCGAGCTCGACCGGGAAGGGGAAGGTTCTGATCCCGACGCCGTCCTCAGCGCCGTACCCGTCTTCCGCTCCGTCTTCGCCCCGGAGTTCGTCCCGCTGTCCGTCCCGGTCCCGGTCTCCGTCCGCGACTCCGCCTCGGATGGTTCTGTCCGCCATGTCCTTCTCGTGCCGTCCCGCTCGCCCGCCGATCCCTCAGCGTGTCCCACTTTCACCACAGGCTGACACAGGGAGACCTTCCCGCGAAAAAGTCATACTTTTATGTTTGAACGCGTCCGGCAGTGAATCCGCGACCTTTCGAGGACTTCTTGAAGATGAGTACGCAGACCTACGACCGCTTGGAGTGGACCGAACTCGACCGGCGTGCCGTCGACACCGCCCGCATTCTGGCGGCCGACGCGGTGCAGAAGGTCGGCAACGGTCACCCCGGCACCGCGATGAGCCTCGCTCCTGCCGCGTACACGATCTTTCAGAAGGTGATGCGTCATGACCCGGCCGATCCGGAGTGGACGGGCCGTGACCGCTTCGTCCTCTCCCCCGGTCACACATCGCTGACCCTCTACACGCAGCTGTTCCTGTCCGGGTACGAGCTGGGACTGGACGATCTGAAGGCGTTCCGCACCCAGGGTTCCAAGACGCCCGGCCACCCCGAGTACGGGCACACGGCCGGGGTGGAGACCACCACGGGCCCGCTCGGCCAGGGCGTGGCCAACGCGGTGGGCATGGCGATGGCCGCCCGCTACGAGCGCGGTCTGTTCGATCCCCAGGCGCCCGCGGGCGAGTCCCCCTTCGACCACACGATCTGGGCGATCGTGTCCGACGGCGACCTGGAGGAGGGCGTCTCCGCGGAGGCGTCCTCGCTCGCCGGGCACCAGAAGCTCGGCAACCTGGTCTTCCTCTACGACGACAACCACATCTCCATCGAGGGCGACACCGCCACCGCCTTCTCCGAGGACGTGCTGAAGCGCTACGAGGCCTACGGCTGGCACACGCAGCGCGTGGAGCCCGCCGAGGACGGCGACATCGACGTGCCCGCGCTGTACGCGGCGCTGCGAGCGGCGCAGGCCGAGACGGGACGCCCCTCGATCATCGCGATGCGCACGATCATCGCGTGGCCGGCCCCGAACGCGCGGAACACCGAGGCCGCGCACGGCTCCGCGCTCGGCGAGGAGGAGGTCGCCGCCACCAAGCGCCTCCTCGGCCTCGACCCCGAGCGGTCCTTCCAGGTCGACGACGAGGTCCTCGCCCACGCCCGCCGGGCCCTCGACCGGGGCGCCGAGGCGCACGCCGCCTGGGACAAGCGGATCGCCGAATGGCGCGGCACCGAACCCGAGCGCGCGAAGCTGTTCGACCGGTTCGTCGCCGGGAAGCTGCCCGAGGGCTGGGAGGACGCCCTGCCGGTCTTCGAGGAGGGCAAGGCGCTCGCCACCCGCGCGGCCTCCGGCAAGGTCCTCCAGGCGCTGGGCGCCGTCGTGCCCGAGCTGTGGGGCGGCTCCGCCGACCTGGCCGGCTCGAACAACACCACCATCGACAAGACGTCGTCCTTCCTCCCGGCGGGCAACCCGCGGCCGGAGGCCGATCCGTACGGCCGCACCGTCCACTTCGGCATCCGCGAGTTCTCCATGGCCGCAGAGATGAACGGCATCGCCCTGCACGGCAACACCCGCGTCTACGGCGGCACCTTCCTGGTCTTCTCCGACTACATGCGCAACGCCGTGCGCATGTCCGCCCTGATGCAGCTGCCGGTGACGTACGTCTGGACGCACGACTCCATCGGCCTCGGCGAGGACGGCCCCACCCACCAGCCGGTCGAGCACCTGGCCTCGCTGCGGGCCATCCCGGGCCTGAACGTCGTCCGCCCGGCCGACGCGAACGAGACCGCGATCGCCTGGCGCGAGATCCTGCGGCGCCACTCCACCGAGCCGGCCCCGCACGGCCTCGCGCTCACCCGCCAGGGCGTGCCGACGTACGCGCCGAACCCGGACGCGGCCCGGGGCGGCTACGTGCTGCGGGAGTCCCCCACCGGCACCGTGGACGTGGTGCTGCTCGCCACCGGCTCCGAGGTGCAGCTCGCCGTCGCCGCGAGCGAGCTGCTGGGGGCGGAGGGAATCGGCGCCAGGGTGGTGTCGATGCCGTCCGTGGAGTGGTTCGAGGAGCAGCCCCGGGCGTACCGCGAGCGGGTGCTGCCCCCGTCGGTGCGGGCGCGCGTCGCCGTCGAGGCGGGCATCGCCCTGACCTGGTACCGCTACGTGGGCGACGCCGGGCGCGTCGTCTCCCTCGAGCACTTCGGTGCCTCCGCCGACGCCGGGACCCTGTTCACCGAATTCGGCTTCACCCCCGAGAACGTCGTCGCGGCGGCCCGCGAGTCGCTGGCCGCCGCACGCGCCTGATCCGAACGCGACAAGGAAGATGATCACTGTGACCGAAGCAACCGCGACTGCGGGAGCGCTCAAGCGCCTGTCCGACGAGGGCGTGTCCATCTGGCTGGACGACCTGTCGCGCAGGCGGATCACCTCGGGCAACCTGGCCGGGCTCGTGGCGTCGCGGCACGTCGTGGGCGTCACCACCAACCCGTCGATCTTCCAGGCCGCGATCGGCTCCGGAGAGGGCTACGAGGAGCAGCTCGCCGACCTGGCGGTGCGCGGCGTGACGGTCGACGAGGCCGTACGGATGATGACCACCGCCGACGTGCGCGCCGCCGCCGACGTCCTGCGGCCGGTGCACGACGCGACCGGCGGCCGGGACGGCCGGGTCTCCATCGAGGTCGACCCGCGGCTCGCCCACAACAGCGCGGCGACCGTCGCCGAGGCCAAGCAGCTCGCCTGGCTGGTGGACCGCCCCAATGTGATGATCAAGATCCCGGCCACCCGGGCGGGTCTGCCGGCCATCACGGAGGTCGTCGGTCTGGGTATCAGTGTCAATGTGACGCTGATCTTCTCCCTGGAGCGCTACCGCGAGGTGATGGACGCATACCTCGCCGGTCTGGAGAAGGCACGGGCCGCGGGCCTCGACCTGGCGGCGATCCACTCCGTCGCCTCCTTCTTCGTCTCCCGGGTCGACAGCGAGATCGACAAGCGGCTGACACTGCTCGGCACGGACGAGGCCCTCGCCCTGAAGGGCCGGGCGGCGCTGGCGAACGCGCGACTGGCCTACGCGGCCTACGAGGAGGTCTTCGCCGGCGAGCGCTGGCTCGCCCTGGCCGGTGCCGGGGCCAACGCCCAGCGTCCGCTGTGGGCCTCCACCGGGGTGAAGGATCCGGCGTACAAGGACACCCTGTATGTGGACGAGCTGGTCGCTCCCGGCACGGTGAACACCATGCCGGAGGCCACTCTCCGCGCCACCGCCGACCACGGCGAGATCACCGGTGACACGGTGACCGGCGGCTACGACCGGGCCCGCGCCGACCTCGCGGCCGTCGAGCGGCTCGGGATCTCGTACGACGAGGTCGTGCGGCAGCTCGAGGACGAGGGTGTCGCCAAGTTCGAGGTGGCCTGGCAGGACCTGTTGGACGCGGTCACGAAGTCCCTGAACAGCAAGGGAGTTGACGCGGAATGACGAAGAAGCCCGCCAAGGCGGCGGCCACCCGGGCCGCCGGGGCGGCAGCGGCCGGCGCACCGGCCGACGAGGAGACCGCCGGGGCCGGCACGGCCCCCGCCGGGACCGAAGCCGCCGGGTCACCGGCCGCCGTGCCGGGCGAGGACGCTGCGGCCGAGGCGCCGCGTGCGGCGACCGCCGACACCGAGGCCGCGAAGTCCCGGGACGCCGCGGCCGACGTGCGGGTCCCGGTCGTCCCGGCCGCCGACTGGGTGAATCCGCTGCGTGACGAGCGGGACCGCCGGCTGCCGCGGATCGCGGGGCCGTCCGGGCTCGTCATCTTCGGCGTGACCGGCGACCTGTCCCGCAAGAAGCTGATGCCGGCCGTGTACGACCTGGCCAACCGCGGCCTGCTGCCGCCGGGCTTCTCGCTCGTCGGCTTCGCCCGGCGGGACTGGGAGGACCAGGACTTCGCGCAGGTCGTGCACGACGCGGTCAAGGAGCACGCCCGGACCCCGTTCCGCGAGGAGGTCTGGCAGCAGCTCGCCGAGGGGATGCGGTTCATCCCCGGCGACTTCGACGACGACACGGCGTTCAAGCTGCTGCGCCAGGCCGTGGAGGAGCTGGACGCCTCCCGCGGCACCGGCGGCAACTTCGCCTTCTACCTCTCCGTACCGCCGAAGTTCTTCCCCAAGGTCGTGCAGCAGCTGAAGAAGCACGGCCTGGCGGAGGGCCCGCAGGGCTCCTGGCGACGGGCGGTCATCGAAAAGCCGTTCGGCCGCGACCTGGCCACCGCCCGGGAGCTCAACCGGATCGTGCACGAGGTGTTCGACCCGGAGCAGGTCTTCCGCATCGACCACTACCTGGGCAAGGAGACCGTCCAGAACATCCTGGCGCTGCGCTTCGCCAACCAGATGTACGAACCCGTCTGGAACCGGTCGTACGTCGACCATGTTCAGATCACGATGGCCGAGGACATCGGGATCGGCGGCCGGGCCGGCTACTACGACGGCATCGGCGCCGCCCGCGACGTCATCCAGAACCACCTGCTGCAGCTGATGGCGCTCACCGCCATGGAGGAGCCGATCGCGTTCGACGCGGAGGCGCTGCTCACCGAGAAGCTCAAGGTGCTGAAATCGGTGCGGCTGCCGGAGAACCTGGGCGCCCACACCGTGCGCGCCCAGTACGCGGACGGCTGGCAGGGCGGCGCGAAGGTCGCCGGGTACCTCCAGGAGGAGGGAATCGACCCGCAGTCGAAGACGGACACCTACGCGGCCGTGAAGCTGGAGATCGACAACCGCCGCTGGGCAGGCATCCCCTTCTACCTGCGCACCGGCAAGCGCCTCGGCCGCCGCGTCACGGAGATCGCGGTGGTCTTCCAGCGCGCCCCGCACTCCCCCTTCGACTCCACGGCCACCGAGGAGCTCGGCCAGAACGCCATCGTGATCCGGGTCCAGCCGGACGAGGGCATGACGGTGCGGTTCGGCTCGAAGGTTCCGGGAACCTCCATGGAGATCCGGGACGTGACGATGGACTTCGCCTACGGAGAGTCCTTCACCGAGTCCAGCCCGGAGGCGTACGAGCGCCTCATCCTGGACGTGCTGCTCGGGGACGCCAACCTGTTCCCCCGCCACCAGGAGGTGGAAGAGTCCTGGAAGATCCTCGACCCGATCGAGGAGTACTGGGACACGCACGGCAGGCCGGCGCAGTACCCCGCGGGCACGTGGGGTCCCCGGGAGGCCGACGAGATGCTCGCACGAGACGGACGGAGCTGGCGCAGGCCATGAAGATCGACCTGACCGACACCACGGCAAGCAAGATCAACAAGGCGCTGGTGCACGGGCGCCGGGCCATCGGCACGCCGGCCGTGGGCATGGTCCTGACGATGGTCATCGTCACGGACGAGGAGAACGCCTACGACTCGCTCAAGGCGGCCGAGGAGGCCTCCCACGAGCACCCCTCGCGCACCCTGGTCGTGATCAAGCGGCACGCCCGCACCCTGCGGGACCGCACGCACTCGCGGCTGGACGCGGAGGTACGGGTCGGCTCCGAGGCCGGCACCGGCGAGACGGTCGTGCTGCGGACCTACGGCGAGGTGTCCGACCACGCCGACTCCGTCGTGCTGCCGCTGCTGCTGCCGGACGCTCCGGTCGTCGTGTGGTGGCCGGTGGACGCGCCCGAGAACCCCGCGCAGGACCCGCTGGGCGCCCTGGCGCAGCGCCGGATCACCGATCTGTACGCCGTCGAGCGGCCGTTGGAGGTCCTGGAGACCCGGGTGCGCTCCTACGCGCCCGGTGACACCGACCTCGCCTGGACCCGGCTCACCCCGTGGCGCTCGATGCTGGCCGCCGCCCTGGACCAGGCCCGGGTGAAGGTGACCTCGGCGGCCGTGGAGGCGGAGGCCGAGAACCCGAGCGCCGAACTGCTCGCCCGCTGGCTCGAGGCACGGCTGGACGTCGAGGTGGACCGCGTGGTCACCGCCGGCCCCGTCGTCACCGCCGTACGGCTCGGCACCGAGAGCGGCGAGATCGTCATCGACCGGCCGGAGGGCCCGCTGGCCACGCTGACCCTGCCGGGCCAGCCCCCGCGCACCCTCGCCCTGAAGGTCCGCGCCACCTCCGAACTCATCGCCGAGGAGCTCCGCCGCCTCGACGCCGACGAGATGTACGCCGTCGCCCTGCGCGGCGACGGCATCAAGGAGACCGTCTGACATGTCCAACACCCCCAAGCTCACCCGGCGGCCCGAGTGGACCGCCCTGGAGGACCACCGCGCGCGCACGCTCCGCGAGCCGGATCTGCGGGAGCTGTTCGCGGCCGACCCGGGGCGTGCCGAGC
>NZ_JBIBWT010000028.1:0-64443 GCF_043081525.1 Streptomyces sp. NPDC014864
AAGGGCGAGGTCATCAAGACCGTTCCGGAGTCGAAGATCGTGGAGACCCTGATCGAGGAGGCCATGAAACTGGCCGCGCAGATGGAGCACGGCGGCGTCGCGTCCGACGCCCCCGCCGTCACGGGGACACCCACCGTCACAGTGAGTTGAAGCACGGCACGGACCGAGAGGGGGCCGAGCGTGACCATTCTGGAGACCGTCCGGGGACCACGTGACCTGAAGGCGCTGTCCGAGGCGGAACTGGCCGAACTTTCCGACGAGATCAGGGAATTCCTGGTGCACGCGGTTGCCAGAACCGGCGGCCACCTCGGCCCCAACCTGGGGGTGGTGGAACTCACCCTCGCGCTGCACCGGGTCTTCGAGTCCCCGGCCGACCGCATCCTGTGGGACACCGGCCACCAGAGCTATGTGCACAAGCTCCTGACGGGGCGCCAGGACTTCTCCAAGCTGCGCGGCAAGGGAGGCCTGTCCGGCTACCCCTCGCGCGAGGAGTCCGAGCACGACGTCATCGAGAACAGCCACGCCTCCACCGCGCTCGGCTGGGCCGACGGACTCGCCAAGGCCCGCCAGGTCCGAGGAGAGAAGGGCCATGTCGTCGCGGTCGTCGGCGACGGCGCGCTGACCGGCGGCATGGCCTGGGAGGCGCTCAACAACATCGCGGCCGCCAAGGACCGGCCGCTCATCATCGTCGTCAACGACAACGAGAGGTCCTACTCCCCGACCATAGGCGGCCTCGCCAACCACCTGGCCACCCTGCGCACCACCGACGGCTACGAGAAGGTCCTGGCCTGGGGCAAGGACGTCCTGCTGCGCACGCCTGTCGTCGGCAGCACCGTCTACGAGTCCCTGCACGGCGCCAAGAAGGGCTTCAAGGACGCCTTCGCCCCGCAGGGCATGTTCGAGGACCTGGGGCTGAAGTACCTCGGCCCGATCGACGGGCACGACGTCAAGGCGGTCGAGTCGGCCCTGCGCCGGGCCAAACGCTTCCACGGCCCGGTCCTGGTGCACTGCCTCACGGTCAAGGGCCGCGGCTGTGAACCCGCCCTCGCCCACGAGGAGGACCATTTCCACACCGTCGGCGTGATGGACCCGCTGACCTGCGAGCCGCTGACTCCGGCCGGCGGCCCCTCCTGGACGTCGGTGTTCGGCGACGAGATCGTGCGGATCGGCGAGGAGCGGGACGACGTGGTGGCGATCACTGCCGCGATGCTGCACCCGGTGGGCCTCGGCAGGTTCGCCGAGCGCTTCCCCGGCCGGGTGTGGGACGTCGGCATCGCCGAGCAGCACGCGGCCGTCTCCGCGGCGGGCCTGGCCACCGGGGGCCTGCACCCGGTCGTCGCCGTCTACGCCACCTTCCTCAACCGGGCCTTCGACCAGCTGCTGATGGACGTGGCGCTGCACCGCTGCGGGGTCACCTTCGTACTGGACCGGGCCGGTGTCACCGGCGTCGACGGGCCCTCCCACAACGGCATGTGGGACATGTCCGTCCTCCAGGTGGTGCCGGGCCTGAGGATCGCCGCCCCGCGCGACGCCGACCAGCTGCGGGCCCAGCTGCGCGAGGCGGTCGCCGTGGACGACGCGCCGACCCTGCTCCGCTTCCCGAAGGAGTCGGTCGGCCCGGCCGTCCCGGCGGTCGGCCACGTGGGCGGCATGGACGTGCTGCACGCGGACGACGACCCGGACGTCCTGCTCGTCGCCGTCGGCGTCATGGCGCCGGTGTGCCTGAAGGCCGCCGAGCTGCTCGCCGCCCGCGGCGTCGCGTGCACCGTCGTCGACCCCCGCTGGGTCAAGCCCGTCGACCCGGCGCTTCCCGGTCTCGCCGCCGGCCACCGCCTGGTCGCCGTCGTCGAGGACAACAGCCGCGCGGCCGGCGTCGGCTCCGCGGTCGCGCTGGCCCTCGGCGACGCCGAAGTGGACGTACCGGTCAGGCGGTTCGGCATCCCGGAGCAGTTCCTCGCGCACGCCAAGCGCGGCGAGGTGCTGGCCGACATCGGTCTCACGCCCGTGGAGATCGCCGGACGGATCAGCGCGAGCCTGGCGGCCAAGGAGCAGGCCGGGCCGGCCCCGGCGCGGGACACAGGGGCCGGCGGGCCAGTCAAGGAGAGAGCTGAATGAGCAAGGAGTTCGACCTCGGCAGCCTCCTGTCCGAGCGCGGAGCCGAACGCTACGAGCTGCACGCCCGGCACCTGAACCACCAACTGCCGCGCATGCTGCACACCATCGGCTTCGACAAGGTCTACGAGCGGGCCGAGGGCGCCTACTTCTGGGACGCGGACGGCAACGACTACCTCGACATGCTCGCCGGGTTCGGCGTGATGGGCCTGGGCCGCCACCACCCCGTCGTCCGCAAGGCGCTGCACGACGTGCTCGACGCACAGCTCGCCGACCTCACCCGCTTCGACTGCCCACCGCTGCCCGGACTGCTGGCGGAGCGGCTGCTCGCCCACAGTCCGCACCTGGACCGGGTGTTCTTCGGCAACAGCGGGACGGAGGCGGTGGAGACGGCCCTGAAGTTCGCCCGCCGCGCCACCGGCAGACCGCGCGTCCTGTACTGCGAGCACGCCTTCCACGGCCTGACCGTGGGCTCCCTGTCCGTGAACGGCGAGGACGCCTTCCGCGACGGCTTCGCCCCGCTGCTGCCCGACACGGCCGTACCGCTCGGCGATCTCGACGCCCTGGCCAGGGAACTGGAGAAGGGCGACGTCGCCGCCCTGATCGTCGAGCCGATCCAGGGCAAGGGCGTGCACGAGGCCCCGCCCGGCTATCTGCGCGCCGCCCAGGAGCTGCTGCACCGGCACAAGGCGCTGCTCGTCGCGGACGAGGTGCAGACGGGACTCGGCCGCACCGGCGACTTCTACGCCTACCAGCACGAGGACGGGGTGGAGCCGGACCTGGTGTGCGTGGCGAAGGCGCTGTCCGGCGGTTATGTGCCGGTCGGCGCCACGCTCGGCCGGGACTGGATCTTCAAGAAGGTCTACTCGTCCATGGACCGGGTGCTGGTCCACTCGGCCAGCTTCGGGTCCAACGCCCAGGCCATGGCGGCCGGACTCGCCGTGCTGTCCGTCCTGGAGAACGAGCAGATCGTCGCGGGCGCCCGGGCCACCGGCGAGCTGCTGAAGTCGCGGCTCGCGGCCCTGACCGAACGCTACGAACTCCTCGCCGACGTGCGCGGCCGGGGCCTGATGATCGGCATCGAGTTCGGCCGGCCCCGGTCGCTGAAGCTGCGCGGCCGCTGGACCGTGCTCCAGGCCGCCCGCAAGGGCCTGTTCGCGCAGATGGTGGTCGTCCCGCTGCTCCAGCGGCACCGGATCCTCACCCAGGTCTCCGGCGACCATCTGGAGGTGATCAAGCTGATCCCGCCGCTGATCATCGGTGAGCGGGAGGTGGACCGCTTCGTGGACGCCTTCACCGCCGTGATGGACGACGCCCACGGCGGCGGACTGATGTGGGACTTCGGGAAGACACTGGTGAAGCAGGCCGTTGCCCACCGGTAGGTCAGGGAGCCGGCCGCGGGTCCCGCCTTTTGCCTCTGAGGCAATAAATTTGCCCCAGAGGCAAGGATGAGGCTCAATGGAGACATGAGCACTCCCGAGCCCGAGCCCTCGGCGGGACCGGTCGAGGACCTTCCCGCCGTCGCCCCGCAGCTGCGTGCGCTGCGCCGCCGCAGCTCCCTCACCCTGGAGGCCGCGGCCCGCGCGGCCGGGCTGTCGCCCGCCCACCTCTCCCGCCTGGAGACCGGACAGCGCCAGCCCTCCCTGCCCCTGCTGCTCGCGCTCGCCCGTGTCTACGGTACGACGGTCTCCGAACTGCTCGGCGAGAGCGTCGCCGCCCCGGACGCCGTGGTGCGCGCTGCGGACATGGAACCGACGCGGGCGGGCGGCTGGACGTACTGGCAGGCCGGCGCGCCCGGCCGCGGGATGCAGGCCCTGCGGGTCCACGTGCCCCACGGCTCCCAGGGCGACGTCGTGCGGGTGCACCCGGGCGAGGAGTGGCTGTACGTCCTCAAGGGGCGCCTGCGCCTGCGCCTCGGGGACACCGCGCACCTGCTCGCACCGGGCGACAGTGCCCACTTCGACTCGCTGACCCCGCACCGGATCGCCGCCGAGGATCCCGACGGGGCCGATCTGCTCTTTGTCCACACCCTGCTGCAGAGCCCCACGGCCGCGCTGTGCCTGGGCCCCCACACCGGAGACAAGTCATGAGTGACATGGAAGAGAAGTTCCCGCGAGCCCTGTGGATCCGGCTGATCATCTACATCGCCGTCGGGCACGTCTTCGCGGCGTTCGTCTGGCTGCTGTTCGAGGTGGGCGCCAAGTAGGGACACGCGAAGGGGGAAGCGCGAAGTGGGGAGCCGGAGCGGGCCGAGCAGTTCCATGACCTCGGGGGAGTAGGCCGAGGCCGCGCTGCTGCTGCGGTGCACCTTGTAGCGGCGGTGCTTGGCGTTCGACTCCAGGTAGTCCGCCCGGATCGCGTCCTCGTCCACGCCCACGGCGAGCAGGGTCACGGCGATCGACAGGCCCGCGCGGTCCTTGCCCGCCGCGCAGTGCATCAGGGCGGGGACGCTGTCCTGCGCGAGGGCGTGCAGCACGTGGGAGTGCTCGGCGGTGCGCTCGGTGATGATCATGCGGTAGGAGGCGATCATCCGGTTCGCCGCCTTGCCGTCCGCGAGGATCGTGCGCAGCTGGTCGAGGTCGCCGTCGCGGACCATCCGCCAGAACTCGGCGCCGTCTGCCGGGTCGCTCAGCGGCAGGTTGACGTTGCGCACGCCGGGCAGCTCGACGTCCGGGCCCTCGAGCTTCTTGTCGGCCGCGTTGCGGAAGTCGAAGATCGTGTGCAGGCCGAGGGAGGACAGAAAGGCCGCGTCCCGGTCCGTCGCGTGCGCGAGGTGGCCGCTGCGGAACAGCACTCCGTGCCGCACCCGCCGTCCGTCCACGGTCGGCAGCCCGCCCACGTCGCGGAAGTTGCGCACTCCGGCCAGCTCTGGTTCGGTCGACGGGACCTGCTGCGTCACGGGGGCTCCTCCCACTCGGTCGGCCCGGCCCGAAAGGCGGGGCCTGGGCCCGCCGTCACGGCTCGTCGGCGGGCGCGCCTTCCGACGATACGACATGGGTTCCCAGGGCAACGGCCTGGCCACGGGCGAGGAAGCCTCCCGGTCGGCGGCTGCCCCGCTCCGCGGCGACGGCCCAGGCGATCCACCGCCCTTCTTTCGCCTTCCTGTCCTATATGGGCAATTTATCGGTATTGAGCTATTAGGTCCCAACTCGTCGGCCCCTGGGGGCTGCTGACGGGAGGTGACGTGAGCAGCGTCATACTCGTGACCCACGGTGGTCCGCCATGTCCACGTAATTACGGCGCCCTCTCTGCGGGTTGACCAAGAGGGCGCTGATCCAATGCACGGAGCGTCACGGGTTTTGCCCGAATTGGATCACGATGAGCCCCTCTGAGCGGAACCCGCCGCTTGTCCGAACACATCCCGCTCGCTTACGTTCCACCCCGATCCGGACGGACGCCTCATCCTGCCGCCGTCCGGGGCCCGCACACCCACCCGTGCACGGCAGGAGCGGGGGACCCACAGGTACAACCGCCTGTTCCGGTCTCCGGAACGGCTAGGGGTGAAGTCGCGTCCCGCGCGGCCGGGCATCTCCAGCCCGAACCCGACAGCTCACCTCGCAGGCGCCGGAGAGGAATCCGCCATGCCCGCGAAGGGTAAGCACCGCCGTCCGAAGACCCAGCGCCTGACCCGCGTCCTCGCCGCCGCCGGAACCGGTGGCGCCGTGCTCGCACTGCCCCTCATAGGCGCCGCGGGAGCCCACGCGGCCCCCGCGCAGTCCGTCACCGAGCAGACCGTCCGCAGCGCCCCGGCGGCCGCCAAGGCGCCCGCGGCCAAGGGCGCCGGCGCCCGGACCTACACCGTCCGCGCCGGCGACAGCCTGTCGGGCATCGCCGAGAAGCAGCACGTCCGCGGCGGCTGGAAGCAGCTGTACCAGGACAACCGCCGGGCCGTCGGCGACGACCCCTCGCTGATCCACCCGGGCCTGAAGCTGACGCTCGGTCACGCGGCCGCCGGCGCCACCCGGGCGCCCGCGGCCCCGAAGCCCGCGACCGCCGGCTCGTCCGCCGCCAAGGCGAAGACCGTCTCCGCCGCCCAGGTGAAGACCGCGGTCGCCCGCGCCGAGCGGACCGCAGCCACCGCCTTCACCCTGCCGGTGACCGGCGCCGCCGTCGGCACCGGCTACCACGTGGCCGGCAGCCACTGGTCCAGCGGCTACCACACCGGCGTCGACTTCGTGGTCCCGACCGGCACCCCGGTCAAGGCCGTCGGCGCGGGCACGATCGTCTCCGCGGGCTGGGGCGGCGCGTACGGCAACCAGGTCGTCCTCCGGCTCCAGGACGGCCACTACGCCCAGTACGCCCACCTGTCCGCGCTCTCCGTCTCGGCCGGCCAGGCCGTGACCCCGGGACAGCGGCTCGGTCTGTCCGGCGCCACCGGCAACGTGACCGGCCCGCACCTCCACTTCGAGATCCGCACGACGCCGAACTACGGCTCCGACGTGGACCCGGTCGCCTACCTGCGCGCGCACGGCGCCCCCGTCGCCTGACGCACGCGCCCCCGCCACCACCTGCCCGGCACGCCGCCGAAGGCCGGACCCACACCCCCCGGGTCCGGCCTTCGGTGTGCTCTATTCCTGTTCGGCCACATTCACCCAGTGGCTTATCTCACCGTCCGTCAACCCTTGCCTACGGTCGCGTAGGTCACATTCCAAGGTGAATCATGGGCCGATGTGGCAGACGATTCGAAGAGTGACAGCAGAGCAGTGATCGGGTCGTACGTGGCGGTGGGGGACAGCTTCACCGAGGGCGTCGGCGACCCCGGCCCCGACGGGGCGTTCGTCGGCTGGGCGGACCGGTTCGCGGTCCTGCTCGCGGACCGACGTCCCGAGGGCGGCTTCCAGTACGCGAATCTCGCCGTGCGCGGCAAGCTGCTCGACCAGATCGTGGCGGACCAGGTCCCGCGGGCCGTGGAACTCGCCCCGGACCTGGTGTCGTTCTGCGCGGGCGGCAACGACATCATCCGTCCCGGCACGGACCCGGACGACGTGGCGGAGCGGTTCGAGAAGGCCCTCGCCCGGCTCGCCGCCGCGGCCGGCACCGTGATGGTCACCACCGGCTTCGACACCCGGGGCGTGCCGGTGCTCAAGCACCTGCGCGGCAAGATCGCCACCTACAACGGTCATGTGCGGGCCATCGCCGACCGCTACGACTGCCCGGTGCTCGACCTGTGGTCCCTCAAGGCCGTCCAGGACCGCCGGGCCTGGGACCACGACCGGCTGCACCTGTCGCCGGAGGGGCACACCCGGGTGGCGCTGCGGGCCGGCCAGGTCCTCGGCCTCGACGTGCCGGCCGACCCCGAGCAGCCCTGGCCGCCGCTGCCGCCGCGCGGCGCCCTCGGCATCCGGCGCGACGACGTCCAGTGGGCCCGGGAGTTCCTGGTGCCGTGGATCGGCCGCCGCCTGCGCGGCCAGTCCTCCGGGGACCATGTGACGGCCAAGGGCACGCTGTCGCCGGCCGACATCAGGAGCCGGATCACGACGGTGGCGTGAGGGCGGCCGGCGGCCGCCCCGGACCGGGGCGCACGCCGGAGCACAGGGGCACGGCGTCCCGGCGTGGAGCCGTGCCCCTCGCCGTACCGGCCGGCACTCGCCCCGGCCCGCGCCGGGGCCTGTGCACGGCTCGGCTTCACCGTCCGGCGTTCGTCAACGCCTCCCGCTCCAGGCCCAGTTCCCGAGCCAGTGCCTCGTCGACCCATTCCCGGGCCCGCGCGCGGGAGATCCCGCCGCCGTACGCCGTCAGCTGCACGGCGAGCCCGTCGAGCAGGGCCGTCAGACGCAGCGCCGCGGCTCCGGGGTCCGGGCACCGGAACTCGCCCGCCGCCACACCCTCCGCGACGACCTCGGCGATCGCCGCCTTCCACTGCCGGTCGAGGCCCTGGGCGACCTCCCGCAGGGCGGGCTCGCGCAGTGCGGCCGCCCACCCCTCGATCCACAGCCGCCAGCCCTTGGCCTGCCCGGTCGGGGCGTACCAGCGGACGGCGGCCCGCAGCCGCCGCAGCGCCGTCGTCCGCCGGCCCAGCAGCTTGCGCAGCTGCGCCAGATCGTCCTCGGCGGCATGGGCGAAGGCGGCCGCGACCAGCCTCTCCTTCGTCGAGAAGTGATAGAGCACCAGCGCGTTGCTCACCCCGAGCACCGAGGCCACGTCGGCGATGCGCACCGCCGCCACGCCCCGCTCCTCGATCTGCCCGATGGCGGCCCGCAGCAGCTCCTCGCGCCGCTCCGCCACGCTCAACCGCACTCTCGCCACGCGGTCACCCTAACTCCCCCCGCATCCCGCCCGTTTGGCGCGCACGGCGGCACGGCTCGCGGGTCCTCCCGCGCCCTCGTCCCGTCCCGCGGGCCGCGGCGGACGGCAGGCTGCCGGAGGGCCCCGCGCGGCGGCCCTCCATAATGGAAAATCTGACCGACTCCACCTGGAGGTACCGTGGCCGGCTTCCGTTCCCTGAGCTCCGGGCTCCGCGCCCTGCAGCCCGCGGCCCTCGGCGCGGCCCCCGGCGGTGAGCGCATGGCGCGCATCCGCCGGTCGCCCCACTTCAAGGACGGCGTCTTCCAGAACCCCGGGGGCGTCACGCGCACCCGGCCCTCCGGCTCGACGGCGGCCTTCGCCAAGCTCTACTTCGACAAGGACGCCCGCCCCCGCCGGGCCCCCTCCGGCACCGTGCCGGTGCACGCCACCACGCTCGCCGACCTGTCCCGGCCCCCGGCCACCGGCCTGCGGCTGACCTGGATGGGGCACTCCAGCGTGCTGGCGGAGATCGACGGGCAGCGAGTGCTGTTCGACCCGGTGTGGGGCGAGCGCTGCTCCCCGTTCCCGTTCCTCGGGCCCCGACGGCTGCACCCGGCACCGCTGCCGCTCGCCGCGCTCGGCCCGGTCGACGTGGTCGTCATCTCGCACGACCACTACGACCACCTGGACCTGCCCACGATCAAGGAACTGGCCGGCACGGACACGGTCTTCGCCGTGCCGCTCGGCGTCGGCGCCCACCTCGAGCACTGGGGAGTGTCCGCCGACCGCCTGCGCGAGCTGGACTGGCACGAGGCCGCCGAGGTCGGCGGGCTCACGCTGACGGCGACGCCGGCCCGTCACTTCTGCGGTCGCCGGCTGCGCAACACACAGCACACGCTCTGGGCCTCCTGGGTGGTCGCGGGCGACGAGCACCGGATCTACCACAGCGGCGACACCGGCTACTTCGACGGCTTCCGGGACATCGGCGCCGAGCACGGCCCGTTCGACGCCACGATGATCCAGATCGGCGCGTACTCCGAATTCTGGCCCGACATCCACATGACACCCGAGGAGGGCACGCGCGCCCATCTCGACCTCCAGGGCGGTCCGTCGGGCGGCCCGATGCTGCCGATCCACTGGGGCACGTTCAACCTCGCCCCGCACGCCTGGGCCGAGCCGGGGGAGTGGACGAAGGACGCGGCCGCGCAGGCGGGACACCCGGTGGCGCTGCCCCGGCCGGGCGAGCCCTTCGAGCCGGGCGCGGACCTTCCCGCGCGCCCCTGGTGGAGGGACGTGTCCCTGCCACTGGACCGCAAGTGGCCCGTCACGAAGGCCACTCCGACGGCGTCTCCCGACGACCTCGACCTCGTGGGCGAGGACTGACCGACCGGATCCGCCGACCAGATCACCGCGGGCACGTTCGGAACCGCGAAGTACGTCACCGACCTGCTGTGCGCTGGAGCGACGGTGAGGTCACCGACCACACCACCGTCGGTGACAAGGGCTTCGGCACCGAACACCGGCTGATGAAGCCGAAGAGCGCCTGGAAGGACGCCACCCCGGTGACCGCGGGCGACTTCACCGCGGGCGGCAACTGGGACACCCTGGTGCGCTGGTCCGACGGAAGGGTCTCCCAGTTCCAGGAGACCGGCCCCGGCGGTGTCGGCAAGGAGGTGCGGATGGCTCCGGCCGGCAGCATCTGGTCCCACGACTCGGTGATGACGGCGGGCAGCTACGACTCCAACGGCCGGCCGGACGACCTGGTCGTCCGCTGGTCCGACGGCGAGACCACCGTGTACACGCACACCGGCGCCACCTTCGGCACCGAACGCATGCTCGTCGCCCCGAAGTAATGCCCCGCGACCCGCCCGGCGGCCGGGTCGGATCCGGGGGGACCCGAACCGCCCCGCCCCCGGATCCGCCCGCCGGGAATCCGCCGTGCCACGGGCAGGCCCCCGGTCGCCCGCCCCAGTCGCTGTCGGCGGGACCGGTCGGAGAGCCCCGGTCACCGCCGGGCGGGCGCGATGCCGCTCACGGAGGTCCCTCGGTGACCGGGGGCAGCCCCGCCGCCCGCAGGGCCCGGTTGAGCGGCCCGAGGTCGTAGATGCCGTCCAGATCGGCGGACTTGAGCAGCCCCGCCCGTACCGCGTGCCGGGCCTGGGCCCGTAGGGTGGCGGCCAGCGGGTCGTCGGTGAACGTGATCCCGTGCCAGGCCCTGTCGAGCACACGCGCCGGAAGGGCCCTGCCCGTCAGCCGCTTCAGCCGGGCGTTTGCCGCCGCCTCGGCCTGGCCCGGATGGGCGGAGATCCAGGTGTTGGTGGCGACCGTGCCCCGCACCACCGCGTCGACCACGTCCGGGTGGTCCGCCAGGAACGTACGCGAGACGATGACGTTCGTCGTGACGAACCGGTGCCCCGGCCAGAGGTCCGCCTCGTCCAGCAGCGCCCGCGCCCCCTGGGCGACCAGGAGGGAGGCGGTCGGTTCGGGAACCCAGGCGCCGTCGACCGAGCCGGAGCGGTAGGCGTCCACCGTCACCCTGTTGTCGCTGCGGACCACCGAGACGTCGCCCCGGCCGGTCGCCGGATCGATCTTCCAGCCGCGGCCCGCCGCCCAGTGCAGGAAGGCGACGTCCTGCGTGTTGCCGAGCTGCGGGGTGGCGATCCGTTTGCCCTTCACCTCGGCCAGGGAGTGGATGCGGTCGGGGTTCACCACCAGCCTTACGCCGCCGGACGCGGAGCCCGCCACGATCCGCAGCGCGTCACCGCCCGACTTCAGATATCCGTTGACGGCGGGCGACGGGCCGGTCCACGCGATGTCCACGGACCGCGCGCCGAGGGCCTCGATGGCGGCGGGGCCCGCGTTGAAGACCCGGGGTGAGATCGCCGTGCCCTTCAACTCGCGGGCGAAAAAGCCGCGTTCGAGTCCGACAAGCGCGGTGGCGTGGGTGAGGTTGGCGAAGTAGCCGATGCGCACGGTTTTGACGGAGAGGGCGGGGCCGTGGGCGGGGGGACCGGCGGCCGCCGCCGAATGCGGCCGGTTCTTTCCGTATCCGCATCCCGTCAGCAGGCTCAGCGCGACGGCGAGCGCCGCGGCGGCCACGAGCCGGGTCAGGTGCGGTAACGGTAACGGGGCAGGTTGCATACCGGGGTCCTCGGGGTCAGTCGTGGAGACCGTCGGAAGAGGGAGGGGGGATGGCCGCGGGGGCCTCGGCCACGAGACCGCGGCGCGCCACGTCGATCGGCCCGGTGAAGGCCCGTGCGGCCGCGCCGAGGGCAGCCGAGGGATCGGTGCCCGGCCACAGATGGGTGAGCAGCAGCCGTGCTGCCCCGGCCGCCTCAGCGTACTCACCCGCCGATCGCGCGCTCAAGAGGAACTCGGCGTCGGCGCGCGGTACCTGGTCGACGTAGGTGGCCTCGGACAGCAGCAGATCGGCCTCGCGGGCCAGAGCCGTCACCTCGGGGCTGGGACCGGTGTCCCCGGTGTAGGCCAGGGACGTGCCGCCCGCCGTCAGCCGCAGGCCCGCGTTGGGGACGAAGTGCGGCAGCAGGCGGGTGTCGACGCGGAAGGGGCCGATCTCGAAGCGGTCGCCGCCCCGGAACTCCCGCAGCGTGAAGGCGTCCCGCAGCATTCCGGGCCGGTCCAGGGCGAGTACGGCGTCGAGGGCGCCCGGCAGCGAGTGCACGGGCAGCGGGGCCGGCGGCTCGTCGGCGAGGGCGCGGGCGCGCAGCAGCGGGTTGAGGTCGGCGCAGTGGTCCGGATGCCCGTGGGTGACCAGGACGGCGTCGATCTGCCCGGCCGTCGCGTACTCCTGCAGGGCCGGGAAGGTCGCGTAACCGGGGTCCACGAGGAGCCGGAAATCCTCGCTCTCCAGCAGGTATCCGCTGCACGGCTGCTCCGGGACCGGCCAGGCTCCGCAGCCGCCGAGGACGGTGAGGTGCATCATGCGGCGTTCCTGTTCGGACATGCGCCGGCGCGCGGTGACGGGGCCTTTCGATCTTACGCTCGCCGGGGCCGCGCACGCCCACGGAGAGGTCTCGGCCAATCGGACGCCGGTGGGAAGCCGCCGGGCACGGTGCGCCACAGAACGGAATCTTTCCCTCCCCGCCCGACCGGGGGCCGGACGAAAGAAAGTGTTATGAGCGACGTGGGCCGACCGGGGCGGCCGGGCGGGGAAGGCCGGGCCGATGCTCCGTTCGCCCCGTTTCCCTCATAAGCCGCGCTTATCGGAACCCACGCGGATCGTGGAGATGTTGCACATGGAACGTTCATGGCCGAAAGGCGCCCCGAACGCCTGGGGCTGGAGATACCTTGATTGACATTGTTGTCATACGCTTGCAATGATTCGATCAAAATTCGAGTCAGAGCTGTCCGTCGATACTCACAAGGCATCAACGGAAAAGTAAGGGGATGACTGTGCAGCAAAAGGTTCCGGACGTCAGCGGTTTACGAGCGGAACGCGTCGTCGTAGTCTCGCTGATGAAATCCGGCACCCATCTCGTGCAGGAACTGATGCTGGCTCTCGGGTACAGAATCTACGGCCAGTCGAGGATCCCGCAGGAAATACGGCCCGTTCTGGACGAGGGGACGCGCGATCGGATCGTGCGCATGGTCCACGGCGACCAGACCGCCGACGCGCTCAGGGAGCAGGGCGAAGAAGCCTTCCGGGCCGGCTCCGACCAGGCGTGGGAGGCCCTCGGCTGGGCCTGGCAGCAGCGTCTGGGGATGCCTCTGGTCAACCGCTACGGTGCGCGGCTCACCCAGACCGAACTCGTCGAGCAGGCCTTCCGACGCACGGCCGGCACGCCTTTCTCCGCCACTCCGGGGAACACCTGCTGGATCATTCCGGAACTGGACATCAAGAAGCTCGACGGAAAGTTCGTCGAGGAATGGGCGCAGACCGGCGAGCCGCGTATTCTCTTCATGTACCGCGACCCTCGCGACATGGTCCTCTCCATGGTCAACTTTCTGCTCGGAAAGACCGTCCAGGGATTCGGCAACTTCAGTGAGTTCCAGGTTTTCCACAGTATTCTGAAGTCCAAGGGGTCCCTGGAGGAACGCCTTCTGTACGCTCTGTCGGACCCCGCCTTCCCCGGCAGCGGCGACCACGAGCGGATGCTCTGGCTGCTGAACCACCCCAACGTCTGCAGCCTCTCCTTCGAGGAGATGGTGGGCCCGCAGGGCGGCGGCTCGGCCGAGGCCCAGCTCGACGTCGTACGCCGCGTGATCGAGTTCGTCGGCGCCGACGCGGACCCCGAGAAGACCGCCGACGGCATCTTCCGCAGGGACTCGTTCTCCTTCTTCAAGGGGCAGATCGGCAGCTGGCGGGAGGCCTTCACCCCGCGGGTCGAGCGGCTGGCGCACGAGCGCCTGGCCAAGTCCCTGGAGCTGTACGGCTACTCGGCCTGACCTCCGGCCCGGCGGGCCGCCCCCGCGGACTCTTCTTTCCCCGCACGCCGAACCAAGGAGTTCCGAACCCGCATGACCAAGGCCAACAGTCCTGCGCGGCGCACCCTCGTGCTCGTGATGAGGCGTGGGCTGAGCACGTCGCCGGACCATGTGCAGACCATGCTCGACCTGGACATCCGGACCCACCTCCTGACCGTCGACACCGAACCCTGGGCGAACGACCCCCGCTTCGCATCGGTGCGCCGGCTCCCGCACGACGCCGACCCGTCGGCGTTCGTGCGGGCCGCCGTCGAGATCGCCCGGGACCGTGACGCGTCCGCCGTCGTCACCTTCATCGAGCCGGACATCGAGATCGTCGAGGAGGCCAACGCCGAACTCGGCCTCGACTGGGCGATCCCCGAGTCCGCCCGCATCTGCCGTGACAAGCTGCGGCAGCGGATGTTCCTGGCCGAGCACGGCATCCCCTCGGTCTGGTTCCACCCGGTCACCGACATCGAGTCGGCCGTCGAGGCGGCCACCGCCCACGGCCTGCCGGTCATGGTGAAGCCCACCCGGGCCGCCGCCAGCGACTGCGTCGAACTCGTCCACGACGCCGACCGGTTGAGGGCCTCCCTCAAGGTCATCCAGAGCTACATCGACAGCGGCCGCAACTTCTACTTCTCCGGCGCCCCCGAGTCCTGGGCGGTCCTGGAGGACTACCTGCCCGGCGAGGAGGTCACCCTCGACGGCGTCGTGCTCGACGGGCGGTTCGTCCTCGGCGGGGTGCACAACAAGAAGCACTCCACCGGGCCGCACTTCGAGGAGGACCTGTACACGCTGCCGTTCCGCACCCCGGGGCACGAGGACGAGGTCGCCGGCATCGCCGCCGACATCACCCGGCGGCTGGGGGTGAAGCACGGCCTGTTCAACGCCGAGCTGCGGCAGGACGCCCAGGGCCGTTACCGGGTGGTCGAGTTCTCGATCCGCGTCTCCGGCGGCCACGTCTACCGGCACATCAAGGACGTGTACGCCATCGACATCGTCCGGATGTTCCTGCGCGCTGCCTGCGGCGAGAGCACCGCGGACATCCTCGCGCAGGAGAACGCCAAGCAGCCGCCCCGGATGACCGTGAGCGCCAAGGTCATCTACCGCAACGGGCGCGTGGTGCGCAACAGTGTCGGCGAGGCCATGCACTCGCCGTACTTCCGCACCTACTTCCCCGTGGCCAAGCCCGGTACGGACGTCGTCTCCGGGGAGAACGGCTTCGACTTCACCGGACTGCTGTCCGTGTGGCACCCCTGGGAGCCCGGCCAGGACCCGGCCGTCGTCCACGAAGTGGCCCGCTCCCTGGCGGAGATGCTCGACGTGGAGGTGGCCGATCCGGCCGGGACGCACGCACAGGAGTCCCCGTGACGGCCTCGCGCCCCCGCCGGCGGCGCCTCGCCGTCGGCGGCGCGGCCCTCGGGGTCGCCCTCCTCACCGCGTCCTGCGGGGGAGCGTCCTCCCAGAAGGCCACCTCCCCGCGGGTCAAGAACGTGACCCTGGTGAGGTCCGGGAAGATCGTGGTGTGCACCAACGTGCCGTACGAACCGTTCTCGTTCACGCGCAACGGCAAGGTCGTCGGCTTCGACATCGCGCTCATGGACAAGGTGGCCGCGCGACTGGGCGTACGGCAGGAGATCGTCGACATCGACTTCGACCCGATCCGCAGCGGAGCGGCGCTCAACTCGGGCAAGTGCGACGTCGCGGCGGCCGGCATCACCATCACCGAGGAACGCAGGAAGAACGTCGCCTTCTCGAATCCCTACTTCGACGAGGCACTCACCCTGATGAGCCCCAGGGGCAAGCCGGTGGCCACCCTGGAGCAGGCCAGGAAGGGCAAGCTGCGCGTCGGGGTGCTCACCGGCACCACCAGCATGAAGGCAGCGGTGGACGCGGGCATCGAGCCGCAGGAGTACAAGGACTCCGGCAAACAGCTCACCGCCCTGCGTTCGGGGAGCGTGGACGTCATCGTGCAGGACCTCCCCGTGGTCACCAGCTGGCTCAGGAAGCCGGAACTGGCGGGGAAGTTCACCGCCGGACAGTCCATCGCCACCGGAGCGCACTACGGCTTCGTGGCGAAGAAGAAGGGCAGCGAGCACCTGCTCGGAGTGATCAACGAGGTGATCGCGGCAGCGAAGAAGGACGGCAGCTACGCCCGGCTCCACCAGCAGTGGCTCGGTGTCCCGCCCGAACAGAGCACGACCTCCTGAGAGAGCCATGGCCAAGACGTCCGCAGCCCCGTCCAACCTCGACCCCGTTCCCTTACCCCCGACCCCGTCCAGGATCGGCCCGCGCCGCCGCAGACGTATCGGCCTGGCCGCACAGTACGCGGTGTTCGCCCTCGTCGTCGCCGCGGTGGCGGTCCAGGTCGACTGGGCCGCCGTGCGGGAGAACTTCCTCGACCTCGGCGTCGCCCGGGAGACCTTCCCCGGCCTGCTCACGGTGGCCCTGCGCAACACCGTCGTGTACACCCTCTCCGGCTACGTCCTCGGCTTCCTGCTCGGGCTCGTCCTGGCCCTGATGCGGCTGTCCTCCGTACCGCTGCACCGCTGGACCGCCCTGCTCTACATCGAGGTCTTCCGGGGACTCCCGGCACTGGTGATCTTCCTGATCATCGGCTTCGGGATCCCGGTCGCCTTCCCCGGCTTCACCCTGCCCGGCGACATCTACGGGCAGGTGGCGCTGGCCCTCGGCCTGGTCTCGGCGGCGTACATGGCCGAGACCTTCCGGGCCGGCATCCAGGCGGTGCCCAAGGGGCAGATGGAGAGCGCCCGCTGCCTCGGCATGTCGCACAGCCGGGCCATGTTCTCCATCGTGGTCCCGCAGGCGCTGCGCGTCGTCGTGCCACCGCTGACCAACGAGCTCGTCCTGCTCTTCAAGGACTCCTCGCTCGCCTTCGTCCTCGGAGTCACGGCGGCCACCACCGAACTCGCCAAGTTCGGCTCCGACGTGGCCGCCGACCAGGCCGACTCCACCCCGCTCGTGGTGGCCGGCCTCGGCTACCTCCTGATCACCGTCCCGCTCGGGATCCTGGTGCGCCGGCTGGAGAGCCGCCGCGCCGAAAGGGGCTGACCCATGGCCACGGCTCGACCCGCCGTCGAGATGGCGGGACTGCACAAGTCGTACGGTCGGCTCGACGTCCTCAAGGGAGTCGACCTGAGCGTGGCGCACGGCGAGGTCGTCTGCGTGATCGGGCCGTCGGGATCGGGCAAGTCCACGCTGCTGCGCTGCGTGAACCTGCTGGAGGAGCCCACCTCGGGAGCCGTCCTGGTCGACGGCGTCAGGCTCAACCACCCCGACACCGACCTGGACGCGGCCCGGCGGCGCATGGGCATGGTCTTCCAGATGTTCCATCTGTTCCCCCACCTGACGGTGCTGGGCAACGTGACCATCGCCCAGCGGCGCGTCCTGCGCCGGGACCGCGCCGAGGCGGAGCGGGTCGGCCGCGACTGCCTGGCCCGGGTGGGCGTCGAGGACAAGGCGGACGCCTACCCGGCACAGCTCTCGGGCGGGCAGCAGCAGCGCGTGGCGATCGCCCGCGCGCTGGCGATGAACCCCAGCCTGATGCTCTTCGACGAGCCGACCTCCGCCCTGGACCCCGAACTGGTCGGCGAGGTCCTCACGGTCATCCGTGACCTCGCCCGGGACGGCATGACCATGCTGATCGTCACGCACGAGATGGCCTTCGCCCGGGACGTGGCCGACCGGGTCGTCTTCATGGACGGCGGGGTGATCGTCGAGGAGGGCCTGCCGGCGCAGGTCATCGACGCCCCCCGCCACGAACGCACACGGACCTTCCTCCAACGGGTCCTCGGACCGCAGGGCCCGGCAGCTCCGGGTCCGGCGCCCCGGGGCCCGGCAGCTCAGGGCCCCGCGGGGCCGGGCTCCACCAGCACGGGGAGAACACATGAATACCTCTGACGCACCCGCGTCGCGCGTCGCGGCCGACGCCTTCGACGTGCCCGACACACCCGACGACCACGCCTTCGCCCGCGCCTGCGCCGCCGCGGCGGGAGCGCGGCTTCTGGAGATCAGGGCAGCGGCGGCGCCCGGCACCGACCCGCGCGAGCTGAGAGCCGCCGGGGACCGCGGCGCCCAGGCCGTCCTCGCCGGCCTGCTCGCGCGGCACCGGCCCCTCGACTCGGTCCTGTCCGAGGAGGCGGCCGACGACCGCACCCGGCTGACGGCGCGCCGGGTCTGGATCGTCGATCCGCTCGACGGTACCCGGGAGTTCGCCGAGCCCCCGCGCGAGGACTGGGCCGTGCACGTGGCCCTGTGGGAGGCGGGCGAGCTGGCCGCGGGCGCCGTCGCGCTGCCCGCCCGCGGCACGGTGCTGAGCACAGCCGACCCCGTGGCGGCCCGCGCGCCGCGCCGGCCGCGTCCCCGGATGCTGGTCAGCCGCAGCCGGCCGCCCGCCTTCGTGGCGCGGCTGGCCGAGGAACTGGGTGCCGACGTCGTACTGCAGGGCTCGGCCGGGGCCAAGACGGCCTCCGTCGTGCTCGGCGAGGCGGACCTGTACGTGCACGCGGGAGGCCAGTACGAGTGGGACTCGGCCGCGCCCGCCGCGGTCGCCGCCCACCACGGCTGCGTGGTCACCCGGCTCGACGGCAGCGCGCCCCGCTACAACAGGCCCGACCCCGCCCTGCCCGACCTGGTCGTCTGCGCACCGGAACTGGCCGGGCCGCTGCGGGCGGCGCTCGCGCGGGTCTGCCCCGCCCCGCACACCCCCGAGGCGGGTGGGACCGTATGACCGCCGCCGTGCGACAGGGCTGCACCGTCTGGCTGACCGGGCTGCCCAGCTCCGGCAAGACCACCATCGCCACCGCGCTCGCCGCGCGGCTGCGCGGCGACGGGCACCGAGTGGAGGTGCTCGACGGTGACGTGATCCGCTCGTTCCTCTCGGCCGGCCTCGGCTTCAGCCGCGCGGACCGCGACACGAACGTCCAGCGCATCGGGCTGGTCGCCGAGATCCTCGCCCGGAACCGGATCATCGCCCTGGTCCCGGTGATCGCCCCGTACCGGGACAGCCGCGACGCGGTGCGCAAGCGCCACGAGCAGAGCGGCACCCCGTACCTGGAGGTCCATGTCGCCACGCCCGTCGAGGTGTGCGCGCGGCGGGACGTGAAGGGGCTCTACGCCCGGCAGGCCGCCGGCGAACTGACCGGTCTGACCGGGGTGGACGACCCCTACGAGGCGCCCGACTCCCCGGATCTGCGGATCGAGACCCAGAACCAGACCGTGCAGGAGTCCGCCGTGATGCTCCATGCGTTGCTGATCGTGAGGGGGTTGTCATGACGCGGGCGACCGCACCGGACTCGCCCGCGCGGGCCTCGCGGGTCTTCGGGCACCTGGACTCGCTGGAGTCGGAGGCGGTGCACATCCTGCGCGAGGTGGCGGGCGAGTTCGAGAACCCGGTGCTGCTGTTCTCCGGCGGCAAGGACTCCGTCGTCATGGTGCACCTGGCACTGAAGGCGTTCGCCCCGGCGCCCGTGCCCTTCCCGCTGCTGCACGTGGACACCGGGCACAACTTCCCGGAGGTGCTCGCCTACCGGGACCGTACGGTGGCCTTGCACGGACTGCGCCTGCTCGTGGCCGGTGTGCAGGACTACATCGACCGCGGCGTCCTGCGGGAACGCCCGGACGGCACCCGCAACCCGCTGCAGACCCTGCCGCTGACCGACGCCATCAGGGAGCACCGCTTCGACGCGGTGTTCGGCGGCGGCCGCCGGGACGAGGAGAAGGCACGCGCCAAGGAGCGGGTGTTCTCGCTGCGCGACGAGTTCTCCCAGTGGGACCCGCGCCGCCAGCGTCCCGAGCTGTGGCAGCTCTACAACGGCCGGCACGCCCCGGGCGAGCACGTGCGGGTCTTCCCGCTGTCCAACTGGACCGAGCTCGACGTGTGGCAGTACGTCCAGCGCGAGCGGATCGAGCTGCCGGACATCTACTTCGCCCACGAGCGCGAGGTGTTCCTCCGCTCGGGGATGTGGCTGACGGCCGGCGGATGGGGCGGGCCCACCGCGGCCGAAGCGGTGGAGAAGCGCCTGGTCCGCTACCGGACCGTCGGCGACATGTCCTGCACCGGCGCGGTGGACTCCGACGCCACGACCGTCGAGCAGGTGATCGCGGAGATCGCCACCACCCGCCTGACCGAACGGGGCGCCACACGCGCCGACGACAAGCTCTCCGAAGCGGCGATGGAAGACCGCAAGCGCGAAGGGTACTTCTAGCGATGGGCACGACCACCGAGCAGACCGCCGGCCGCCCGGCGGCCACCACCACGCTGCTGCGCTTCGCCACCGCGGGCTCCGTCGACGACGGCAAGTCCACCCTGGTCGGACGGCTCCTGTACGACTCCAAGAGCGTGCTCGCCGACCAGATGCAGGCGGTCGAGCACGCTTCCCGCAGCCGCGGCCGGGACGCCCCGGACCTCGCGCTGCTCACCGACGGCCTGCGCGCCGAGCGAGAGCAGGGCATCACCATCGACGTGGCCCACCGCTACTTCGCCACCCCCCGGCGCCGGTTCATCCTGGCCGACTCGCCGGGACACGAGCAGTACACCCGGAACATGGTCACCGGCACCTCCACCGCCGAGCTGACCGTCATCCTGGTCGACGCCCGCAAGGGAATCGTCGAGCAGACCCGGCGCCACGCGGCCATCGCCGCGCTGCTGCGCGTCCCGCACGTCGTCCTCGCGGTGAACAAGATGGACCTCGTCGGTCACGAGGAATCCGTCTTCGCCCGGATCGCCGTCGAGTTCACCCGGTACGCCGCCGAGCTGGGCGCCGGGGAGATCACCGCGATCCCCATCTCCGCGCTGGCGGGTGACAACGTCGTCGAGCCGTCCGCGAACATGGACTGGTACGGCGGGCCCACCGTCCTGGAGCACCTGGAGACCGTCCCGGCCGGCGCCGACCCCGGCGGGCGCCAGGCCCGTCTCCCGGTGCAGTACGTGATCCGGCCGCAGTCCGCCGGCCACCCCGACTACCGCGGCTACGCGGGCCAGATGGCCGCCGGGACGCTGCACGTCGGCGAGTCCGTCACCGTGCTGCCCTCTGGCCGGGTGACCACCGTCGCGGCGATCGACGCCCTGGGCGTCCGCGTTCCGAGCGCGTCGGCGCCCGAGTCGGTGACCGTCCTGCTCGCCGACGACCTGGACGTCGCGCGCGGCGACCTCATCGTGCCGACGGGCGCGGCCCCCGGTCTCACCCGCCGCGTCGAAGCCACCGTCTGCCACCTGCACGAACGGCCGCTGACGGTGGGCGCGCACGTGCTGCTCAAGCACACCACGCGCACGGTCCGGGCGAGCGTCAAGGAGCTGCCGTACCGCATCGACACGGCGCACGGCCTGACACGCCGGCCCCGGCCGCAGTCCCTGCGGGCGAACGACATCGGGACGGTCGTGCTGCACACGTCCGAGCCGCTGGCCATGGACGGATACGCGGACTCACGCCGCACCGGATCGTTTCTGCTGATCGACCCGGCGGACGGGGCCACCCTCACCGCGGGCATGGCAGGCGCGGCGTTCGCGGACGGCTGCGGGGGAGGGCGGTGAACCGGCCGGTGTGCGACGGTCTCCCCTCGGGCGAGCAGGTCGTGGACGGTCTCCGCTCGGGCGAGCAGGTCGTGGACGGTCTCCGCTCGGGCGAGCAGGTCGTGACGGCCGAGGCGCCCACGCCTCCGCCGGCCGTGCCGACGGGAGCCGCGGACGGGCCGCCCGCGCTCGCGCTGCGGTCGGTCTCCAAGTCCTTCGGCCACCCCGGTGGTCGGCAGCTCGTCCTCGACGACATCAGCCTGGACGTCGCCCCCGGCGAGTTCGTGTGTCTGCTCGGCGCCTCCGGGTGCGGCAAGTCCACCCTGCTCGGGCTGGCCGCGGGCATCGACGAACCCAGCGCCGGGACCATTTCGGCGGTGGGCCCGCGCCCCGCGCTGATGTTCCAGGAGCACGCGCTGTTCCCGTGGCTGACCGCCGGGAAGAACATCGAACTGGCGCTCAGACTGCGAGGAGTTCCCCGGCGCGAGCGCGGCCCCGAGGCCGAGCGCCTGCTGGAGCTGGTGCGGCTGGGCGGCGCGTACCGCAAGCGGGTGCACGAGCTGTCCGGCGGGATGCGCCAGCGCGTCGCCCTCGCCCGGGCGCTGGCCCAGGCGTCGGAGGTCCTGCTGATGGACGAGCCGTTCGCGGCGCTCGACGCGATCACCCGCGACCTGCTGCACGAGGAACTGATCCGGGTCTGGCACGAGTGGAACCAGCCCGCCGCGTCCGAGGCCCGCCGCCTGTCGGTGCTCTTCGTGACGCACAACGTCCGGGAGGCGGTGCGGCTCGGCGGACGGGTGGTGCTGCTGACCTCCCGGCCCGGCCGTGTCGCCCGCCAGTGGCGTATCGGCCTGCCGTATCCCAGGCGTCTGGAGGACGAGGCAGTGGCGGAGAAGTCGAAGGAAATCACCGAAGAGTTACGCACGGAGATCAGCCGCCATGGCACACACTGACACGACACGGTCCCGGCGGCCGGCCGGCGGCCGCGGCGCCCTGCCGGGCGGCTCCCGGGACGGCTCCGACCTCGCCGGCCTGAGCACCGGGCTGGACGCCCTGCAGAGCGCGCCGGCCGGCGGCGGCGCCCGGCTGGGCAGGATGCTGCGCTCCCGCGTGCTGCCGCCCGTGGCCGCCTGCGCGCTGATCCTGACCGTCTGGGAACTGGTGTACCTCTCCGGCGTCAAGCCCGCCTACGTCCTGCCGGGGCCGCGCGCCGTGTGGGACGCCCTGGTCGAGCAGTGGTACCTGGGCACGACCCTCGGCGTGGTCTGGACGAGCGTCTCGCGGGGCGCCCTCGGCTTCCTGGTCGCCATCGCCGTCGGCACACCGCTCGGGCTGCTCGTCGGACGGGTGCGTCCCGTCCGCACCGCGATCGGGCCGATCCTGTCGGGGCTGCAGTCCCTGCCCTCGGTGGCCTGGGTCCCGGCCTCGGTCATCTGGTTCGGCCTGACGGACACGGCCATCTACGCGGTCGTGCTGCTCGGTGCCGTACCGTCGGTGGCCAACGGCCTGGTGGCGGGCATGGACCAGGTGCCGCCGCTGTTCGTGCGCGCCGGGCGGACCCTGGGCGCCCAGGGCCTGCGCGGAGTGCGGCACATCCTGCTGCCCGCGGCGCTGCCCGGGTACCTCGCCGGGCTGAAGCAGGGCTGGGCCTTCTCCTGGCGGTCCCTGATGGCCGCCGAACTCATCGCCGGATCGCCGGAGATGGGGTACGGGCTGGGGCAGATGCTGGAGAACGGGCGGGTGGCGCAGGACATGCCGCTGGTCCTCGCGGCGATCCTGCTGATCCTCAGCGTCGGCATCGGTGTCGAACTCCTCGTCTTCGCACCGCTGGAGCGGTACGTGCTGCGGACCCGCGGGCTGCTGGAGCGTGTGCGGTGAACGGCCGGGACGTCCCCGAGGGCGAGGGCATCGCCGCCGGCGAGCTGCGCGGCCTGCGCTACTTCCTCGCGGTGGCCGACGAGTTGAGCTTCGGCCGGGCGGCGGTGCGGCTGCACATGACGCAGCCGGGTCTTTCCCAGGGCATCAAGGCGCTGGAGCGCCGGCTCGGGATGCCGCTGTTCGAGCGCGACCGGCAGGGTGTCGCCCTGACCGCCGCGGGCCGGGTCCTCGAGCCGAAGGCCCGCCAACTTCTTTCCCATGCCGAGGAGTTCGACAGGTTCGCGAGTGTGCTGGCAGGCCGGCACAACGGGACGCTCGCCCTGTCCTACTCCCGCTCCGGCGGGATCGGGCTGGCCTCCGATCTCACCCGCCGCTTCCAGGAGGAATACCCCCACATCACCGTCGAGACCTCCACGGGTCACACCCACTCCAACGCCGAGCGGATCCGGATGCGCGCGATCGACGTCGGCTTCGTGCGGCCGCCCATCGCCGGGGACGACCTCCAGTGCTCCGTCATCGCCTACGACCGGGTGGTCGTCGCCGTGCCGGCCGGCCACCGGGTCGCGGACCTGGCCGGCGTGTCACCGGCGGACCTGGCCGGCGAGCGGCTGGTGTTCTTCCCGCGCGAACGCAGCGGCCTGTGGGAGTCCATCCTCGCCGCGGTGTACGGACCCGGCGCGGAGCCGGAGATCGGCCGCGTCGAGCCCGACGAGCCCCACATGCTCGCGGCCGTCGCCCAGGGCGCGGGCATCACGCTGGTCACCGAGCCGACCGCGGCGCTGCTGGCCGTGCCGGGCGTGGTGTTCCGGCCGTTCACCGTGCCGGTCGCCGTGCCGATGGCGCTGGCCTGGCGGAAGGACAACGCCAATGCGGCCCTGCACACCTTCGTCTCCTTCGTGCGCGGCGCCGTCGCACCGGCCGTGCCGTCCGCGTCCGCGGCGGGCACCGTGGTCGCGGGCCGGAGCAGACACGGCCGGCCGTCGGAGGGGCAGCCGGTGTCCCGGCCCCCGCGCAGTCCGGCTACGCGGGGGCCGCGAACATCGGTCGCCCGGCGGTGAGCGGGGGCCGCAGCTCCAGCGTGCAGCACTTGACGCCGCCGCCGGCCTTCATCAGCTCGGACATGTCGACGCCGATGGGCTGGAAACCGTGCGCCCGCAGCTGTTCGGTCAGCCCGGTCGCGGCCTGCGCCAGCACCACGTGGTGCCCGTCGCTGACCGCGTTGAGGCCGAAGACGGCGGCGTCCGCGTCGGAGGCCAGCAGCGCGTCGGGGAACAGCTCGCGCAGCACCGCGCGGCTGCCGGGGGAGAACGCCGAGGGGTTGTACATGATCCGGTCGTCGTCGAGCACCGCGAGGGCGGTGTCGAGGTGGTAGTAGCGCGGATCGGTCAGCGTGAGGCTGACGACCGGGCGCCCGAAGAACTCCTGGGCCGCCCGGTGACCGGCCGGGTCCGAGCGGAAGCCGCAGCCGGCCAGCACCCAGCGGCCGGTGACGAGGTAGTCGCCCTCGCCCTCGTTCACATGCCCGGACTCGTGCACCTCGGGGAAGCCGTTGGCGCGGAACCACTCGGCGTAGGCGGGCCCCTCGGCGGCGCGCTCCTCGTTGCGGAAGCGGGCGGCCAGCACCCGGCCGTCCACGACGGTGGCCCCGTTGGCGGCGAAGACCATGTCCGGCAGCCCGGGCAGGGGGTCGATCAGCTCGACCGTGTGTCCCAGCTCGACGTAGAGGTCGCGCAGATCCTCCCACTGCGCCAGGGCCAGCTCCTGGTCGACCGGCTTGCTCAGGTCCATCCACGGATTGATCGAGTAGGTGACGTCGAAATGGACCGGCGGACACATGAGGTATCGCCGCTTACGAAACCCACGGGGGTGCTCTTCGACCATCTGGGCTGCCTCCGGAGCGCTTGCGAATTTCCGGTACGGAGAAATGTGCACGACTCGCATTCGGGAGTGCACCTGACCAGTAGCGCACAAAGTCGAAGGGGGCGTCCAATTCCATTTCCTGATCAGCTCATAACGGAGCCCTATGGCTCCGGAATGGCAGCTGAGGTGTTGTCAGGAACCGCTTGACAGCGTGCTCGACATGCTGCAAGGGTCGTAGTCAAATTTTCACAAGAAGGCCCGGAGGGATGGGCGTGGGAAAAGCATCTGCCCTGACGAACGGTAACGTCGTGACGTTTTCCGATGCACGCGTGGAAGCCGCGCTGGACGCCGGTGAACCAGATATCGGAACGTTGTGGGAACTGTGCATGCTGTTCGAGTTCGACCGCGAGGAGACCGCCGACGGAATAGCCAGGTGGCTGGGCCCCGCGGAGGGACTCAGTATTCTCGACTGCGCCTGCGGAAGCGGATTTCCCGCCCTGGAGCTGATCCGCCGCGGCTACGACGTGACCTGCACCGACGGCAGCGAGCTGATGCTGGCCCACTTCCGCCGCAACGCCGGTGTCGAGGGCCTGGACGTCCGCCCCGAGCTGGTGCTGTGGGAGGACCTCCCGCGCCGCTACGCCGGGCAGTTCGACGTGGTGATGAACCGCGGCGGCGGCAACTACATCTACGCCGGCGCCTGGGACGAGGAAGGGCTGGCCGACCAGTCCGCCATGGCCGAGGCCATCGGGCAGTGGGTGGCCTGCGTGCGCCCCGGCGGCCGCTTCTACGTCGACATCACCCGCGCGGAGGACCTGGAGCGCCGGGAGGAGCAGTCGGTGGTCCACCCGACCCTGCGCATCGGCCGGCACACGGTGGACATCGCCGAGACCATCTCGATCGACCGGACCAGCGGCATCCGCACATGGTGGAGCAGCCTGACCGTGGACGGCACGGAACGGACCTTCCAGCGCCGCTCGCGCTATCTGCGGCACGACCAGCTCGTCGACATCCTCAAGAACTGCGGGCTGACCGACGTGCGCAGGACCCCCGTCCGGGGCGAGTACTACGACATCTACACCGGAGTGCGTGCCTGACATGAAGTTCCGGTCCCTGCACCCCAACCTCCGCATCCGCATCGTCGTGGGATCCGTGCAGCGCTTTCTGCACGTCATGGTCATGCCCCTGATGACCGTGTTCCTGGCCGAGCGTTTCGGCGTCGCGGTCGCCGGTGCGATGGTCCTGGTCATCGCGGTGTGCGAGGTGTCGGGATCGCTGCTCGGCGGCTACCTGGCCGACATCCACGGCCGCCGCCCCCTGCTGCTGGCGGGCGAGGCGGGCGTCGTCGCCGCGTATGTGACGATGGCGGCCGCCGCGACGCCCTGGTGGGAGAACACCGGCGTCGTCTACGCGGGCTTCCTCGCCGCGAGTCTCGCCTCCAACCTCGCCGTACCGGCGAACGACGCGATGATCGTGGACGTCAGCACCCCCGAGTCGCGGCAGTTCGTCTACACGATCAACTACTGGTCCATCAACTTCGCCCTCGCCTGCGGCGTCCTCATCGGCGGCTTCCTGTACCGGGGTTACTTCCCCCAGCTCCTCGCCGCCGTCGCCGCCGGGTCGCTCGTGGTGTTCCTGGTGACCTTCGTCAAGATCAGCGAGACGGCACCGGAGGGGACGGCGGCGGAGAAGTCCGAGTCGGCGCGCGCCTACGTCCGCAGCTTCGCCTCCGGCTACCGCGCGGTCCTCGCCGACCGGCTGTTCTCGGCGCTGCTGATCGCGGCCACCCTGCGCATGGCCATCGAGGTGCAGATCAACTACTACATCAACGTGCGGGTCAGCGAGACCTTCGGGCAGCAGCGGCTGTTCGGACTCGGATCCTGGGACGCCGCCGTCGACGGGGTCGAGATCCTCGGCATCCTGCGCGCCGAGAACACCATCCTGGTGGTGCTGCTCGCGCTGGTCGTCCACCGCCTGCTGCGCCGGGTGGGCGACCGCCCGCGGCTGTACGCCGGCGTGATCCTCTTCACCGGCGGCTACATGGTGATGGCCGTGTCCGGCAACGGCTGGGTACTGCTCGCCGCCATGCTCGTCCTCACCGTCGGCGAACTGCTGAACGTGCCCGTGCAGCAGACCATGCTGGCCGACCTCGTCCCCGAGCGCTCACGGACCAAGTACATGGCCGTGTTCAACCTCAACGTCCGCCTCGCTCTGCTCATCGCCTCGCTGTGCATGACGCTCGGGGCCGTCGTCTCGCGCTGGGGCATCGCGGCGCTCTACGCGGTCTTCGGAGCGGTGATCGTCCTGAAGTACCGCACCATCCTGGTCGCGCGCGACCGCGGCCGGCCTGAGACCGACGCGGAGGGCTCCGTACCGGTGGGACGTCCGGCACAAGACTGAAAGGGAAACACATGGATTCGTCGTGGACGGACACCCCGGTCGTCGACGTACTGGGCGTGGGATTCGGCCCGGCCAACCTGGCACTGGCGATCGCGGTCACCGAACACAACGAGACGGGGGGCAGGGCGCCCCTGACCGCCGAGTTCCTCGAACGCAAACCCGCCTTCGACTGGCACGGCAGCATGCTGATCGAGGGCGCCACCATGCAGGTGGCCTTCCTCAAGGACCTGGCGACGCTGCGCAACCCGGTCAGCCGGTTCGGCTTCGTGCCCTACCTGCACGCCCGGGGCCGGCTGGTGGACTTCATCAACCACAAGGTCCTCTACCCGTCCCGGGTGGAGTTCCACGACTACCTCTCCTGGTGCGCCGGGCAGGTGAACCACCTGGTCCGCTACGGCCACGAGATGGTCTCCGCCAGAACGGTCGCCGAGGACGGCGCCGTGACCCACTTCGAGGTCATCGCGCGCGACGAGAGCACGGGCGAACTGGTGGTCAAGAAGGCCCGCAACCTGGTCCTCGCCCCGGGCCTGGTGCCCAGGATGCCGCACGGCCTCGAGGTCTCCGCCCATGTGCGGCACAGCTCGACCACGCTCGCGGACCTCGCGCGACTGGACGCCTCCGCGCGCACGCCGCGCCGCTTCGTCGTCCTGGGCGCGGGACAGAGTGCCGCCGAGGTCGCCGACCATCTGCACCGCACCTACCCGGCCGCCGAGGTCCACGCCGTCTTCTCCCGGTTCGGCTACAGCCAGGCCGACGACAGCCCCTTCGCCAACCGGATCTTCGACCCCTCGGCCGTCGACGACTTCCACGGCGCGCCCCCGGAGGTGAAGGACGCGCTCTTCGGCTACCACGCCAACACCAACTACTCCGTGGTGGACGTCGACCTCATCGAGGAGATGTACCGCCGCGTCTACGAGGACCGGATCGCCGGCGTCGAACGGCTGCGCCTGCACAACGTCTCGGTGCTGCGCGACGTCCAGGAGACGGGCGACGCGGTAAAGATGACGGTCCATCACCTGCCCACCGGCCGCACCACCGACCTGGAGGCGGATCTGCTGGTGTGCGCCACCGGCTACCGGGCCCCCGACCCGCTGGCCCTGCTCGGCCCGGCCGGCGACCCGCTGCTCCGGGACTCCGAGGGCAGGCTCCTCGTCGAACGCGAGTACCGGGTCGCCACCGCGCCCGAGGTCCGGGCGGGCGTGTACCTGTGCGGAGGCACCGAGCACTCGCACGGCATCACCTCCTCCCTGCTGTCCAACGCCGCCGTACGCGCCGGGGAGATCCTCGGCTCCGTTCTGGACCGCGCCGGACGGGACCCGGGCCCGGCCGCCGTACGCCAGGACACCGCGGCCGCGAAGGCCTGCTGAACGACGCAAGACGCACGACGAACGCCCCATCCGCGCGTGCTCAGAGAACGAGAGGCACATGATCAGGACGTTCCGCATCCACGAAGAGAACGCGGCCCAGGAGTTCGGCATGGCCTGCCAGCGCCTCGTGCCGTGGGCCGGCCAGGGCGAGGAACCGCCCTTCGGCGCGATGGCCTGCTTCCTGCCCGCCGGGGCCCGCTCCGCACCCGACTGCCACGACCAGGACGAGGTGATGATCACCCTGGGCGGCCGGGGCACGGTCGGCGTCGGCGACGAGAGCGCTGCCATCGACGCCGGCACGGTGCTGGTCATCCCGCGCAACCAGGCCCACGTCGTACACAACTCCGGAGAGACAGACCTGAGTTGGGTCTCCTTCTACTGGCCGCTGCACGAACCGGGGACCGGGGGCGAGAAGTGAGCGTGCCCACCCCGACCTGGATCACCGCGACCCCGCCGACTCCCAACGGCGAACTGCACGTCGGCCATCTGGCGGGCCCCTACCTCGCCGCCGACGTCCTGCGCCGCTTCACCCTCGCCGAGGGCGAACCCGTCCTGATGACCACCGGCCTCGACGACCACCAGAGCTACGTCGCCACCCGCGGCCTGCTCGACGGACTCACCGGCGAGGAGGTCGCGGACCTCAACGGCGAACGCATCGCCCGCGGCTGGGACCTCGCCGAGGCCGCCTTCGACCGGGTGGTCGCACCGCGCCGCGACCCCGGCTACACCGAGTTCGTCCAGGCGTTCTTCCAGAAGCTCCACGACAACGGTGTCCTGGTGCCCCGCACCCGGCCGCTCCCGTACTGCGTGCCCTGCGACCGCTGGCTCTACGAGGCCTACGTCACCGGCGGCTGCCCGCACTGCGGCGCCGGCTCCAACGGCAACGCCTGCGAGCCGTGCGGCCGCCCCAACGACTGTGGCGACCTCACCGACCCGCACTGCGTCGTGTGCGGCGCGGCGGCCGAACTGCGCCCGCAGACCCGCCTCTACCTGCCGCTGGCGCCCTTCGCCGACCGCCTGGCCCGCTTCTGGCGCGACACGCCCATGCCGCCGCACCTGCGCGCGCTGTGCGAGCGGATGCTCGGCGACGGCATGCCGGAGATCGCGGTCAGCCATCCCTCCGACTGGGGCGTCCCGGTGCCCGTGTCCGGCTTCGAGGACCAGCGGATCTTCGTCTGGTGCGAGATGGCGCCGGGCTACCTCCTGCAGTACGCCCCCGAGTCCGCCCGGCCCGCCGCCGGCCCGGTCCAGTTCTTCGGCTTCGACAACGGCTACTTCCACGCCGTCCTCTTCCCGGCGCTCTACCTGGCCTGGGACCCGGAGCTGCCCCTGGCCAGGGCGTTCGTCGTCAACGAGTTCTACCGGCTGGAGGGCAGGAAGTTCTCCACCAGCCGCCGCCACGCGGTGTGGGCGCTCGCCGCGCTGAAGGAGGGCGGCGCCGACGCCCTGCGCCTGCAGGTGCTGCGCGACCGGCCCCACGGCCGGCAGACCAGCTTCAGCGACGGCGACCTCGCCCGGGCCCGCGCACACCTGGACACCCTCTGGAACGGCTGGCTGAACCGCCTCGTCGAGGCCGTCCACGCGGAGACCGGCGGCGTCGTCCCGGACCTGCGACCGGCGGGGCCCGGCTGGGAGTTGCTCGAGGGCCGGCTCACCCGGCTGTGCGGGGAACTGCGCGAGGCGTACTCCGTCGAGGGCTTCGACACCCGCCGCGCGGTCGATCTCCTCGACGAGACCGTGCGCTGCGCGGCGGACTTCGGGCACGTCCACCGCCACGAGCGGGAACGCCCCGCCGGCCGGGACGCGTACCGGGCGGCCCTCGCCGGTGAACTCGCCGTCGCCTCGGCGCTGGCCGCCTGGGCGGCCCCGGTCGTCCCGGCGGGCGCCGCCCGGCTGAGCGAGGTCCTGGGCTGGGACCCGGCACGGCGCGTGGACGCGACGGCGCTGACCCCGCCGCCCGCCGGCACGGTGCTGACGCTGCCGGACGGCCCGCTCTTCGGGAGCTGACGCCCGATGGGAGGACGAGAGGTGGACCCACGGCCCCGGGTGGCCGTGGTCGGACCGTTCAGCGGGCCGCGCGCCGCCTGGGGCGAGCTGCTGAGCGGCGCGCTCGACGCGGTGCGCCGGGCCCCGGTGGAGTGGGCCCTCCTCGACGACCGGGGCGAGACGGAGCGGGGCGGGACCATGGCGCGCGAGGTCGTCGCCGACGGCGGCTTCGCCGCGGTCGTCGGCCACTTCAACAGCCTCGGCGCCGCGGCCGCCCTGCCGGTCTACCGGGAGCACCGCCTGCCGGTGCTGCTGCCGCTCGCCACCGCGCCCGGCCTGCTCGACGGGGCCGGCGGCCTGGCGCTGCGGCTGTGCCCCGACGACGCCGGGCAGGCCGCGGCCGTGGTGGCGGCCTGCCGCGCCGAGGGACACCCGCACCTCGACGTGGTGCACGACGGCACCGGGTACGGGCTGCGGCTCGCCGGACTCCTCCGGGAGGCCGCCGCCCCCGGCCTCTCGGTGGACGTCCACTCCCGGTGGCCCGCCGCCGCGGGCGCCGCGGTCGCGCTGTGCGGCGTCCACCACGGGGCCGCCGCGCTGCTGCGCGACCGGACGCACCCGCGACCGGAGCGGTGGATCGTGGCGACGGACGACTGCGACGTGCCCGAGTTCGCCGAACTGGCGGGGTCCGCCGCCGAGGGCGTACGGGTCGCGCGGCTGGCCGGGGGGCCCGCGGCACGCGTCGTGGCGGCCTTCGCGGCGCTCGCGGCGGCCCTCACCAAGCATCCGGCGCGCCGCGGCGCACGGCTGCTGGAGACCGTACGCGGCGAGCTGGCCCACGAACTGGACGCGCGGGGCGAGGTGGTGGACGGCTCGCGCGGCGCGGGGTGGGAGGTGCTGCCGGTCGGCGCGCCGGCCGGGCCCCGGGGCCCGTTCGACGTGGCGGTCGTCGGCGCGGGCGTGGTCGGCAGCGCGACGGCCGCCGAACTCGCCGAGCGGGGACGGTCGGTGGTGCTGCTGAACGGCTCGGCGGACGCCGCCAGCACGGTGTCCGGGGCACTGGTCCGGGCCTGGGAGGCGGACGCCGCCGAACGGGCCCGGGCGATCCGGTCCTACCGGCTGCTGTGGGGCCGGGCGGAGCGGGCGGCCGCCCACGGCTTCCGCCGGACCGGCGCGCTGGTGCTCTTCGGGCCCGGGGGAAAGGCCGCCGCGGAGGAGGGGGTCGCCGACCTGGCCGCCGCGGGCCTCGCCGCCGAGGTCCTCGGCCCCGACGAGGTGACCCGCCGCTGGCCGCTGATCGCGGGCGACGGCCTGGAGGGCGCGGTGTGGGAGCGGGGCGGCGGGTACGCGGTGGCCGCCGTGGCCCTGGCCGCGCTGACCGACCGGGCCCGCCGCGCCGGGGCGCACCTCGTGCCCGGCCACGACGTGCGCACCCTCCGGGCCCGCGCCGGTGCCGGAGTCGTCCTGGACGAATCGCTGCGCGCGGGAGGGGCGGTGGTGGCGGCGGGCTGCGGCACGCCCGGACTGCTCGGCCCGCACTGGCCGGCCGGGCACACCGCCCGCACCAAACGGATCCAGTACGCGATCTTCGAACGGCCGTCCGACGGGACGGGCGACCCGTTGCCCACGCTGGTCGATCTCACGACCGGGACGTGGGCCCGGCCGGACGGCCTGGACGGCGTCCTGGCCGGGGTCCCGGTCGAGGAGTGGGACGTGCCGGCCGCGGACGGTACCGCCCTGACACCGGACCGGATCGACCACATCCGGGACCGGGCGGCCTCACGGCTGCCGTTCCTCACCGGGGCCAGGGCGCTCACGAGCGTGCGGGGCCGCGATCTGTACGTCGCTCCGGCCCCGGTGCTGGGGCCCGTGCCCGGCCTTCCGCACACCGTGGTGGCGGCGGGCTGGTCGGGCGCCGGCTTCAAGACGGCCCCGGCAGCGGCGGAGGCGGCGGCTGACGCTGTCATGGCGGAGGCGGTGACCGCGGACGCGTTCACCGTGAGTGATGCTCAGGGGAGTGCCGACGAGGGCGGCGGCGAGCCCGGAGCCGCCGCCGCGGGCTGACCGGGGAGAGGGACGGGCGGCGCGGCCGGGGGTCGGGGAGCACATGCCTCCCCGGCCCCCGGCTTTCGTCCTGGACCGACCCTGAACAGGTGCGATCGTTCTCTTTCGCTCAGGCTTCGCGTGGATGCGCCGCGCCTCGCTCTGTCGTACGAACCCTCATACCAGAGCGGGACGCGTCCTGGGTGATTTCGTCAACTGCCCACCGCGCAAGTTGCGTTGGTGACTACTGTGAGTGGCGGTCGGGCGACGCGGGGCCGGTTCCTCCCGCTCCCCCGACCGGCACAGCGAAGGCGCATGCCCGCTCGCGCACCAGGCGCGCGCATCACGGGCCCGACGGACCAGACGGACCAGTACGAGGAACAGATGTCTCACCTCCGTGCACCGGTCGCACGCGCAGACCGCCGCGAGGGCGGGCGGCACGGGCGGCCGGTGACCCGCACCGTCCCCTCGCCGCCCGACACCGCCCTACGACCCCAGCTGATGCGGCTGGCGGTGCTCCCGCCGACCGCGGTCGCCCTCGCCGCCTGCGCCGCCGTGCTGTTCACGGTGCGCTCCACCGGGGCACGTCCCGGCCTCACCCTGTGGGTCGTCCTCGCCGGGGCGCTCTCGGTGGCGCTCGCGGGCATCGGGATCGCCGCCGTCGCCGCCGGCCGCGCCGCCCGCTCCGTCCACGACCGGATCGCCGCCCTGCGCGGCGGCACCGCGCACCTCGAGTCCGACCTGCGGACCCTCCTGGAGACGCTGCGCCACGGCGAGGCCCCGGCGCCGCGCAAGGCACCCGGCGGACCCCCCGAGGGCGCCGACGACTTCGAACTGCTCGCCGCCGACCTGGCCCGCGCCCACGACGGCGCCGTCACCGCCGTCGTCCAGGCCGCCCAGCTCTCCAGCCAGTCGGGCAGCGAACAGAAGCTGGAGGTCTTCGTCAACCTCGCCCGGCGCCTGCAGTCCCTGGTGCACCGCGAGATCTCCATCCTCGACGAGCTGGAGAACGAGATCGAGGACCCCGACCTGCTCAAGGGGCTCTTCCACGTCGACCACCTCGCCACCCGCATCCGCCGGCACGCCGAGAACCTCGCCGTGCTCGGCGGCGCCGTCTCCCGCCGGCAGTGGAGCAACCCGGTCTCCATGACCGAGGTGCTGCGTTCGGCCATCGCCGAGGTCGAGCAGTACTCGCGGGTCAAGCTCGTCCCGCCCGTCGACGGCGAACTGCGCGGCCACGTCGTGGCCGACGTCATCCACCTGCTCGCCGAACTCGTCGAGAACGCCACCGTGTTCTCCGCCCCGCAGACCCAGGTCCTGCTGCGCGCCAGCCTCGTCACCTCCGGACTCGCCGTGGAGGTCGAGGACCGCGGTCTCGGGATGCCGCCCGCCGAGCACGCCCGGATGAACGCGCTGCTCGCCGACCCCGACCAGGTCAACGTGGCCGGCCTGCTCGCCGACGGCCGCATCGGGCTGTTCGTGGTGTCCCAGCTCGCCAAGCGGCACGGCATCTCCGTCCGCCTGCAGAGCAACATCTACGGTGGTGTGCAGGCGGTCCTCGTGGTGCCGCAGGCGCTGCTGGGCACGGCAGCGCCCCTCCCCGGAGCACCGGCCCAGTTCCAGCCGCAGCCGCTCCGGCAGCTCCACCCGCAGTCGCCTCCGGAACCGCACACGCCGGTGAACGGGCGGCGGGCCGCGATCCCGGCACCGTACGTCCCGGGCCCGGCGGCCGGCGGCCCGGGCACACCGGCGGGGCGCCCCGGCACGCCCCACCGCGCACCCACGCCTCCGGCGGCCACCCCGCCCCCGGACGACGCCCACGTCCGCGCTCCCGCCCCGGACCCGCACGAGGGGGTACGCCCCGCCCCGGCCGGGACCGGCCGGGACCTGCGCGGCGACCCGGGCCCTGCCCGGACCGCCGACGCGGGGGCCCCGCCGGCCGTGTCCGCGGACGCCACGGCCGGCGCCCCGGGTGACGTACGGACCGGCGCGCCCGCGCACGGCGGCGGACCGGCGCCGCTGCCCCGGCGAGGAGCCCGCAGGGAGCGGCCGAACCCGGCGGACGCCGCGCCCGGCGTCAGACCCGAGGACCGGCCCGTCGTCGCGGCGAACGTGGCCATGTCCCCCACCCCGCGCGCCGACGCCGTACGCGGCACCATGGGAAAGCCCCAACTGCCCCGGCGCCGGGCCCAGCAGCACATCGTGCCCCAGTTGCGCGGCGGCCCGCTGCCACGCCAGGACACCGAGGGCGCCGGCCACGACCCGGGCCTGATGGCCGCCTTCCAGCGCGGCATCGACCTGGCCGAGGCCCAGCCGCACCGGGAACCGGCCCGTCCCGAGCCGGACCCCCCGTACGCCTGCGACGCCCCGGCCGCCCCCCACAGTCGGGACGTACAGACCCCGGACGCGCCCCCGGAGGGCGAGGCACCGGACGCGCCCGCCCCCGCCGAGACGTTCGGCGCGCAGGACGGACCGGCCGCGCCCGGACACCACCTCACCGCCCGGCACGACGGGAGCACGCCGACGGGATGACCGGCCCGCCCACCGCCCCCACCCCCAGTGCTCCCGCAGACCTTCGTACCCCAAGGAGTCGATCCACCATGGCGAGCGATGCGCCGACCGGCCATGTTTCCGATCTCGACTGGCTGATGAGCGGCCTCGTGCAGCGCGTACCGCACACCAGCAGCGCCGTCCTGCTGTCCTGCGACGGGCTGGTGAAGTCCGTCCACGGCCTCGATCCCGACAGCGCCGACCACATGGCCGCCCTGGCCTCCGGCCTGTACTCGCTCGGCCGCAGCGCCGGTGCCCGCTTCGGCGACGGCGGGGAGGTGCGGCAGGTCGTCGTCGAACTCGACTCGACCCTGCTGTTCGTCGCCACCGCGGGTTCCGGCACCTGCCTGGCCGTGCTCGCCGGCCGCGAGGCCGACGCGGCGGTCCTGGGCTACGAGATGGCGATGCTGGTCAAGAGCGTCCGGCCCTACCTCGCGACCGCTCCCCGCCAGCACGCCGTCGAACCCCCGGCGCTGAGGCCTTGAGCGCGGCGACGGCCGGCGACGGGCCCTGGCTCGACGACGCGGCCGGACGGCTGGTACGCCCGTTCACGGTCAGCAACGGCCGCACCCGGCCGAGCATCGCACTCGACCTGATGTCGCAGGTGATGGCCACCGGAGTCACCCCGCTCGGCTACCTGGGACCCGAGCACTCCCAGGCGCTCGACCGGTGCCGCGCCCCCGCCCCGGTCGCCGAGGTCGCCGCCCACCTGCGGCTGCCGGTGGCGGTGACCAAGGTGCTGCTGTCCGACCTCGTCGACTGGGGGGCGCTGACCACCAAGCCCCCCGCGTTCCACCACCAACCCACTGACCGGGCCCTTCTGGAGGCAGTGCTCGATGGACTACGACGACAGCTCTGACTACGACGGCGGCGCCGACCCCTTCCCCACCGCGCTGAAGATCCTGGTGGCGGGCGGATTCGGCGTCGGCAAGACGACCTTCGTGGGCGCGGTGAGCGAGATCGCGCCGCTCAGCACGGAGGAACTGCTCACCACGGTCGGCGCGGCCACGGACAATCTCGACGGCATCGAGAACAAGGTCGAGACGACCGTGGCGATGGACTTCGGCCGTATCACCCTCGACGCGCACCACGTGCTCTACCTGTTCGGCACGCCCGGACAGGAGCGGTTCTGGTTCATGTGGGACGAGCTGTCCGAGGGCGCGCTCGGCGCGGTGATCCTGGCCGACACCCGCCGCCTGGAGGAGTGCTTCGCGGCCGTCGACTTCTTCGAGCAGCGCGGCCTCACCTTCATCGTCGCCGTCAACGAGTTCGACGGCTCCTACCGCTACGACCCCGAGGAGGTACGGGCCGCGCTGGACCTCGACGCGCTGGTGCCCGTCGTCCGCTGCGACGCCCGCATCTCCAGCTCCAGCGTCCAGACGCTGCTCGCCCTGGTCCGTCATCTCCTCGCCCACGCCCCCGCCCCCGCGCCGAGCCACGGCGCCCACCGGTGACCCCGCCCCCCGCCACGGAGCCCGAACATGACATACGCGCACAGCGTCGGAACCCGGCCATGAGCTACGACCCGCCCCGCCCGGCCGGTCGGCTGCTGCTCACCCCCGAGGACCGGGACGCCCCCGCCCGCACCGCGCGGCTGCGCGGGCTCGGCCTGGGGGAGCGTTCCGAGCCCGCCCTCGACGCCTTCGCGGACCGTCTCGCCCGCCGCACCGGGGCGCCGTACGCGATGGTCAACTTCCTCGACGGGGAACGGCAGTTCTTCGCCGGACTGCACCGGCCCGAACGGGACGTGCTGACCGTCGACACCGACGGAACCCGGCCGGAGGTGGGCCGCTATCTGGCCCGCGACCACGGCTTCTGCCCCCACGTGGTGGCGCGGCGCAAGGCGCTGGTGCTGGAGGACGTGTGCGACTACCCGCGCTTCGCGGGCAACCCGGTCGTCGACGAGTTCGGCATCCGCTCCTACCTCGGCGCCCCGCTCATCGACAGCACGCGGACGGTGCTGGGCACGGTCTGCGTCGTCGACGTCGAGCCCCGGCCCTGGGGCCGGGAGGGGCTGGACACCATCAAGTCGGCGGCGGCCGAACTCGTCCCGCTGCTGGAGGGGCGCGAGCCAGGGGGTTTCCTGATCTGAACCGGCGCCGCAACCGGGGGCGCGACCCGGGGGGTGTGTAGGAAAGCTGTGACCGCGCTTAAGAAAACCTCGATGGACCAGCACGCCGCCGTAGGGCAGATTGCTACGCGATTCCACCCCTCTCCCCGGGCGCGGGCCGCTTCGTCATGCCCGGACCCGGGGTCGAACCACAGGAGCCGTAGCGTTGAAGGCGCTGGTCAAGGAGAAGGCGGAGCCCGGACTGTGGCTCGCGGACGTCCCCGAGCCCGCCGTGGGACCCGGCGACGTACTGATCAAGGTCCTGCGGACCGGCATCTGCGGCACCGACCTGCACATCCGGGCCTGGGACGGGTGGGCGCAGCAGGCGATCCGCACCCCGCTCACGATCGGGCACGAGTTCGTGGGCGAGGTCGTCGAGACCGGCCGCGACGTCAGCGACATCAAGCCCGGCGACCGGGTCAGCGGCGAGGGCCACCTGGTGTGCGGCAAGTGCCGCAACTGCCAGGCCGGCCGCCGCCACCTGTGCCGGGCCACGGTCGGCCTCGGGGTCGGCCGGGACGGTGCCTTCGCCGAGTACGTCGCACTTCCCGCCGCCAACGTCTGGGTGCACCGGGTCCCCGTCGACCTCGACGTCGCCGCGATCTTCGACCCGTTCGGCAACGCCGTGCACACCGCGCTGTCCTTCCCGCTGGTCGGTGAGGACGTCCTGATCACCGGGGCGGGGCCGATCGGTCTGATGGCGGCGGCCGTCGCCCGGCACGCCGGCGCGCGGAACGTCGTCATCACCGACGTGAGCGAGGAGCGGCTCGAACTGGCCCGGAAGATCGGCGTGAGCCTCGCGCTCGACGTCTCCGAGGCCACCATCGCCGACGGGCAGCGCGCGCTCGGCCTGCGCGAGGGCTTCGACATCGGCCTGGAGATGTCCGGCCGCCCGGAGGCGATGCGGGACATGATCGCCAACATGACGCACGGCGGCCGGATCGCGATGCTGGGCCTGCCGTCCCAGGAGTTCCCGGTCGACTGGGCGCGGATCGTCACCTCCATGATCACCGTCAAGGGCATCTACGGCCGGGAGATGTTCGAGACGTGGTACGCGATGTCGGTGCTGCTGGAAGGCGGCCTGGACCTCGCGCCCGTCATCACCGGCCGGTACGACTACCGCGACTTCGAGGCGGCGTTCGCCGACGCGGCGAGCGGCCGCGGCGGCAAGGTCATCCTCGACTGGACCGCGTAAGTCATCTGCTTCCTAGGAGCTTCACGATGTTCGACTCCGTGCGCGACGACCTGCGCGCCACCCTCGACGAGATCCGTGCCGCCGGCCTGCACAAGCCCGAGCGCGTCATCGCCACCCCGCAGTCCGCGACCGTCGCCGTCAGCGCCGGCGGCCGCCCCGGCGAGGTGCTCAACTTCTGCGCCAACAACTACCTCGGCCTCGCCGACCACCCCGAGGTCGTCGCCGCCGCCCACGCGGCCCTGGACCGCTGGGGCTACGGCATGGCCTCGGTGCGCTTCATCTGCGGCACCCAGGAGGTGCACAAGGAGCTCGAGGCGCGGCTGTCGGCGTTCCTCGGCCAGGAGGACACGATCCTGTACTCCTCCTGCTTCGACGCCAACGGCGGTGTCTTCGAGACGCTGCTCGGCGCGGAGGACGCGGTGATCTCCGACGCCCTCAACCACGCCTCGATCATCGACGGCATCCGCCTGTCCAAGGCCCGCCGCTTCCGCTACGCCAACCGCGACATGGCGGACCTGGAGCGGCAGCTGAAGGAGGCCGCCGAGGGCGGCGCCCGGCGCAGGCTGATCGTCACCGACGGCGTCTTCTCGATGGACGGCTACGTGGCGCCGCTGCGTGAGATCTGCGACCTCGCCGACCGCTACGACGCGATGGTCATGGTCGACGACTCGCACGCCGTCGGCTTCGTCGGACCCGGCGGCCGCGGCACGCCCGAACTGCACGGGGTCATGGACCGCGTCGACATCATCACCGGCACCCTCGGCAAGGCGCTCGGCGGAGCCTCCGGCGGCTACGTCGCCGCCCGTGCCGAGATCGTCGCCCTGCTGCGCCAGCGTTCCCGGCCGTACCTGTTCTCCAACACGCTCGCCCCGGTGATCGCGGCCGCCTCCCTGAAGGTGCTGGACCTGCTGGAGTCCGCGGACGACCTGCGCGTCCGGCTGGCCGAGAACACCGCGCTGTTCCGTCGCCGCATGACCGAGGAGGGCTTCGACATCCTTCCCGGCGACCACGCCATCGCGCCCGTGATGATCGGCGACGCGGGCCGGGCCGGCCGAATGGCCGAGCTGCTGCTGGAGCGCGGCGTGTACGTCATCGGCTTCTCCTACCCGGTGGTGCCGCAGGGCCAGGCCCGTATCCGCGTCCAGCTGTCCGCCGCCCACTCGACGGCCGACGTCGACCGCGCGGTCGACGCGTTCGTCGCGGCCCGGGCCGAACTGGAGGGCTGACGGCGGGGGCGGCCGGCTCCCCGTTCGGACCGGAGGGCCGGCGGCGGGGACGGCCGGCTGCCCGGCCGGCCCGGTTACCGCCGGGGGCCGGGACGCCCCTCGGGCTTGCGATAATCGGGGGCATGATCGAGGCACGGCGGCTGCACATCCTCCGGGCGGTGGCCGACCACCGTACGGTCACCGCGGCTGCCGCCGCGCTGTACCTCACCCCCTCCGCGGTCTCGCAGCAGCTCACGGCCCTGGAGCAGGAGACCGGCCACCGGCTCGTGGAGCGCGGCGCCAAGGGCGTACGGCTGACCCCGGCCGGCGAGATCCTGCTCAGCCACACCAACGCGGTCCTCGCCCAGCTCGAGCGCGCGGAGGCCGAGCTCGCGGCGTACCGCTCGGGCGCGGCCGGCACGGTCACCGTCGCGGCCTTCGCCACCGGCATCGCCCTGGTCGTCGCCCCGGCGGTGGCGCGCCTGGCCGGCACGTCCCCCGGCATACGCATCCGTGTGCAGGACGCCGAGGGCGACGAGAGCCTGCCGATGGTGCTGGACCGGCAGGTCGACGTGGCCGTGGCGGTCGAGTACCGGGGAGCACCGCCCGCCGACGACCCCCGCCTGACCCACGTCCCGCTCTACGCCGAGCCCTTCGACGCGGTCGTCCCGGTCGCCCACCCGCTGGCCGCCGCCGCCGAGGTCCCGCTCGCCGGGCTGGCCAAGGACCCCTGGATCGGGCCCTACCCCGGCAACCCCTGTCATGACGTGGTGATTCTGGCCTGCGAGAACGCCGGTTTCCAGCCCCGCATGGAGCACTCCTCGGACGACTTCCGCGCGGTGGTGGCCCTCGCCTCCGCCGACGCGGGTGTGGCCCTCGTCCCCCGTTCCGCGCTGCGCGGCATGGACCTCACCGGCGTGGTCGTCCGCCCCGTCGACGGCGACGCGCCCACGCGCCGGGTCTTCGCCGCCGTCCGCCGGGGAGCCGAGGAACATCCCCTGATCCGCCCGGTACTGGCGGCCCTGGGCGACGTCGCGCACACCTGACGGCGATGTCAGTGGCAGGGGCTAGCGTGCGTGTCATGCCCGACGCCGAAGACGTACGCCGTATCGCCCTGTCCCTGCCGGACACGACGGAGAAGCTCGCCTGGAACATGCCCACCTTCCGGGTGGCGGGCAAGATGTTCGCCACCCTGCCGGAGGAGGAGACCTCCCTCGCCGTGCGCTGCCCCAAGGAGGAGCGCGACGAACTGGTCCGGGCCGAGCCCGGGAAGTTCTGGGTCGCCGGGCACGAGGCGCACTTCGCCTGGGTCCGGGCCCGTCTCGCCGCGCTGGAGGACGAGGACGAGCTGCGCGACATCCTCGCCGACTCCTGGCGCCAGGCCGCCCCGCCCCGGCTCCTGGAGACGTACCCCGCGCTGGGGCTGCCCACGGAGCGGTGAGAGGCGGCCACCGGACTTCCATCGGGACGGCCACCAGGACGGCCTCCGGCGGTCAGGCTCCCACCCCGGGCCGCCCGGCCCTCTGCCCGACGAAGGCCGAGATGCTCTCCCGCAGGGATCGCGCGTCGAGTCCGTGCGCGGCGACGTGCTCCTCGACGCGCCCGTAGCGCCGCAGCTCGCGGCGGCCCACACCGAGGCCCAGCACCCGGTGCGGGAGGTCGCGCAGGGCGTCGTTCGCCGCCGCCGTCGAGGTCCCCGCCAGACAGGGCTCGACGAGGACCACGTCCGTCCCGGCCGACGCCGTGGCCCGGCGCAGCGCCGCCGCGTCGAAGGGCCGTACGGTCGTCGCGTACAGGACGGTGACGTCCAGGTCCCGCGTCGCGGCGAGCACCTCGTCGAGCATCGGCCCCACGGCGACGACCACCCCGCCACCGCCCTCGCGGACGGTGCGGAAGCGCTCCCCGTCGACCGGGCGGCCCTCGGCGTTCGACTGCGCCGACAGCCGCACGTACACCTTGTCGTCCCCCGCCGAGACCGCGTGCCGCAGCAGCTTCTCCGCCTCGTCGGGGTGCCCCGGCACGTGCACGGTCCAGCCGTCGAGGGTGTCGAGCAGCGCCACGTCGCCGGGTGCCATGTGCGTGAAGCCGCCCGCGGGCCAGTCGAACGAGGCCGCCGCGCTCACCAGCACCGCGCCGGCCCCCTGGTGCCCCAGGTCCAGCTTGACCTGCTCGAAGGGCCGCTCGACGAGGAAGCTGGCGAAGGTGTGCACCACCGGCCGCATCCCGGTCAGGGCCAGCCCCGCGGCGGCGCCGATCAGGAGCTGCTCGCGGATGCCTACGTTGATCACCCGGTCGGGATGCCCGCGCCGGGCGTCGGTGAAGCCGTCCTTGCCGATCTCGGCGAGGACGACCGCGACCCGCGGATCCTCGTCGAGCAGGCGGGAGACGACGGGGGCGAGACGGTCGCGCATGGTGTCCATGGAGGAAAGCCCTTCTTGCGGATCGGCGGAAGCGAGCGGGGAGCCGAGGGGGGATGGCCGGGAGCGGAGTGCGGGCGGGCGAGCGGGGCCGTGGCCGGGGCGTCAGACGGACTTCGGCTCGACCCGGGCCACGACCACGTGCGGGCGGCCCGGATGCGGCGCCGTGAACGCGGCGTGCAGCGCCTCGTGGTCCCGGCCGTCGACGGTCAGCGCCGACCAGCCCGCCGCCTCGAAGCGGGCGGCGATCCCGCCGGGGCGGGCATGGCTGGCGGAGGCGTTGTCCACGACGACGGTGTGCAACCGCTCCAGCCCCGCGGGACCGGCGAAGGCGATGGCCTCGTGGTTGCTGCCCTCGTCCAGCTCGGCGTCCCCGATCAGCACCCACACCCGCGGCGCGCTCAGCCCCTGGGCGCGCAGCCCCAGCGCGGTGCCGACGGCGATCGGCAGCCCGTGCCCCAGCGACCCGCTGCCGATCTCCGCGCCCGGCACCAGCAGGCGGTCCGGATGGTGTCCGAGCGGGGAGTCGTACGCGCCGAAGTCCGGCAGCCAGCTCACGGGCACGAAGCCCTTGGCGGCGAGGACGGCGTAGTACGCCATCGGCCCGTGCCCCTTCGACAGCAGGAAACGGTCCCGTTCCGGGTCGTCCCGGCGGTCGGGGGCGACGTCCAGCACCCGGTCGTAGAGCACCCAGAGCACGTCCAGCGTGGACGTGGCGGCCGGTCCGTGCTTCTCGTCGCCGGTCATCAGCCCCATCAGCCGGGGCAGGTCGGCGTACCCGTGGGCGCGCCCGAGGTCGTCGGTGATCGTCATACCGGCGATCGTGCGACCTCGACCAAGGTTGAGGTCAAGTGCGCGCCCCGCCCGTAAAAGGGGTGCGCGACCACCGACCCGAGTGCGGTATTGTTTTCCTGCACGTTCGGCCGGAGGAAAGTCCAGGTCAGACGGGCAACGGGACGTGGCGCAGCTTGGTAGCGCACTTGACTGGGGGTCAAGGGGTCGCAGGTTCAAATCCTGTCGTCCCGACTTGTGAAGCAGCAGGTCGGAGGCCGCACCGGAACACACCGGTGCGGCCTTCGCCGTCTCCGGGCCCCGCGGGGCCCGAGCCGTCAGGGGCCGCCGACCGTGCCGGGCAAGGACCTGCCCGGCGGGGCCGCGACCGGCGAGGCCGCGCCGGCCGCGCCCGGCAGGGTCCCGGAGAACCCCGCGGGGACGCGCTCCAGGACACCGCCCGCGAAGACGTCGTACAGCGGCAGGGTCTCCAGGTGGACGTAGCCGATGTGGCAGTCGCACGCCGTCAGCGGGCAGGGCCGGGGCGCGAGCGCCGCGCGGTAGGAGCCGTCGTAGAGGTTGCCGAGCTCGGCGCGGACGAAATGGCAGCGGCGGACCGTGCCGTCGCCGTCCACGGAGACCACGGTCTCGCCGGTGCGGCAGGGCAGCCCGGCCGAGCGGTGCGGACGGCGGCTGTACGGGAACAGCGGGTCGAGCGCGGTCCAGGTGTCCGCCTCGTCGTCGGTGTAGGTGTGGCCCTCGGCGGCGTTGACCCACAGATAGACCTCGGCGGGCAGCGCGGCGCGCAGCCGGCGGGCGTGCTCCAGGTGCCCGGGCAGCCCGACGACGCCGACGCTGAAGCGGATGCCCCGCCCGGCGAGATCCCGCGTCTTGGCCAGGAACCGCTCGTACGGCGTCTCGCCCGGGTGGTACGTGCACCACAGCGCGACGGTGCCGGGGTCGGCGTCCGCCAGCCAGTCGGTGCGACAGCTCAGGTTCGTCTGGATGGCCACCCGCTCGACGTGCGGCAGGTGCGACAGCGTGACCAGGGCCCGCCGGTACCAGGAGCGGACGAGTCCCTCGCCCCAGGGGGTGAACAGCACGGAGAGCCGGTCGCCGGTCTGTTTCCCGGCCCAGTCGGTGAAGCGTTCGAGCGCGGTGCGGTCGGCGCGCAACCGGTCGGAGCTGTCGCGCCGCTTCGCGAACGGGCAGTAGGGACAGTCGTAGTCGCAGGAGGCGAGCGGGCCGCGGTACAGCATCGTCAGGTCCATGGCGGGCTACTTCGGCGCGTAGGCGGCCATGGCGGCCCGCACGGCGGGGGAGAACAGCGCGGGACCCAGCGCGTCGGAGTGGGCGAGTCCCTCCGGGGTGAGGCGCAGCAGGTCACCGGCGCCGTCGTCCTCCAGCCAGCCGCGCGCGGCGAAGGCGGCCAGCTCACCGGGGAAGTCGTCCCACGGGCCGTTGCCGAACCGGTCGCGGTAGCCGGCGACCGGCATGCCCCGTGCCTGGAGCACCGACTGCAGGAGGTGGCGGCGGCGCGCCTCGTCCCCGTCGACGTGGCGGCCGTGGACGGCTCGGCCGAAGTCACCGGTGGCCGTGTAGTCGTCGACGATCGCGCGGATCTCGCCCATGCCGACCGCGTAGTCGAAGGAGTAGTGCAGCGCGGAGGTGTAGGAGCGGGCGCCGCAGCCCAGGCCGATCATTCCGTCGGTCTGGCAGGCGTGGTCGTCCGGGCCCTGCGCGGGCGCGCCGGACCGGCGGAACATCCGCATCGACACCTGTTCGTACCCGTGCGCGAGCAGGTGGTCGCGGCCCTGCCGGTACAGGGCCAGCCGCTGCTCGTCCCACGCGCGGTCGGTGTGCGCGGTGCGCCGGGCGAGGCCCGTCAGGGGACGCACGTACAACGGGTAGAGGTAGAGCTCCTCGGGGCGCCAGGCGAGCGCGGCGTCCAGGGAGGTCCGCCAGGTGGCGGGCGTCTGGCCGTCGATGCCGTAGATGAGGTCGATGTTGAGCACGGGGATCGCGGCGTCGCGGATGCGGCCGAGGGCGGCCTCGACGTCGGCCCGGCGCTGCGGCCGTACCGCGGCCCTGGCCTCCTCGTCGACGAAGCTCTGCACGCCGATGCTGAGCCGGGTCGTGCCGCGCTCGGCCAGGACGGCGAGCCGGTCCGCGGTGGCGGTGGCGGGGGACGCCTCCACGGAGAGCGGGATCGTCCGCAGGTCGGCGCCCATGCGCTTCTCGGCGATGTCGCACAGCCGGGACAGCTCGCCTGCGGTGAGGAAGGTGGGGGTGCCCCCGCCGAACGCCGCGTTCGCGAACCGCGCCGGGCGCGTGCCGCCGGCGCCGGGCTCCCGCTCGTCGAGCGCGTCGCGGACGGCGGTCGCCTGGCGGTCCAGGGCGTCGAGATAGCGGCCCGTGAGCCCGTCGGGCGCGCCGATCCGGGTGAACAGGTTGCAGAAGCCGCAGCGGACCTCGCAGAACGGTATGTGCAGGTAGAGCGAGAGCGCGTCCTTGCGTTCGCCCCGCCACAGCTCGCGCAGCGCGGGCCGGCCGGGCAGCGGCCGGTAGGCCGTCTTGTGCGGATAGGCGTACACATAACTCTGGTACGGGCGCGCGCTCACGTCGCTCTGGTTCGGGCGCGCGCCCATCCGGCTCTGACGGGGGCTCACGGCGGTGCCGTCGGTGGGGTTCATGCGGCGGGCTCCAGGAAGAAGTGGGCGTACGGGACGGTCCACACGGCCTCGTGGCCGAGGCGGTGGCCGGTGTAGCCGTCCTCGCCGTAGGCGGTGCCGTGGTCGGAGCAGACGACGGCGAAGCAGCGGCGGCGCGAGCTCATGGCGGTGAAGAGCCTGCCGATGTGCCGGTCGACGTACTCCAGGGCGGCGGCGTGGCTGGCGCGGGTGTCGCCGTCCTCGCGGGTGGCGCCGGGCAGGTGGAACCAGTTGGGCTGGTGCAGCGCGGACACGTTGAGGAAGAGGAACAGCCGCCGGTCCGCCGGAAGCCCGGCGACGACCTGCTCGGCCCGCTCCACCTGCGCCTCGAAGGACGTGGGGGAGGGCACGCCGAACTCGGGTTCCCAGTGGCTCTCCTGGAACATCCCCGGCAGGACGTCGCCCAGCGCCCCCTGCTTGTTGAAGAATCCGACGCCGCCGATGCACACCGTGCGGTACCCGGCCGCCGCGAGGCCGGAGACGAGGTCGGGCGTGTCGAAGACGTAGGTGTGCCCGGCGGTCGTCTCGCTGCCGGCGAAGCGCGCCGCGAACAGCCGCGGATGCGGCCCGGGAGCGGCCGGGGTCGGCAGGAACCCGGCGAACAGGGCCTGGTGGGAGGCGTAGGTGAAGCTGCCGGGCGCGTGGCGCTTCTCCCAGGTACCGCCGGGCAGGTGCCGGGCGAGGTTCGGGATGCGTCCGGCGGCGGCCAGTTCGGCGGCCACGTCGTGGCGCAGGGTGTCCAGGGTGACCAGGAGCAGGTCGTCGCGCCCGACGACCTCGTTCATGTCGGGAAGCGGTCCGGCCTCGGGGGGTCGCATGGGGGTCCTCGTTCGGTTCTCGCGCTGTCTCTTGCGCAGTTCTCGCACTGTTCCGGCTCAGTGGTGCTCTCGGCGGTGCCACCGGGGGCCCTGGAGGGCGGCGACCTGGGCCGCGTAGGTGTCCAGGCCCTCGGCCCCGCTGCCGGGCAGGCCGGTGAGGCCGGGCAGCAGGTCGCCGAAGGCGTTGACCTCCGCGACGGCGAACCGGCCCCAGCCGACGGCCGGGAGCAGGTCGACGCCGACGCACAGCGTGCCGGGAAAGCAGGCCGCCGCGCGTTCGCAGGTCCGCAGGGCCTCGGCCCAGTTGGGGCCCGCCGCCCCGACGGCGGCGGCGAGATCGCCGCGCCGGCCGCCGAGGTGAAGATTGGTCATGGGGGAGTGGCTGGTGCGCACCACGGCGTGCGTGGCCCGGCCGGCCACCACGACGACCCGCAGGTCGGCCGCACGGCCGTCGCCCAGGGAGGCCTTGGGCCACCACCGCTCGACGTGCAGTCCGTCCGGGGCCAGCGCGTCGACGAGGGCGGCGATCTCGCGCTCGCCCGTGACGCGGCGCACCCGCAGGGAGTTGTGCAGCCGCCCGTCCGCGGCCGCCTCCACGGAGGTGGTCGCCCGGATCCGGCCGCGGCCCGCCGACTCCACGGCGAGCACACCGGAAGCCGACGACCCGTGGGCGGGCTTGACGAACACCCGCGGCATCCCGTGCGCCCGCATCAGGGCCCGTACGTCGTCCCAGCCGCGCACCGGGGTGCCGCCGCCGGACGTCGGCGACCGCGGCACCGGCACCCCGGCCTCGTCGAGGGCGCGGTGGCAGAGCCGCTTGTCGAAGAGGACGGCCAGTTCGCCGGGATCGTCGAGCCGCACCCCGCCGGTCAGCGTGCGGACGGCCGCGGTGAACCGCGCGTACCAGCGGGCGCCGCCCTCCACCCGGGTCGGGTCGGCCAGGCCCCGCAGGGCTCGGTCCACCTCGCCGTCCTCCCCGGGCGACTCCAGCCGTACGACCTCGTCGCCCGCGAAGGACGCGCCGCCGTCCCGCAGCACGGCCGCCCAGGACACGACACGCGGCGCGGGCAGCCCCGCCTCGCGCACCGCCCGGGCGAACAGGGCGACGCGGCGGTTCTCCGGGTTCCCGACGACGACGAGCCGCGGGGCCGCTTCCTCCCTCATCACCGGACGTCCGCTACTCGCCGACGGCCACGTAGCGCCAGACGCGGCCGTCGTCCTCGTCCTCCTCGGCGTACCCCCGCTCCAGGTCGAGCGTCACGCCGGCGCCCCCGAGGGTCTCCCGGAAGCGCTCCCGCACCGCATCGCTCAGGTAGTTGTGGTGGAGGTCGAGCCTCTTGAGGTGGGTGAGCGGCCGGCCGCCGAGCAGCGCGGTCGCGCCCTCGTCGGTGAGGACGCCCATGGACAGGTCGAGGGTCTCCAGCCGGGCGACGACGGGCGCCGAGGCCACGGCGGCCGCGATCTCGTCCTGTATGTCGCTGTTGCGCAGGCCGAGGTGACGCAGGCTCGGCAGACGGGTCCCCTCCAGGAACGGTGCCACGTCGGACAGCTCGCAGTCGCCGCCGTACTCGGACGTGCCCAGCCACAGGTCGAGGTGCTCCAGCGCGGGGAAGTCACCGGCCGCCATGCCGCGCACGGCGGCGGCGGGCAGGCCGCCGGTCTGCACGGTGAGCGAACGCAGCCGCCGGTGGGTGAGCGCGGGGAAGACCAGATTGCTGCCGCCGCGGACGCCGAACTCCTCCAGTTCGGGGAAGCCGTTCAGCAGCGGGGCGACGTCGCCCTGGATTATCCAGGAGATCTCGCACTCCTCCGCCTCCATGTCGCCGAGGAACAGGGCGCGCAGGGCGGGCAGTTCAGGCCTGGCGTCGAGCAGTGCGGTGATCACCGGCTCGGGGCCGTCCTCGTACGCATCCTCCCACGCGCCGACGACGATCGCGCGGACGCGGGTGGTGTCGACGGCCGCCGTGAACCGGGCGAACGCCGCCGGCCAGCCCTCCTCGGCGTCATAGGTGTCCGAGGAGATCCGCCACGCGACGGCGTCGGCCGCGGGCAGAGCCCTCGTGCCCTCGTCCTTGGGGCCGGGGAAGTCGAAGACGGGCAGTCCGCCGCACTCCCGCAGGTGGTTCGCTGTGCTCATGTCTCCGACGCTCCTCGCCGATCGCGGTCTCCACTGCCGCAAGTTGTAGCAAGGACCACTGACAAAGCCCTCGGCGGAGCGGGCGGCCGACGGCCGGGTACGAGCGGCTCGCGTCGCCGCGTTCCGCGCCGGACGACGGCGAAGGGACTCTCCCGTGCTCCGGCGCCCGCGGGCGGGGCGCCGGGCGCCGTTCAGGACACGTGTCCGACGTGGGCGAGCGCCTGCTTCAGGAGGACGCCGTGCCCGCCCGGCATCTCGCTCTGCACCGCCGCCGACACGGCCTCCTGCGGGCTGAACCACACCAGGTCCAGGGCGTCCTGCCGGGGACGGCAGTCACCGGTCACCGGGACGACGTAGGCCAGCGACACGGCGTGCTGCCGGGGGTCGTGGTACGGCGTGACGCCCGCCGTCGGGAAGTACTCCGCGACGGTGAAGGGCTGCAGGGAGGCGGGCACCCGGGGCAGCGCCACCGGACCGAGGTCCTTCTCCAGATGGCGCAGCAGGGCGTCCCGCACCCGCTCGTGGTGCAGTACCCGGCCGGAGACCAGGGTCCGGCTGACCGTGCCGTCCGGCCCGATGCGCAGGAGCAGGCCGATGCTGGTCACTTCGCCGCTGTCGTCGACGCGCACGGGCACCGCCTCGACGTACAGGATCGGCATGCGGGCGCGGGCCGACTCCAGTTCGTCGGTGGTCAGCCAACCCGGCGTGGTTTCGGTCATGTCAGACATTGCTTGATCATACTTTCAGGTGTTCCTGGTTGGGGCGTGCCGCACCGGGCGACCGTGACCGGCCCCTGCCGGTCAGGCCTCCCGGTCGTCGTCGGTCAGTCCGTAGACCCGCTGGGCATTGTGCCGTCCCGCCCACCGGGCGATCCGCAGCGCGTCCGCGAGACTCAACTCGTCGGTGTCCACCCGGTCTTGCAGCAGACCGGCCAGTCCGGACCGGAAGGCCACCGCGCCGAGGTGGTGGAACTCGGCCACACCGTAGGCGTCGGAGCTGTACAGCAGTTTGCGGAACGGTGTGATCTCCAGGGCCTCCGCCAGGATCTCCCGCGCCCGGCCGGGGCCCACGTGGTGCAGCGTCAGGCCGACGTCCAGGTACACCCGCGCGAAGACCGCCGCGAGATAGGCGGCCTGGCGCTGGTAGGGCCAGCAGTGCAGCAGCAGCACCGGGATCGTGCCGGCCGTCCGATGCAGCCAGTCGGTGAGCAGGGCGGGGTCCGCGCGGTGCAGCCGCAGGTCGTTGTCGCCGAATCCGGCGTGCAGTTGGAGCGGCAGGCCGAGGTCGACGGCCGTCCACAGCAGGTGCCGCACGAGGACCGGGTCGTCCAGGCGCCGGCCGCCGCCCGCCGTCCAGCGCGCCGCCGCCCGCGCGACCTCGGCCTCCGAGGGGCGGGCCGGGTCCAGGCCGAAGCCGGTGCGGTAGGCGGCCACCGACTTCACCGCCAGCACGCCCGGCCGCCGTACGGCCTCCTGCGCGGCCGCGCGGAACACCGCGCCGTACTCGCCGGGTTCGACCCCGCGCGCCGCCACGGCCTCCGCCACGCTCTCCAGCCGTACGACCTCGTAGGCCCTCGCGTTCCCGCCCGCGGCCGCGGCCAGCTCCGCCGGAGTGCCCGCGTGCTCGGGCACGAATCCGGTGTCGACGCAGAACACGTCCGCCCACGCGGCGCTGAGCAGGCGCCGGTTCACCTCGGAAGCCCCCAACTCCGCGCGCCGGGCCAGGTAGACGTCGGCGGGGGCGTGCCGGGGCAGGCCGAGCACCGGGGCGCAGTGGCGGCGCACGGCCACGCCGACCGGGCTGTCGAAGGTGGAGATGCCGCTGCCCGGCCACGCGCCGCCCTCGCTGATCAGCGCCTCGAAGCCCGGCCGGTCCAGGTCAGTGGAGACCACCGGGTGGCAGTGATGGTCCACGAGCGGCAGCGCGGCGAGCGTCTCGTGCACCGGTCCGGCGCTTCCCGCGGTCGCCGTCATCGGCACGTCCGGCACCGGGCCACGGGTCCCGCCCCGGACCGGGTCCCGCCCATCAGTAGGCCCAGCGGTACGCCGCCGCGACCTGCTCGTCGTCCAGCCCCTCCACGGCCGCGATCTCCCCCTCGCGCACCGCGATCACCGCGTCGGCGAGGACGGGCCCGAGGGCGGAGCGCAGCAGCGTGTCCGCGCGGAAGGCGGTGACCGCCTCCGCCAGCGAGGAGGGCAGGCGCCGTACCCCGCGGGCCGCGGCCTCGGCCGCGTCGAGCCGGGCCGGGTCCCCGGTGATCTCCTCGGGCAGGGACGCGGACGAGGTCAGCCCGTCCAGGCCGGCCGCGATCAGGCAGCCGAGGGCGAGGTACGGGTTGGCGGCGAGGTCGACCGGCTTGACCTCCAGGTTCGCGGCCCGGTCGCGCACGCCCTGGGTGCCGGTGACCACGCGGACGGCGGCCTCCCGGGTCTCCCGGCCCCACGCGGTGAACGTCCCCGCCCACTGGGAGGGGCGGAGCCGCAGATAGCTGGCCGGGCTCGGCGCGGTCACCGCGGTCAGCGCCGGGAGCCGGGCGAGCAGGCCGGCCACGAAGGACTCGGCCGCGGCGGTCATGCCGTACCGGCCCTGACCACCGGAGTGCAGGTTGACGCCGTCGCGCCAGGCGGAGAGGTGGACGTGGCCGCCGTTGCCGACGTCCCCCGCGGTGACGGCGGGGGAGAAGGAGACCTTCAGCCCGTGGCGCCGGGCCACGGCGCGGACGGTCTGCCGCACCAGTACGCTCCGGTCGGCCGCCGCCACGGGGTCGAGCGCGCCGACCGAGACCTCGAACTGCCCGGCGGCGTACTCGGGATGGAGCTGTTCCACGTCCACGCCCTGCGCGGCCAGCGCCGCCAGCAGATCGGCGGCGCAGTCGCTCAGCTCCACCTGCCGGGCGGCGCCGTACGCCGGTCCGGTCACCGCCGGTACGAACTCCCCGTCGGGCGCGCCGCCCTGGCCGACGGCCCACTCGATCTCGATACCGGCCCGGAAGGTGATGCCGTGCCGCTGCTCGGCCTCCGCGACGATCCGGCGCAGCGCGGTGCGGCCGCACCCGGGATGGCGCGTGCCCTCCTGGGTGATCCGGTCCACCGGGGCCCAGGCCCAGCCGGGCTGCCCGGACAGGACGACCAGGTGGTCGAGGTCCGGGTAGAGCCGCAGATCCCCGTCCGGGGAGCCGAGGACGTCGGTGGCGACGATGGAGTCGTCGGCCAGGAAGGTGTCGAACACCGGCGACATGCCGACGCCCCAGGCCGCGGCCGAGGGCAGTTTCGCGGTCGGCACGGTCTTGACGCGGGCCACGCCGGCGGTGTCGACGTAGGCCAGGACGACGCCGTGCACACCCCGGCCGGCCAGCTCGCCGCCGAGCGCGGTGGCCCGCTCGAGGTCACCGGGACGCCCACCGGGGACGGGATCGGCAAGGGTGGTCATACGTCCTCCTCGGCGCGCGGTGACGGTCCGGCGGCGCCGGGCCGCCCGCGTCAGGGTTTCACGGCCACCGCGCCGAACTGCGGTACCACGGCCGGGGCGCCGGAGCCGGAGTCGGCGCGCCACTGCGAGCACGGGACCAGGCCCGGTTCGACCAGGTCCAGTCCCTCGAGGAAGGCGGCGATCTCGGCACGGCCACGGGCCGTGATCGGCGGCGTGGCGTTCGCGTTCCAGAACTCCATGGCCGGGATGTTGCCCTCGCCGCCGAGGTCGGCGTCGTAGGTGGGGTGGGTCAGCACCAGGAAGCTGCCCGAGGGCACCGCGGCCATGACGCGGCGGACCGTCTCGTGCGCCTCGTCGGTGTCCAGGACGAAGTTGAGGATGCCCAGCATCATCACCGCGACGGGCCGGCCGAAGTCGAGGGTCGCGGCGGCGCGCTCGACGATGGTGTCCGGGTCGTGCACGTCGGCGTCGATGTAGTCGGTGACGCCCTCGGACGTGCTGGTGAGCAGCGTGCGGGCGTGCACCAGGACGATCGGGTCGTTGTCGACGTAGACGATGCGGGAGTCGGGCGCGATCCGCTGGGCTATCTCGTGGGTGTTGTCCACCGTCGGCAGACCGGTGCCGATGTCCAGGAACTGCCGCACTCCGCGCTCGGCGGTCAGATGGCGGACCGCCCGGCCGAGGAAGTCGCGGTCCGCGCGCGCCACGTCGCGGATCACCGGGAACATCCCGGCGACGTGCTCGCCGACCCGCTGGTCGACCTCGTAGTGGTCCTTGCCGCCGAGCCAGTAGTTCCACACGCGCGCGTTGTGCGCCACCCCGGTGTTCAGCCTCGGCGATCCGCCCGAGGTGCTGTGGGTCTCGCTCACGTCTGCGCTCCGGTTTCCTCGTGGTCCGTCCCGCCCCAGGCGGCCGTCGCCGCCATTGTGCCGCCCGGTGATCACGCTGTCCCGGGAATCGGGAGGACCGGGAGAAGCGGATCCTCGGTCCCTTTTTGGTCAGGACTCTTGCCCAAACCAGGTGGGTCATGCTTCGCTCGGGGTCTAGTAAGGAGCCCTGACCAAAGGAGGTCGACGATGACCGCCGGCACCGACCGGCAGCGGGCCGCGCTGCCCCTGCCCCACTGGGAGACCGTCCCGGAGGACCTGCCTGCCGCGATCCGGGAGGTCAAGGCCGCCCTGCGCGCCCGCATCGAGGCGTCCGGGCGGACCGTGGAGGAGGTCTTCGCCGTCGTCGAGCGCCGCGTCGCCGCCCGCGTCGCCGAGATCCGGGCGGAGAAGGAGCGAGGCGAGAGCGTCTGGCCGGCCGTCGACTACGCCGACATCGAGAACGGCACCGTCCCCGCGGACCGGCTGGCCGCGGTGCGGCGGCGTGGCTGCCTGGTGGTGCGCGGCCACTTCCCCCGGGAGCAGGCCCTGGCCTGGGACGCCGGCATCGTCGACTACGTGGAGCGGAACAGGTTCTTCGAGACCTACACCGGCCCCGGCGACGACTTCTTCGGCAGCGTCGGCTCCAGGCCGGAGATCTACCCCGTCTACTGGTCCGAGGCCCAGATGGAGGCCCGGCAGAGCGACCGCATGGCCCGGGTGCAGTCCTTCCTGAACTCCTTCTGGAAACACACCTCGGACGGCGTGCGGTGGTTCGACCCCGACCGGGACGCGCTGTACCCGGACCGGATCCGCCGCCGCCCGCCGGGCACCGACTCCGGCGGCCTCGGCACGCACTGCGACCCCGGGACGCTGGACCTGTGGATGACCCGCGCCTACCAGCAGGCGTTCCGGCACCTGTTCGACGGCAGTGCCGAGCGGTACGACCCCTGGGACGCCGCCCACCGCACGGCCGGCCCCCAGTACCCGGGCAGCACCATGTGCTCGGCCTTCCGCACCTTCCAGGGCTGGACCGCCCTGTCCGACATGGACCACGACCAGGGTGTGCTGCACACCGTGCCCGTCCCCGAGGCCATGGCCTACCTGCTGCTGCGCCCGCTCCTGTCCGACGTGCCCGAGGACGACATGTGCTCGGTCACCGTCAACCGGGTCTTCCCGGCGAGCGAGAAGTGGCACCCCCTGCTGATGGAGGCCCTGACCGGCATCCCCGACGTGCGGGCGGGCGACTCCGTCTGGTGGCACTGCGACATGATCCACAGCGTCGCGCCCGTAACGGACCAGAAGGGCTGGGGCAACGTCATGTACATCCCCGCCGCGCCCTGGTGCCCGCGCAACGAGGCGTACGCGGCGCACGTCCGCGAGGCGTTCCTGACCGGGTCCAGCCCGAGCGACTTCCCCGAGGAGCACTACGAGCGCGCCTGGACCGGCCGCTTCACCGCGGACCGCCTGAACGCGACCGGCCGCCGCGGCCTCGGCCTCGCGGAGGCCTAGTCAGGAAGGAGCCCTTACCCTCTCGAGGCCGGTAGGCTGGCGGCGGTCGCCGAGCGGCGATCAGCGGCCCGAGGACGAGAGGTGCGATGGAGATCCGCCGGGAGCTCGCGGGAGCGGCCCTGCCGAGCATGGCTCTGGTACGGGAGCTCACCGACCAGATCGTGCTGGACACCGTGTTCGAGCAGGCGCCGGTCACCCGTGCGGAGATCGCGCACCGCACCGGCATCTCCAAGACCACCGTCTCCGAGTCGGTACGGCGGCTGGAGGAGCTGCGGCTGCTCCGGCCGGCCGGCGAGCAGCGCGGCCGGCAGGGCCGGGTGGGCACCTACTACCGGGTGGCCGCCGATGCCGGGTTCGTCGTCGCCGTCGACCTGCACCCGAGCGAGATCCGGCTGTGCGCCGCCGACCTGTTCGGCCGCCCGTTCCTCCAGAGCACGCACCAGCCGCTGCGGCCGCGCAACCCCGAGCACACCGCCCGGCAACTGCGCACGCTCGTGGCCGGCGCGATCGAGCAGGGCGGCGTCGACCACGGCCGGCCGCTGGCCGTCGGGATCTCGGTGGCCAACCCGGTCGACCCGCGGACGTCCGCCGTGATCCCGCTCCGGAACACCCCGTACCCGGGCGGTGTCTTCCAGCCGCAGGACGCCCTCGCCGGCCTGACCGACGCCCCGCTGCTGGTGGAGAACGACGTCAACCTCGCCGCGGTGGCCGAACGCTGGCACGGCGCGGGCCGCGACGCCGAAAGCTTCGCCTACGTCTACATCGGCGCCGGCCTCGGCATGGGCCTGGTCGTCGGGGACCGGCTCGTCCAGGGGGCGCGCGGCGTGGCCGGCGAGATCGGCTACCTCAGCGTCAGCTCCCAGCCCCCCGGCACCCCGCACGGCCTCGCCCGCGCCGTGGCCGAGGCGGGCTTCCGGACGGGGCAGCTGTCGGAGGCCGACGGGGCTGACCCCGTGGCCGCCGCCCGCGAGGTCCTGCGGCGCGCCGAGGACGGCGACGCCGAGGCGGGGGCCGTCGTGGCGGAGGAGGGACGCACCATCGGCGAGGCGATTGCGACCGTCTGCGCGGTCGTCGATCCCGAACTCGTCCTCCTCGGCGGACCCGTCGGCAGCCACCCCGCGCTGCTGCAGCCGGTCCGCGAGTCGGTGCGTGCGCTCGCCCCGCTGCCCCCGCCGGTCGAACCCGGCGCCCTCGGCGACACCGCACCGCTGCGCGGCGCCCTGGCCGTCGCCCTCCGCCGCGCCCGCGCCGACCTGCGCATCCGCGCCGGAACCGGCTGAGGCCCCCGCCCACCCGCCCCGAGCACCGCCCGCGCGCGGGCGCCCGCGGCGGGGCGCGGGACGGCCCCGGCCACAGCAGCGACCCCCACCCTCCCCGCGTACGGCAACGGCGCCGGCGCACCATCCCGGCGCGTCCCCCGCGCCCGCCCCGGAGAACCGGACCATGCCCAGCACCCCCTCGCCCCTGCTCACCACCCCCGGACCCGCCGCCGGGCCCGCCGACATCCGGCTGATCGTCACCGACATGGACGGCACGCTGCTCGACGACGCCAAGCGGATACCCGCGGGCCTGTGGCCCACCCTGGCCGAACTGCGCCGCCGCGGCGTGCTCTTCAGCCCGGCGAGCGGACGGCAGTACGCCACCCTGGCCGAACAGTTCGGGGACGAGGGCCGGGGCATGGTGTTCATCGCGGAGAACGGCACCTACGTCGTCCGCGACGGCGTGGAACTCAGCTCGGACCCCCTGGAGCCGGCCGTCGCGGGCCGCGTCGTCCACGCCGTACGGCGGCTCGCGGCCGGGGGCGTCGACGTGGGCGCCGTCGTCTGCGGCAAGCGGTCGGCCTACGTGGAGCGGACCGACGAGGCGTTCCTGGCGGAGGTGCGCAAGTACTACGTCCGCCATCGGATCGTCGAGGACGCGGCCGCCGTCGAGGACGACGTCATCAAGGTGGCCCTCTTCGACTTCGGCCCGGCCGAGCGGACCACCGCACCGGCCCTGGAGGAGTTCGCCGCCACCCACCAGGTCGTGGTCTCCGGCGAGCACTGGGTCGACGTCATGAACCGCACCGCCAACAAGGGCACCGCCCTGCGCGGGCTCCAGCGGGAACTCGGCATCACGCCCGCGCAGACGATGGTGTTCGGCGACTACCTCAACGACCTGGAGATGCTGGACGCCGCCGACTGGTCCTTCGCCATGGCCAACGCGCACCCGCGGGTCGTCCGCAGGGCCCGCCACCTGGCCCCCTCCAACAACGACGACGGGGTCCTGCGCACCATCGCCCGCATCCTGCACCTGCCGACGGCGGACCACTGACGGGGACGGGCAGGCGCACGCGGCGCGGTCACGCGCGGGGGCGGCACGGCCCGGTCGGCCGAAGCGGCCGGACGAGACGCCCGGGAGGCACGATCACGCGGCGTGGCCGAGGCACTCCTCCGCCACCTTCCGGTCGAGCGCCGCGCGCACCAGCGCGGCCGCCAGCACGGCCGGGTCGGTGCTCCCGGCCGCCTCGGCGAGCCGGCCGGGATCCGTCGGCAGGCCGAGCCGCTCCGCCCCGGACAGCGCCTTGGCGTCCAGGTACGGCGCCGTCTCGGGCCAGACGCGCTGCACCTCGCGCAGGAAGATGTCCGCGCCGACCGGGCCCAGGCCCGGCACCTCCCGCAGCAGGCCGCGCAGCTTCGTGAGGTCGCCGTCGGCCTCTTCGCGCAGGCGGCGCAGATCGCCGCCCCACCGTTCGGCGATCAGCTCGGCGCCCTCGCCCAGCAGGGTGGCCGTACGCTCGTCGTAGCGCCGGTAGCCGCCGCGGCCCAGCGCGTCCACCCGGTCCTGCCAGTCGGACCCGGCCATGGAGCGCGGGTCGCGCAGACCGGCGTCGTACAGGGCCCGGGCGGTGGCGATGGCGACCGAGCCGCGGATGCGGGCGCTGAGCAGGACGGCGAGCACCAGCAGCCGGTACAGCGGTTGCGGGGCGTCCTCGGGCGGGATGCCGGCGTCCTCGGCGAACGTCGTGCCGTGTGCCCGCAGCAGCTCCCGCACGACCCGGGCGTCGTGCTCCGTCATCGGGTCACCCCTCTTCGCCCGCTCGTTCGCACGTCCGTCTGTCCGTCCGCCCGCTTCCCGCACGAGGGAGAGCGGGCGCGGGTCAGACCTCCTGGGTCACGTGCTCGGCGGCGAACATCCACCGCTGCTTCTCCAGCTCCGCGGTGATGCCGATGAGCAGGTCCTGGGTGACCGGATCGGCCTTCTCGGTCGCCTCGACGCGTTCGCGCAGCCGGCGGACCGCCGCCTCCAGCGACTCGACCATCACCTCCACGACCTCCGTGTCGCGCACCCAGCCGTCCTTGGGGCTGGGCAGCGTGAAGGCCGAGGCGATCGTCTCCGGCCGGCCGTCGGGCGGCAGTCCGAGCGCCGAGGCGCGCTCCGCGACCGTGTCGGCGAAGTCGCGGGCCGCCGCCACCACTTCGTCCAGTTGCAGATGGATGGAGCGGAACCGCGGTCCCACGATGTTCCAGTGCGCCTGCTTCCCGATGAGGGACAGGCCGAGAAGATCCACGAGGGTGCTCTGCAGCGCGTCCCCGGTGACCTGAAGGGCCGCTTCGGGGATCGTGCTCTTCACGACGGTCATGGCGTGGTGCTCCTTGTGGAGTCGTGTCGGGCGGTACGGAGCGGTGCGCCGCGCTCCTCCTCGCGGGCCCCGTCCCACCGGCGGGTAGCACGGCGCGACCACTCCATGGGGCGGCGAGTGCCCCTGGCGAAACGGGGCAAACACCGCCCCCCGTGCCCTGCTGCTCAGCTCCCGAGCACCCCGTCCAGGAAGGCCGTCAGGTCCGCGAGGACCTCCGCCCGGTTCGTCTCCTGGAACACCTCGTGCCGGGCGCCCGGATAGGTCCGCTCGGTCAGGTGTCCGCCGCTGAGCCGCTCCACGCCGACACGGCTGCCGGCGAGCGGGACCAGCCGGTCCTCCGTCCCGTGCAGCCACAGCACGGGCAACGTGCCGACGTCCCCGCCCTTGGCGACGGTCTCCAGGGTCCGGGCGAAGGCCTCCACCGTCGGCCGCTTCATCGGGCCGTGCCAGACCAGTGGATCGGCCGCGTAGGCCGCGCCCACCGCGGGGTCGCGGGAGAGCGTGGCCGGACTGATCGGCGTGTCGGGGATCTCGTCCAGGGCGAGCAGCCGCTCCGGCAGCTCCCAGGCGCCGATGACCGGGCCGGACAGCACGAGCGCGGCCAGCCCGGTGCCGTGCCGCTGGGCGAAGCGGGCCGCGATCAGCCCGCCCATGGAGTGGCCGATCACCACGAGCGGCAGTCCCGGATGCGCGGCGCGGGCCCGCTCCGCGACCGCCCCCACGTCGGTCACCACGTCCTCGAAGTCCTCGATCAGTACCCGCTCGCCCGCCGACGTCCCGTGCCCCTGGTGGTCGGGGGCGAACACCGCGGCGCCGTGTTCCACCAGCACTCCGGCCACTTCGGCGTAGCGCCCCGCGTGCTCGCCGTACCCGTGCACCAGCAGGGCGAGGTACCGGGGCCGTGGGTGCGGCCACTCGCGGACGGTGAGCCTGCCCCGCGTACTGGTGAGGACGTGCTCGCGGGTGTCGGCCATGTCGCCTCCAGAAGCGTGGGTCGGACGCGTGGGTCGGACGTGCGGGTCGGACGTGCGGGTCGGACAGGTGAACGCGGCTCCGGGAGATCTTCCCAGGGGTCCGGCCCGCGGTCTATAGTCCAAAACTAGCAGTGCTAATTAATTGGGTCGTCCAAGGAGTCCAGCCGTGCGCCCCGTCCACTTCGCGGCCGCCCGCCGCACCCCGATCGGCAAGCTGCGCGGAGCCCTGTCCTCCGTGCGTCCCGACGACCTCGCCGCGTCCGTGATCCGCGCCCTGGTCGACGGCGTTCCCGCGCTCGACCCGGCCCGCATCGACGACGTGTACTGGGGCGCCGCCAACCAGGCGGGCGAGGACAACCGCAATGTCGCCCGCATGGCCGCGCTGCTCGCCGGGCTCCCCGAGTCCGTGCCCGGCGCCACGGTGAACCGGCTGTGCGCCTCGGGCCTGGAGGCCGTCACCACCGCCGCCCGGACCGTCGCCGCGGGCGAGGCCGACGTCGTGGTCGCGGGGGGCTCGGAGTCGATGAGCCGCGCGCCCTTCGTGCTGCCCCGCCCCGACGAGGCCCTGCCGCACCGCATCGAGACCGTCGACACCCGCCTGGGCTGGCGCCTGGTGAACCCGGCGATGAAGGACCTGCATGGACTGCTGTCCATGGGCGAGACGGCGGAGGAGGTCGCCGAGCGCTACGGCATCCCGCGCGAGCGCCAGGACGAGTTCGCGCTGCGCAGCCACCAACGGGCCGCCGAGGCACGCAAGCTGGGCCACTTCGACGACGAACTCCTGCCCGTCGAGCGCCCCGACGGCACGCTCGTCGGCACCGACGAGTGCATCCGTGAGGACACCTCCTACGACCGGCTCTCCCGGCTCAAGCCGGTGTTCCGCGCCAATGGCACGGTCACGGCGGGCAACGCCTCGCCGATGAACGACGGCGCGGCCGGACTCCTCCTGGTGAGCGAGGAGGCCCTGAACGACCTGGGCCTGGAGTCCCTGGGCCGGTATGTCGCCGGCGCCTCGGCGGGCGTCCACCCCGACGTGATGGGCATTGGGCCGGTCCCCGCCACCCGCAAGGCGCTCGCCCGCGCCGGCTGGCGCGTGGACGACCTTCAGGAGGCCGAGTTCAACGAGGCGTTCGCGGCCCAGGCGCTCGCCTGCGTGGACCAGCTGGGCATCGACCCGGACCTGGTCAACCCCAGTGGCGGCGCCATCGCCCTCGGCCATCCGCTCGGCTGCTCGGGCGCCCGCATCCTCACCACCCTGCTGCACCGGATGCGCCGCACGGGCGCGACCCGCGGCCTGGCCACGATGTGCGTGGGCGTGGGCCAGGGCAGCGCGCTGCTGGTCGAGCGGTCGTAGGTACCTCTGCGGGGGCTCGCCGTGCGGCCCGCGGCGAGGAGGTGAGCGCGGCCGGGCGTGCCCGCGCCGGGCACGCACCCGGCGGCGGCCCGGCGTGGGGACCGTACGGCGAGACGGCTCGCCCGGCCCCGGATAGGTGCGCATAGCATCGGTGTCCGCATGAACACGATGACGCTCTGGCACATATCCGGGTGGGGATTCGCGGCACTCGCCTGCGCGGCCCTGCTCGTCGGCTTCTCCAAGACCGCGGTCAGCGGGGCGAACACGGTGAGCCTCGCCGTCTTCGCGGCCGTGCTGCCCGCCCGCGCCTCCACGGGCGTCCTGCTGCCGGTCCTGATCGCCGGGGACGTGCTGGCGGTCCTCACCTACCGGCGGCACGCCCACTGGCCCACGCTGTGGCGGCTGTTCCCGGCGGTCGCCATGGGAGTGGTCGCCGGCACGCTGTTCCTGGTGTGGGCCGACGACGGCGTCGTACGGACCTCGATCGGCGCCATCCTGCTGCTGATGGCCGCGGTGACGGTGTGGCGGCGCCGCGCGGCCGGGCGCGAGCGGGCACCGGACCCGATCACCAGCCGGTCCGGCCGCCTCAAGGCCCGCTCCTACGGCGTCCTCGGCGGCTTCACCACGATGGTCGCCAACGCGGGCGGCCCGGTGATGTCGATGTACCTGCTCTCCGCGGGCTTCCGCAAGTACGGCTTCCTCGGCACGTCGGCGTACTTCTTCCTCGTCGTCAACGTCTCCAAGGTGCCGTTCAGCGCCGGTCTCGGCCTGATCGACGGCCGCTCGCTGCTCCTCGACGCGGCGCTCGCGGTGTTCGTCGTGCCCGGCGCGCTGCTCGGCACCTGGGCGGTGCACCGGATCAACCAGGGCCTGTTCGAGCGGCTCGTGATCGCGGCGACGGTCGTGGGCGGCGTCCAGCTCCTGCTGCGCTAGGCCCCCAGGCCGGCCGGCCTCCCGGAACCCCGGGCCGTGCGGCCGGGCGCTCCCGCGCGGCTATCGCCCCAGACCCAGCAGCGCGGGCACGTCCGCGAAGGAGCCGACGACGTGGTCGGGGCGCCCGCTCGCGTCCCGGAGAGTCTCCGGCAGGTACTTGCCCGTCCTGACCAGTACCCCCCTCACCCCGGCCCGCTGTGCCGCCAGGACGTCCGACTCGACGTCGTCCCCGACCATCACCGTCTCCTCCGCCCGCGCCCCCAGGTGCGCCAGCGCCGCCTCGAAGAACGCGCGCGCGGGCTTGCCGGTGACCTCCGCCTCGGTGCGGGCGGCCGCCTCCAGCCCCAGCAGGAAGGCCCCCGAGTCGAGTTGGAGTCCCCGGTCGGTGCGCCAGTACAGGTTCCGGTGCATGGCGACCAGCCGGGCCCCCTGCCGCAGGTGGCCGAAGGCCCGGTTCAGCGCCGCGTAGTCGAACTCGGGGCCGGCACCGCCGACGACGACGGCGTCCGGCACGGTGGCGGTGTCGGCGGTGTCGAGGACGGTGACGCCGGCCAGGTCCTGCGCGATGTCCCCGCTGTTGAGCAGTGAGCAGCGCGCCCCGGGCAGGCGCGCGGCGAGATGGGCGGCGGTGGCCGCGGGGGCGGTGAGGATGTCGCCGGCGGTCACGGGGAAGCCCGCCGCGGCGAGGGTTCCGGCGATCGCGGCGCGGGTGCGGGAGGTCGTGTTGGTGAGCAGGACGACGCCGAGCCCGGCCTCCCGGACCGCCCGCAACGCCTCCACCGCGCCGGGCAGCGGACGCCACGAGACGGTGAGCACCCCGTCGATGTCGATCAGTACCGAGCGTGCGTATGCCATGAGGGGCCCCCGGTGGTCCGCGGCCTCAGGGGAGGTGCACGGGCCGGGAGAACGCCTCCCGCATCCGCTCGAAGCGGTCCAGGTCCGCCCACAGCGCGATGCGACGCGGCCGTCCCGCGATCCAGCCCCACACGCTCGCCCCGGCGGCCGCGACCAGCGGGATGAGCAGCCACGACAGAATGACCACCGTCGTCCTCCTTGTCCGAGCGGAGCAGCGGGTAGGACGACCATTACACACATAATCGGCTGCGCATATCGGTACAAGAAGCCACTCATCATCTTTTCACTCCTCTGGGTAGGTCATGTCCGAGCGACTTCTCGAACGCCTTCCGGCGGCCCTCCGGACCGTCCCCTACGCGGGGTCCCGCTTCCCCGGCTCGCCCGCCGTCGCCGCCCGGCCGGATCCGGCGGCCGGGGCGAACTGCCAGCTCTACGCCTACGCGGTGCTGCGGCACTTCGGCCTGGCCCCGCCCCCGCTCCGGTCGAGTGAGCTGTGGGCCGACACCCGCGACACGGTCCGCGTGGCCCGCCCCCGGCCGCTGGACCTGCTGCTGTTCAACGCCGTGGACGACGCCTACGGCGCCCATGTCGGGGTCTGGGTGGACGAGGACCGCATCCTGCACCTGTGCGCGGAGGCGGGACGCCCGGCGGTGTGGACCCCCGCGGACTTCGCCGCGCGGGAGCGCTACCGCGTCCTGGTCGGCGTCAAGCGGGTGACCGCCCGCCCGGCGTAGCCGCCCCGCCGTCCGGCGTGGTCCGCGCGGCGCCAAGTGATCGTTAGGATGGGCTCGTTGCGGCGGACCGTGCGCGCCGCCCGGCCATGGTCGGCAGGCCGCGGGCGGCGGACGTCGTGGGTGGGACTTCAGGGTTGTCGCGGGTGGGACTTCGGGGATTGAGGGCGGTCTACGGGTGCTGGTGGCGGGTCGTTACCGGTTGCACACGGTCATCGGGCGGGGCGGCATGGGCGAGGTCTGGCGGGCCCACGACGAAGTGCTCGGCCGACCGGTCGCGGTCAAACTGCTGCTGAACGACGGGGCGGACGCCTCGGCGGCGGCCCGGTTCAGGCTGGAGGCGCAGACCTCGGCACGGCTGAACCACCCGAACGTCGTGGGGGTGTTCGACTTCGGCGCCTGGGAGGACCGCTTCTTCCTGGTGATGGAACTGGTCGAGGGCGACAGCCTGGCCGGGGAACTCACCACCGGCGGGCCGCTCACCCCGGACCGGCTGGCCCAGGTGGCCCAGCACACGGCGGAGGGACTCGCCGCGGCCCACGCGCAGGGCATCGTGCACCGCGACATCAAGCCCGGCAACCTGATGAGCGACCGCGACGGCACCGTCCGCATCGGGGACTTCGGCATCGCGCGCTTCGTGGACGACCACTCGGCCGCGCTCACCACGACCGGGCAGATCGTCGGCACCGGCCTGTACCTGGCGCCCGAGCGGGCCATCGGCACCCCGGCGACCTCCGCCTCCGACTTGTACTCACTGGGCTGCGTGCTCTACCAACTGGCCGTGGGAAGACCGCCGTTCGAGGCAGCCGCCCCCACCGCGCTGCTCTACCAGCACGTCGACTCCGCGCCCGTGCCGCCGCACCAGCGCGGCGCGGCCCTGCCGCCCGCCTTCGAGGCGTACCTGCTGAGCATGCTCGCCAAGCGGCCGGAGGAACGCCCCACCGCACGGCAGGCGGCCGACTGGTTCGGCAGCGGTGCCTGGCGCGGCGCGCCGGAGCCGCTGCCGCCGGAACTGCCGGGCGCGGGCCCCGCACACCACCGGGACGCCTCCGCCGCCCCCGCCACGTCCGCACGGGCGCATGGTGCCCGCGCCGCCGTGTCCGCACCGGCGCACGGCGCCCGGGCCGTCGGCGTGCCGGACCCGGCCGCCCGGACCGCGGGCCGTACCGATCCGGCCGGTGACGGCGGCTGGAACACCACCGTGCACCGGGTGCCCACGCGGCGGCCCGGCCTGCGGACGTCGCTGCGCCGCCACCCCCACGCGGCCGCCCTCGTGGGCGGCGCCGTCCTGTTCGTCTCGGCCCTGCTGGTGGGCATGGCCTGTTTCTAGCTAGTAGTGCTTCGTTACCTTGGGTGATCTCGTCTGGTGGTGGGCATCTTCCTGGCATGAGGCTGGGGGAGGTGGAACGGCTCCGGGGTGAGTT
>NZ_JBIBWT010000029.1:0-49859 GCF_043081525.1 Streptomyces sp. NPDC014864
GCTGCACACCTACAATCACCACCGCGGACACACCGCGCTCAAGGGCCAACCACCCGCCAGCCGCGTCCCCAACCTCACAGGGCAATACACCTAGGTCAGCGCCTTCCGCGCCACCGCCGCGCCCTGGGCCACCGCCTCCCCGGCCACGGCGACATCCGCCTCCCCGGCCACGCTGACGCCCGCCGCCCCGTCCGGGTGCTGCTCGAACTGCGTGCGGTACAGCTCCGCGTACCGGCCGGCCGCCGCCAGGAGTTCCTCGTGCGTGCCACGCTCGACGATCCGTCCGGCCTCGACCACCAGGATCAGGTCCGCGGCCCGCACGGTGGACAGCCGGTGCGCGATGACCACCGCGGTGCGGTCGGCCAGCGCCTCGGCGAGGGCCTCCTGCACCGCCGCCTCCGAGGTGTTGTCCAGGTGCGCGGTCGCCTCGTCGAGGATCACCACCCGCTGCCGGGCGAGCAGCAGCCGGGCGATGGTCATCCGCTGCCGTTCACCGCCGGACAGCCGGTAGCCCCGCTCGCCGACGACGGTGTCCAGGCCGTCCGGCAGGGAGTGGACGAGGTCGTCGAGGCGGGAGCGGCGCAGGGCGTCCCACAGTTCCCCGTCGGTCGCCGAGGGGCGGGCCAGCAGCAGGTTGGCGCGCACGGAGTCGTGAAAGAGGTGGCCGTCCTGGGTGACCATGCCGAGGGTCGCCCGCAGGGAGGCCGCGCTCAGGTCGCGCACGTCGACGCCGCCGATGCGCACGGCGCCCTCGTCGACGTCGTAGAGCCGGGGCAGCAGTTGCGCGATCGTCGACTTGCCGGCGCCGGAGGAGCCCACGAGGGCGACCGTCTGCCCGGGTTCGGCGCGGAAGGACAGGCCGTGCAGGACCTCGGCTCCGCTGCGGCCGTCCAGGCTCGCCACCTCCTCCAGGGAGGCCAGTGAGACCTTGTCGGCGGACGGGTAGCCGAAGCGGACGTCGTCGAACTCGACCGCCACCGGGCCGTCCGGCACCGTGCGGGCGTCCGGCCGCTCCTCGATGAGCGGCTTCAGGTCGAGCACCTCGAAGACCCGCTCGAAGCTCACCAGGGCGCTCATCACCTCCACGCGCGCTCCGGCGAGCGCGGTCAGCGGCGCGTACAGCCGGGTCAGCAGCAGCGCCAGGGACACCACGGCGCCCGGCTCCAGGGTGCCGCGCAGCGCGAACCAGCCGCCGAGGCCGTAGACGAGGGCCAGCGCCAGGGAGGACACCAGGGTGAGCGCGGTGATGAACGCCGACTGGGCGGTGGCCGTGCGGATGCCGATGTCCCGCACCCTGCGGGCGCGGGCGGCGAACTCCGCCGACTCCTCCTCGGGACGGCCGAAGAGCTTGACCAGGGTGGCGCCGGGGGCGGAGAAACGCTCGGTCATCCGGGTGCCCATCGCCGCGTTGAGGGTGGCCGCCTCCCGCTGCATCCGCGCCATCCGGCTGCCCATCCGCCGGGCCGGCACCACGAACACCGGCAGCAGCACCAGCGCGAGCAGGGTGATCTGCCAGGACAGGGTGAGCATGACGGCGAGGGTGAGCAGCAGCGTGACCACGTTGCTCACCACGCCGGACAGGGTGTTGCTGAACGCGCGCTGGGCGCCGATGACGTCGTTGTTGAGCCGGGAGACGAGCGCTCCCGTACGAGTGCGTGTGAAGAACGCGACCGGCATGCGCTGCACGTGATCGAAGACAGCCGTCCGCAGATCGAGGATGAGCCCCTCCCCGAGCGTCGCCGACAGGCGTCTGCCGAGGATGCCGAGCGCGGCCTCCGCCACCGCGATCAGCGCGATGAGCAGCGCCAGGCGTACGACCGTACCGCGGTCGCCCCCCGACACGATCGCGTCGACGACGCGGCCGGCGAGCACGGGGGTCGCCACGGCGAGCAGCGCGGTCACCACCCCGAGGAGGACGAAGTGGGCGATCCGGCGGCGGTGCGGGCGGGCGAACGCGCCGATACGGCGCAGCGTCGCGCGGGCGAGGGGGCGACGTTCCTGCTGGGCGGTCATGACGCTGTGCAGCTGCGTCCATGCGGTGGTTTCCATGCTCATGGGAGAGAACCTAGGACCTCAAGCTTCGTTGAGGTCAATGTGTGTGCCGCGAAGGACCACCCGATGCCCCCGCTTTCCCATCCGCTGTCCGCCGGTAAACCGCCGTCCGCGCCCCCGCCACCCGCCGTTGGCGCGACCCGGAGAACCTCTGCGGACGTGACAGCGCTCCAGCTCCCCGAACTCCCGCCGGGACGCGCGCCCCGGCGCCTCCCCGTCCGCCAGGTCCTGTGCCTGGTCCCGCTCCTGCTCGTGCTGCTGGTCGCGGTGCGGCACCGCTCCGTCCTCGCCGAGGGCTTCGTCCACCTGAGGAGCGCCGAGTGGCCGTGGCTGCTGGCCGCGGCCGGTGCCACCTGCCTGACCTGGGTCGCCGCCGCGTTCACCCGGCAGGGCGCCGTCGTCGAACGGCTGCCCAGACGTCGGCTGCTCGCCACCCAGTTCGCCGCGGGAGCCGCCAACCACCTGCTGCCCACCGGCCTGGGCGCGAGCGCGGTGAACCTGCGCTTCCTGGCGGTGTGCGGGGTGCCGCTCGCCCGCTCCTCCGCCGCGCTGGCCCTGTACCTGCTCGCGGAGACCATCGGCCGGCTGACCCTGCTGGCCGTCCTGTTCGCGGTCTTCCCGGACGCGTTGCGGCTCGGCTCGCTGCTGCCGACGGGCGCGAGGGGTCCGCTGCTGCTCACCGCGGGCGCGGTCCTGCCGGCCGTGTCCGGCGCGCTGGTCTGCGTACGGCGGCTGCGCGGGGCGGTGTCCGGGTTCCTGCGCACCGCGCTGGGCGAGGCCCGCTCGGTGCACGCCCGGCCGGCCCGCGCGCTGGCCCTGTGGGGCGGCTCGTTCGCCTTTCCGGCGTTGCAGGCGGCCGGACTGGCCCTGGTGGGGCGGGCGTTGGGGCTGCCGGTACCGCCCGCGCACATGGCGCTGGCGTACCTGGCGGCGACGGTGGCCGTCGCGCTGGTACCCACGCCGGGCGGCCTCGGCTCGGTCGATGCCGCCCTGGTCGTGGCCCTGGTGGCCGCGGGCGGACCGGCCGCGCTCGCCACGGCGGTCGTCCTGGCCTTCCGCCTCATCACCGTCTGGCTGCCGCTGCTGCCGGGGGCCCTGACACTCGGGGCACTGGTGCGACTGAAAGTCATTTGACCGACTCATCCGGCTGGTCCGACTCATCCGGAATGGCGGGTTTCGCCCTCTGGTGGCCTTGTCCCGTTTCCCCACAATGGGGCGCAGGGGCAGGGCAGTTCACGAGGGGGGCGGCATGGAACCGGAGGGCACGGAACTGTCGGAGGCGATAGCGGCGGTGCGCGCGGGGCTCGTCGCCGCGCGGAGCACGGGCGCAGGCAGCGACGTCAGGTTCGTCCCGGACGAGGTGGTGCTCGACTTCACCGTCGAGTTGCGCCGCAGCAGGAAGCGCGGGGGCGCGGTGAAGGCCTACGTGCTGTCCGGCGAGGCCGGGGGCGAGTCGGCGGGCACCGTCGCCCAGCACGTCACCATCCGGTTCCGGGTGACGGACGAGGCGGGGCGGGAACTGCCGGTGGCCGATCGCCTGCCCCCCGGCCGGCCGGGGCGGCCTGGCGGGGGTGAGGCCGCGGAGGACGCGGCCCGTGGGCGGAACGAGGCCTAGGGGGACGTCGTGACGTTCGACGCGACCTGCGTCGTGGAGGTCTGGAGCGAGACGGGTGAGGGCGGGGGGTCCTACGGTTCGGGGTACGAGATCGCCGCGGGGCTGGTGCTCACCGCGGGGCACGTCCTGGCGGACTACGACAGAGGCGGTGTGCCGTCCTCGGTCGCGGTCCGATACATCTGGGGGGCCGCCGACTGGGTCACGGCTCGCGTGATCTGGTACGACGACGACCTGGACACCGCGTTGCTGGCCGTGGCCGGAGACCTCCCGCCGAGCGGCCCGGTCCGCTTCGGGGAACTCACCGGCGCCGATCCGCAACACCCCGTCCGGTGCGGGATGCTGGGCTTCCCCCAGGTGCAGGCGACACCGCGCGGCCGGGACCCGATGGGCGTGGCCGGGACCGTCGACGCCTCCACCCTGAAGTTCAGCCGCCGGTACCAGATCGACCTGATGTCGCTGGAACGCCCCCAGGACTGGAGAGGTATGTCCGGCGCGGCCGTGTTCTGCGGACCGCTCCTCATCGCCGTCGTGCGCAGCGTTCCGGACGGCTTCCACGCCTCGCGGGTCAACGCCGTACCGGTCTGCCTGCTGCTGCGGGACCCGTGTTTCCGGGATGCGCTGCGCACCGCCGCAGGGACGGTGCCCGAACTCGAGTCGGTCGAGCTCGCAGCGCTGGTGGAGGCCCCGCCGTGTCCCGCGCCGCACTCTCTCACGAGGGCGAACGACAACGCGCCGTCGGTCTCCTACCTCCTCCACCCGCGTACCCGCACGGTGCCGTTCCGGGGGCGTGAGGCAGCCCGCGAACGGCTCACCGGCTGGGCCACTTCGGACTACGCCGTCGACGTCATGATGGTCACGGGCCCGATGGGCGCCGGAAAGACGCGGCTCGCGGTCGAGCTCGGGCGGCACTTGGACGACAGGTGGGTGACGGCGTTCCTGCGGACCGAACCCCCGGACGCCTCGCCGGCACCGGCCCTGCACCCGCTCACCACCAGCGCCCGCCGTCTCCTGCTCGTCGTCGACTACGCGGAGACGCGCCCATCCTGGCTGAAGCTGGTCCTGGAGGAACTGGCGGGCTACCGCCGCCGGGTCCGGGTCCGGGTCCTCCTGCTCTCCCGGAACGGGGCCGTTTGGCGGGAGGAGGTGGTCGGTCGGTGCCGCGACAGAGGTCTCCTGTCGAACGAGGACAACGTGCTCGCCCTCGGGGAACTGGAGCCGGGCGGCGCCGAGCCGGAGGGCGGTCTCCTGAGGGAGGCGACCCACGCCTTTGCGAAACGCCTGTACGGCCGCAGCGCGTTCGACGGCCTGACCGACCCGTCCCTGGATGCGTTGCCGCCCGCCGGGGACCGGAACCCGTTCTCCCTCGGTCTGACGGCGTGCGCGGCCGCGATCAGCGCGTTCGAGAGAAGCGACGAGCAGCGTGCGACCCGGCCGTACGAAGTGGTCCTGGACCGTGAGGCCCGCTACTGGATGCGTGGCGCGCAGGTGTTCGGGCTGCCGGGCACTCCCGAGACCCGCCGGCTCGTCCGGTCGCTCGTCGTCACGCAGGCGCTGGTCGGCGGTCAGGACGTCCGGGAGGCCGCGGCCGCGGTCGCGGCGGGGCGGCAGGCGCACTACCGGTACTGGGGGACGGACCAGGCGGACCCCGAGCGGCTGAGCCTGCTGCACCATCTGCTGAAGAGCCTGTACCCCTCCCACGACGCCGAGTGGGGCCGCCTCGGCCCCCACGCGCTGTCAGCCCATCTGATCGGAACCGCCGAAGACAAGGACGGGGGCCTGACCCAGTCGGTCCTCACCGCCACGGAGCTGAGCCTCCATCAGCGCAGGCACGGTCTGGAGACGCTGCTGCTGGGCGCCTCCCGCCGACCCGATCTGGCCGATGTCGCGAGGGACGCAGTGGCGAGCGCACCTCACGTTCTGGGCTTCGCCGCCGCGTTGGCGGCCCGCGCGGCCGAAGATCCGTTCGCGTGGCTGGGGGAGGTCCGGGACGCGATTCGCGAGGCGGGGCCGTCCCTGTCGCCGGAGGAGCGGGCCACTTCGCGGCAGGTGGCGGACCATCTGGACGACCTGCTGTGGAACTGGCCACCGCCGGACGAACCGGAGCCGCCGGATGTCTCGGATGGCCCCGGCGGCCCGGACGACTCGCTCTCGCCCGGAGGGAGGCCGGCCGGCCCGGACCCAGGCGGTGCTTTGCCGCCCGCTGCTCGTCAGGAACTCGACGAGTTCGAGGACGACGCCCTCGACGGCTCTTGGCCCGACCCCGACCCCGAGCCCCGCCTCGACCCCGATCCCACCAGGCCGAAGGACGACCCCGGGCTCCACGACCTGGGCGGTTTCTGAGCCCGCACGCGGGGGCCGGCGCAGGGAGTCACGGCGGCACGGGAGTAGCGTGCTCCCCCCACCCGACGAAAGGGACTCCCCCATGCCGGTGCGCATCGAGCGTCAGGGCCCTGTCACCACGGTCGTCCTCTCCCGGCCCGGCGCCCGTAACGCCGTGGACGGACCGACCGCCGCCGCACTCGCCGACGCCTTCAGGGCGTTCGAGGCCGACGCCGAGGCCCGGGTGGCGGTGCTGTGGGGCGAGGGGGGCACGTTCTGCGCGGGGGCGGACCTGAAGGCGATCGGGACCGAGCGGGGCAACCGGGTCGCGGAGGACGGGGACGGACCGATGGGGCCGACGCGGATGCGGCTGTCGAAGCCGGTGATCGCGGCGGTGGCGGGGCACGCCGTGGCCGGGGGGCTGGAGCTGGCGCTCTGGTGCGATCTGCGGGTCGCGGAGGAGGACGCCGTGTTCGGCGTGTTCTGCCGCCGCTGGGGCGTGCCCCTGATCGACGGCGGCACGGTACGGCTGCCCCGCCTGATCGGCACGAGCCGCGCCCTGGACATGATCCTCACCGGACGGCCGGTCCCGGCCCGCGAGGCCCACGAGATGGGACTGGCCAACCGCGTCGTGCCCACCGGGCGCGCCCGCGCCGAGGCCGAGGAACTGGCCGCCGCCATCGCCCGGTTCCCGCAGGACTGCCTGCGCTCCGACCGCGCCTCGGTGCTGGAGCAGGAGGGCCGGGACGAGTCCGGGGCGCTGCAGGGCGAGCTGCGCCACGGCAGGGGCGTACTGGACCGGAGCCTGGAGGGGGCCGCCCGGTTCGCCGCGGGGGCGGGGCGGCACGGCTCGTTCACCGACCACTGAGACCAGGCGGCCGGCCCGCGCGCCGTCCTCAGCCGGCCGTGACCCGCACCGGCCCGCCCCCGGGATCGACCCGGTGGGTCCAGTGCGCGGACAGCGTGAGGTCCGGGGCCCAGGCGCGGTGCCGGGCGTTTGGGAGCAGGGCCGGGCGGGCCCGGTGCAGGAGGCGGCCGTCCTGGGTGACGAGCAGCACCGGACGGGTCGGCGGGAGGGCACCGCGCAGCACGTACCCGCCGTGACGGTCGCCGGGGGCGACCCGGTGCGGGGCGATCCAGCGCAGGGGTCCCTCCGCCACCAGCGGGACGGAGTCCGGCCAGCGGCCGTCGGCGAGCCAGGCGCGCACGGCGCCGGCCGCGTGCGCGCCCTCGCGGGCCGCCGTCGCCGCGCTCTCCGCGGGGTGCAGCACGCTGCCCACGGCGAACACCCCGGGGCGCGAGGTGCGCAGGCCCCCGTCGACGGCGGGGCCGCCGGTGCCGGGGTCGGGCAACAGGGTCCCGGTGCGGGCGAGTTCGTGGTCGGGCACGAAGTCACCGGTGAACACGACGGTGTCGCAGGGCAGGACGGCGGTACGGCCGTCCCGGTGGCGCACCCGGACGCCGGACAGCCGTCCGTGGCCGAGGAGTTCGGCGACCGTGCCGCCGGTCAGCAGCGGGATGCGGTGGCGCAGCCGGGCGTCCAGGGCGCGGGCCGGTGACGTGGCGGCGCGGGGCAGCTCGGTGACCATGGCCACGACGTCGGCTCCCGAGGCGCGTACGGTGTCGGCGGCCGCGTACGAGACGTCCTCGGCGCCGACCACCACCGCCCGGGTGCCGACACGCTGCCCGTACAGGTGTACGGCCTGCTGGAGTTCCCCGGTCGTGTACACCCCGGCGGGGCGGGTGCCGGGCACCAGGCGGGCCGCGCGGGGGCGTTCCCGGGCGCCGGTGGCCAGCACGACCGCCCCGGCCTCGACCGTCTCCGGGCCGCCCGGCCCGGCGGTCGTCAGCGTCAGCGGTCCCGCCCAGTCGAGGGCGGCCACCCCGGTGCGTACGACCGCCCCGGCCCGCACCGCGGCCCGGATGAGCAGGCGCGCGTACGCCGGGCCGGTCAGCGGGTGCAGCCAGGTGCCGAAGCCGCCGTGCGCGCAGCTCCGCGGCGCTCCCCCGGCCCGCTGGTCCCGGTCCAGCACCTCCACGCGGCCCGCGCCGGACGCGGCCAGGCGGGCGGCGGCGGCGAGTCCGGCGGGGCCGGCGCCGACGACCAGGACCTCGACGCGCCGAACGCCGTTCATCTCTCCGCCTCTTCGCTCATACCGCCCATACCGCCCATACCGCTCACACCCGAGTCTCCCGTCAGCCGCTCGAACAGGGCCCGTACCGCCGCTCCGCAGTACGCCCCCTGGCAGCGGCCGGCCCGGGCCCGGGTGCGGCGGCGCAGTCCGTCGAGGCCGCGCGGCGGGATCGTACTGGCGAGCGCGTCGCGGATCTCGCCGCGGGAGACGCGCTCGCAGTGGCAGACGAGCACGCCGTACTCCGGGTCGGCGGCGACGCGTTCGGCCCGTTGGCAGGGGCGCGGGACGGACGCCCCGAGGTTCGGCATCCGTACCGGCTCCAGGTCCCGGGCCGGGCCGGGGTCGAGTCCGGCCCCGGTCAGCAGCCCGGCGACGTGCGCGGCGATGGCGAGGGAGGCGGTCAGGCCGGTGGAGCGGATGCCGCCGACGGTGACGTACGCCTGGCCGGGACGCGCGGCGATGCGGTAGTCGTCGTGCTCGGTGGCGGCGCGCAGCCCGGCGTAGACGGCGGTGACCTCCTCCTGGACAAGCGCGGGCAGGATGCGCCGGCCCTGGTCGCGCAACGCGGCCAGGCCCTCCGCGGTCGAGCCGGTGGCCCGCCTGTCGTCGAGGTCCTCGGCGGTGGGGCCGAGCAGCACGTTGCCGTGGACGGTGGGGGCGACCAGGACGCCCTTGCCGAGGGCGGTGGGGACGGGCAGCAGGATGTGCCGGACCAACGGCCGGGCCAGCCGGTCGAACACGATGAGCTGGCCGCGGCGCGGGGTGACGGTGAAGTCGCGGTGGCCGAGCTCCGCGTCGAGCGTGTCGGCGTGGAGTCCGGCCGCGTTGACGAGGAAACGGGCACGCAGGGTGCCCCGGACGGTGGCGAGCAGGTGCACCCCGTCCCGGCGCCGCGCGCGCTGCACACGGCAGCCGAGGTGCAGGTGCACTCCGTTGCGGACCGCCTGGGTGGCGTAGGCCAGGGTCGTCGTCCACGGGCAGACGATCGCCTCGCCGGGCACGTGCAGGGCGCCGAGCGCGCCGGGGCCGAGGTGCGGCTCGCGGGCGTACAGCTCCTCGGGTCCGAGGAGGCGGGTGTCGCGGCGGTGGTTGCGCGCGGCCTTCTCCGCGAGGCGGGGCAGCGCCGCGAGCTGGTCCGCGGTCCAGGCGACGAGCAGTGCGCCGACCGGTTCGACGGGGATGCCGGACTCGGCGGCGTAGGCGGCGAGCAGCCGGGAGCCCTCGCGGACCAGGCGGGCCTCCAGGGAACCGGGTACCGCGTCGAACCCGGTGTGCAGGATTGCGGTGTTGGCCTTGGAGGTGCCCTCGCCGACGTCGCCGCGGGCCTCGACGAGGGCGACGCGCAGGCCCGGGTGGCGGGCCAGTTCGCGGGCGATCGCGCAGCCGACGACCCCGGCTCCGACGACGGCGACGTCGTACGGGGTGGCGGGCAGCGCTCCCCGGGTGGTGACCGTCATGGCCCGAGCAGGGCGGCCACGGCCGTGCGGAAGGCGCCGCGGCGCTCGGCGGCCTCGCCGGGGGTGACGCGGGGCTCGTACACGGCGGCCGGTTTCCCCTCCGGCAGGGCGGCCTCGACGCTCAGGCCGGGGTCGGCGCCGAGCCGGGCGAGCGTGGCGGCGCCGAGGGCGGTCGCGTCGGGCAGCGCGGACACCTCGACCGGCCGTTGCAGCAGGTCGGCCTGGGTCTGCAGGAGCAGCGCCGAGCGGGTCAGCCCGCCGTCGACGCGCAGGAGGTCCAGCGGGGAGCCGAGGTCGGCGGCCGCCGCGTCGGCGAGTTCGGCGACCTGGGCGGCCAGTCCCTCGCACAGCGCCCGCACCAGATGCCCCGGGGTGGTGTCCAGGCCCAGCCCGGTCAGGGAGCCGCGCGCGTCGCCGCGCCACCAGGGGGCGGCGAGCCCGGCCAGCGCCGGGACGAAGGTGACGCCGCCGCTGTCGGGCACGGCACCACCGACCGGGTCGAGGTCCGCGGCGCCGGTGATGACACCGAGGTCGGTGAGCCAGCGCACCGCGGAGGCGGCGGTGAGGACCTGCCCGTCCAGGCAGTAGCTGGTGTGTCCGGCGAGCCGCCAGGCGACACAGCTGACCAGGCCCGAAGTGCCGCGCCGGGGCGCGTCGCCGGTGTGCGCGAGCAGGAACGCGCCGGTGCCGTAGGTGCACTTGGCACCGCCCGGCCGGGTGACGCGCTGGGCGAGCAGGGCGGCCTGCTGGTCGACGGCGAGGCCGGTGAGCGGGATCGGCGGCCCGAACGCCGTGGTGGTGCCGACGGGTGCGGCGCAGTCGACGATCTCGGGCAGCCGCTCCGCGGACAGCCCGTGGATCTCCAGGGCCCGCGGCGACCACGCGGTGCGGTCGAGGTCGAGCAGTTGGGTACGGCCGGCCGTGGCGGCGTCGGTGACGAAGGCGCCGGTGAGCCGGTGGACCAGCCAGGTGTCGGAGGTGGTGACCACGCCGTCGCGGGTGAGGTGCCGGCGGATCCAGGCCATCTTGGGCGCCGCGAAGTAGGGATCGAGGGGCAGGCCGGTCAGCGCCCGTAACTCCTCGTCGTGGGCGGCGAGTCGGGTGCACAGGCTCTCGGCGCGCCGATCCTGCCAGACGAGGGCGTCGGTCAGCGGGCGGCCGGTGTCCGGGTCCCAGGCGAGCACCGTCTCGCCCTGGTTGGCCAGTCCCGTCGCCACGACGGGCTCGCCCGCCTCGTCCAGCGCGCGGCGCCCGGCGTCGAGCACCGAGGCGTACAGCTCGGCGGGGTCCACCTCCACCAGGCCGCCGGGCAGATGGCGGGGCCGTACGGCGGCGAAACCGGCGCCGAGGACGCCGCGTTCGGGGCAGACGACGAGGGCCTTGGTGCCGGACGTGCCCTGGTCCACGGCGAGCACCGGACCCGTCATGCCACCCCCTTCGCCGATCACTGCGCGACAGCCTGCCGTCGCCCGCGGCAGCCCGTCAAGCGGCCCTTTTCCGCTACCAACTCTTCGATTCCGTAACGGAGTTCACCTCCGCCGCTCAACACGGACGAGATGCGGAACGCACGCCTCTATAGTGACCGCCGACCGGCACCTGCTCCGCGACCGCCGCCCTGGGGAGGGCTGTTGTTACTCCACCCTGCCGTCCTGACCCGACCGAGGACCGGAGCGGACGGCTGATGGCCAGGGACGGAGCGCGCCCCGTCTACGACCCCGCCGGCCACGACGCGGACCTGCGCACGGCCCTGCAGGATCTGCGGACCGGGCGCTGGATGGCGATGCGGGACCTGCTCGCGCGGACCACCGCCTGGGGGCAGTGGACGCAGCGCACCCAGGTCCTGGCGGCGGCGGCCGCGGGCACGGACGTGGTGCGTGCCTGGCGGGCGGAGGAGCCGGAGAGCGTGCCGGCCGCGGTGATGCACGCCCGGGTCGCGGTGGAGCGGGCGCTGCGGGCGCGGCGGGAGGGTCACCGCCGTACCCACGAGTTGTGGATCGAGGCCTGGGACGCCGGCCACACGGCCACCCGGATCGCCGCCCAGGACCCGGTGCCGTGGGTGTGCCTGCTGGCGCTGGCCCAGTTGGACCGCGAGGTGCGCTGGGAGGAGCACCGGGTGACGCCGCCGGAGCCGGCGCTGCCTCCGGGGCCGTGGGGGCTGCTCGCCGAGGCGGAGAAGCGGGACCCGCACAACCGTGAGGCCCACCACCGGATGCTGCAGTTCCTCTACGTGCGCGCGTCCTCCGGCCGGCTGGCGGAGGCGGCCGGTTACGCCCAGTGGGCCGCCTCGTCCGCGCCGCCCGGCGCGGCGTCGCACATGCTGCCGCTGTACGTGCGGGTCGAGCGCTACCGGCGGGGCGCCGGGCCCGGTGCCGCGCTGGACCTGCACTGGGTGGCGGAGGACGCCACCCGCGAGGCCGGCCATGCGCTGGACGCCTGGTTCGCGCACACGGCCCCCGCCGAGCGCTCCCCGCAGGACCTCAACCACCTGGCCCACGCCCTGTGGGGTGCCCTGCGGTTCCGGGACGCGGCCCGGGTGTTCGACGCCCTCGGCCCGTACTGGACGCCCCTGCCGTGGGCCTACCGCACCCCTGATCCGAGCGACCGGGCGCGGGCGGTGGATGTCTTCCGCCAGGCCCGGGCCCGCTGCCGGGCGGCCGCGGACGAGCACGACCGCCACGGCGACCCCTAGACGCCCGCCATGTCCCCCGTCCCGGAGGTTTCCGCATGTCCCGCATGTTCCGCATGTCCCGCATGTCCCGCACCTCTGAACCGTCCCCGCCGCCCGGGCTGCCGCAGCACGACGAGGAGCAGCGGCTGCGCGAGCTGGGCTACCGCCCGGTGCTGGCGCGCCGCATGGGCGGCTTCGGCAACTTCGCGATCAGCTTCTCGGTGATCTCGGTCCTGTCCGGCTGCATGACCCTGTACGGCTTCGGCCTGGGCACCGGCGGCCCCGCCGTGATGCTGTGGGGCTGGGTGGGCGTCGGCCTGTTCGTGCTGTGCGTCGGGCTCGCGCTGGCGGAGGTCACCAGCGCGTACCCGACGTCCGGCGCCCTGTACTACATGGCCGACCGGCTCGGCGGCCGCCGCTGGGGCTGGTACACGGGCTGGCTGAACCTGCTCGGCCTGCTGGGCGCGATCGCCGGCATCGACTACGGCGCCGCCCTGTTCACCGGCGCGTTCGCCAACCTCCGCTGGGGCTTCGTACCCACGCCCGGGAGGACGATGCTGATCTTCGTCTCGATCCTGCTGCTGCACGCCGTGCTGAACCTGTTCGGCGTGCGGCTGGTCAGCGTGCTCAACTCGGTCTCGGTGTGGTGGCACCTGGCCGGCGTGGCGCTGATCGTGGGCGCGCTGGCGATCGTGCCGGACCACCACCGTTCGCCCGCCTTCGTGTTCACCGGGTTCGTCAACGACACGGGCTGGGCCAGCCCCCTGTACGTGGCGGCGATCGGCCTGCTGCTCGCGCAGTACACCTTCTCCGGCTACGACGCCTCCGCCCATCTGTCCGAGGAGACCTCCCACGCCTCGGTGTCCGCGGCGCGCGGCATCGTCCGCTCCATCTGGGTGTCGTGGATCGCGGGTTTCGTGCTGCTGGCGGGCCTGACCTTCGCCATCCAGGACTACGACGCCACCCGGAACAGCGCGACGGGGGTGCCGCCCGCCCAGATCCTGCTCGACGGCCTGGGCACGGACGGCGCGAGCGTGCTGCTCCTGGTCGTGATCGTCGCCCAGTTGTTCTGCGGCAACGCCGAGGTGGCCGCCGCCAGCCGCATGGTGTTCGCGTTCAGCCGGGACAGGGCCCTGCCGGGCTCGGCGCTCTGGCGGCGGGTCAGCGGCCGTACCCAGACCCCGGTCGCCGCGGTGTGGCTGTCGGTGACCGTCGCCGGTGTGCTGGCGCTGCCGTCGCTGTACTCGGCGACGGCGTACGGCGCGGTCACCGCCATCAACGTCATCGGCATCACCCCCGCGTACGCCATCCCGGTGCTGCTGCGGCTGCGCGCGGGCGACCGCTTCCGGCCCGGACCGTGGCACCTGGGCCGGTGGAGCAGGCCGGTCGGCTGGACCGCGGTGGCATGGGTGGCGTTGGTCACCGTGCTGTTCTGCCTGCCGCAGTCCTCGCCGGTGACCGTCGACACGATGAACTACGCGTCCGTCGCCCTCGCCGTCGTACTGGTCCTCGCCAGTGTGTGGTGGTACGTCGCCCGCCGTTCGTACGGAACGCCCGCCGCGGCCGCCTACGGCAGCGACCGGGACCAGGCCGAACTGGCCGAGGGAATCGTCTGACCGGCCCTCACCCCGTGCCGGTCCCGGTACGAACTGCCGTGCCGGATACGGCAGGATGAACGATCGCGCCGGCCGTCGGCCCTCCTCGCGGGGGCCTGGCGGCCACGCGTTCGCACATCCCGCAATCGAGCAGGTGACAACGTGACGCAATCTCACATCCGGCCGTCGGCGGCCCCGTGCGCCGCAGATCGTCCCACCGGAGGTGACCGGTGAACCGCACGCTGACCCTGGACGACCTCATCCTGGCCGGCATCGCCCTGGCCGCGGGTCTGGTGGCGGCGTTCCTGTCGCGCGCCGTGCTGCGCTGGCTCGGCAAGCACGCCAAGCGCACCCGGTGGAGCGGCGACGACGTCATCGTGGACGCGCTGCGCACGGTGGTGCCGTGGGCGGCGATCGCGGGCGGCGCGGCGTCCGCCGCCGCCGTGCTGCCGCTGACGCGGACGGTCCAGCACCACACCAACCAGATCCTCACCGTGCTGCTCATCTTCGTGGTGACGCTCTCGGCGGCCCGCGTGGTCGCCGGCCTGGTGCGGACGGTCACCGTGTCCCGCTCCGGCGTCGCCGGGTCGGCCACGATCTTCGTCAACATCACCCGGATCCTGGTCCTGGCGATCGGATTCCTGGTGGTCCTGCAGACCCTGGGCATCTCCATCGCGCCGCTGCTCACCGCCCTGGGCGTGGGCGGTCTGGCGGTCGCGCTCGCCCTTCAGGACACCCTCGCGAACCTCTTCGCGGGTGTCCACATCCTCGCCTCCAAGACCGTCCAGCCCGGCGACTACATCCGGCTGAGCACGGGCGAGGAGGGCTACGTCGAGGACATCAACTGGCGCCAGACGACGGTCCGCCAGCTCTCCAACAACCTGGTGGTCATCCCCAACGGGCAGCTGGCCAAGACGAACATGACCAACTTCACCCGGCCCGAGCAGCAGCTGACGGTCCTGGTGCAGGTGGGGGTCGGCTACGAGAGCGACCTGGAGCAGGTGGAGCGGGTGACCACGGAGGTGGTCGCCGAGGTGATGACCGAGATCACCGGTGCCGTGCCCGAGCACGAGCCGGCCGTCCGGTTCCACACCTTCGGCGACTCCCGCATCGGCTTCACGGTCATCCTGGGCGTCGGCGAGTTCAGCGACCAGTACCGGATCAAGCACGAGTTCATCAAGCGCCTGCACCGGCGCTACCGCGAGGAGGGCATCCGCATCCCGGCTCCCACGCGGACGGTGGCGCTGCAGCAGGGCGCGGCCCAGGCCGTCATCCCGCAGCAGCGCAGCGGCGAGGACGCGGCGACGGGGTCGCCCGTCGTCGGCTGACGCGTCGGGGCCGGTGCGCCCGTGCGCCCGGGAGGCCTGGGACGCCCGGTGCGCCGGGCAGGCCCGGTGCGCCCGACAGGCCCGGGTGCGCCCGGTGCGGTGCCGGCGGCCCCGGCCACCGCGCCGGGGCCGCCGGCCGCAGCACGGCGCGGCTCGGGCCGCGACTGCGACTGCGACTGCGACTGCGACTGCGACCGACGGTCCCCGCGCGACGAGGGGTCGGGGCGTCCTGGTGGCGGCCGTTTCCGCCGGCGTGCGGGGCGGCGCGGGTGATCCACCGGGGGCCCCGGGGCCGGGTCCGGCGCGGACCCCTGTCGAGCCGGGGTCGGTCACGAGATATCTTGATGTCGAGCAATGTTGCAGACGTGGAGCGGAGCACCCGGTGACTGACTCGACCATCATCTACACACACACTGACGAGGCCCCGGCCCTGGCGACGTATTCCTTCCTGCCGGTGGTCCAGGCGTACGCCTCGCAGGCCGGTGTCGCCGTCGAGACCCGTGACATCTCGCTGGCCGGGCGCATCATCGCGCTGTTCCCGGAGTACCTGAACGAGGACCAGCGGATCCCCGACGCGCTGTCCGAGCTGGGCGAGCTCGCCAAGACGCCCGAGGCCAACATCATCAAGCTGCCGAACATCTCGGCCTCGATCCCGCAGCTGAAGGCCGCGATCGCCGAGCTGCAGGGCCAGGGCTACGCGCTGCCGGGCTACCCGGACGACCCGAAGAGCGACGAGGAGCGCGAGATCCGCGCCCGCTACGACAAGGTCAAGGGCTCCGCGGTGAACCCGGTCCTGCGTGAGGGCAACTCCGACCGCCGCGCCCCCGCGTCGGTCAAGAACTACGCCAAGACCCACCCGCACCGCATGGGCGCGTGGACCACCGAGTCCAAGACCAATGTGGCGACCATGGGCCAGAACGACTTCCGCTCCACCGAGAAGTCCGTCGTCATCGCCGAGGACGGCGCCCTGCGCATCGAGCTGGTCGGCGACGACGGCTCCACCACCGTCCTGCGCGAGTCCGTGCCCGTCCGCGCGGGCGAGGTCGTCGACGCCTCCGTCATGCGCGTCGCCGCGCTGCGCGAGTTCCTCACCGAGCAGGTCGCCCGCGCCAAGCAGGAGGGCGTGCTCTTCTCCGTGCACCTGAAGGCCACGATGATGAAGGTCTCCGACCCGATCGTCTTCGGCCACGTGGTGCGCGCCTTCTTCCCGAAGACCTTCGCGCAGTACGGCGAGGTGCTCGCCAAGGCCGGCCTCACCCCGAACGACGGCCTGGGCGGCATCTACAAGGGCCTGGAGAACCTGCCCGAGGGCGCCGCGATCAAGGCCTCCTTCGACGCCGAGCTGGCCGAGGGCCCGGAGCTGGCCATGGTCGACTCCGACAAGGGCATCACCAACCTGCACGTCCCCTCCGACGTGATCGTCGACGCCTCCATGCCGGCCATGATCCGCACCTCCGGCCACATGTGGGGCCCGGACGGCCAGGAGCACGACACCCTCGCGGTGCTGCCGGACTCCAGCTACGCGGGCGTCTACCAGGCCGTGATCGACGACTGCCGCGCCCACGGCGCCTACGACCCGTCCACCATGGGCTCGGTCCCGAACGTCGGCCTCATGGCGCAGAAGGCCGAGGAGTACGGCAGCCACGACAAGACCTTCGAGATCCCGGTCACCGGCACGGTCCGCCTGGTCGACCAGGCCGGCGACGCCGTGATCGAGCAGACCGTCTCGGCCGGCGACATCTTCCGCGCCTGCCAGACCAAGGACGACCCGATCCGCGACTGGGTCAAGCTCGCCGTCACCCGCGCCCGCGCCACCGGCGACCCGGCGGTCTTCTGGCTGGACGAGACCCGCGCCCACGACGCCAACCTGATCGCCAAGGTCCACGCGTACCTGCCGGAGCACGACACCGAGGGCCTGGACATCCGCGTCCTGTCCCCGGTGGAGGCCACCAAGCTGTCCGTGGAGCGCATCCGCCGCGGCGAGAACACCATCTCCGTCACCGGCAATGTGCTGCGCGACTACCTGACCGACCTGTTCCCGATCCTGGAGCTGGGCACCAGCGCCAAGATGCTGTCGGTCGTCCCGCTGATGGCGGGCGGCGGCCTGTTCGAGACGGGCGCCGGCGGCTCCGCGCCGAAGCACGTCCAGCAGCTGGTCAAGGAGAACTACCTGCGCTGGGACTCCCTGGGCGAGTTCTTCGCCCTGGTGCCGTCCTTCGAGCAGTACGCCGAGGCCACCGGCAACAGCCGCGCCAAGGTCCTCGCCGACACCCTCGACAAGGCCACGGCGACCTTCCTCAACGAGGACAAGTCCCCGACCCGTCGCGTCGGCGGCATCGACAACCGCGGCAGCCACTTCTACCTGTCCCTGTACTGGGCGCAGGAGCTGGCCGCGCAGACCGACGACGCCGACCTGGCCAAGGCGTTCGCCCCGCTCGCCGAGACCCTCGCCGCCAACGAGCAGCGGATCGTCGACGAGCTGATCGCCGTCCAGGGCGAGCCGGCCGACATCGGCGGCTACTACCAGCCCGACCCGGCCAAGGCCGCCGCGGTCATGCGCCCCTCGGCCACCTGGAACGAGGCGCTGGCGTCCCTGAGCTGACGCACCCCGCCCACCGGGCCCGACGGCCCGAGCGGCACGCCTCCGCCCCGACCGGCACCTCGCCGGCCGGGGCGGAGCTGTTCGGTGACGGCGGTGTGTCGCGGTGGGTACCGCTGGAAGCGGGGCGCGGGGCCCGTCCTTGTCAGTGGTGTGCGTCAAGATCAAGGCGCCATGGAAACGAGATCCCCGTGGAGACACGGGGAGTGACAGGAGCAGCCCCGTGTCCGGTGCCACACCGTCCTTCGCCCTGCTGCGCGGTGCCGCCGAGTCGCCGGTCGTCCTGCACGTTCCGCACTCGGCGCGGGAGATCCCCGCCGCGGTGCGCGCCGGCATCGCGCTGGACGACGGGGCGCTGGCGCGGGAGCTCGACCACATCACCGACGCGCACACCGCCGAACTCGCCGAAGCCGCCGCGGACCTGTCCGCCGTGACCCCCTGGCGGTTCGTGAACCGGCTGTCGCGGCTGGTCGTCGACCCGGAGCGGTTCCCCGACGAGCGGGAGGAGATGCTCGCGGCCGGCATGGGCGCGGTGTACACACGGACCACGCACGGCGCCGTCCTGCGCCCCGGCGACACCGACGTCGAGCCGCTGGTGGAGCGCTACTTCCGCCCGTACGCGCGGGCGATGACGCAGGCGGTGGCCGGCCGGCTGGCCGCCACCGGGCGCGCCGTCGTGATCGACGTCCACTCCTACCCCACGGCCGCCCTGCCCTACGAGCTGCACGGTGCGGGTCCCCGGCCGCCGATCTGCCTGGGCACCGACACCTTCCACACGCCGCCCGGGCTGACGGAGCTGGCCCGCAAGGCCTTCGCGCGGTGCGGGGAGACGGGGCTGGACAGCCCGTTCGCCGGTGCCTACGTCCCGCTGGAATTCCACGGCGGCGACGCCCGGGTCGGCGCGCTGATGGTGGAGATCCGGCGGGACATGTACATGACGGAGCCGGGCGGTCCGGCGGGACCGGGGCTGTCCCGGCTGGCGGCGGCACTGGCCGAGCTGGTCGACGGCGTCTGAGGCCGCCTTCCGGCTGGAGCACTCCGGCGCGACAACCGGACCGGGCGAGGGGAGGGTGACTCTATGACGCAGGAGATCACTGCCCCGGCCGACCGGGCGGAACCGCCCCCCGTGAGGGACTGGCCCGCGCTGGACCTGGAGGGCACGGAGTTCGATCCGGTCCTCGCCGGCCTGATGCGCGAGGGCCCGATCACCCGCATCCGCCTGCCGCACGGCGAGGGCTGGGCGTGGCTCGCCACCCGCTACGACGACGTCAAGCTGATCACGAACGACCCGCGGTTCAGCCGGGCCGAGGTCACCGGGCGTCAGGTGACCCGGCTCGCCCCGCACTTCGCGCCGCGTCCGGGTTCGCTCGCCTGGGCCGACCAGCCCGACCACAACCGGCTGCGCAAGCCGGTCTCCGCGGCTTTCACGGTCGGCGCGATGAAGCGGCTGCGGCCCCGGGCACAGGAGATGCTCGACGGGCTGGTCGACGGGATCCTGCGGGTCGGGCCGCCGGCGGATCTGGTCGAGCGGGTGCTCGAACCGTTCCCGCTGGCGGTGGTCAGCGAGTTGATGGGCGTTCCGGCCGCCGAGCGGGAGCGGGTCCACACCTGGACCCGGCAGATCATCTCCATGTGCGGCGGGGCCGAGGCCGCCGACCACGCCAAGCAGGGCATGTACGCGTGGATCGCCGACACCATCCGCGCCCGCCGCGACAGCCGCGCCGAGGACGTCCTGTCCCTGCTCGGCGCCGCCGTGGGCCGGGGCGACATCAGCCTGGAGGAGGCCGTCGGGCTCGCCGGACCGCTGCAGATCGGCGGGGAGGCCGTCACCCACAACTGCGGCCAGATGCTGTACCTGCTGCTGACCCGGCCGGAGCTGATGGCGCGGATGCGGGAGCGGCCCGGGGCCCGCGGACCGGTGCTGGACGAGCTGCTGCGCCACATCCCGCACCGCAGCACCGTGGGCCTGGCCCGGGTGGCGCTGGAGGACGTGGAGCTGCACGGGGTGCGCATCGGCGCCGGCGACCCGGTCTACGTCTCCTACCTGGCCGCCAACCGCGACCCGGACGTCTTCCCGGACCCGGACCGCATCGACCCCGACCGCGACCCCAACCCGCACCTGTCCTTCGGCAACGGGCCGCACTACTGCACGGGCGCCGTGCTCGCCCGGCTGCAGACCGAACTGCTGGTCGACACCCTGCTCGACCGGCTGCCGGGGCTGCGGCTCGCGGTGCCCCCGGCCCAGGTCGCCTGGCGCCGGAGGACGATGATCCGCGGTCCGCGGACGCTGCCGGTCACCTGGTAGGGCGGCCGGGCGCGCACGGCGGCGCCGGACTCAGGCGTTCGCCGCGGCCGCGTCGGCCAGGCCCGACGGCCGCTCCTGCCGCCCGACGGCCGGCAGCCGCGCCGGCGCCCACGGGCCGGGCCCGAACGCGGCGAGCGGCAGGAACATCCAGGCGTACAGGGCGGCCGGCTCACCGTTGTTCTCGAGCGGCGGCAGGCCCGCCTGCTGGTGCGCGCGAAGTAGGCGGGCATCGCGGAACTCGCCGCCGCGATCCACGGCCGGCCGAGCGGCCGCGGGTGAGCGAGTGCCGGGCGGGGGGACGCCACCGACAGCGATCGGCGGCGTCCCCGGCCCGTCACGCCCGCAGCCACTCCGTGACCACCACGTCCCCGCCGGTCCGCAACCGCAGCGCGAACGGGCCGGCGGGCGGGGCCTCGCCCGTGAAGCGGCCCAGTTCGTCGGCCGTGAGCGGGACGCCGGCATGGGGCCCGCTCAGCACCTCGACGCGGGCCGGCCGGGGCGGCATCAGCTGCCCGAGCAGCCCGTCCTCGGTGACCTCGACGTCGACGGTCAGCTCACCGGCGCGGAAGGTCAGCATCCGCGGCACGTCCGTGGCGCCCCTGACCGGGAGGGCGTCGACCAGCGAGTCGAAGGTCAGCTCGGCGATCCGGGTGTCGAGGTCGTGCAACGCGTACGCCTCGACGGCCAGTTGGCGCAGTGCGCTGGGCACCGGGTCCAGGATGGCGGTGGCCGCCCGCAGTTCCTCCTCCAGGAGTCCGACGTCGAACTCCTCCTCGTCCGGGTCGTTCCCGTCGAGGCCGTCGTCGTCGCTCACAGTGCCCCCCGTGCGTCGAGTCGTGCGCGCAGGCGCCGCAGGCAGCGCTGGCGCAGGGGTCCGATGCTGCCCACGGCGATGCCCAGCGCCGCGGAAACCTCCTGGTAGCTGGGCGGTGGCGAGGCCATCAGGACGCGCAGCAACTGCTTGCAGCGCTCGCCGAGCGCCTCGAACTCCTGCCACAGCCGGCGGACCCGCTCGCTCTGCGCGGCGGCCTCCTCGGAGTCGAGCAGCGACTGCTCCGGCGTACGGTCCTCGCTGACCCGGTCGAGCAGTTGCGGGTCGTCCGTCACCGTCAGCCGGCTCAGGCCGCGGATGGTCTTCAGGCACTCGTGCCGCGCGGTGCTCGCGAGCCAGGAGCCCGCCTTGTGCGGCTCCCGGATCCGCCCGAGGTGCTGGGCGAAGCGGAACCAGACGGTCTGGTACACCTCGTGCCCGTCGGCGTCGGAGAGCCGGTGCGCGCGCACGACGGACCACACCAGCGGGCTCAGCCCTTCCACCAGCGCTTTCCAGGCCGCCGCGTCACCGTCGACGGCGGACTGGACGAGCGCGCCGACATCTGCACGGTCCACGGCCCCACCCCTCGTGTACGGCAAGACATCGTACGCCGTGGTGGGGACGGCTTCGGCCCTCATGCCGGCGGAGCGAGCCGCACGACGGGAACCGGGCGCCACGTGGGCGGGCGCAGCGCCGGTACGTGCGCCCCGCGCACCTCCGCGTACTCGGTGTTCGTCTCCAGAAGTTGGCGCCGTGCCGCGCGCGGGTCGCGCTCCTTGTGCGCCGTCATGTGCGCCGCGACCATACCGGCGGCGACGGGCGTCGCGAAGGAGGTCCCGCTCCAGTGCGCGAACCCCTCGAACATCACCTGGTCCGCCTTGCCCGAGGTGGTCTCGCGCCCCTCGCTCAGCACGCCGGTGTGGCGCGGGTACTGGCAGGTGCAGGCGTAGGTGAAGCCGAACCGGCAGGCGTCGTAGGTGGAGTGCTGGTAGACGTACGGCACCGGCGCCCGGAAGCCGGTGAGGGCGCTGGTGAGCCGCTCGCCGGGGGCGTAGACCTTCACCCAGGCCCCGTGGTTGCTGAAGCAGGCGCCGTGCTCGCCGTCGCCGCGCAGCGCGCCCACGGAGAGCACGGAGTCGGCGAAGTCGGGCAGGTCCGCGTAGGCGGCGGGCCAGAAAGGGGTGGCGCTGGCGTTGTTGCCGGCCGCAGCGACCAGCAGGGTGCCCTGGTCCCGCAGTTCCTCCATGAAGCTCTGCACACCGAGCAGGCCGTCGGTGCGGCCGTTGGAGGTGCCTGCGGACAGGCTGATGAGGTCGGGCCAGCCGTGCTCGTCGACGGCCTCGAAGAGCTTGTGCCCGAAGTCGGACTCCAGGACGGCGCCGGCGTCGTTGAGGGTGCCGCGCACCGTGATGTCCGTGCTCGGGGCGACGGCGGCGACCAGCCCGGCGATGAACGTGCCGTGCCCGACGTACTGCTGGAGGATCCCCTGGTCGTCGCACTCCCGCACCTGGGCGTCGCCCTGGACGTGGGCGAGCAGCGGCAGCGACCGGTAGTCGTGCATGAGGCCGGTGTCGATGACGAGGACGCCGACGGCGCCGTCCGGGTCGTAGGCGGTCCCGGCGGGCGCGGGATTGGTGCCCTGGGTGAGCGCGGCGGGCACGGGCTCGTCGCCGGGGCAGGCGTTGACCGCGACGGACACCACGTGGTTGCGGCTCACCAGCCGCCGTCCGGCGCGCCCTTCGTGGGTCCGCAGCGCCCGCAGCGCGTGCGCCACGGCCCGGTCGCCGCCGCGGTCGCCGTGGCCGGGGTCGCCGACCTGGATACGGGTGACGCCGGTGCGGTTGGTCTCCGGGCCCGCCCGGCGCACATGGTCGGCGGTCAGACCGGTCGCCTCGGTGAAGTGCGTCCGTACGGTGTCCTCGACCAGCCGTGCCTCCTCGCCGTCGCGGGCGAGGACGACCCCTTTCTCGTAGAAGAACTCCGCCGAGTCGTCCGGTCCCATCGCCAGCGGGACGCCGGGCATGGAGCGCTGGATCTGGTCGAACTGTTCGTGGAATCGCTGTGGTGCCATGGCGTGTCCTCCCGTTGTGGCCGCGGTCGTCAGTGTGATCCGCCCGGCCCGTACCTGATACAGAGCCCAACCCGTGGGAGCCGGTTCCGCGGACCACTACCATCCGTGGGGTGAGAGCGGGAAACGACTCGGTTCTCGAACTGCTGCCGATGGTGTTCGCCGCACCGGGCGAGGCGCTGACGCGCGCTCAGGAGGTGCTCGGGGGCGGTCCGCCGCCGTTGCACGCCTCGGTGGCGCACCAGGTGATCGGCATCTGGCAGCGGGACTTCGGCGACCTGCGCCTGGCGCTGCGTCATCTGCGGCGGGCCCGGGACCTGGCGGCCCGCGCGGAGTCGGCGGACCGGGAGGCCGATGTGCTGGCCACCCTCGGGGTCGCGTTGGTGCACGCGGGGCGCACCCGGCACGGCCTGGCGGCGTTCGAGCGCGGGGTCGCGCGCGGGACGGGCCACACCCGGGCCCGGGTGCTGTACCGGCGGGCGTACGTCTGGTGGGTGCTGGGCCGCCATCGTGAGGCGCTGGACGACGTACGCCGGGCGATTCCCGTGCTGCGGCAGGCGGACGACGTGATCTGGACGGCCCGGGCGCTCACCCTGCGGGCCACCGTGCACCTGGCGCTCGGGGCGGTGGAACGGGCCGACGCGGACTTCGCGGCGGCCGAGGCGCTGTGGGACACCACCGGACAGGAGCACGACAAAGCGGACGCCGTGGAGAGCCGCGGCCTCGCGGCCTTCCGCCGCGGTGACATCCCGGCGGCGCTACGGCTGCTGGACGAGGCCGAGGAGCGGTACGCCGAGCTCGGCACGCCGACGTTCATGCTCAGCATCCGCCGCTGCGAGGTGCTGATGGCCGCCGGGCTCGCCCCGGAGGCGCTGACCGAGGCGGACACCGCGATCGCGGCCCTCGACCGGATCGGGGGGCAGTCCACGCGCAAGGCGGAGCTGTTGCTGGCCGCCGCCCGCGCGGCCCGCCTGGCGGACGACCCGCACACGGCGATCGCCCGCGCGGCGGTGGCCGTACGGCTGTTCGCGGGGCAGCGGCGCGCCTGGTGGGAGACGCACGCCCGGCTGGTGCTGATCGAGGCCCGGGTCGCCATCGGGCGGCGCTCGGGCCGGCTGGTGGCGGACGCGGCGGCGGTGGCCGGGCGGCTTGCGTCCTTCGGCTCCCCGGCGGCCGCCGAGGCGTCGCTGCTGGCGGGCCGGATCGCGCTGGCGCTGAACTGGACGGCGGACGCCGAGCGGCATCTGGCGTCCGCGGCGCGCAGCCGGAACGTCGGGCCGCCGCTGGCGCGGATGACGGGCTGGGCGGCGCAGGCGCTGCGGGCCCGGGCGGCCGGCTCCGGCCGGGGAGTGCTGGAGGCCTGCCGGCGCGGGCTCGACGTGCTCGACGACCACCGGATGACCCTCGGCGCCTCGGAGTTGCGGGCCCGGGCCACCGCCCAGGGCGCCGAACTGGCCGCGCTGGCCCAGCAGGCCAGTCTGGCCTCCGGCGAACCGCGGCGGCTGCTGGTGTGGAGCGAGCGCTGGCGGGCGACCGTGCTGTCGGCGCCGCCGACCCGGCCGCCCGCCGATCCGGCGCTGGTCAGCGCGTTGACCGCGTTCCGTGAGATCGCCGCCCGTGCGGAGGCGGCCCGCCGGGAAGGGCATCCGGTCCCGGCCCTGGAGCGGGAGCGGCGGCGGCTGGAGCGGGAGATCCGGTCCCGGACCCTGCGCCTGCGCGGCGGGGCGCCCGGCGGCGGCGACCGAATGGACCCCGGCGCGCTGCTGGAGCGGCTCGGCGACGGGCGGCTGGTCGAACTCGCCGTGCTCGACGGGCGGGTGCACGTGCTGCTGTGCGGCGAGGGGCGGGTGCGGCGGTTCGAGGCCGGACGGCTCGCGGACGCGGTGACGGAGGCCGAGCATGTGCAGGCCGGGCTGCGGCGCCTGGCCCACCCCGGGGGCGCGGCCCGGCTGCCGCTGGTCGAGGCGGCGGGCCGCCGTCTGGAGGAGCTGCTGCTGGGACCGGCCACCCGGCACCTGGGCTGCGGCCCGGTGGTGGTCGTGCCGCCGGGGTCGCTGCACCGGGTGCCGTGGGCACTGCTGCCGTCGCTGCGGGAGCGGGTGCTGAGCGTGTCGCCGTCGGCGAGCAGCTGGCTGCGCGCCCGCGACACCGTGCCGCCGCCGGGCGGCCGTCAGGTGCTGGTGCGCGGTCCGGGCCTGGCGACGGGGGGCGCGGAGGTGCCGGAACTGGCCGGCCGGTACGGTACGCCGACGCTCCTGGAGGACGGCGAGGCGCACGCGGTGCGGGTCCTCCGCGAGCTCGACGGGGCCGCGCTCGCGCACATCGCGGCGCACGGCACCTTCCGTGCGGACAGCCCCCTGTTCTCGTCGCTGGCGATGGCCGACGGCCCGCTGATCGTGCACGACTTCGAACGCCTGGACCGCAGCCCGTACCGGATCATCCTGTCCTGCTGCGACACCGCACGCTTCGCCTCGGTCGGCGCCGACGAACTCCTGGGCCTGGTCACCGCGTTGCTGCCGCTGGGCACGGCCGGGGTGGTGGCGTGCAGCGCGCCCGTGAACGACGCGGCGGTGGTGCCGCTGATGCTCGCGCTGCACAAGGGGATCGGGGCCGGGCTGTCCCTCGCAGAGGCCCTGCGCGACGCCCGCTCCGCCCTGCCGGGCGACGCGGTGCACCAGGCCACGGGGTGGGCGTTCTCGGCGTTCGGGGCGGCCTGAGCCCGGAAGGCACCGCGGCCGCCGAGGGCCGGGCCGGCTGCACTGGTGGCGTGGTCAGCGGGAACGGCCGAGGGGCCTGTCCCACGGCCGTGGGACAGGCCCCTCGCCTGCGACGTCCGCCTCCGCCCTCGGGGCAGGGCTCCGGTCGGGACGACAGGATTTGAACCTGCGACCCCTTGACCCCCAGTCAAGTGCGCTACCAAGCTGCGCCACGTCCCGGTGCGCTCGTGCGGTGCTCCGCGTGAACGCCCAGGTGAACCCTACCGTACGGGGGCGGGTGTCCCCGCTTCGCCCGGTGCGGCGCGTCCTGGCGGGAGCTCACCGGCCCACCGGTCACCGGTCACCGGTCACCGGTCACCGGTCAATCGTTCAGCCGCGCCGCGGATTGGCGCCGGAGGGCCCGCCGCCGGTCGTTCCCCTCCAACGGCCGACGGCGGGCGAAGGAGTGCCGGCCGGAGGGAGCCGGCCGCGGCGGGACGACCCAACCCGGCGGCGTGCTCCCCCGGTTCACCCGACACTCGCGGCGCCTCGGGTACCCCGTTCTCCCCGCGTCGCACCGCCGTCACCGCATCGCGTTCCCCGCATCACGGTGGCGGTGACGGTGGCGGTCAGCCGGTGGTGAGCAGTTCCCGGCGCGCACCGCCCTGCGTGGGCCGCTTCGCCGAGCGCAGGGCGGCGAGGCCGATGAGGACCGTCGAGGAGACACCGGCGAGCGCGAAGACGGTGAAGCCCCAGTCGCCGTGACCGGCGTCGAGCAACTGGCCGCCGAGCCACGGGCCGAACACGGCGCCGAAGCGGCCCATGCCGGAGGTCCGGCCGACGGCGGTGGCGCGGTTGCCGGGGGCGGAGCGGATGGAGACCGTGCGGCCGGCGGCCGGGTGGTCGCCGGTCGCCTTTGCCCGGGTCACCCGTGCGCACTCCGCCCGCACGTCAGCCGGCGGGCGACCGCGGCGGCATGTTGTACGGCGTCACGACCTGGATCGCGGACGGCAGCGTCGGCCCCGCGGGGGGCAGGGCGCCGTGTGCGCGCATCACGAGACGGCAGGCCTCGCGCATGTCCTGGCGCAGGTCGTGGTGGAGGACGGCGGACAGGCGGCGCTCGCGCAGCAGGCGCGTGTTGTCGTGGTCGAGGTCGTGCGCGACGAACACCGCGCAGGTACGGCCGAGGTCGTCGAAGGCCCGCAGGGTGGCGACGTTGCCGCCGCCGATCGAGTAGACCGCGCGGATCTCCGGGTCCCGTTCCAGGGCGGCCCGCACGAGGTCGTACTGCGTGGCGTCCAGGCCCTGCCCCTCGGCGATCTCCACCAGCGCGCGCCGCGGATGGCGGGCGCGCATGGCGCCGCGGAACCCCATCTCGCGCTCCTCCTCGTTGCGGAAGAAGCCGCTGCTTAGGCTGGTGAGGATGTTGCCGGGCCGGTCGCCGAGCCACTGGCCCATCAGATACGCGGCCGTCGCGCCCGCAGCCCGGTTGTCGCTGCCCACGTAGGCGAGCCGGGCGCTCGCGGGCAGATCGGTGACCAGGGTGACCACCGGGATCCCGGCCGCGACCAGCCGGCCGACGGCGGCGGTGACCTCCGGGACGTCCGGCGCCTTGAGGATCACGCCCTGCGAGCCGCGCCGGGCGATCCGGTCCAGGGTGCCGACCTGCTCCCGCACCGGGCCGGTCTCCCGGAAGTGGAACCGGGAGCGCACCACGGCGGGGTGCAGGGACGGCAGTTCGGCCTCCAGGGCGGCCCGTACGGCGGTGGTGAAGCGCTCCGGTGCCTGCATCACGATGTCGACCATGAACGTGCGGCCGACGAGCCGGACCTGGGTGCGCTGCCGGTCCAGGTCGGCGATGGCCCGGCGCACCTCCCGCGCGGTGCTCTCCCGCACCCCGCCCCGGCCGTTGAGCACACGGTCGACGGTGGCCTCGCTCAGACCGGCCTGACGCGCGATCTCGCGGATCGGGAACGGGTGGCCCACGGCAGGCTCCTCGAGAGGTTGTTTGAGGGGTTTTTGACGGTCGCGTGCTGGTTGTTCGAGGGGTTTGTACGGACAAGAATGACAGGCCCGCGTCCCCCCCGACCGACCGGGACCGGAACGTCCTCGGCGGCCACGACCGACCCTCCCCGGCCTCCGCCGCCTCTCTCCCCTGCCCACACCCCGCCCCGCCACCCCCCACCGCCCCGCCCCGCCCCGCCCCACCGCACCGCACCGCACCGCACCGCACCAAGGAGCTGGACCTGATGCGCATCGGAATCCTCGGCCTCGGCCGTATCGGCGCCTTCCACGCCGAGACCCTCTCCGGACTCGACGCGGTCGAGTCGCTCGTCGTCGCCGACCCGCTGGCGAGCGCCGCCAAGGCCGCCGCCGAGCGGTTCGGGGCCGAGGTCGCCGACTCGCCCGAGGCCGTGCTGGCCGCCGGGGTGGACGGCATCGTCGTGGCCGCCGCCACGGACGCCCACCCCGCCCTGATCGTCGCCGCAGTCGAGGCCGGCGTGCCCGTCTTCTGCGAGAAGCCCGTGGCCCGCACCATGCGGGAGGGCGTGGAGGTACTGAAGGCCGTCGAGGGCCGCGGTGTCCCGGTCCAGATCGGATTCAACCGTCGCTTCGACGCCGGTTTCGCCGCCGCGCGCGCGGCCGTGCTGCGCGGCGAGCTGGGCGCGCTGCACACCGTACGGTCGGCCACCCTGGACCCGGCGCCGCCGCCCGCCGGGTACATCGCCGCCTCCGGCGGCATCTTCCACGACTGCTCGGTGCACGACTTCGACATCATCCGCTGGGTGACCGGCGGCGAGGTGACCGAGGTGTACGCCGTCGGCGGCAACCGGGGCGCCGGATACATCCGGGACGCGGGCGACGCCGACACCACCGGCGCGGTCCTGACCCTCGACGACGGCACGATCGCCGTGGTCTCCAACAGCCGCCACAACGGACGCGGTTACGACGTCCGGATGGAACTGCACGGCTTCGACGACTCGATCGCGGTCGGCCTCGACGACAAGCTGCCGCTGCGCTCCGTCGAACCGGGGGTCACCTTCCCGGCCGGCACTCCGCACGACTTCTTCATGGACCGCTTCACCGAGGCCTACCGCGCCGAACTCACCGCGTTCACCGAGGTCGTGGCCGGGCGCCTGCCCTCGCCGTGCACGGTCGCGGACGCGCTGGAGGCCAGCTGGATCGCGGAGGCCTGCACGCGGTCGCTGCACGAGCACCGCCCGGTGCGCGTCGGGGAGGTACGCGCCGCCTGACGCCGGACGGGCCGCGCACGACCGGGGGGCTCACCTCGCGGCGGGCTGCGCCGGCAGGTTGAAGACGTGCCCCGGGGAGACGATCTTCGTGATCGCCTCGCCGAAGAGGGTGCTCGGCTCGTTGCCCCGGTAGTCGATGTCGGTGTTCAGCAGGACGACGAGGGTCGCCCGCGCGGAGGGCAGGTAGACGGTCAGCGACTCGTAGCCCGGCAGGGAGCCGTTGTGGCCGATCCAGCCCTGGACGTCGAAGATGCCGAGGCCGTAGCCGGCACCGGGGATCGGGGTCGGCGGCGTGGTGAGCCGCTGCTTCTGCGTGGCGGGGCTGATGAGCGTACGGCCGTCGGGCAGCACACCGGTGGCCACCGTGGGTGCCCAGATGCGCAGGTCGTCGAGGTTCGAGATCATCGCGCCGGCCGCCCAGCCCCAGGACGGGTTCCAGCCGGCGGCGTCGGCGACCTTCCCGTCGGCGGTCTGGTCGGTGTAGCCCTGCGCGTGCGGCCGCGGGAACTCCGCGCCGGCCGGGAAGAGGGTGTGGTCCAGGCCCGCCGGGTCGAGGACGTGGGCGCGGATGAAGTCCGCCAGCGGCAGACCGCCGGCCTGCTCGACGACCAGACCGAGCAGGATGAGGTTGGTGTTGCTGTAGTCGAACTTCTGCCCGGGCGGGAAGAGCACCGGGTGCTTGAAGGCGTAGGCGAGCAGTTCCTGCGGCGTGAACGGCCGCTGCGGGTCGGAGGTGAGGGCCTTGAAGAAGTCCTCGTCGTCCGAGTAGTTGTAGAGCCCGCTGCGCATCCCGGCCAGTTGGCGCAGGGTGATGGTGTCACCGTTCGGCACGCCGTGGACGTACTTGCCGATCGGGTCGTCCAGACCGACCTTGCCCCGGTCGACCAGTTCCAGCAGGGCCGTGACGGTGAACGTCTTGGTCTCGCTGCCGATCCGCATGTACAGGTCCGGTGTCATCGGCCGCCCGGTGCTCTTGTCGGCGACGCCGAACGACTTCACGTACTGCCCCTGGCCGGGTGTCCAGAGCCCCACGGTGGCGCCGGGCACGTCCGCCTGCCGCATGACCTGCCGCACGGCCTGGTCGATCTGGCGGGCCACGCCGGGCGTGAGGGGGCGTAAGCCGGTGCCGGTGGGGGACGGTCCCGGTGGGGTGGGGGCGGTGACGGGGCCGTGGACGGGCGCGGGGGCCGCGGTGGCGGGTCCGCCGGTGAACGGCAGGACGAGCGTCCCCGCGACGACCGCGGCCGTGGTCCCCCTGCGCAGTCGTGTGCACGCGTGCCTCATCGACGAACTCCCAGCACATGCGAACGCAACCCGCTCCCGTCGTGGACGGGGGGCGGGACGGACGACGGGCGTCCCTCCGCGGCGGACGCCCCTGTGGAACCGCCGGAACGCGGGCCCGCATCTGCTGTCACACAGACCTCACGACCCGACTCATTCAGCATAGGAGCACCCCCGCCCCACCGCCTGCCGACGCCCGTCGGCGTCGTCAGCGCCGGTCAGCGGCCGTCGGCGCCCGTGGGCGCTCGCCCACCGAGGGACGTGCCGCGGCTACGCGCCACGCCAGACGTTCGCGAAGGCCGCGTCCTCGATGGCCCGGCGCTGGCGCACCGCCTCCAGCTCCATCAGGGCGTCGTGGACGGCGGCGAGCACGGTGAGGACCGTGTCGTCGGACACCTCCGCCACGGCCGTGCGGTCCGGCTCCTCGCGGATCCCCACCGCGGCGGCGAGGGCGCCGAGCACCGGCTCCTCCGCGGTCCAGCGAGCCACCGCCCGCCGCCGCTCGCCGGTGTCGGCGAGCACCGCGCGCACCCCGCCGAAGGGCATCCAGCGGCTGCGCTGCCAGGTCAGCAGGCCTTCCTGTTCCAGCGCCGTCAGGTACGCCGTCGACAGCCCGCGGCCCCGTCGCCAGAGCCAGTCCTCCAGCGTCTCGTACGGCGTCTCGCGCGCCAGCGAGGCGGCGGCCTCGTCCAGCATCCGGTCGCCCAGGCGCGGCCTCAGCCGCGGCACGACGCGTTCGCCGTCCAGTGCGAGCACCTCGGCCCGCACGAGGTCGACGGCCTCGGCTCCGGCGAGCGCGAGCGAGAGTTCGCCCTGCCGCACGGGCCGCTTCTCGCCGGCGTCCAAGGCGACGATCATCAGGTCCCGCGGTGTGCTCATGAGGGCTCCCCGTGGTAGTGGCGCCGAAGCGGACCGCCGCGCCCGGCACCGGGGAAACGGTGCGGGCGGGGACGGAAGCGCTCCCTGATCCTCATCGTACGACCGCCGCCGTACGGGCCCGGTGAGGCCGCTCCCGGGCGGTGCGGCGGCGCCGGCCGGCTCCGCGCGGGCTGCTTGCCCGGGCCGGGCGCGGGGTGGCCAACGGGCATTCGCCGAGGAGGAGTTGATGTGCTGTGCTCGCGGCCCCCGCTGCGGGGGGCCGGATGACCCCGCCGGCCCCGCGTGCCGGGCCCCGGGCTCGTACCGGCGGCCCGCGCCCGCTCCGTGCCTGGCTGCCGCGGGACGCCCGTGCGGGGCGGCCGGTCAGGCGCCGCAGGAGCGCAGGAACCTGCGGGTGCGTACGGCGATCGGCAGCGGCCTGTCCGGCTCGCAGGGGTACATGTCCTGCTCGACGATGGCGAACAGCTCCACCCCGAGCTTCTGCGCGGCGGCCAGGACGGGCTCCAACTGCGGTACGCCTGAAGGGGGTTCGCACATCACCCCGCGCTGGACCGCCGGCCCGAACGGCACTCCGTTCGCCACCACGTCGGCGAGGATCCCCGGGTCGACCTGCTTGAGGTGCAGATAGCCGATGCGCTCGCCGTAGGTCTCGATCAGCTTGACGCTGTCGCCGCCGCAGTAGGCGTAGTGGCCGGTGTCCAGGCAGAGGCCGACCAGGCCGGCGTCGGTGGAGTCCAGGAAGCGCTCGACGTGCGTCTCGGTGTCGATGTGGGTGTCGGCGTGCGGGTGGACGACGATGTCGAGGCCGTAGGTCTCCTTGACCTCGTGGCCGAGCCGTTCCATGCCCGTGGTCAGGTGCGCCCACTGCTCGGCCGTCAGCTCCGGCGGCTCCAGGATCTCGGCGGTCTTGTCGTCGCGCCAGAAGGACGGGATGACGACGAGGTGCCTGGCGCCCATGGCCTGGGTGAGGGCCGCGACCTGGCCGACGTGCTCCCAGGTGGACTCCCAGACGGCCGGACCGCGGTGCAGGCCGGTGAAGACGGTGCCCGCCGAGACCTTCAGGTTCCGCCGGTGCACCTCGTCGGTCAGGCGGACCGGATCGGTCGGCAGATAGCCGTACGGGCCGAGCTCGATCCAGGAGTAGCCGGCCTCGGCGACCTCGTCGAGGAAGCGTTCCCAGGGCACCTGGCGGGGGTCGTCGGGGAACCAGACGCCCCAGGAGTCGGGGGCCGAGCCGACCCGGATGCGGTCCAGCGCGGGGGTCATGTCAGGTCTTCCCTTCGCCAGGGGCCGGTGCGGGTGCGGGTGCGGCGAGGTCCCGCTCCTCGGGGAGCTCGTCGACGTCGACGCCCCGGACCTGGGCCAGTTCGTGCTTGAGGGCGGCGAGTTCGGCGCCGCCGGCCATGTGGTTGGTCAGCTCCTCCAGGCCGATCTCGCTGCGTTCGGCGCTGAGTTCGAGGGTGCCCAGGCGCAGCACGCTGAAGTGGTCGCCGACCATGTAGGCGTGGTGCGGGTTGTGGGTGATGAACACGACGCCGAGGCCGCGGTCGCGGGCGGCGGCGATGTACTTCAGCACCACCCCGGACTGCTTGACGCCGAGGGCGGCGGTCGGCTCGTCGAGGATGAGGACGCGGGCGCCGAAGTGGACGGCGCGGGCGATGGCCACGCACTGGCGCTGACCGCCGGAGAGGGTGCCGATCGGTTGCTCCAGGTCGTTCAGGACGATGCCCATGTCGCGCAGTTCCTCGTCCGCGGTCCGTTTCATCCGGGCGATGTCGAGGCGGCGGACCGGCCAGGGGCCCTTCGTCAGCTCCGAGCCGAGGAAGAAGTTGCGCCACACCGGCATCAGCGGCACGGTCGCCAGGTCCTGGTAGACGGCGGCGATACCGCGGTCGAGGGCCTCGCGCGGGGTGGAGAAGCGCACCGGCTCGCCGTCCACGAGGAACTCGCCCTCGCTGTGCCGGTGCAGCCCGGAGATGATCTTGATGAGGGTGGACTTGCCGGCGCCGTTGTCGCCGAGCACGCAGGTCACCCTGCCGGGACGGACGGCGAGGTCGACGCCGTGCAGGGCGCGGATGTTGCCGTAGGACTTGCCGGCGCCGCGCAGCTCGACGACGGGCCGGTCCCGGTCGGGCGCGGTGCCGGCGAGGCCGGTGTCGTGGGTTGCCGCTTCGTCGCTGGTCATGTCGGTCACCTCCGGGTCGCCGTGCGCTGGACCCACAGATTGATGAGGACGGCGCCGAGCAGCATCACGCCGAGGAACGCCTTGAACCAGTCGGGGTTCCAGCCCGCGTAGACGATGCCCTGGTTCACCATGCCGAACATGAAGGCGCCGAAGACCGGCCCGATCGCGGAGCCGGAACCGCCGGTGAGCAGGCAGCCGCCGATCACCGCCGCGGCGATGTAGATGAGCTCCTGGCCGACGCCCTCGCCGGACTGCACGGTGTTGAACGCGAAGAGCTGGTGCATGCCGACGAACCAGGCCCCGAGGCCGACCAGCATGAACAGCGAGATCTTGGTGAAGGTCACCGGGACGCCGACCGCGCGGGCGCTGTCCTTGTTGCCGCCGACCGCGAAGATCCAGTTCCCGTACTTCGTGCGCAGCAGCACCCAGGTGGCCAGCGCGGCGAAGACCAGCCACCACACCACGGTGATCTTCACCTGCACCCCGCCGACGTCGAACGACGACGCGAAGAGCGCCCTGGCCTGGTCGAAGCCGTCCATGGTGCTGATGTCGTCGGTGGCGACGTTGCCGGTGATCGTCTTGGTGACCGCGAGGTTCACACCTTGCAGGATGAGGAAGGTGCCGAGGGTGACGAGGAAGCTCGGCAGCCCGGTCCTCACCAGCATCCAGCCGTTGAACGCGCCGACGCCGAGCGACACCGCCAGGGCGACGACCACGCCGGTCCACACGTTCAGGGTGAGCTGGTAGCTGAGCATGCTCGCGGTGAGCGCCGAGGTGATCACGGCGACGCCGGCCGAGAGGTCGAACTCGCCGCCGATCATCAGCAGGGCGACCGGCAGCGCCATGATCCCGATGGTGGACGACTGATAGAGGATCGTCGCCATCGAGCTGCCCTGGCGGACCGAGGGCGCCGCGGCCAGGAAGAAGACGAACACCGCGACGGCGCCGAGGAAGACGCCGACCTCGGGCCGGGCGAGCAGCCGGAGTGCCAGGGGGCGCCGGCCCGTGCGGCCGTCGGTCTGCTCGGCGCCGGGAGCCGGCGGTGTGCCCACCGCCGGCTCGGCCTGCTGGGTCATACGGATCACCGGGTGCCCTTCGCGGCGAACTGGGCGACCTTGTCGACGTTGGACTTGTCCACGAAGGCCGGACCGGTGAGCACCGGCTGCACACCGCCGCCGCTGTAGTTGCCGTTGTTCTTGTAGAGCCACAGGGAGTCGACCGCCAGGTAGCCCTGGAGGTAGGGCTGCTGGTCGACGGCGAACTGGATGTCGCCCTTCTGGATGGCCTTCGTCAGCTGGGGGTTGAGGTCGAAGGTGGCGATCTTCGCCTTGCCGCCCGCCTCGGCCACCGACTGCACCGCGGTCAGCGCGAAGGGCGCGCCGAGGGTGACCACGTAGTCGATGCCGCTGTCCTGCTTCAGCTTGGCCGTGATCGTCGACTGCACGGACGGCATGTCGGTGCCGTTGACGTAGAGGGTCTGGACGGTGCCCTTGAACGTCTTCTTGACGCCGTCGCAGCGCTGGGTCAGGCCGATGTTGCCCTGCTCCTGGATCACGCAGACGGCCTTCTTCGCGCCCACCTCGTTCAGTCTGGTCCCGAACGCCTCGCCCGCCACGGACTCGTCCTGCCCGAAGAACTCCGTCAGGCCGAGCTTCTTCCAGTCGCTGACGCCTGAGTTGAGGCCGACCACGGGTATCCCGGCGCTGGTGGCCTTGCCGATGACGCCCTTCATCGCGTCGGGCTTGGCCAGGGTGACCGCGATGCCGTCGACCTTCTGGTCGATCGCGTTCTGCACCATGTTGGCCTGGATGCCGGCGCTGGGGTCGGCGGAATAGACGAGCTTGACGTTGTCCTTGGCGGCGGCGGCCTCGGCGCCCTTGCGCACGATGTCCCAGAAGGTGTCGCCGGGCGCCTGGTGGGTGACCAGCGCGACCGTCATCCGGGGCGTGGTGGCCTTGCCCGCGGAGGCGGCGCCCCCGCCCTCCTCGGCCTTCTTGCCCCCGGAGCCGCTGGAGCAGCCGGCGAGGGTCAGGGCCGCCGCCGCGGCGACGGCCGCGACGGGAAGAAGTCGGCGGGAGCGAGAAGAGCGGTCCATCTTTCCTGCACCTCACTGTGCGACGGGGGAAAGCAAGAGATCGGGAGGATCCGGGCCCGGAGCCGTCCGGACCCGGGTCGTGCGCCGTGAAGACGGTGGTGCGCTGGGACGGGATCCAATCCCCTGCCGCGTCCACTGTCAATACTTTGTCAAGACATCATTTCACGCACAGGTCCGAATGTAAGTACAAACTATTGACACTGTGGCCCCCGGAGGCCTACATCTGGGAGTCGGCGGGCCCCCGGCATCCGCGACTCCACCGTCGCGGCGGGCCCCGGGATCCGCACCCCCGGAACAGTTCGAGGAGCATCGCGCATGGCCGAGTCACCCGATACCTTCGACCTGATCACGATGGGCCGCATCGGAGTCGATCTCTACCCGCTCCAGACGGGCGTACCCCTGGCACGGGTGGAGACCTTCGGCAAGTTCCTCGGCGGTTCGGCCGCCAACGTCGCCGTCGCCGCCGCCCGGCTCGGCCGCTCCACCGCCCTGATCACCCGCACGGGCGACGACCCCTTCGGCACCTACCTGCACGAGGCACTGCGGGAGTTCGGGGTCGACGACCGCTGGGTCACGCCGGTCGGCGACCTTCCCACCCCCGTCACGTTCTGCGAGATCTTCCCGCCGGACGACTTCCCGCTGTACTTCTACCGTCGGCCCAAGGCCCCCGACCTGGAGATCCACCCCGGGGAGCTGGACCTGTCCGCCGTCCGCGCGACCCGTGTCTTCTGGATCACCGGCACCGGGCTGAGCGAGGAGCCGAGCCGCTCCGCCACGCTCGCCGCGCTCCGGGCCCGCGACCGGGCGGGCGTCACCGTCTTCGACCTCGACTGGCGGCCGATGTTCTGGACCGACCCCGGCCAGGCCCGCCCGCACTACGCCGAGGCGCTGCGGCACGCCACCGTGGCGGTCGGCAACCTCGACGAGTGCGAGATCGCCACCGGCCTGCGGGAGCCCTGGGCCTGCGCCGAGGCGCTGCTCGCGGCCGGCGTGGAGCTGGCCGTCGTCAAGCAGGGCCCGAAGGGGGTCCTCGCGGTGCACCGCGACGGCACCCGGGCCGAGGTGCCGCCGGTGCCCGTGGAGGTCGTCAACGGGCTCGGCGCCGGTGACGCCTTCGGCGGCGCGCTCTGCCACGGGCTGCTGTCCGGCTGGGACCTGACGGCGGTCCTGCGCTACGCCAACGCGGCCGGCGCCCTCGTGGCCTCCCGCCTCGCCTGCTCCTCCGCGATGCCCACCGGGGCGGAGGTCGACGACCTCCTCGCGCGAGCCACTGCCTGAACGGAGCTTCGCCTTGACCCTCAGCATCCCCGACCTGACGGCGGTCAGGGCCCGGCACCCCGAGGCCGTCGCCGAGGCGGCGGCGCGCCGGGTGCGCCGCCCGCTGATCGGCGCCGGCGACCGGCTGATGATCGTGGCCGCCGACCATCCCGCGCGCGGCGCGCTCGGCGTCGGCGGCCGGGGACTCGCCATGGCCAACCGCGCCGACCTGCTGCGGCGCCTGTGCGTGGCGCTGTCGCGGCCCGGCGTCGACGGGGTGCTCGCCACCGCGGACATCCTGGAGGACCTGCTGCTGCTCGGCGCGCTGGACGGCAAGGTCGTCATGGGCTCCATGAACCGCGGGGGTCTGGCAGGCTCGTCCTTCGAGATGGACGACCGCTTCACCGGCCACCGCGCCCGCGACCTCGCCCGGCTCCGCTTCGACGCGGGCAAGCTGCTGCTGCGCATCGACTACGACGACCCCGGCTCGCTCGCCACGCTGGAGTCCGGCGCCCGCGCCATAGACGAGATGGCCGAGCTGCACCTGCCGGTCTTCGTCGAGCCCTTCCTCTCCCGCCGTGCGGACGGCCGGGTGCGCAACGACCTGTCCGCCGAGGCCGTCACCCGCTCCATCGCCATCGCCTCGGGCCTGGGCGGCACCTCCGCCTACACCTGGCTGAAGCTGCCCGTCACCGAGGACGCGGACGACATGGCCGAGGTACTGGCGACCTCCACGCTGCCCGCCGTGCTGCTCGGCGGGGAGGTCGGCGACGACCAGGAGGCCGCCTACGAGCGGTGGCGCAAGGCGCTCAGACTCCCCACCGTCCAGGGCATGGTCGTGGGCCGCTCGCTGCTGTACCCCGCCGAGGGCAGTGTGGAGCAGGCGGTCGACACGGCGGTGGGCCTGTTGTGACGGGCCGACGTGACAAGGAGGCATCCCCGATGACCGGCACCAGCGCCTACCACCTGCCCGCGGGCCGGGCCCGCACCGGCCCCTACGCCGTGGACGTCGGCCCCGAGTCGGCCGGCTGGGGCTACTCCGCCCTGCGCGTGCTGGAGCTGCCGCCGGGCGGCTCGCACACCTTCGGCACCCGCGACAGCGAGTGGATCGTGCTGCCGCTGAACGGGGGCTGCACGGTGGCCACTTCCGACGAGTTCGGCCACGACACCTTCGAACTCACCGGCCGCTCGGGCGTGTTCGACGCCGTCAGTGACTTCGCCTACGTGCCGCGCGACGCCCGTACGACCGTCTCGTCCGCCGGCGGCGGGCGGTTCGCGCTCGCCGGCGCGCGCTGCGCCCGCCGTCTGCCCGCCCGCCACGGGCCCGCCTCCGGCGTCCCGGTGGAGCTGCGCGGCACGGGCGAGTGCAGCCGCCAGGTGAACAACTTCGGCGCGGCCGGGGTTTTCGAGTGCGACAAGCTGATCGCGGTCGAGGTGATCACGCCGGGCGGCAACTGGTCGTCCTTCCCGCCCCACAAGCACGACGAGCACCACCCCGGCGAGGAATCCGTCCTGGAGGAGATCTACTACTTCGAGTTCGCCGCCCACGAGGACACGCCCGGCCTCGGCTACCAGCGGGTCTCCCCCTCCGGGCGGGGCCGGGGCACCGACGTGCTGGCCGAGGTGCGCGACGGCGACGTGGTGCTGATCCCGGACGGCTGGCACGGGCCGTCGATGGCGGTGCCCGGCCACCACATGTACTACCTCAACGTCATGGCGGGCCCGGAGGCCGAACGCGCCTGGCTGATCCGCGACCACCCCGACCACGCGTGGATCCGCGACACCTGGCCCGGCCGCCCCGTCGACCCCCGCCTGCCGCTCTACGACGCGCCCGCCGCGTGCCCGCCGTCCTCCGCGCCCGCCGCCACCCCTTCCGCTCCGTCGTCCCAGTGAGGTAACCGATGTCCCCGACGAGCCGGCCGCCCCGGCCGAGCCACGCAACGCACCGCCTGACCGTCGCCCAGGCACTGGTCCGCTTCCTCGCCGCCCAGTACACCGAACGGGACGGCGTGCGGCACCGGCTGATCGCCGGCACCTGGGGCATCTTCGGCCACGGCAACGTGGCGGGCGTCGGCCAGGCGCTGCTGGAGGCCGGCGAGGAGGTGATGCCGTACCACCAGGGCCGCAACGAGCAGGCGATGGTGCACGCGGCGGTCGGGTACGCCCGGCAGCGGGGCCGCCTGTCCACGCAGGCCGTCACCACCTCCATCGGGCCCGGCGCCACCAACCTCGTCACCGGAGCCGCGCTCGCGACGATCAACCGGCTGCCGGTGCTGCTGCTGCCCGGCGACTACTTCGCCACCCGCGCCGCCGACCCGCTGCTCCAGCAGCTGGAGCACCCGGTGGCGGCGGACGTGTCGGTCAACGACGCCCTGCGCCCGGTCTCCCGCTGGTTCGACCGCGTCACCCGCCCCGAGGCGCTGATCCCCTCCGCGCTGGCCGCCGTACGGGTCCTCACCGACCCCGCCGAGACTGGCGCGGTCACCCTCGCGCTGCCGCAGGACGTGCAGGCCGAGGCGTACGACTGGCCGGCGGAGTTCTTCGCCGAACGCGTGTGGCGGATCCGGCGCCCCGCCCCCGACCCGGTCGAACTCGCCGAGGCGGCCCGCGCGATCCGGGCCGCGTCCCGGCCGCTGATCGTCGCGGGCGGCGGTGTCCACCACAGCGGGGCCGAGGACGCGCTGAAGGCCCTGGTGGACGCCACCGGCGTGCCGGTCGCCTCCACCCAGGCGGGCAAAGGATCGCTGCGCCACGACCACCCCGCCGACCTCGGCGGCATCGGCCACACCGGGACGGCGGTCGCCGACGCGGCCGCCCGCGGCGCGGACCTGGTCATCGGGGTCGGCACCCGCTACACGGACTTCACCACGGCCTCCGGCACGCTCTTCGAGCGGCCGGACGTCCGCTTCGTCAACCTCAACATCGCCCCGTCCGACGCGCACAAGATGGCCGCCGCGACCCTCGTCTGCGACGCGCGGGCCGGCCTGGAGGCGCTTGCCGCACAGCTCGCCGGACACCGCGTCGACGCCGGCTACGAGGCCGAGTACCGGGCGGGCAGGGAGCGCTGGGAGCGGGTGGTCGAGGCCGCCTTCCGCGCCGGCGACGACAGCGCCGTACCGACCCAGACCCAGGTCCTCGGCGCGCTGGACGCGGTCGTCGGCGACGAGGACGTGGTGATCAACGCGGCCGGCTCGCTCCCCGGCGACCTGCACAAGCTGTGGCGGGCCCGCTCGCCGCGCCAGTACCACGTGGAGTACGGCTACTCCTGCATGGGCTACGAGATCCCGGCCGGCATCGGCGTCCAGCAGGCGGCGCCGGAGGCGGTGGTGTGGTCACTGGTCGGCGACGGCACCTATCTGATGATGCCGACCGAGATCGTCACGGCCGTCCAGGAGCGGCTGCCCGTCAACCTGGTCCTGGTGCAGAACCACGGGTACGCCTCCATCGGCGGCCTGTCGGAGTCGGTGGGCGGCGAGCGCTTCGGCACCGCCTACCGCCACCGGGCCGCCGACGGCACCTTCACCGGCGCCCCGCTCCCGGTCGACCTGGCCGCGAACGCCGCCAGCCTCGGCATGGACGTCCTGCGCGCCAAGACGGTGGGCGAACTGCGCGAGGCACTCACCGCGGCCCGCGCCAGCGACCGTCCGACCTGCGTGTACGTGGAGACCGACCCGGCGTCGACCGCTCCACCGGCCGAGGCCTGGTGGGACGTGCCGGTGGCCGAGGTGGCCGCCCGCGAGGCCGCCGTCGCGGCCCGCGCGCGCTACGACAGCGAGGTCGCCGCACGGCGCCGTCCCCTGTGAACCGCCACCGTGCATTTCCGGCCACGGACCGTGACCCCCGGCGAAGACCCTGTGGGGCCATGGGGAACACCGCGTGAACGTCCGCGGAAGCATCAGCCGGATGGTAATCCTCCGGTTCTCACGGCGGATATCAAGGACCGCGTGAGCATCTCCCGCAGGAAACTGATCGTCGGGGCCGCGAGCGCGGCCGCGGCCATGACCGCCCCTCTCGCCACGGAGGGTCTGGCCGAAGCAGGTCAGACCCCGCTCTCCACCCCGGGGACGTCCTCGCTTCCGGCGCCCAAGGACTCCGGGATCGACCACATCGTCGTGGTGATGATGGAGAACCGTTCCTTCGACCACTACCTGGGCTGGCTCCCGGGCGCCGACGGCAAGCAGTCGGGGCTGAAGTACACCGACCGCGACGGCGTCGCCCACGCCACCCACCACCTGGACACCGCCCAGGGCTGCCAGTACAACGACCCGGACCACAGCTACGAGGGCGGCCGGATCGAGTACAACGACGGCCGCTGCGACGGCTGGCTGCGGGCCGGCACCAACGACGAGTTCTCCATCGGCTACTACCTGCCCGAGGACCTCGACTTCTACGGCAGGGCCGCCCCCGCCTGGACGGTCTGCGACCGCTACTTCTCGGCGATCATGGCCGAGACGTACCCCAACCGCTTCTACCAGCACGCCGCGCAGACCGACCGCATCCACAACTCCACGGACACCTCCACGCTGCCCACCATCTGGGACCGCCTCGCCGACGCGGGCCTGAAGGGCAAGTACTACTACCACGACGTGCCGTTCACCGCGCTGTGGGGCACCAAGCTCCTCGGGATCTCGCACCCGTACGCGGACTTCCTCACCGACTGCGCCGCCGGCACCCTGCCCCAGGTCTCCTTCGTCGACCCCAAGTTCCTCGACGAGGGCAGCGGCACCTCCGCCGACGACCACCCGCACGGCGACATCCGCGCGGGGCAGTACTTCCTCAACGAGGTCTACCACGCCGTCACCAAGAGCCCCGCCTGGTCGCGGACCCTGCTGGTGATCAACTACGACGAGTGGGGCGGCTTCTTCGACCACGTGGCGCCCTCCACCGCCCCCGACGCCCACCCCGACTGGGGCCTGCGCGGCTTCCGCACGCCCTGCCTGGTGGTCTCCCCGCGCGCCAGGCGCGGGTACGTCGCGCACGGCGTCTACGACCACACCTCGGTCCTGAAGGCCATGGAGTGGCGCTGGAACCTGCCCTCCCTCACGCCTCGCGACGCCGCGGCCGACAACATCGCCGAGGTGCTCGACTTCACCGGCCCGCCCAGCCTCGACGCCCCGCAGTGGTCGGTGCCCCCTGTCGTCGGACAGCCCTGCGGACCGGCCGTGGCACCCGACTACGAGGAGTGGCGCAAGCTGCGCGACAAGGCCCAGTCCCTCGGATGGAAGCTCCCCTCATGAAGCACCGCATCAGTCGCGGCACCCGCCGCCTCATGATCCTGGTCGCCGCGTTCACCGCCCTCCTCGCCGCCGGCGGCGGCACGCTGGCGGCGCTGCGGGCCGAGGCCGCGCCCGCCGCGAACCCCGGTCACGTCTTCGTGATCAACCTGGAGAACAAGGGCTACGACGAGACCTGGGGCCCCGACTCCAAGGCGCCGTACCTCAGCAAGACCCTGCGCTCCCAGGGCGTGCTGCTGTCGCAGTACTACGGCGTCGGCCACAACAGCCTGACCAACTACGTCGCGCAGATATCCGGGCAGGGCCCCAACCCGGACACCCAGGCCGACTGCCAGACCTTCGCGCCGTTCGTCCAGACCGGCACCGCCGACCCGGGCCAGGCCGTCGGCCGGGGCTGCGTGTACCCCTCCGGCGTGAAGACGCTGGCGGACCAGATGGACTCCTCCGGGCACAGCTGGAAGGGCTACATGGAGGACATGGGCACCCCGTGCCGCCACCCCGCGGTCGGCGCGGTGGACGACACGCAGAAGGCGAAGGTGGGCGACCAGTACGCCACCCGCCACAACCCGTTCATGTACTTCCACTCGGTCATCGACCAGCAGGACGACTGCGCCCGGCACGTCGTCGACCAGTCCCAGCTCGGCACGGACCTGCAGAGCACCGACACGACGCCCGACCTGAGCTACATCACGCCCAACCTGTGCGACGACGGCCACGACTCCCCCTGCGTGGACGGCCGTCCGGGCGGGCTGGCCTCCGCCGACGAGTGGCTGAAGAAGTGGGTCCCGGCCATCACCTCGTCCCCGGCCTTCAAGAAGGACGGCATGCTGGTGATCGCCTTCGACGAGTCGGACGGCCCCGACAAGGACTCCAGCGCCTGCTGCGGCGAGGGTCCCTCGCCCAACTCCCCGCTGCCCGGCATCACCGGCCTCGGCGGCGGCCGTACGGGCGCGCTGGTGCTCTCCCCCTTCACCAAGGGCGGCACCTGGAGCAGCACGCCGTACAACCACTACTCGCTGCTCGCCTCCGTCGAGGACCGGTTCAACCTCCCGTACCTGGGATACGCCGGGCAGAAGGGCCTCAGCCGGTTCGGGACGGACGTGTTCAACGCGGCGAACTGACGGCACGCCCGGCCGGTCCCCCGGCCGGGGAAGAAGCCAAACGCGCGGTGCGCTGCGGCCGGTGACGGCCCGTCGGCGCACCGCCCGCCGTTCAGGACTTGTTCCAGGTCAGGCTGACGTGCAGCTGTGCGGAGGCGCCCGCCGCCGTGATGACCGCTCCCGCCTGGGCGCTGAGCTCGACCCCGAACTCCACGACGACCGCGTCCGGTCGCTGCGCGAAGTCATCTGGTCGTCCGCAGCACCAGGCTCCCCGGGGCCGGGTGACCGCGCGCGGGAACCGGAGGACCGCCGGGTCCGGCAGGCCTGTTCACTCGCGGGAGGCGGGGTCGGCGTAGCGCAGCAGCACCCCCACGCCCTCGCTCAGCCCCAGCTCCCGCTCGGGCACCAGGACCAGTTCGGCCCTCGTGCCGACGAGGGCACGGACCAGCGCCGCGTCGGCCCGTTCCTCGCGGGTCTCCCTTATGCCGTAGGAGCGCAGTTCCTGTTCGGTGAGTGCCACTTGACCGGGTTCCGGACCGACCCACAGACGGAACGGCGACTCCGGGTGGTTGTTGAGGAGAAGGGCCTTGACCCGGCCGCGTTGCAGCGCGGACACGGCCGCGGCGAGGCCTTCCGCGGACGCTCCGCCGCGGGCTCGCTCCGCGAGGAAGGCCTCCAGGAGCGCCCGGTCGTGCGCGGCCATGCGCCCTTCGAACAGGCCCTCCAGGGGCCGCTCCAGCAGGGCGCGGCCCGGCTGGGACTCACCGGCTGCGTCGACGGTGGTGACCTGCCCGCGCAGGCCGGCCGGAAGCCGGTTGACGAGGATGCCGCGGGCCCAGAGATCTCCAGCGACGACCATCGTCTCCACGTCGATGCGCCGGGCGTGACCTTCCAGTTCCCGGCCGACCTCTCCGGCGGCGCCCGTCCAGTCGGCCACGGGGATCTCCTCGTCCAGGCGGTGGCCCGGCGTGACCTTGGTCAGCGGCCACGTGCCCGCTTCGGCCTCGATGCGCAGGGTGCCGGTGGCGTCCGTGGAGTGGCGGCCGCCGTAGTGCACGTGAACCGCGAGGTACGGGATTCCGGGCGTGTGCTGGACGATCAGCGGCATGGTGTCCGGCAGGGGTCCGAAGTGCGCCGTGCTGCGGTCGGGCGGGACGGGCAGCTCGTCCAGCAGGGCCAGGCGCCCGTGCGCGGTGAACACGGCCTGACCGTGGGTACCGGGGACGTCCGCGTCGCTGCCCACCGTGCCCGCCACCGCGGTGAGGGAATCCCGGTCCGCCCCCTCGGACAGCAGATCGTCCCGAAGACGCCGCCAGCGCAGTCGTACGGCGGATTCGGGGTCCTCGACGGCGGCGTCGCGCGAGGTGTCCAGATAGACGGACGCGAAGGGACCGGGCTCCTTGTACAGAGGTTCGAGGAACGACAGTCTCATGGTCACTCCCGAGTGCGCTGTCGGCGCCACGAGCCGTACACCCGGGACGCCGCCGTGTCGAGACACGTTCGCTCGCGTGCCGCGGCTCGTCCAACTCCAGGATGCGCCCGGGCGGCCCGTTCCGGCTTCCCGAAACCGTGGACGGCCGGGACGAGGAGGACGGCCGCGCAGGCGCAGACGATGCCCGGCTCCGCGCCGAGCGACAGCCGGTACCGGGCCGCGGCCGGACGGACCCCATTAGGGCCGTTCGACCCCTGACCCACAGGAATCGCCGGGGCGAGGCTGGTGGACAGGGATCCGTGCCGATCGAAGGGCGTGGGACTGGTGATCACACGGGTGCGGATGCCGCACCGGCACCTGACGCCGCCCGCCAAGTCCGGGCCGCCGCACGGACCGCCGACCCCGCCGTCCCGGCAACCACAGCCGACCGGCGGACGGTGGATCTTGTGGTGGATCCTGATGACGGTCGCCGTCTTCCTGCTGCTCTCCCGCGCGCCGACCGGGCCGCACGCGACCGCGCTGTCCTACAGCGACTTCGTCGGCAAGGTCGGCACCAGCCAGGTGCGGACGGTCGAGATCAACGACAAGGGCGCCGTCAGCGGCACCCTGAAGAACGGCACCCGGTTCACCACCCAGATCCCCACCGCGCTGGACACCGGGGCCCGGCTCCAGCAGCAGCTGGACTCTCACCACGTGCGGATCACCGCCCGCCAGAGCAGCAGCGGCTCGGCATGGCCGTCCATACTCGTCACGTTCCTGCCGTTCCTGCTTCTGATCGGCTTCTTCCTCTGGATGGGACGCCGGGCCGCAGGGTCGATGGCCGGCGGGCTGAGCGCCATCGGACGCTCCCGCGCGAAGATCATCGGGGCGGAGCGGCCCACCACGGGCTTCGACGACATCGCCGGGTACGACGGGGTCAAGCAGGAGATCAGCGAGGTCGTCGACTTCCTGCGCCACCCCGCCCGCTACACCGCGGCAGGCGCCAAGGGGCCCCGTGGTGTGATCATGGTGGGGCCGCCCGGTACCGGCAAGACCCTCTTCGCCCGGGCGGTCGCCGGCGAGGCGGACGTGCCGTTCCTCTCCGTGACCGGGTCCGCGTTCGTGGAGATGTTCGTCGGGGTCGGCGCCTCCCGGGTGCGCGACCTGTTCGGCGAAGCCCGCAAACGCGCCCCGTCGATCATCTTCATCGACGAGATCGACGCGCTCGGCTCGCGGCGCGCCGGCGGGGCCCGGCTGGGCGGCAACGACGAGCGAGAGCAGACCCTCAACCAGCTGCTGTCCGAGATGGACGGCTTCGACCAGTCCAGCGGCATCGTCGTCCTCGCCGCCACCAACCGGCCCGACGCCCTCGATCCGGCCCTGCTGCGCCCCGGGCGGTTCGACCGCCAGGTCACCGTGCCGCTGCCCAACCAGGCCGAGCGGGCCGCGATCCTCGCCGTGCACACCCGTGACAAGATCTTGGCTCCGAAAGTCGACCTGGACGCCGTGGCACGTGCCACGCCCGGGTTCTCCGGAGCGGATCTCGCCAACCTGGTCAACGAGGGCGCCATCAACGCCGTACGCAGCGACCGCACCCGGATCGAGCCGCAGGACCTGGATGCCGCCCGCGATCGTGTGCTGCTGGGCCGCCGCGAGTCCTCCAACGCGCTGCTGCCCGAGGAGCGCCGCTCGGTGGCCGTCCACGAATCCGGCCACGCCCTGGTCGCGGCGCTGTGCGAGCACGCCGACCCGGTGGCGAAGGTCACCATCCTGCCGGCCGGCCTCACCCTCGGCGTCACCGAGCAACTCCCCGAAGCGGAACGCCATTTGTACAGTGAGAGTTACCTGACCGATCTTCTGGCGGTGCGCCTGGGCGGGCGCGCGGCCGAACTGGTGGTCTTCGGCGAGGGGTCGACGGGAGCCGCCAACGACCTGGCCGGAGCCACCCAGATCGCCACTCGTATGGTCCGCGAGTTCGGCCTGTCCTCCGAACTGGGACCCATCGGCTATGCCGCCGCCCCTCCGCGCTTCCTCGGTGAGACCGCCGAGGAGGCGGGCCGGCCGCCGTACTCGGAGCAGACCCAGCGCATCGTCGACGAGGAAGTCGCCCGCCTGCTGCGCCGGGCCGAACAGCGCGCGATCACGCTGCTCCGCGGCCACCGGACCGCGCTGGAGCACCTGGCCGAACGGCTGGTCGCCCAGGAGACCGTCGACGGCTCCGTCGTGCTCGAAGTCCTGCGCCAGGAGAGCGGCCGGGCGGAGGAGGAGGTGCCGATGATTGCCGGTGCCGTCAACACGTCATCACCTTCGGGGGGTTCCCAGAAATGACCGAGAGGCCGTACCGGATGGCTCCGACACGACCTCTGACCTGTGACTTCACAAGTCGGGACGACAGGATTTGAACCTGCGACCCCTTGACCCCCAGTCAAGTGCGCTACCAAGCTGCGCCACGTCCCGCTGCGCTCACGCGGAGTGACCCACGTGATCGCGCGAATGTCACCTTACCGCACGCCGGGGGCTGTACCGAAGGGGGCGCGGTCGCGGGGCGGGGCGACGGGACGGGGCGACGGGGCACAATCGGCGTATGGGCAGCACATCCTCATCCTCCGGACGGCCGGCCGGCGCGCGCGACCGGGACGCCGAGGGCCGGGCGCGCAACGCCCGGCCCAGGGACGGGCTCGGGCGGCCGCTGCCGCACGGCGCCGACGGCGTGCCACGGCAGCCCGAGGGCGTGCCGCGCACGCCGCGGCAGACCGTCGCCGAGGCCCAGGCGCTGCTGGACGAGGGGAAGCCCTTCCACGCGCACGAGGTCTTCGAGGACGCCTGGAAGTCGGGGCCGCGGGCCGAGCGCGGCCTGTGGCGCGGGCTGGCGCAGCTCGCGGTGGGGCTCACCCACGCGGCCCGCGGCAACGCGACCGGTGGGGCCCGGCTGCTGCGGCGCGGGGCGGACGCGGTGCGGGAGTGGTCGGCGGACACCGGGCGGCCGGACCCCTACGGCATGGATCTGACCGGGCTGGCGGCCTGGGCGCGGGAGCTCGCGGCGGACGTGGAGCGAGGGGCGGAGGACGTGGAGCCAGGGGCCGGGCCCGTGGTGGACGCGGCGCGGCGGGCGCCCCGGCTCCGCGGGGCGGCGGGGTAGGAAGGCCGCTCCCGGAGCGGGTGGAACCGGTGTCCGCGCCGCGAGTGCCGTACGGCAGACTCGGGGCGTGCGAAAGATTCATGTCATCGGTATCGGCGCGGGCGACCCCGAACAGCTCACCCTGCAGGCGGTCAGGGCGCTGCGCGGCACGGACGTGTTCTTCGTCCTCGACAAGGGGGAGACGAAGTCGGACCTCGTGCGCCTGCGCCGGGACATCCTCGACGCGCACCTGCCGGAGGGGACGTACCGCCTGGTCGAGGCGCGCGACCCGGAGCGGGACCGGACCGCGGGCGGCGCCGCCTACTCCCCCGCCGTCGGGGACTGGCGCAGCGCCCGCGCCGACATCTACGAGCGGCTGATCACCGAGGAGCTCGGCGAGCAGGACAGCGGCGCGTTCCTGGTGTGGGGCGATCCGTCGCTCTACGACAGCACGCTCGGCATCCTGGAGGAGGTGCTGGAGCGGGGCAGGGTGGACTTCGCCTACGACGTCGTGCCCGGCATCAGCAGCGTCTCCTCGCTGGTGGCCCGGCACCGCACCGGGCTCAACCGGGTCGCTCGCCCCGTGCAGATCACCACCGGGCGGCGGCTCGCCGAGGGCTTTCCGGAGGGGGTGGACGACGTGGTGGTGATGCTGGACGCGCACCAGACCTTCCGGCAGTACGCCGACCAGGACATCGACATCTACTGGGGCGCCTACCTGGGCACCCCGGACGAGCTCCTCGACTCCGGCCCGATCGCCGAGGCCGCGCCGCGCATCGAGCGGCTGCGGGCCGAGGCGCGCGAGCGCAAGGGCTGGATCATGGACACCTACCTGCTGCGCCGCAACCCGCGGCAGGAATAGCCCCTCACGGCGTGCGGAGGTCCAGCCGGTCCAGGGCGGCCGCCACCCCGGGCACCGCGCCCACCCCCTCCGGCAGCGGCGGCCGCCGTACGACGACGACCGGCAGCCCCAGCTCCCGAGCCGCCGTCAGTTTCGCGGCCGTCGCCGCTCCCCCGCTGTCCTTGGTCACCAGCACGTCGATGCGGTGGGTGCGCAGCAGTTCCGTCTCGTCGGCCACGGTGAACGGCCCCCGGGCCGACAGCACCCGCACGTCCGGCGGCAGCGGCGGTTCGGGCGGCTCCACGGACCGTACGACGAAGTGCAGGCCGGTGAGCCCGGCGAAGGCGGCGAGACCCGTCCGGCCCGTGGTCAGGAACACCCGGCGTCCGAGGCGGGGCAGCAGCCCGGCCGCGGCGTCGAGCGAGGCGACCGGATGCCAGCGGTCGCCGGGGGCCGGCCGCCAGCCGGGGCGGCGCAGGACCACCAGGGGCACGCCGGTCGCGGTCGCGGCCCGCGCCGCGTTCCGCGTGATCGACTCGGCGAAGGGGTGCGTGGCGTCGACGACGGCGTCCACCCGATGCGCGCGCAGCCACGCGGCCAGGCCCTGGGCCCCGCCGAAACCGCCGACACGCACCTCCCCCGCCAGTGCGCCCGGCCGCGACACGCGGCCCGCCAGGGAGGTGGTCACCCGCGTGCCGGAGCGCGCCGCGAGCGCGGCGGCCAGTTCGCGGGCCTCGGTGGTGCCGCCGAGGACCAGCACGTGCGGGGACATGGCGTCGAGCGTACGAGGCGGCCCGCGCCGTCCCCAAGGCCGGGTGCCCGCAGGGGGCCGCCGTCAGGCGGGGGCCGCGCGGTCCCGCTCCAGCCGTCCGACGCGGGCCACGTTCCGGCGGTCCTCGGCGTCCTCGCTCGGCGCGGCGGCGAACCAGGCGTCGAGGATCTCGCCGAGCAGCGGCTCGGACGTCAGGCGCAGACTGAGCGCCAGGACGTTCGCGTCGTTCCAGCGGCGCGCGCCGTCCGCGGTGTACGCGTCGGCGCACAGGGCGGCCCGTACCCCCGGCACCTTGTTCGCGGCGATGGACGCGCCCGTGCCGGTCCAGCAGCACACGACGGCCTGGTCACTCGTTCCGTCGGCGACGTCACGGGCGGCGGCCGCGGAGCACGACGCCCACTGCGGGTCGTCCCCGGGGCGCAGCGCGCCGTGCGTCACCACCTCGTGCCCGCGCTCGCGCAGCCGGTCGACCAGGGCGCGGGCCACGGGTTCGTCCATGTCCGAGGAGACGGAGATCCGCATGGTGGGGAGCGTACCCAGCGGGGGCCCGGGGGTCCAAGGCGGTCCGCGGGCGGGGCGGTCCGCCCGCCGGTCTCCCGCCCAGGGCCGTCCGTGCGGGTGGGGCGGGCTCCGGGTGACGGGGCTCTCCGAGCCGCCCCGCGTACCCGGCGAGATCCGAAAGAAAGGTCCTAGTAGTGCTTCGTTAGGTTCTGCTTCTGCTTCTGCGGCTGTTTCTGGGAAGGGTCCGGCCGCAGGTGGTGCAGGTGCCGGTCCAGCACCTCAG
>NZ_JBIBWT010000030.1:0-11364 GCF_043081525.1 Streptomyces sp. NPDC014864
TCCGACTCTATCAGATCTTTCCGACCCGATTTCCTCGGCGCTTTCCAGGTTCCCGCTTCCGCGTTTCCCTTTCCGGCGGTTCCGACTTTATCAGAGGTTCTGAGTCGGATTTCCCGCCCCTCCGGGAGCGTCCTCCGGAGCGCACGAGGCGTCCTGGCTTCCCGTCCTGGCGGAGCCGTAAACGTACTGGAGCGGGGCGCCTCGATGCAAATCGAGGCGCCCCGCCGCTAGTTCAGGCGTACGAAGGATCGAACGCCGTGTCAGACCTCCACGACGACCGGGAGGATCATCGGCCTGCGCCGGTAGGTGTCCGACACCCACTTGCCCAGCGTGCGGCGGATGAGCTGCTGCAGCTGGTGGACCTCCGCGACGCCCTCCTGGCCCGACCGCTCCAGCGCTTCGGAGATCTTCGGGACGACGTCACCGAAGGCGGAGTCGTCGATGCCCGAGCCGCGGGCCTGGATGTGCGGACCGCCGGTGATCTTGCCCGTGGTGGAGTCCACCACCACGAAGACCGAGATGATGCCCTCGTCGCCGAGGATCTTCCGGTCCTTCAGGGCGGGCTCGCCGATGTCGCCGACGGAGAGGCCGTCGACGTAGACGTAACCGGCCTGGACCTTGCCGGAGATCCTGGCCTTGCCCTCGACGAGGTCGACGGTCACACCGTCCTCGGCGATGACGATGCGGTCGTGCGGCACGCCCGTCATGGCCCCGAGTTCGGCGTTGGCGCGCAGGTGGCGCCACTCGCCGTGCACCGGCATCAGGTTCTTCGGGCGGCAGATGTTGTAGAAGTACAGCAGCTCGCCGGCCGAGGCGTGGCCCGAGACGTGCACCTTGGCGTTGCCCTTGTGGACGACGTTGGCGCCCCAGCGGGTCAGGCCGTTGATGACCCGGTACACCGCGTTCTCGTTGCCCGGGATGAGCGACGAGGCCAGGATCACCGTGTCGCCCTGGACGATGCGGATCTGGTGATCGCGGTTGGCCATGCGGGACAGGGCCGCCATCGGCTCGCCCTGCGAGCCCGTGCAGACCAGCACGATCTCGTGGTCGGGCAGGTCGTCCAGGGTCTTGACGTCCACCACCAGGCCCGGCGGGACCTTCAGGTAGCCGAGGTCGCGGGCGATGCCCATGTTGCGGACCATGGAGCGGCCGACGAAGGCGACCCGGCGGCCGTACTCGTGGGCCGCGTCCAGGATCTGCTGGATGCGGTGGACGTGGCTGGCGAAGCTCGCCACGATGATCCGCTTGCGCGCGCCGGCGAAGACCTGGCGCAGCACGTTGGAGATGTCGCGCTCGTGCGGGGTGAAGCCGGGCACCTCGGCGTTCGTGGAGTCGCTGAGGAGGAGGTCGATGCCCTCCTCGCTGAGCCGGGCGAACGCGTGCAGGTCGGTCAGCCGGCTGTCCAACGGCAACTGGTCCATCTTGAAGTCGCCGGTGTGCACGGCCATGCCCGCGGGGGTGCGGATGGCGACGGCGAGGGCGTCGGGGATGGAGTGGTTGACGGCGACGAACTCGCAGTCGAAGGGACCGACGCGCTCGCGGTTGCCCTCGGCCACCTCGAGCGTGTACGGGCGGATGCGGTGCTCCTGGAGCTTGGCCTCGATCAGGGCGAGGGTCAGCTTGGAGCCGATCAGCGGGATGTCCGGCTTCTCACGGAGCAGGTACGGGACGCCGCCGATGTGGTCCTCGTGCCCGTGGGTGAGGACGATGCCCTCGATGTCGTCGAGACGGTCCCGGATCGACGTGAAGTCCGGCAGGATCAGATCGATTCCGGGCTGCTCCTCCTCGGGGAAGAGCACTCCGCAGTCGACGATCAGCAGGCGGCCGCCGTATTCGAAGACGGTCATGTTCCGGCCGATCTCGCCGAGGCCGCCGAGCGGGGTGACCCGCAGGCCTCCTTCGGGGAGCTTCGGGGGCGAACCGAGTTCAGGGTGCGGATGACTCAAAAGACTCTCCTCAACCACCCACGCCACGTACCGGCGGGCACGTGGCGTGGGTGACGTTCGTGCATGAGCAGTTGTCGTTGTGGATTGCGGGCACCGGTGGCCCGCCTCTTCAGTTGTGAAGCCCGGTGGAGAACCGGGCGGTGCGAGAGATCTCGCGAAGTCTTGTTGTCAGAGCTGTACCCCGCCGGCGGCAAGATCGATCTTGAGCTGCTCGGTCTCTTCGGGAGTGAGCTCGATCATGGGCGGGCGGAGCGGTCCGCCGGGCAGTCCCCGCAGGGCGAGCGCGGCCTTGGTGGTCATGACGCCCTGGGTGCGGAACATGCCGGTGTAGACCGGGAGCAGCTTCTGGTGGATCTCGGTGGCCTTCTGCACGTCGCCGGAGGTGTACGCGTCGACGAGGGCGCGCAGGTCCGGGGTGACGACGTGGCCGACGACCGAGACGAAGCCGACCGCGCCGATGGAGAGCAGCGGCAGGTTCAGCATGTCGTCGCCGGAGTACCAGGCGAGGCCGGAGCGGGCGATGGCCCAGCCGGCGCGGCCGAGGTCGCCCTTCGCGTCCTTGTTGGCCACGATCCGCGGATGCTCGGCCAGGCGGACGAGCGTCTCGGTGTTGATGGGCACGCCGCTGCGGCCCGGGATGTCGTACAGCATGACGGGCAGCCCGGTGGCGTCCGCGATGGCCGTGAAGTGCCGGTACAGGCCCTCCTGCGGGGGCTTGTTGTAGTACGGCGTGACGGTCAGCAGGCCGTGGGCGCCGGTCTTCTCGGCGGCGCGGGCCAGCTCGATGCTGTGCTGGGTGTCGTTGGTGCCGACGCCGGCCACGATGTGGGCACGGTCTCCGACGGCCTCCAGGACCGCCCGTACGAGGTCCGCTTTCTCCGCGTCACTGGTGGTGGGGGACTCGCCGGTGGTGCCATTGATCACCAGGCCGTCGTTGCCTGCGTCCACCAGGTGGGTGGCGAGCCGCTGCGCGCCGTCGAGGTCGAGTGCGCCGTCCGCCGTGAAGGGCGTGACCATGGCGGTGAGGACCCGCCCGAAGGGGGTCTGCGGAGTCGAGGTCGGAGCCATGGGTAACACGCTACTCGCTGCTCACTGCGGGGTCTGCCCTCGGGTCGGGCGACAAGTCGTGACAAGGATGGAGCCCGGCACTGCCTGCTCGGGGGTTCAAGCAGTGCCGGACCCGTTTGATCAGGCTAGATGAACTTCACTAAATGCCGCAATACGGACACTTCACGCGGCTGACCCGTACATCTGTACCGGCCCGGAAAGCACTTACGGCGCGACCCGTCCGTTGGCGTTGAAAGCGGCGTAGGTGAGGGGCATGAGCTCGGCCCAAGCGGCCTCCATCCGCTCGCCGACCATCTCGATCTCCCGCTGCGGGAAGGACGGCACCTGGGCCAGCTCGTGCTGGGTGCGCAGGCCGAGGAAGTGCATCAGCGAGCGGGCGTTGCAGGTGGCGTACATCGACGAGTACAGGCCCACCGGGAGGACCGAACGGGCGACCTCGCGGGCGACGCCGGCTTCGAGCATCCGGCGGTAGGTCCGGTAGGCGTCGCGGTAGGAGTCCTCCATGGCCCGCCCCACGAGCTCGTGCTGCTCGGGGGTGCCCTCCACGAAGACGTACTTGCCCGGGCGGCCCTCCTGCACCAGCTTGCGGGACTCGCCCGGCACGTAGAAGACCGGCTGGAGCTCCCGGTAGCGGCCGGACTCCTCGTTGTAGGACCAGCCCACCCGGTGCCGCATGAACTCGCGGAAGACGAAGATCGGCGCACTGATGAAGAAGGTCATCGAGTTGTGCTCGAAGGGGCTGCCGTGGCGGTCCCGCATCAGGTAGTTGATCAGACCCTTCGAGCGCTCCGGGTCCTTGTTCAGCTCGTCCAGGGACTGCTCACCGACCGTGGAGACGCGGGCCGCGAACAGCACGTCGGAGTCGGCCGCGCTGTGTTTCACGAGTTCGACGGTGACGTCGCTACGCAGATCGATCTTGAAGTCGTCGTCGGGGGTCACGGTTCGCAGGGCCTTCCGGTCTCGTCGCTTGAGGACGCCACTCTACGTTCGGCGCCGGGGCGCGAAGAAGTCGGTGACAGTGGGCACCCCGGTGCTCGTTCGTTCGTCTGTATCGGTGAGAATGACTCGTTCGATCCGTGAAGGGAGAAGCACCCCAGATGTCCCCTCGGCGTGAGCCCGTCCCGTTCGCCTTCGTCTCCGAGGCCGACAGGTTCCGCAGCAATGTCACCCCGCCGCCCCGCGAGCGGGCGTCCGTCGGCCGCATGGCCGGCCGCTGCCTGTTGGGCCTCACCATCGTCGCCGGTCTCGTGGGGTCTCTGATCCTCGGGATGCCGGCCCTGTCGATCAGTCACTCCCCCGCCCAGACACCGCAGTCCCAGGCGTCCCCCGGGCACTGAGCCGGCCGTGACCGCCCGGCCGGCCGTCCGGCGCGGCCCGTGCGGAGCGGAAGGCACCGGCTCTGTCCCCGCGGGTGGTGAGCGGGGACACAGGCGGATAACCTCACCGGGCACAGCCCACGCCTGGAACGAGTGAGGACCCGCCGTGCCCCTGCCCTTCCTGACGGCCGACCGTGCCTTCGACACCGCGGGCGACGTCGCGCTGCCGTTCGACGACCGCGAGCGCTGGCGGCGCCCCTACCGGCCCGGCCCGTGGCGGGTGGGCTCGGCCGCCCTCCTGCTGCTGCTCGCCTCGTTCGTACTGTTCGCGGCGGTCGTCATCGCGCTGACCGCCAGTGTGTCCGAGGCCGGGTTCTGTTTCGGTGTCGCGCTGGTGGTCATCGCCGGGGCGCTGCGGCTGCTGCGCATGGGCGTGTGGGTGAGCCCGCGCGGACTGCGCCAGGTCTGCTTCCTCGTCAGCCGTACGACGCCGTGGGCGCGGGTCGTCAGCGTGCGCACGGTGCAGCAGCCGGTGCGCTGGCTGGGACTGCCGCGCACGGTGCAGGGCCAGGCGCTGGTGCTGGTCCGCGGGGACCGCGCCGACGGTGACGCACCGCCGCTGCTGACCACGCACAACGCCGACTTCCTGGGCCGCGTCGAGGCGTTCGACCGGGCGGCGGACGCGGTGGAGGCGTGGGCCGAGGAGCAGCGGCACGGCTGACGCGCGGGTGACGTCGCTGGGCCCGGACCGCACACGCGGTCCGGGCCCAGCGGCTTACGGCGGTCGGCGGCGGGGTGCGCGGGCGTCAGGCGGCCTCGACCGGCGGCTTGCCGTCGTGCAGGGAGATGGCCCGCTGCATCGCCTTGCGGGCGCGGGGGGTGTCCCGGGCGTCGTGGTAGGCGACGGCGAGGCGGAACCAGCTGCGCCAGTCGTCGGGGGACGCCTCCGTCTCGGCCTTGCGCCGGGCGAAGACCTCGTCCGCCGAGTCGCGGTCGATGCGCCCACCGGGCGTGCGCCGCAGCTCGTCGACGGGCAGGCCGCCCTCGGCGTCGAGTTCGGCGGCGAGCCGGTTGGCGTTGCGGACGAACTGGGTGTTCTTCCACAGGAACCACAGGCCGATCACCGGTAGGACCAGCACGGCGATCCCGAAGGTGACGGTCACCGGCGTGCCGGACTCGACGAGCATGACGCCGCGGCTGCCGACCAGGACGAAGTAGAAGACGAGGACGGCGGCCGTGACGAGGTAGGTGATCTTGGCGCGCATGAGGGGGCTCGGGCCTCAGTTCAGGTCGAGGAAGTGTTCCAGGCCGAAGGTCAGCCCCGGAGTGGTCGCCACGCGGCGCACGCCGAGCAGGATGCCCGGCATGAAGCTGCTGTGGTGGAGGGAGTCGTGCCGGATGGTGAGGGTCTCGCCCTCGCCGCCCAGCAGGACCTCCTGGTGGGCGAGCAGGCCGCGCAGCCGCACGGCGTGCACGGGCACCCCGTCGACGTCGGCGCCGCGGGCGCCCTCCAGGGCGGTGACGGTCGCGTCCGGCGCCGGGGCCGAGCCCGCCCGGGCCCGGGCCTCGGCGATGAGCTGTGCGGTGCGGGTGGCGGTGCCGCTGGGGGCGTCGGCCTTGTTCGGGTGGTGCAGCTCGACGACCTCGACCGACTCGAAGTACGGCGCCGCGATCTGCGCGAACTTCATGGTCAGCACGGCCCCGATGGAGAAGTTCGGCGCGATGAGCACACCGGTCTCCGGGAACTGCGCGAGCCAGCCCCTCAGCTGCGCGAGGCGGTCGTCGGTCCAGCCGGTGGTGCCGACGACGGCGTGGATGCCGTGCCGGACGCAGAAGTCCAGGTTGCCCATGACCGAGGCGGGGGTGGTCAGCTCGACGGCCACCTGGGCGCCGGTCTCCACCAGGGTCTCCAGCTTGTCCTCCCGGCCGACGGCGGCGACCAGTTCCATGTCCTCGGCGGCCTCGACCGCTCGTACCGCCTCGGATCCGATCCGGCCCTTGGCACCGAGGACCGCCACGCGCAGCTTGCTCATCTGTTGCTTCCTTACCGGGGGGGATTAGGCGACGGCGTCGTGCAGACGCGAGGCCTGCTTGTCCTTCAGCGGGCCGATGACCGACAGCGACGGACGCCGGCCCAGGACGTCCCGGGCGACCGTGCGGACCTCGTCCGGGGTCACCGCGGCCATCTTGGCGAGCATGTCGTCGACGGACATCTGCGCGCCCCAGCACAGCTCACTCTTGCCGATACGGTTCATCAGCGCACCCGTGTCCTCCAGGCCGAGGACCGTGGAACCCCGCAGCTGGCCGATGGCGCGGCCGATCTCCTCGTCGGACAGGCCGTGCTCGGCGACGTGGTCGAGTTCGTCGCGGCAGATCTTCAGCACGTCGTGCACCTGGCTCGGGCGGCAGCCCGCGTACACGCCGAACAGGCCGCAGTCGGCGAAGCCGGAGGTGTAGGAGTACACGCTGTAGGCCAGGCCGCGCTTCTCCCGGACCTCCTGGAACAGCCGCGAGGACATGCCGCCGCCGAGGGCGGTGTTCAGCACGCCGAGGGCCCAGCGGCGGTCGTCGGTGCGGGGCAGGCCGGGCATGCCGAGGACGACGTGCGCCTGCTCGGTCTTGCGGCCGAGCAGCTCCACCTTGCCGGCCGTGCGGACGCTGCGGTGGCCCTCGCGGGGGCCGATGGGCGCGGCGTCGAGGTCCCCGAGGGCTCCCGCCTTCTCGAAGGCGGCGCGGACCTGGCGTACGACCTTCTGGTGGTCGATGTTGCCGGCGCAGGCGACGACGAGGTGGGTCGGGTCGTAGTGCTTCCTGTAGAAGCGGCGGATGCGGTCGGCGGTGAGCGCGTTGACCGTGTCGACCGTGCCGAGGACCGGGCGGCCGAGCGGGTTGTCCCCGAAGATGGTGTGCGCGAACAGGTCGTGGACGCAGTCGCCGGGGTCGTCCTCGGTCATCGCTATCTCCTCGAGGATCGCGCCGCGCTCGACGTCGACGTCCTCCTCCTGGATCAGCGAGCCGGTGAGCATGTCGCAGACGATGTCGATGGCGAGCGGCAGGTCGGTGTCGAGCACGCGTGCGTAGTAGCACGTGTACTCCTTCGCCGTGAACGCGTTCATCTCGCCGCCGACCGCGTCCATGGCGGCGGAGATGTCCAGGGCGGACCTGCGTCCGGTGCCCTTGAAGAGCAGGTGCTCCAGGTAGTGCGTGGCGCCGTTGAGCGAGGGGGTCTCGTCGCGGGAGCCGACGTGGGCCCAGATGCCGAAGGTGGCCGAGCGCACGGAGGGCAGGGTCTCGGTGACGATGCGCAGGCCTCCGGGGAGGGTGGTCCTGCGGACGGTGCCGATGCCGTTGGTGCCCCTGATCAGGGTTTGGGTACGGGCGACGGCCCGCGCCTCCGGAGAGGTGCGGGCCGTCGCCTTGAAGCCACGGGACGTCACTGGTCGGCGTCGTCCTTCTTCTCTTCGCTGCCTTCTTCGCCCTCGATCACCGGGACGAGGGAGAGCTTGCCGCGGGAGTCGATCTCGGCGATCTCGACCTGGACCTTCTGGCCCACGCCGAGGACGTCCTCGACGTTCTCCACGCGCTTGCCGCCGGCGAGCTTGCGGATCTGCGAGATGTGCAGCAGACCGTCCTTGCCGGGCAGCAGGGAGACGAACGCACCGAAGGTGGTGGTCTTGACGACCGTACCGAGGTAGCGCTCGCCGACCTCGGGCATCGTCGGGTTGGCGATGCCGTTGATCGTGGTGCGGGCGGCCTCGGCGGACGGGCCGTCGGCGGCACCGATGTAGATCGTGCCGTCGTCCTCGATGGTGATCTCGGCGCCCGTGTCCTCCTGGATCTGGTTGATCATCTTGCCCTTGGGGCCGATGACCTCGCCGATCTTGTCGACCGGGATCTTCACGGTGATGATCCGCGGCGCGTTGGGGGACATCTCGTCCGGCGTGTCGATCGCTTCCATCATCACGTCGAGGATGTGGAGGCGGGCGTCACGGGCCTGCTTGAGGGCGGCGGCCAGGACGGAGGCAGGGATGCCGTCCAGCTTGGTGTCGAGCTGGAGGGCGGTGACGAACTCCTTGGTGCCGGCGACCTTGAAGTCCATGTCGCCGAAGGCGTCCTCCGCACCGAGGATGTCGGTCAGGGTGACGTAGTGCGTCTCGCCGTCGATCTCCTGGGAGATCAGGCCCATGGCGATACCGGCGACGGGGGCCTTCAGCGGCACACCGGCGTTCAGCAGCGACATGGTGGAGGCGCAGACCGAGCCCATCGACGTCGAGCCGTTGGAGCTCAGGGCCTCGGAGACCTGGCGGATCGCGTAGGGGAACTCCTCGCGCGCCGGCAGGACCGGGACCAGGGCGCGCTCGGCGAGGGCGCCGTGGCCGATCTCGCGGCGCTTGGGGGAGCCGACGCGGCCGGTCTCGCCGGTGGAGTACGGCGGGAAGTTGTAGTTGTGCATGTAGCGCTTGCGGGTCACCGGGGAGAGGGTGTCCAGCTGCTGCTCCATGCGGAGCATGTTCAGGGTGGTGACGCCCAGGATCTGGGTCTCGCCACGCTCGAACACGGCGGAGCCGTGGACCCTCGGGATGGCCTCGACCTCGGCGGCCAGGGTGCGGATGTCGGTGACACCGCGGCCGTCGATGCGCTTCTTCTCCTTGATGACGCGCTCACGGACCAGGGTCTTGGTCAGCGAGCGGTACGCGGCGGAGATCTCCTTCTCGCGGCCCTCGAACTTCGGCAGGAGCTTCTCGGCGGCGAGGGCCTTGATGCGGTCCAGCTCGCTCTCGCGCTCCTGCTTGCCGCCGATGGTGAGCGCCTGCGCGAGCTCGGAGCGGACGGCGGCGGTCAGCGCCTCCAGGACGTCGTCCTGGTAGTCGAGGAAGATCGGGAACTCGGCGGTCGGCTTGGCGGCCTTGACGGCGAGGTCCGACTGCGCCTTGCAGAGCACCTTGATGAAGGGCTTCGCGGCCTCGAGACCGGCGGCGACGACCTCCTCGGTGGGGGCCTCGGCGCCGCCCTTGACCAGCTGGATCGTCTTCTCGGTGGCCTCGGCCTCGACCATCATGATCGCGACGTCGCCGTCCTCCAGGACGCGGCCGGCGACCACCATGTCGAAGACGGCGTCCTCGAGCTCGGTGTGCGTCGGGAACGCGACCCACTGCCCGTTGATCAGCGCGACGCGGACGCCGCCGATCGGGCCGGAGAAGGGCAGGCCGGCCAGCTGCGTGGACGCGGACGCGGCGTTGATCGCGACGACGTCGTACAGGTGGTCGGGGTTGAGCGCCATGATCGTGGCGACGACCTGGATCTCGTTGCGCAGGCCCTTCTTGAAGGACGGGCGCAGCGGGCGGTCGATGAGGCGGCAGGTGAGGATCGCGTCCTCGGAGGGGCGGCCCTCACGGCGGAAGAAGGAACCGGGGATCTTCCCGGCCGCGTACATGCGCTCCTCGACGTCGACCGTGAGCGGGAAGAAGTCGAGCTGGTCCTTGGGGTTCTTGGAGGCGGTGGTGGCCGACAGCACCATGGTGTCGTCGTCCAGGTACGCCACGGCGGAGCCGGCGGCCTGTTTGGCCAGGCGGCCCGTCTCGAAGCGGATGGTACGGGTGCCGAAGGAGCCGTTGTCGATGACGGCCTCGGCGTAGTGGGTCTCGTTCTCCACTAGCGTTTTCTCCGTTACATGTCGTCTTTGTCCCGTCCGGCCCGTGTGGCCGGGGGGACGGTGGCGGAGAAGCGCTCCGTCTGGTGCGGGCCGGTCTTCGATCGAAGCACCCGGGGCTCGCTTCCCCCCGGGGGCCACTACCGAGGACCGGCGGCGGCGAGGTGCGCTTCTCCTCGTTCGTGGTGCGTGACCGTGCCTGGCCCGGGACGGGCAGGCCCTGTCACGCCGTGTCGTACGTCGTGCGTTGTGCTACCACAGTACAAAGTGCCGGTGACACTCCGCACGTTTCCGCACGTACGGCAAAGGGAGCGGCTCCCTGTCTCCCGGGAACCGCTCCCTTCACGGCGTCTTACTTGGCGCCCGCCGCACCGCGGCGGATGCCGAGGCGCTCGACCAGCGCACGGAAGCGCTGGATGTCCTTCTTGGCGAGGTACTGCAGCAGCCGGCGGCGCTGACCGACCAGGATCAGCAGACCACGGCGGGAGTGGTGGTCGTGCTTGTGGGTCTTGAGGTGCTCGGTCAGGTCGGAGATCCGACGGGACAGCAGAGCGACCTGCACCTCGGGGGAGCCGGTGTCACCCTCCTTGGCACCGAACTCGCCGATGATCTGCTTCTTCGTAGCGGCGTCGAGCGACACGCGTACTCCTCATAGTCTGTGAGTGGCCACCGAGTGCCCCCGGTCTGCGTCTCGGGAGAACTTCCATGACTCGGAAGGCGGGGATCCGCTGGGCGCGGCCTCCAGGGCCTGCAGGGGCTACCTGCGGGGGCTCCGGGGGTGCGTACACAAACGGCCGTCACTCAGGGTACCAGGCGGTTGCGGGCCGCTTCGCCGCACTCCCGGGAACCCCGCTGGTGGGGGCACGGCGCGCACTAGGGTGAGCGGTCGGACCGTACGGACGTGGGGAAGGGGTCGCTGCGCGATGGCGGAGACGGAAGCGGAGATCAAGGCACGCAAGGAGCGGGAGCGCGACGAGCTGTACGCCCTCGACATCTCGGGCGTGGAGTGGCACTGCGCGCCGGGCACGGAGGAGCACGAGGAGCGCGTCGAGATCGCCCATCTTCCCGAGGGCGCCGTCGCCATGCGGTCCTCCCTCGACCCGTCGACGGTACTGCGTTACACGGAGGCCGAGTGGCGGGCGTTCGTGCTCGGGGCGCGCGACGGGGAGTTCGACCTGGAGCCGGCGCCCCACGACGGGGGGCTCGCGGCGGAGTGAGCGCCGCACGCGGCCGGATCGCGGTGAGACGGGACCGGATGCGGTGGGGGGGGGTGGGGCGCGCGCGGGGCCCCCCCCCCCCCCTCCGGGGGCCCATCAGTGGGTCAGCCCCGCGCGCGCGTAGCCCGCCCGCCCCACCAACATTGCCTTGGGGGTGTGTTAGGAGC
>NZ_JBIBWT010000030.1:11374-43436 GCF_043081525.1 Streptomyces sp. NPDC014864
TGGCCGTGGCGGGCCGCCCGCAGGGGGGGGGGGGGGGGGGGGTGGGGGCCCGGGCGGGCGGGGGGCGCTGGTTCGCCGGCCCCGTGTGGGGGGGGGGGGGGGGGCCCCGCGCGCGCCCCACCCCCCTCGCTCTCCGGGTGCCCTTCAGTGCTTCAGCCCGGCGCTCGCGTAGCCGGCCAGCGACAGCACCTTGGCCTTGGGCTTGTCTTCGTCGCGCTCCAGTTCCCGCGGGGCGAAGAACATCCGGCCCTTCTCCACGACGATGTCCGTCTGCTCCGGATCACTCAGCTCGTAGGCCTCGTCCTCCGGGAGCTGGAAGAGGAGGTACGGCGTCTCCCGGTCCGTGCGCGGGTTCCAGCGGACCAGGGCCGCCGGGGCGAGGGAATCGGCGCCCGCCCGGTAGATCAGGAGGTCGTCCCCGCTCATCCGCACCGGAACGACCGCCTGGAACTCACGCCCGTCGAACTTGCCCTGCGTCCGGCCCGTCTTCAGGTCGAAGGCCACGATCCAGCCGGCCGGCTGGCCGATGGCGATGTTCTCCTTGCTCATGATGTAGGCCTGGGTCCGGCCCACGACCATGCCGTCGCAGGCGTCCACCACGCCGAAGAAGCGCGAGAAGGCGTACCGGGAACCGCACTTGGCGTCGTAGCCGTTCAGGGAGATGGTGGCGAGGTGCCGGCCCTGTCCGTCGAGGGTGATGAGGTCGGTCACCATGGTGTCGCCGGCTGCGACGGCGAGCACGGGCGGGTCGGAGGAGGGCAGGAAGACGTCGTCGATCCCGGTGGCGACCTTGTACGTCCACAGGGTGCGGCCGGTGCGCGGATCGAGCTTCTGCACCTTGTACGTGGTGTCGGGTGCCTCTCCGCAGGCGGCCAGGGCGAGCAGCGCGCGGCCGCCCGCGAAGCCCTTGTCCTCGCACTGGGACGTGGTGGTGCTGTTCCAGAGCTGCTTGCCGCTCCTCATGTCGTACGCCACCGAGCCGCGTCCCCAGGCCACCGCGACGACGCCCCTGGTCAGGGTGAGGCCGGTGTTGGTGACGTAGGCGAAGTCGGCCGCGGGCATCTTCCGCTGCCACAGCTTCTTTCCGGTGTTCAGGTCGAGGAACACCACCTGGTCGCAGACGCCCTTGTCGCTCGCGGCCTCGCCCTTGGGCGGCTGGATCACGACCGCGGTACGGCCGTCGGCGGTCACGTCCCGGCTCGTGGCACAGAGGTGGCCGCCCAGTTCGAGCTTCCACGCGGTCTCGTCGTCGTCCGAGGTGAGCTTGTAGCCCTCGACGCGGTTGGCGACGCCCCGGGCGACGATCTTGTCGGTGGCCCAGGTGCCGGGCGCGTAGCGCGGGTCCTTGCCGAGGTTCTCCTCGTAGTGCTCGATGATCTCCCGGCCTTCGGGTGAGGAGGACGCCCTCTCGGCCGTCTCCCGGACCTCGTCCGGGCTCTGGGCGACGGCGGCCGCCCTGCCGTCGTCCGGCGCGCCGTCGTCCCCCGCGGACGACAGGAGCCGGACGCCGACGCAGAGCGCGGCGATCAGGACGACGGCCAGGGCGCCGCCCAGGAGCCGGAGGCGGCGTCTTGTGCGGGCCTGGTCGGCCGCGACCGCGGACTGGGTGTAGACGGAGGGGGGTGGGCCGAAGCTCACGCGAAGGGTTCCCTTTCTGTCAGGAACGGGCGCACGGGTGCCGTCCCGGGGCTCCGAGGAGGTTCCGGGGCGTGGTGGGGGGTGCGGGCGCGCTCGGCGGTCCGTGCGCGGGACGGGGCCCTACTATGCCGGTCGCCTCACGGCGGCCGACGAACGGGGCGCGCAATGGCGCGGGTTGACCGTCCAGGGCCCCAAGGGGCCTGTGCGTCCGGCCGGTTGGATCCAGTTCGGTCACATCTCTTCACCTTCCACCCCACTTGTTCACGTTGCTGGCGCGGACTGTCCGAATTGTTCGCCGATACGCGCTGTGTACGGCAGTTGCGGGCGGGTTGTGACGGAGTGGGCGACCGCTGTGAGGCGGACAGGCCTCCGGGGTGAGCCCGGTGGTGATTAGGCTGGTACCGGGCGCGATGCCAGAACCCGTTGACCGGGTGTCGGCGTCCCGGGGGGAGCCGGTGGATCGGATGACCTCGAACGACCAAGGACGACGAGAAATGGTCGCCCCAGCACGGCATTGAGGGTGCTCGACCACACCAGGAGGAACTGTGAGCAGCGATCGGGACGGGAACCGCGGGGGCTGGGCCACGCCCGGCGACGACCAGCCCGACGCGGCGTCCGCCGTCGAGACGACCGGGGAGTTCACCATCGACTACGCGCCACCTGCCTGGTACACGCAGAACGCGTCGGGTGGGCCGGGAGCCGGATCGGGAACCGATTCGGGATCGGGGGCCGATCAGCGGGGTGCTGCGGGGGAGGGAGCGTCCTCCCCGGGGGGCTCGGCCGCGCCCGGGCCCGCGGCCGACGGTGCCGCCGGGCCGGGCGGGTCCGGTGTGCCGAGGCCGCCGAGCGGGCCGGTGCCGGGGCTGACGCCGCCGCCCCATGCGATCGCGCCGGGCACGCCGTTCACGCCTCCTCCCCCGCCCGCGCCGGGTGGGCCCTTCACACCGCCGGCTCCCGCGCCGGGGGCGCCGTACTCGCCTCCGCCGCCCGCGCCCGGGGGCGCCTTCACGCCGCCGGCGCCGGCGTCCGGTGCTCCGTACACGCCGCCCGCCGCGCCTCCCGCGCCGTCTGCCGGGGGGCCCGTCGCCGTGCCGAGGCTGCCCATGGGCAGCGGGTTCGAGCCGCAGTCGGGGCAGTTGGGGGCCTCCGGCGGAGCGTCCGCGGCAGAGGGTGCGTCCCCGGCCGCGGTCCCCGGCATCGCGGTGGGCGGCTTCCGGTCGCAGTGGTCCGCCGCCCCGGCCGGCGAGGAGGAGGCCGAGGCACAGGCGGAGGAGAAGGCGGAGGAGCCCGATCAGCAGCAGGAGCAGAGTGCGGAGTTCGGGGCCGGTGACCTCGAGAGCGGTGCCACCATGCGGTTCTCCGCCGTCGCCCTGAAGCGGGAGATCGAGGAGCGGGCGGCAGCGGCCGAGGGTTCGCCGGAGCCCCTCGGCGAGCAGGGCGAGGCCTCGGAGACGACTGGCGCGAACGCCGGGGACGAGTCCGATCGTGACGATGTGACGAGCGACGCCGATGTGGTCGTCCTTCCGGACGGTTCTGATTCTGATTCCGAGTCCGGTTCCGATTCCGAGGCAGTCGGCCCGAGGGTGTCCGCTGAAGAAGAGGCAGGGGCGGAAGAAGGCGCGACGGACGACGAGATCGCACCGCGTGAAGTGTCCGCGGGCGAGGAGTCCGTCGACGAGGAGCCCGGCGACGCCGAGGCTGCGGCCGACGTCGAGACCGAGGGCGAGGCTGCGGCGGATGCCGAGGCCGACGAGACCGTGACCGGCGAAGCCGGGGCGGGGGGCGGCTCCGCCGTGGATGCCGAGCCTGCCGACGTCGTCCCCGTCGAGGACCGGCCCGTGGACGGCGCGTTGGAGGATGCGGTCGCCTCGGCGGCCGAGGACACCGCCGAGCCACAGGACGCGGAGCCCGAGAACGTCGTTCCGTACGACGCCGAGCCTCAGGACGCCGCTCCGCAGGACGCGGAGCCCCAGGACAGCGAGGGCCGGGACGCGGGGGCAGAGGACGCGGAGCCGCAGGACGCGGAGCAGCGGGACGCTGTTCCGCCGGCCGCTGCCGAGGCGCCTCAGGGCATGCCTGCCGCGTGGGGGCCGCCGCCGGTGCCGCAGGGGTCGGTGCCGCCGTTGCCGCCGTCGTACCAGCCCGCCGCGCCCCCGTCGGCCGCCCACTGGCCCGCCCAGCCGCAGCCGGGGGACGCGCAGGACCAGCCTTCCGTACCCGGCCGTCAGCCCTCCTTCCAGCCTCAGGCGCCGATGCCCGCGCCCGCCGCCTGGAACGCGCCGTCCGCGCCGGACGCCGCCGCCCCGCGGGCGGGATACGGCTTCCCCCACCCCGGTACTCCGGCCGGGCAGCAGCCCCCGGTCCAGCCGCCCGCCCCGATGGCCGACCCGCAGGCGGGGTACGGCTTCCCGCAGCCCGCGGCCCCCGCCCCGGGCCCGGCCGCACCGCCGGCCCAGCCCGCGCCGGCCGCTGCGGGCCCTGCCGCGCCGGCCGCCCAGCCGTCGGCCGCCGGCCACGCCGGTGGACCCCAGGACGCGGCAGCGGCAGGGCAGCCTTTCCCGGGGCAGCCGGCTCCCGGCCGGCCCAACGGCTACGGCTTCCCGCCACCCCCGGCCACTCCTGGCGCCGGCGCTCCGAACGTTCCCAACCCGCCTGCGCAGCCGGGCGGTCACGGCTTCCCGCAGTCGTCCCCGGCCCCCTCCGCTCCGGACCGGCCCGCCACCTCGGACGCCCCGGGCACCTCGAACACCCCGGGCGTGCCCAACCCACATGCTCAGCACAGCGGTTACGGCTTCCCGCAGGCTCCCGGCATTCCCGCCCCGCACGCCCAGCCCGGCGGCTACGGATTCCCTCCGTCGCCCCCGGCCCAGCCCACGCCGGACCAGCCCGGCGCCCCGGGCGCCTCGGGCATGCCCAGCGTCCCCAACCCGCCCGCTCAGCACGCTGGTTACGGCTTCCCCCAGGCGGCCTCCACCCGTCCCGCGCCGGACCAGCTCGCCTCCCCCGGTGCCCCGGGTTCCCCGGCTGCTCCGAACACCCCCGGCGCACCCAACCCACCCGTGCAGTCCAGCGGTCACGGCTCCCCGCGAACCCCCGGCGCGGGGAACGCCCCCAGCGGGCCCACACCTCCGGTTCCGCCCGGCGGTTACGGCTTCCCCCAGGCCCCCGGCGCGGAGAACGCGCACGCCCCCGGCGTGCCCACCCCGCCCGCGCAGCCCGGCGGTTACGGGTTCCCGCAGGCGCCGGGCCAGCCCGGTGCTGCGCAGTCTCAGCAGGGCGCCCCGCAGCAGCCGGTCGACCCCCGTCTCGGGGCCGCCTGGCCGCAGCCCATGCAGCACGATCAGCGGCAGCCGACCAACCCCGGTGCCGCCCCGCTGGGTTACACCGCGGCCGTGGAGCTGTCTTCCGACCGGCTGCTCAACAACAAGAGGCAGAAGGCACGCAGCGGGCGTCCGGCCGCCGCGGGAGGCCGGTTCAAGCTCGGCGGGAAGAAGGAGGAGGCCGAGCGGCAGCGGAAGCTGGAGCTGATCCGCACGCCGGTGCTCTCCTGCTACCGGATCGCGGTGATCAGTCTCAAGGGCGGTGTGGGCAAGACGACCACGACCACCGCGCTGGGCGCGACGCTCGCCACCGAGCGGCAGGACAAGATCCTCGCCATCGACGCCAACCCGGACGCCGGCACCCTCGGCCGCCGCGTGCGCCGGGAGACCGGGGCCACCATCCGTGACCTCGTCCAGGCGATCCCGTACCTCAACTCGTACATGGACATCCGCCGGTTCACCTCCCAGGCGCCCTCCGGACTGGAGATCATCGCCAACGACGTCGACCCGGCCGTGTCCACCACCTTCAACGACGAGGACTACCGCCGCGCGATCGACGTCCTCGGCAAGCAGTACCCGATCGTCCTCACCGACTCCGGCACGGGGCTGCTCTACAGCGCCATGCGCGGGGTGCTCGACCTGGCCGACCAGCTCATCATCATCTCCACCCCTTCCGTCGACGGTGCGAGCAGTGCGAGTACGACGCTGGACTGGCTGTCCGCCCACGGGTACGCCGACCTCGTCGCGCGCTCCCTCACCGTCATCTCGGGGGTGCGCGAGACCGGCAAGATGATCAAGGTCGACGACATCGTCTCCCACTTCGAGACGCGCTGCCGGGGCGTCGTCGTGGTGCCCTTCGACGAGCACCTGGCCGCCGGCGCCGAGGTCGACCTCGACATGATGCGGCCGAAGGTGCGGGAGGCGTACTTCAACCTCGCGGCGATGGTCGCCGAGGACTTCGTCCGGCACCAGCAGTCGCACGGGCTGTGGACGTCGGACGGCAACCCGCCGCCGGTGGCGGCCCCGCCCATGCCCGGTCAGCCCCTGCCCGCTCAGGCGTACCCCGGTCAGCCGTACCCCGGTCAGCCGTACCCCGGTCAGGCACTGCCCGGTCAGCCCGCTCCGGCGCAGCCGCCCGTGCAGGGACAGCCGGTTCCGGGCCAGCCGCCCGTGCAGGGACAGCCGGTTCCGGGCCAGCCGCCCGTCTCCGGCCGGCCCGCCCCCGGGCAGCCGGCTCCGTACGCGCACCCGCAGCAACCCGGCCGGCCGTCCCCGGGACAGCCCTATCCGCAGCAGACCGGCCAGCCCGTCGCGGGACAGCCGTACCCCGGCCAGCCGCAGCCGCAGCCCTACTACGGCGCGCCCGCGCCGGAGCAGCCGTACCCGCAGCAGCCCGGCGGAACCGCTGCCCCGGACCAGCCGTACCCGCCGCAGTCCGGCCACCCCGCGCCGCACCGGCAGCAGCCCGGCCAGCCGCAGCCCTACTACGGCGCGCCCGCGTCGGAGCAGCCGTACCCGCAGGGGCAGACCCCGCCTCCGCCGCCGCCCCAGCAGTGAATCCCGCGGTCCGCCCCGGGCCGCACCCGCTCCAGGCCCGCGCCGTTTCTCTCGGCGCGGGCCTTCGCGCGTTCGCGTATCCCTTACCGGCGGGAATCGGCCGCCACGCCCTCACCAGGACGGCTTCAGTGGTCTCGACCAATGGGAGCGACACCACGGTCAACGCGTTGTTTCCGCAGGCCACATGGGGTTTGACGTACCGTTGACTCGCGCAGACTGCCGCTGATAGACACTCACTTCATTCCCCGCCGGCGCCACCCGATCAAGCCCGTTCGAGCCCGCCCCGTGGAAGGCGCAAACCGTCTTCCGCGGGCGATGACGCGAGGTCACCGAGCATGAACACAGACGATCAGCACGGCAGAGGACGTACCGGCCGCCGCCCGGGGAGCAGTCGGCTGCTCGCCGCCGCGGGCGCCACCGCCCTCCTCCTCTCGGCCGGCACGGCGGCCCCGGCGGCCTCGGCCACGCAGCAGCAGGCCCGGGCCGCCGCGGCGAGCGGCCGAGGAGAGCAGAGCGGGCAGAGCGGGAGCGCGCAGGGCGACAAGGTGCTCACCGTCGCCGTGGCGCAGAGCGTCGACTCCCTCAGCCCGTTCCTGGCGGTCCGGCTGCTCAGCACGAGCATCCACCGGCTGATGTACGAGTACCTGACCAACTACGACCCCAAGGACGGGCATGTCGTCCCGGGTCTGGCGACCGCGTGGAAGTCGTCGCCGGACAAGCTGACCTGGACGTATACGATCCGCGGGAACTCCAAGTGGTCGGACGGCCGGCAGGCCACCGCCGAGGACGCCGCGTGGACGTTCGAGAAGATGATGACCGACGAGGGCGCGGGCACCGCCAACGGCAGCTTCGTCGCCAACTTCGAGAAGGTCACCGCGCCCAGCCCCACCCAGCTGGTGATCCGGCTGAAGAAGCCGCAGGCCACGATGACGGCGCTGGACGTGCCGATCGTGCCCAAGCACGTGTGGGAGAAGGTCGGGGACTTCTCGAAGTTCAACAACGACAAGAGCTTCCCGATCGTGGGGAACGGGCCGTTCGTGCTCACCTCCTACAAGCCCGACAGCTATGTGCGGCTGAAGGCCAACAAGAGCTTCTGGCGCGGCGCGCCCAAGTTCGACCAGCTGGTCTTCCGGTACTACAAGGACCAGGACGCGGCCGTCGCCGCGCTGCGCAAGGGCGAGGTCTCCTTCGTCGCGGGCTCCCCCTCCCTGACGCCCGCTCAGGCGGCCTCGCTCAAGGGCGAGAAGAACATCCACGTCAACGACGCGCCCGGCCGCCGCTTCTACGCCCTGGCCACCAACCCGGGCGCGCGGGCGAAGAACGGCAAGAAGTTCGGTGACGGCGACCCGTCCCTGCTGGACCAGCGGGTGCGGAACGCCCTGTTCATGGCGGTGGACCGCAGGACGGTCGTCGACAAGGTGTTCCAGGGCCACGCGGTCGAGGGCCAGGGCTACATCCCGCCGCGCTTCTCGTCGTACTTCTGGAAGCCCTCGGCGAGCCGGACGCTGGCCTACGACCCGGCCCGGGCGGCCCGACTCCTCGACGAGGCGGGCTACAAGAAGAACGCCGACGGCAAGCGCGTGGGCAAGGACGGCAAGCCGCTGAACTACCGCGTGCTGTGCCACGCCACCGACCCGAACGACAAGGCGGTCGGAAAGTACCTGCAGGAGTGGTGGGGCAAGCTCGGCATCGGCGTACGGCTCGACTGCCTGGACAACGTCACCGACCCGTGGCTGGCCGGCAAGTACGATCTCGCCTTCGACGGGTGGTCCGTCAACCCCGACCCCGACTTCGTGCTCTCCATCCACACCTGCGGGGCGCTCCCGGCCACACCCAAGGACACCGGCGCCACCGACAACTTCATCTGCGACAAGACGTACGACGGTCTGTACGCCAGACAGCTCGCCGAGTACGACCCGGCCAAGCGGGCCGGTCTCGTCAAGCAGATGGAGTCGCGGCTGTACGACCTCGGGTACATGAACGTCATGGCCTACCCGAACGCGGTCGAGGCCTACCGCACGGACCAGATCGCGTCGATCACCACGATGCCGTCGAAGGCGGGCAACATCTACGGCCAGGACGGCTACTGGGGGTGGTGGTCCGCCGTTCCGGCTAACGCCGGTGATTCCTCCGGCGGTTCCACCTCGACCGGCGTCATCATCGGGATCGTCGCGGGCGTCGTCGTGCTCGTCGGCCTCGCGGGCGCCCTCGCGATGCGCCGTCGCGCCACTGCCGAGGACCGTGAGTAGGAGGCCGGGAACGGGACCGCGGACGGGGCCGGAGGACGAGTGAGGTCACATGACCGCTGAAGCGACACCCGCGCTGGTCGAGCCCGGCGCCGCCGACCCGGGGAAGGCCGGGCCGGCGGCGGGCCGCGGACCACGGGCGCGCACCGCCACCGCCTATCTGCGGTACGTGGCGGGCAAGCTGGCCGGCGCGGGCGTCTCGCTGCTCGCCGTGCTGGTCACCAGCTTCTTCCTCTTCCGGCTGATCCCGGGCGACCCGGTGAAGTTCATGACCGGCGGCCGGCCGGTCTCGGCGGAGCAGATCGCCGTCTACCGGCGTGAGTTCGGCCTCGATCTGCCGATATGGCGGCAGTTCACCGACTACTGCGGCAAGGCGCTGACCGGGGACCTGGGAACCTCGTACCAGTTCCGGGCCCCCGTCATCGACAAGATCACCGAGGCGCTGCCGAACACCCTGCTGCTCACCGGCACGGCCTTCGTCCTCTACACGGCGCTCGGCATCCTCCTCGGCACCCGCTCGGCCTGGCGCAACGGCCGGCTCGGCGACCGCCTGAACACCGGTCTGGCGCTGACCCTCTACTCCATCCCGTCGTTCTGGCTGGGGCTGCTCCTGATCATCGTGCTGTCCGTCGGGGTGGGGCCGGTCCCGGGCCTTTTCCCGACCGGCGGCATGGAGTCGGGCGGCGAGGAGGGCTTCGCGTACGTGCTCGACGTCGCCCACCATCTCGTCCTGCCGGTGCTCACGCTGGTCGCGGTGGAGTACGGGCAGACGCTGCTGGTCACCCGGTCGGCTCTGCTGGACGAGATGGGCAGCGACTATCTGACCACCGCGCGCGCCAAGGGACTGCGGGACGACCTGGTGCGCCGTCGGCACGCGGTGCCGAACGCGCTGCTGCCGACCGTGACGCTGATCTTCGTCAATCTCGGCCGGACCGTCGCCGGGGTGATCCTGGTCGAGACCGTGTTCTCCTGGCCGGGACTGGGCGGGCTGTTCTACCAGGCGCTCAGCGTGCCGGACCTGCCGCTGGTGCAGGGGCTGTTCTTCGTGTTCGCCTCCGCGGTGATCGTGATGAACACCCTGGCCGACCTCCTGTATCCGCTGCTCGATCCCAGGGTGGGCCGATGACCGCCGAGACCGCCCCGACCACCCCGGGCCCGCGCGCCCTGGCCCGGCAGCGCCGCCGCGCCTCGGCCGCCCGCTTCTGGCGGCAGTACCGCAGCCACCGCGCGGGCGTGTTCGGGCTCGCCGCGCTCGTGCTGTTCGCGCTGGTCGCGCTGACCGCGCCGTGGACGGTCGGATCCGACGTGCAGAGTGTGACGGACGCGCCCGGCCGGCCGTTGGAGAGTCCGAGTACGCGGTTCCCGCTGGGCACCGACCAGTTCGGGCGCGGTCTGCTCGGGCTGGTGATCTGGGGATCGCGGGTGTCGCTGCTGGTCGGGCTGCTCGCGGCGGTGCTGTCGGTGGCGATCGGAGCGCTCATCGGGATCACCGCCGGGCACTTCCGCGGCTGGTACGCGACCGTGATGATGCGGATCACCGACTGGTTCCTGGTGATGCCGACGCTGGTGCTCGCCATCGCGCTGGCGACCGTGCTGTCCCGTTCACTCGGCACGATCGTGCTGGCGATCGGGGTGACCACCTGGCCGACGACCGCCCGGCTGGTGCGGGCGCAGACGCTGGCGGTGGAGTCACGGCCGTACATCGAGCGCGCGAAGGCGCTGGGCGGCGGGCACGGGCACATCATGGCCCGCCATGTGCTGCCCAACGTCATGCCGCTGGTGCTCGCCCAGACCACACTGATCATCTCCTCCGCGATCCTCGCCGAGGCCACGCTCGCGTTCCTCGGGCTCGGCGATCCGACCGTCGTCTCCTGGGGCGGGCTGCTGCAGGACGCCCGGGAGGCGGGCGCGGTCAGTTCGGGCGACTGGTGGTATCTGGTGCCGCCGGGCATCGCCATCGCGGTCGTCGCGCTGGCGTTCACCCTGTGCGGGCGCGCGGTCGAGTCCGTCCTCAACCCCAGGCTGGGGGTGTCCCGTTGAGCCTGCTCGACGTCAGGAACCTGGCGGTCACCTATCCGGGCGGGGCCGCCGCGGTGCGCGGGGTGGACCTGCGGCTCGCCGCGGGCGAGAAGCTCGGCATCGCGGGCGAGTCCGGGTGCGGCAAGTCCACGCTGGCACTGGCCCTGCTGCGGCTGCTGCCGGCGGCCACTCGGGTCACCGGGGAGATCCTGCTCGACGGCGAGGACGTACTGACGATGAAGTGGGGCCGGGTGCGCGCGGTGCGCTGGGCCGGGGCCTCCATCGTCTTCCAGGGCGCGATGCACTCCCTCAACCCCGTGCACCGTGTCGGCGACCAGATCGCCGAGCCGGTCCTGCTGCACCTCGGGGCGAGTCCGGCGAGCGCGAGGAGGAAAGCCGGTGAGCTGCTGGAGCAGGTGGGCCTGCCGGCGGCGCGCGCGAGCGCGTACCCGCACGAGCTGTCCGGCGGGCAGCGACAGCGCGTGATGATCGCCATGGCGCTGGCCTGCGATCCGCGGCTGATCGTCGCCGACGAGCCCACCACGGCCCTCGACGTGATGATCCAGGCCCAGATCCTCCGTCTGATCGAACGGCTGGTCAGCGAGCAGGACCTGGGTCTGATCATGATCAGTCACGATCTTGCCGTGCTGGCGGACACCTGCGACCGGCTCGCGGTGATGTACGCGGGCCGGGTGGTCGAGGAGGGCCCGGCCCGGCAGGTGCACGAGGACGCCCGGCACCCCTACGGCAGGGCCCTGTCGGAGGCGTTCCCCCGGATCGGCGACCCGGCGTCGCGCTTCGCGCCCCGCGGACTGCCGGGCGACCCGCCGGACCCGTCCGCGGTGCCGTCCGGCTGCGCCTTCCATCCCCGCTGCCCCGCCGCCCTGGACGTCTGCGCCACCCAGGACCAGGTCCTGCGGGCGGCGGGAGCGGGGCGCCGGGCGGCCTGCGTACACGTGGCGCCCGGCACCGGCGAGGCGGGCGACGGGGTGGTGGCCGGCGTCGGGGTGAGCGCGCGGGCGGGCGGGAGTGGGTCCGGGGCAGCGGCCGTCGTGGACGCGGGGGCGGACCCGGGCGAGTCCAGCGCCCGCGCGCGAGCGGGCGGGTCCGGGGCGGGGGCGGTCGCGGAAGCGGGCGCGGGCACCGGGACGGTCGCGGGCGAGTCCGGTGCAGGTACCGGTGCGGTCATGGGCGGGCCCGGCGGCGGCGCGGGTGCAGTGGCGGGCGCAGCCGGCGAGTCCGTAACCGGTGCGGTCACCCCCGGCGGCGCCGCGGAGGCGGTCACGGGCGGGCCCGGGGCGGGGGCGGTCGCGGAAGCGGGCGGGGGCTCGGGGGGAGGCGCGGGCGCGCGAGCGGGCTTGGGCGCGGAGGACGAGCCGGAAGCGGACGCTGATGCCGAAGTGAGGAGCAGTACGCCATGACCACCCCACCGCTGCTGAGCGTCCAGGGCCTGCACATCACCTTCCCGGGGCGGCACGGGGCGCCCCCCGCGCGCGCCGTGGACGGCGTGGACCTCGACATCCGGCCCGGCGAGATCGTGGCGCTGGTCGGCGAGTCGGGCTGCGGCAAGACCACGCTGGCGCGCTCGCTCCTCGGGCTGGTCCCGCCGACCGCGGGGCGCGTCACCTTCGACGGGGCGCCGCTCGCCCTCTCCGCCCGCGCCCTCAAGGCGTACCGCAAGCGGGTGCAGCTGGTGCTCCAGGACCCGAGCGGCTCGCTCAACCCGCGGCACACGGTGTACGACGCCGTGGCCGAGGGCCTGCGCATCCACGGGTACGGCGGTGACGAGCGGGCGGCGGTCGCCGAGGCGCTCTCCCGGGCCGGACTGCGGCCGCCCGAGCGGTTCTTCCTGCGCTACCCGCACGAGCTGTCCGGCGGGCAGCGGCAGCGGGTGGTCATCGCGGGCGCACTGGTCCTCGAACCCGAACTCGTCGTCGCCGACGAGCCGGTGGCCTCCCTGGACGCCTCGGTGCGCGGGGAGATCCTCGCCCTGCTGCTGCGGCTGCGCGCCGAACTCGGCCTGTCCGCGCTGGTGGTGACCCACGACCTGGGGCTGGCCTGGAACATCGCCGACCGCGTGGCGGTGATGTACCTCGGCCGGATCGTGGAAACGGGCGAGGTGGAACAGGTCCTGACGGCGCCCCGGCACCCCTACACCCAGGCGCTCCTGTCGGTGCTGCCCGAGGCCCCGGGCGACCCGGTCGTCCTCACCGGTGAGCCCCCAGACCCCTCCCGCATCCCCTCCGGCTGCCGCTTCCACGCGCGCTGCCAGGTCCTGGCGAGCGGGGAGGCCGCCCGCGCGGGGGTCGCGGACGCGTGCCGCGGCCAGGACCCGGACGTCCTGACCGGCTCCGGCGAGGCGCAGGTGGCCTGCCACTGGGCCCATGCGCGGACAGCGGCGCCTCTGCCTCAGGCTCGCTGAAACGGGGGCCGAGGCCTACCGGAACAGGGGCGGCCGGACGGGTTCTAGGCCCGCTGCTCGTCCGTGGCGATGATCTCGCGGCACTTCTTGACGTCCTCGGCCATGGTGTCGAGGAAGGCGTCGAGGGACTCGAAGCGGGCCTGGCCGCGGACGTAGGCCAGGAAGTCGACGGCGACGTGCAGGCCGTAGAGGTCGAGGCCGACTCGGTCGATGGCGTACGCCTCCACCGTGCGCTCGGTGCCGTCGAACTGCGGGTTCGTGCCCACGGAGATCGCGGCGGGCATCGCCTCGCCCTGGGCGTGCAGATAACCGGCGTACACCCCGTCGGCGGGGATCGCGGTGTGCGGGAGCGTCTCCACGTTGGCCGTGGGGAAGCCCAGCTCGCGGCCGCGCTGGGCGCCGCGCACGACCACGCCCTCCACCCGGTGCGGGCGCCCCAGGATCTCGCGGGCGCCCCGCACGTCGCCCTCGGCGACCAGGCGCCGGGTCAGGGTCGAGGAGAAGGGCTCGCCGCCGCCCGCCTCACCGGTGACGTACAGGTCGACGACCTCGACCTCGAAGTCGTAGATCCCGCCCTGCTCGACGAGGTACTCCACGTTCCCCGCCGCCTTGTGGCCGAAGCGGAAGTTCGGGCCCTCGACGACCGCCTTGGCGTGCAGCTTGTCGACCAGCACCTTGACCACGAAGTCGGCCGGGGACAGCTTCGAGAACTCGGTGGTGAACGGCAGGATGAGCACCGCGTCCACCCCCAGCTCGGCCATGAGTTCGGCGCGCCGGTGGTGCGGGGCCAGCAGCGGCGGGTGGCTGCCGGGGCGCACCACCTCGCTGGGGTGCGGGTCGAAGGTGACGACCGCACACGGGATGCCGAGCCCGCGGGCCCGTTCCACGGCGTGCCTGATGATCAGCTGGTGCCCGCGGTGGACTCCGTCGTAGGAGCCGATGGTGACGACGCTGCGCCCCCAGTCCTGGGGGATGTCCTCCAAGCCACGCCAGCGCTGCACTGTGACCGCTCCTCGTCGAACCCGTGTCCGTCTTGCCTAGGTTGCCTTGTCCGCAGGTCTAAGGGTGCCATGTCCCGCGTCCCCGGCCCGCACCGGCATGGTGGCTGTGACGGGGCGCACGTGTCCGTACACCGTCATACGGGGGCGCCGGTGCCGGCCAGGTTCTCGATCGTGCGGCGGGCGCCGGGGCCCACCAGCGCGGCCCAGTCCTGCGGCACCTCGGTCAGCCAGCCTGCCATGCGCGCCGCGAACCCGGGGACGTGGCGGCTCACCTCCACCAGGCCGCGGTCGAACACGGTCGCGCCCTCCGGGGTGCGGACGAGGAGCAGTCCGGTCCGGTGGACGAGGGCGCGGAGGTCCTCCTCGGCGGTGGACGCGACGGCGTGCAGCACCGCGTCCAGGACGGCGGGCTCCCACTCGTGGGCCAGCAGGAAGTCGAGCAGTTCCCGGCGCAGGGGGCGGGAGGCCGGGGCGCCGGGGGTGGCGAGGACGCCCGCCAGGGCCGCCCGCAGCCGTTCCGGACCGCCGTCCAGGAGGCCCGTGACCAGGGGGAACAGCACCGCGCGGGCGGCCGGGCCGTGGTCGAGGCGCCGGTCGACGCAGACCGCCACCTGGCCAGCGATCTCCGACCGCCGCCCCGCCGTCTCGCGGAGCAGGCCGACGACCCGGCGGGCGAGCGCGGGCGTCGTGGCGTCGACCAGGGTGCGCAGCGTCCCGGAGGCGTCGGGTCCCCGGCGCAGACGGTCGCCGAAGGCGGTGAGGACCGCCTCGGGGTGGGTCGTCAGGGCGGGTGCCAGCGCGCTCGGCGGGAGGTGCGTGTCGCCCGCCGCGAAGTGCCCGAGCGCCTGCGGCAGGTGGCGGGAACGGGTGTGCGGGTCACGGACGAGGAGGGCGAGCGCGGCCCCGTGCAGCGCGGTGTCGGTGGGGCGGGCGAGCAGGGCGAGCGCGGCGTGGCGCAACGGCTCGCGATCGGCGGCGGCGCGCGCGTGCGGTGCGGCGCGCAGGCCGTGGGCGGCCGCCGCGGCACGCTGGGCGGGGCGTTCGTCGTGCGCCCAGCGCTCCACGGCCCGGCACAGTGCGGACGTCTCCTCCTCGGCCAGGACGGTCAGCAGTTCCTCGGCGCGCGGGTGCGCGGACGCGGCAAGGGCCTCGATGAGGTCGTCCAGGGCGCGGTGGCGGTGCGTGTGCAGCAGCGCCTGCGCGGCCGTGGCCACGGTGGCGTGCGGGGCCGCGGGCAGCGGCCGCTCGTCGTCGAACCAGCGGATCAGGTGCGGTTGTACGGTGGGGCCGGCGGCGAGGAGCTGTGCGGCGGCGTCGAGGTAGCGCGGCGTGCCGCTGCCGTGCGGGGCGTCGTCGGCGAGCAGGAGGCGTCGCAGCAGGTCGCAGCGGTCGGCGTCGGGCAGGGGCAGCGCGGTCCAGAAGCCGGGGCCGAAGCCGCGCGGGACGGGCCGGCCGATCTCCCGCCAGGCCACGATCCGCTCGGCGAGCAGCCGCAGCACCCTGGCGTACGGTGTCGCGTCGGGGACGCGCAGCAGGACCCCGGCGAGCAGCCGGGAGGCCCACCAGGAGTGCGGGTCGTGGTCGAGGGCGCACAGCAACTCCTCCAGCCGGGCGGCCAGTCGGGGAGTGCCGTGATGGCGGGCGACGAGGAGCAGGGCCTGGACGACGGGGCCGATGCGGTGGTGCGGGGCGGGCAGGGGGTGCGGGGCGCCGGGGGTGTGAGCCCGGTGAACCAGGACGCGCAGGGCCTCGTCCAGGTCGAGGTGCGTGCCCTGGATCCAGTCGGCGAGCTCCGCGTGCGCGAAGCGGTAGCCGCCGCCCGCGGGGACGAGGAGGCCCTCCGTGAGGACGGCGGACGCCCAGCCGGTGCCGCCGCCGAGACGGGCGGGGGCGGGGCCCCAGGGGAACACCTCCTCGAACGACGCCCGGTCCAGCTCGCCCTCGCCGGGGCCGAGGCAGCGGCGGGCGGCCTCGTGGACCTGGCCGGCGACCTTCGCGGCGAGACGGCGGACGGCGGTGGCGGGGAGGGCGCGAGGGGTGCCCTTGCCGGCCGGTCCGAGCGGGCCGGTTCCAAGGGGCCCAGGGCGTCCGCCCAGGCCGTTCTCGGCCGCCAGGCGGACGGCGATGCGCAGGCACATCAGGTCTAGGTGGGCGGAGAGGACGTCGTGGCGGTCGATGCGGATGCCGTGGGCGGGCTGGTGCGTCTGGACGGTCCGATGCCTATGGCCAGTGTGGGCGGTGCTGGTGGTAGCGCTGGTGCTGATGGGGTGGGCGGTGCGGATGCTGCGCGTGCCGTCCGGCGGGGCGGCGCGGCCGATGTGCGTGGCGTCCGGCAGTGCGGCGTGGATCTCCGAGAACAGCCGGAGGGTGAGGGGGTGGCGGGCGTCGGCGGCTTCCAGGACGCCGTCCGGAATGCCGTAGCGGGAGCGGGCCTCGCGGGCCTCGTCGGGGGTGAGGTCGCCGAGCCGCAGGCAGGGCGGGAGGTGGCCGGGGGGCTCGGTGCCGGACGGGGCGTGCAGCAGGTCCGCCGAGAACCTGGCGCCCGCCTCCTCCCAGTACTCCTCCCGGCACGCCACCACCAGGCGCGCCCCCGACTGCCGCAGCCAGCGCGCGGTTCCCTCGCTCCACCCGGACAGACGGTGGGACAGGTCGAGGGGCATCTCCTCCGGACCGTCGAGGAGGAGCAGAAGGGGGCGGCCGCCGGCGCGGGCGAGGTGGGCGAGGCGCTCGGGAGTGAGGTCGTTGAGCTCGACGGGGAAGGGCGCCCGGGAGGCCGCGACGATCCGGGCCGCCCGGTCCAGCGCCCGGCGCGCCGCGTCGGCGACCGAGGTGTCGGCGGCCGCCAGGTCGGCGCCGCGCAGCCACAGGGTGGGCGCCGGTTCGGCGCCGTGGGAGCGGCGGGCGGCGAGGGTCGCGAGTTCCGTCGTACGACCGCACCCAGGGGCGCCGACGAGGCCGAGAACGCCGGCCGGACCCTCGGTGAACACGGCCAACTCCCGCATCACCTCCGGGCGTTCCACCGGCACGGCCGCCCGTCCGGCCACCGGCACCACGGCCGCCCGGGCCGCCGGAGGCGCCCCGCCGGGCCGCCCGGGCTCCCCCGTCCCGAGAGGCACCGCATGGGCCCGGCCGCCGGAGCCGACCGTGCCGAGACGCCCCTCGCCCCACACGTGCCGCCCCGCACCCACGGAACCTTCGGGCGCCGACCCGGCAGACTCTCCCGGCCCCGCCCACCGCACGCGTGCCGCGTCCCCGGACCCGGTGCGCACCGCCCCGACGGCCCCGTCCAGCCCCACCCACCGCATACCGGTGGGGCCCTGTCCCGCGCCCGTCGGCCCGCCCGGCCCTGCCGGGCCGGAGCCCGTGCCGTCCGCCGCCAGATCCGGGGCGGCGTCCGAGCCGGAGACCAACGCGGCCTCGCCCAGCGGCCGGCGCGGGCCGCCCGGCCCGGTGCGCTCCGGGCGGGGCGGCCCGGAACGCACCACGCCATCAGGAGCCGCCGCCTCCCGCCGCACGGCCTCCGCTTCCTGCCGGCCGGGAGGCGTGGTGGCCGTCGGGGGCCCGTCCTGGCCCACCGAGGTGGCGGTGAGTTCGAGGACGGCCGCCAGGTTCAGGTCGGCGCCGTACGCGGGGACCGTGGCGGCGTTGCGGGTGAGCAGCTCGGCGAGGGGGCCCTCGGTGGCGGGGCGCAGCGGCACCGCGAACCCGTTGTCCCGCTCGCCGGAGCGCAGCGCGGTGCCGAGCACGGCGACCACGGCGCCGGTCGCTGCGTCCAGCACCGGCCCCCCGGCCGCCCCGCCGCCGACCCGGAGCGCGTCGCGTCCGGCGGTGCCGATCGCCAACTCCAGTGCCCCGTCGAGGAGATGGAAGCCGTCGATGGTGGTGCAGGTGGCGGGGGCCCGGCCCAGCACCCGGGCCTCGCGCCAGCGGCCGGCGGCGATCCGGACGTAGGTGCCCGTCTCGACGCCGTCCCGCACGGTGACGGGGAGCGGCTCCACGTCCAGGCCCTCGGTGCGGACCAGGGCGAGGCCGAGACCGGGTAGGGGGACGATGTGGTCCGCGGTGACCACGCAGGTCCGGTCGCCGCCGGGGGTGTGCAGGACGAGTCGGGACAGACCGTCGACGCTCTCGTGGCTGGTGATCACCGTGCCGTGGTGGTCGGCGGCGAAACCGGTGCCGCGGGGTCGTCCGGCGAGGTCGCGGATCCGTACCAGACAGCGGTCCAGGAGACGGTCCCGGGCCTCCTGGGCCCGCTCCCGGTCCTCCTCCGCGTCCCGATCCGCGTCCCCCGTCCGGGCGTCCCGATCGGCGTCCCCCGTCCGGCGGCCCCGGTCGGGGTCCCGCCTCGGGCCGTCCGGTGTGCGGCGGCCCGTCCCCCTCGCCCGCGGGCCACGTCCCGTCATGGTGGAACCTCCCGCCGTACCGCGTACCTCGTACCTCGTACTCCGTGCTTCGTGTCCGACGGTAGGCACGCGATGATCAGCGGGGTAGATCACTTCGCGAACGCGCCCCCTCACGCTCCCTCGGTTCACTCCGAGCGCCCGCACGGTCGGGTGAATGGGCGGGGGCGGCTGGATAGACCGTAGGGGTGGGGGAACCGAGGGGGGACCGTGGAGCGGCGGTTGTGGGACCCGAGATCGCCGCTCCACGGGCAGAGCGACCGGATCAGCCGAAGACGGCCAGGCTCTTCGCCTTGCCCCGGTGCTCCTCCACGAGCGCGAGGAGGCGTCCCTCGGGGTCGAAGACGGCCACGGGGCCGGCGCCCGCGTACTCGTCGGGCAGCTCCAGGCGCACGCCGTTGGCGAGCAGCCGGGCGCGCCGCGCGTCCACGTTCCACCGGGGGAAGGCGGCCGCGGCCGCCTCCGCGATCGGCATGACCGTCAGCTCCTGCTGGAGCTGGTCGAGCGTCCTGGCGGCGTCCAGCTTGTAGGGGCCGACGCGGGTGCGGCGCAGCGCGGTGAGGTGGCCGCCGACACCGAGCCCGGCGCCCAGGTCGCGGGCGAGGGCGCGGATGTAGGTGCCGGAGGAGCAGACCACCGAGACCACGAGGTCGAGCACGGGCGTGCCGTCCTCGGCGACGGCGTCGCGGATGTCGTGGACGCGGAAGGAGGAGACGGTGACCGGCCGGGCCGGGATGTCGAACTCCTCGCCCTCCCGCGCCCGCTTGTACGACCGCACGCCGTCGATCTTGATGGCGCTGACCTTCGACGGCACCTGCATGATGTCGCCGGTCAGCTTGGCGATGCCGGTGTCCACGGCCTCGCGGGCCACTCCGGAGGCGTCGGCGGAGGAGGTGATCTCCCCCTCGGCGTCGTCCGTGACCGTGTTCTGCCCGAGCCGGATGGTGCCGAGGTACTCCTTCTCGGTCAGCGCGAGGTGGCCGAGGAGCTTGGTGGCCTTCTCCACGCCGAGGACGAGGACCCCGGTCGCCATCGGGTCGAGGGTGCCGGCGTGGCCGACGCGGCGGGTCCGGGCGATCCCGCGCATCTTGGCGACCACGTCGTGCGAAGTGAAGCCCGACGGCTTGTCGACGATGACCAGGCCGTCGGGCGGGGTGGGCTTGCTGGTCATTCTGCGGTGTCGTCCGTCTCGTCGGCGGAGCCGGGCTTCCGGTACGGATCCGCCTCACCGGCGAAGGACTTGCCGGTGGCGGCCTCGCGCACCTGCGCGTCGGAGGCGCGCGCCCTGTCGAGGAGGTCCTCGATGTTCCGGGCGGTGTCCGGCAGGGCGTCGGCGACGAAGGTGAGGGTGGGCGTGAACTTCACGCCGGCCGCGCGCCCGACCTCGGACCGGAGGACGCCCTTGGCGCTCTCCAGGCCAGCGGCCGCCGCGTTCCGCTCCTCCTCGTCCCCGTAGACCGTGTAGAAGACGGTCGCCTCCCGCAGGTCGCCCGTGACCCGGGTGTCCGTGATGGTGACGTGCGAGCCGAGCCGCGGGTCCTTGATCCCGCGCTGCAGCTTCTGGGCCACCACCTCCCGGATGAGGTCCGCCAGCCTTTTCGCCCGCGCGTTGTCGGCCACTGGTCCGTCTCCCGTTCTTTCTTCTTCTGCGTTCTGTGGTCTGGCGATGAAACGATCCCGACTCCTCCGGCGGACCGGCGGTCTAGTCGTCCTCGCCGTGGAAGCGCCGCCGGACGGACAGCAGCTCCACCTCGGGGCGGCCGGCGACCAGCCGCTCGCACCGGTCGAGTACGTCGGTGAGGTGCGCCGCGTCGCCGGAGACCGCCGCGAGTCCGATGACGACCCGTCGGTGGAGGTTCATGTGGTCCACCTCGGCCGCGCTCACCGCGTACTTGCGCTGAAGCTCGGCGACGATCGGGCGGACGACGGAGCGCTTCTCCTTCAGCGAGTGGACGTCGCCGAGGAGGAGGTCGAAGGACAGAGTCCCCACGTACATGTGTGTACCCGGTTCACCCGCCGGTACGGGGTCGATGGTCCTGCCGTCGGAATGGGCAGGGACATCAAGAACGGTACCGCGAACCCGGCCGGTGACTCGACGGGGTTTTCTCCCCCGTCCGGCGCTCCGGACGAGCCCGGGTGGACCGGTGCCGTGTCCGGGGGCGCACCCCCGGACACGCCCGCGCCGGCCGGCGGGGAGCAAGCCCCACCGGCCGGCGGCAGACCGCGGCCGTTACGCCCGCGGCTTCTCGCGCATCTCGTACGTCGCGATGACGTCGTCGACCTTGATGTCGTTGAAGTTTCCGAGGTTGATACCACCCTCGTAGCCTTCGCGGATCTCGGTGACGTCGTCCTTGAAGCGACGCAGACCCTCGATGTTGAGGTTCTCCGCGATGACCTTGCCGTCGCGGATGAGGCGGGCCTTGGTGTTGCGGCGCACCTCGCCGGAGCGGATGAGCACACCCGCGATGTTGCCCAGCTTGGACGAACGGAAGACCTCGCGGATCTCCGCCGTGCCGAGCTCGACCTCCTCGTACTCCGGCTTGAGCATGCCCTTGAGGGCCGCCTCGATCTCCTCGATCGCCTGGTAGATGACCGAGTAGTACCGGACGTCCACGCCCTCGCGCTCGGCCATCTGCGCCGCGCGGCCGGCCGCGCGGACGTTGAAGCCGATGACGATGGCGTCCGAGCCCATGGCCAGGTCGATGTCCGACTCCGTGACCGCACCGACGCCGCGGTGCAGGACGCGGATGTCGACCTCTTCGCCGACGTCCAGCTGGAGCAGCGAGGACTCGAGGGCCTCGACCGAACCGGAAGCGTCACCCTTGATGATCAGGTTCAGCTGCTGGACCTCGCCGGCCTTGAGCACCTTGTCCAGGTCCTCGAGGGACACACGGCGCGTGCGCTTGGCGAAGGCCGCGTTGCGCTCACGGGCAGCGCGCTTCTCCGCGATCTGACGGGCCGTACGGTCCTCGTCCACCACGATGAAGTTGTCGCCCGCACCCGGGACGTTGGTCAGGCCCAGGACCTGGACCGGCGTCGACGGGCCGGCCTCGGCCACGTTGTTGCCGTTGTCGTCGAGCATCGCCCGGACGCGGCCGTACGCGTCGCCGACCACCATCGTGTCGCCGACCCGCAGCGTGCCTCGCTGGACGAGCACCGTCGCCACGGCACCACGGCCGCGGTCGAGGCGGGACTCGATCGAGATGCCCTGCGCGTCCTGGTTCGGGTTGGCCCGCAGGTCGAGCGAGGCGTCCGCCGTGAGGACGACGGCCTCGAGGAGGCTGTCGATGTGCAGACCCTGCTTGGCGGAGATGTCGACGAACATGGTGTCGCCGCCGTACTCCTCGGCCACCAGGCCGTACTCGGTCAGCTGACCGCGCACCTTGGTCGGGTCGGCACCCTCGACGTCGATCTTGTTGACCGCGACCACGATCGGCACGTCGGCCGCCTTGGCGTGGTTCAGCGCCTCGACCGTCTGCGGCATGACGCCGTCGTTGGCCGCGACGACCAGGATCGCGATGTCGGTCGACTTCGCACCACGGGCACGCATGGCGGTGAACGCCTCGTGACCCGGGGTGTCGATGAAGGTGATCTTGCGCTCTTCGGCGTTGACCTCGGTCGCGACCTGGTAGGCACCGATGTGCTGGGTGATGCCGCCGGCCTCGCCCGCGATGACGTTCGTCTTGCGGATGGCGTCGAGCAGCCGGGTCTTACCGTGGTCGACGTGACCCATGACGGTCACGACCGGCGGACGGACGACCAGGTCCTCCTCGGTGCCCTCGTCCTCGCCGAACTCCAGGTCGAAGGACTCGAGCAGCTCGCGGTCCTCCTCCTCGGGGCTGACGATCTGAACCGTGTAGTTCATCTCGTCGGCGAGGAGCTGCAGCGTCTCGTCGGAGACGGACTGCGTGGCCGTGACCATCTCGCCCAGGTTCATCATGACCGCGACGAGCGACGCCGGGTTGGCGTTGATCTTCTCCGCGAAGTCGGTGAGCGAAGCACCGCGCGACAGGCGAATGGTCTCGCCGTTGCCGCGAGGCAGCATCACACCGCCGACCGACGGGGCCTGCATGGCCTCGTACTCCTGACGGCGCTGCCGCTTCGACTTGCGGCCGCGACGCGCGGGACCACCGGGACGACCGAAGGCGCCCTGCGTGCCACCACGGCCACCCGGACCACCGGGACGACCGCCGAAGCCGGGACGGCCACCGCCGCCACCGGGACCACCCGGACGGCCGGCGAAACCGCCGCCGCCACCACCGGGACCGCCGGGACGGCCGGCGAAGCCGCCGCCACCACCGGGACGACCCGCGAAGCCGGGACGGCCACCGCCGCCACCGGGACGACCGCCGCCGCCACCGGGACCACGGCCACCGGGACCGCCGCCGCCCGGACGCGGACCCGCGGCGGGACGCTGCGGCATCATGCCCGGGTTCGGACGCGGGCCGCCGGGACGCGGGGCACCGCCCTGCGGACGGGGCATGCCGCCCGGCGTCGGACGGGGACCGCCCGGAGCCTGCGGACGGGGACCGCCACCGGCCGCGCCCTGCGGACGGGGGCCGCCCTGGCCGCCGCCCTGCGGACGCGGCGCGCCGGGCGCACCGGGACCGCCGGGACGTGGAGCACCGCCCGGACGGGGCGCCTGCGGGCGCGCCATGCCGGTGGAGCCGCCGGAGGTGAAGGGGTTGTTGCCCGGACGGGGACCGGCCGGACGGGAACCCGGACGGCCCTGGCCGCCGGGACGCGGGGCCTGACCGCCCGGACGCGGAGCGCCGGGACGCGCGGCCTGGCCGCCGCCCTGGCCCTGCCCCTGACCGGGGGCCGGACGGCCGCCGGGCTTGGGGGCGCCGGGACGGGCACCCGAACGCTGCGCCGGGGCGGCCGGAGCCGCCGGCGGTGCCGTGAACTCGGGCGCGGCCGGGGCCGGGGCCGCCGGGGCGGGACGCGGCGCGGGGCGCGGGCCCGGCGTCGGGCGCGGACCCGGGGTCGCCGGGGCCTCGGTGCGCTCGGCCGCGGCGGGCTTGGGCGCCGCCGGACGCGGAGCGGCCGGACGGGCGGCCTGCGCCGGAGAGGGGGCACCCGGCTTCGCCGGGGACGCCTTGCGGGGGGTGGACTTGCCGCCGTTGCCCTGCTGGAGGGCATCGGTCAGCTTGCGTACTACGGGCGCCTCGATCGTCGAGGACGCCGATCGGACGAATTCACCGAGTTCCTGGAGCTTGGCCATGACGACCTTGCTCTCGACACCGAACTCCTTGGCGAGTTCGTAGACCCGGACCTTAGCCACTTCGCTCCTTTGAGGTCCGGGTTGCGGCCGGACCGTCGCTAGTTCATGGGCGTACTCATCGCGTACTCATCGAGTGCTCATCGCAATCTCGACCTGCTTTCGACTCGCGAGGTACCAGCCGCACGGGGTTCCGCGCGGACGTCTTCCTTGCCGTGTTGCCTGCCCGGCCCGACGGCCGAGCGGGCAGCGGGCTGCCTTTCAGCAACCTTGTGCCTGCTCGACGTACTGGCGCAACGCCATTACGTCGAGCGGTCCCGGGGCGCGCAGCGCCCGCGGAAACGCCCGGCGGCGTACCGCCTGGTCGAGACAGACCAGGGCGGGGTGTACGTACGCACCCCGGCCGGGCAGCGTACCGCGAGGATCGGGGACGCATTCACCCTCGACCGCCACGGTCCGCAACAGTTCGTCCTTGGCCGCTCGCTCCCGACACCCCACACAGGTGCGTTCAGGGCGTAGGCGGGCACGCGTCCGGCCAGACACTCCTCAGTCTACCTCCCCGCAGCAACCTCACCCCTTCGGGGCAAGGATCGAACATCGCTGCGTATGAACCTGTCGTGATCTGAGCGTTCCGCGGCCCGGATCCATTCCCCACTCCCGGGTGAACTCCGGGGAGCGTCAGTCGGCCGCCTGCTCCGTGTCCGGGCGGATGTCGATGCGCCATCCGGTGAGCCGGGCCGCGAGCCGGGCGTTCTGCCCCTCCTTGCCGATCGCCAGCGACAGCTGGTAGTCCGGCACCGTCACCCGGGCCGACCGGGCCGCCAGGTCGACGACCTCGACCTTGGAGACGCGGGCCGGGGACAGCGCGTTGGCGACCATCTCGGCCGGGTCGTCCGACCAGTCGACGATGTCGATCTTCTCGCCGTTCAGCTCGCCCATCACGCTGCGCACCCGGCCGCCCATGGGCCCGATGCAGGCGCCCTTGGCGTTCAGGCCCGCACGGGTGGAGCGGACGGCGATCTTGGTGCGGTGACCGGCCTCGCGGGCGATCGCGGCGATCTCGACGGAGCCGTCGGCGATCTCCGGGACCTCCAGCGCGAAGAGCTTCTTCACCAGGTTGGGGTGGGTGCGGGAGAGCGTCACCGACGGCCCGCGCACGCCCTTGGCCACCCGGACCACGTAGCTGCGCAGCCGCATCCCGTGGGGATAGGTCTCGCCCGGCACCTGCTCCTGCACCGGCAGGATGGCCTCCAGCTTGCCGATGTCGACCAGCACGTTCTTCGGGTCGCGGCCCTGCTGCACCACACCGGTGACGATGTCGCCCTCGCGGCCGGCGTACTCGCCGAGCGTCGCGTCGTCCTCGGCGTCGCGCAGCCGCTGCAGGATCACCTGCTTGGCGGTGGTGGCGGCGATACGGCCGAAGCCGGACGGGGTGTCGTCGAACTCCCGGGGCTCCTGACCCTCCTCGAGGTCCTCGGGCTCCTCCTTCGCCCACACGGTCACGTGCCCGGTCTGCCGGTCGAGCTCCACGCGCGCGTGGCGGCGGCTTCCCTCGGTGCGGTGATAGGCGATGAGGAGGGCCGACTCGATCGCCTCGACCAGCAGGTCGAAGGAGATCTCCTTCTCCCGGACCAGGCCCCGCAGGGCGCTCATGTCGATGTCCACGGCTACGCCTCCTCTTCCTTCTTGTCCTTGCGGCTGAACTCGACCTGCACACGTGCCCGGTCCACGTCGGGGAAGGCAAGTCTGCGGGTGGTGGCCTTGCGGCCCTTGACTCCGGGCACTTCGAGGTCGAGGCCTTCGTCGTCGACCTGCAGAATCCTGGCCACCAGTTCGTCGCCCCCGGCCAGCTGGAACTTCACCAGCCGGCCCGTGGCACGCACGTAGTGCCGGTGTTCCGTGAGGAGGCGCTCCGCGCCCGGGGTGCCGACCTCGAGGGTGTACTCGCCCTCGCCCATCGCGTCCGTGTCGTCGAGCGTCGCCGAGAGCGCGCGGCTCACATCGGCGATCTGGTCCAGGTCGGCCCCGCTGTCGGAGTCGACGACGACGCGCAGCACACGCTTGCGTCCTACGGAGTCCACGGCGATCTCTTCGAGATCCAGGCCCTGGGATGCGACGAGCGGTTCCAGCAGTTCCCGCAGCCTCTCGCTCTGGGTGGTGCTCATCCGGGTGACTCCTCGGCCGCGTGTGCTGTTGTGGGATGGTCGCGTGTCTGGTGAAAGGGTATCCGGTCCCAAGGGGTGTTGCCGTCCACCTGGTCAGGGGTGGTGCCGCTGATCGGTGCCCGGTGGGGGCGCGGGTACGGTGATCATGCGCGAGCCGCCTGTGCCGGCCCGCCGGGTTTCCGTACGCACTCCCCGAGGACGTCTGCCGTGCCGTTTTCGTCAGCCTCGCGCGCCCTCCTGGGGCCGCGCAGAAGGAGTCTGCTCGCCTCCGCGGCGGGGGCCGCCCTGCTCGTGGGCTGCTCCGCCGGATCCGACGCGTCCGGCGACGGCCCGTCGCCGGACGACCGGGCACGGGCGCGTGCCGCCCGGGACAGCCAGGCGCTGGTGGAGCGGTACGACGCCGTGATCGCCGCGCATCCGGCGCTGGCGGCACGGCTGCGGCCGCTGCGGGCCGAGGTGGCGGCCCACCGGGACGCCTTCGGCGGTGCCGCGACGGCGTCCCCGGGGGCCGGGGAGTCCCGCGCGGCGGCCGGGCCGCGGCCCTCCGCCGGAGCCACGGCGGAGGACGGGGACGGGGCGTCCTCCCCCGCCGCCGCGCCGTCCGCCTCGGTGCCGGGCGCGACGGGCGTCCCGAGCGTGCCGGGCGACGCGAAGGAGGCTCTGGCGCAGCTCGCCGCCGCCGAGCGGTCGCTCGCGGACCGGCGGGCCCGGGCGCTGCTGGGGGTACCCGGGGAGCTGGCCCGGCTGCTGGCCTCGGTGGCGGCGGCCGGGGCGGCGCACGCCTATCTGCTGACCGAGGGCGACCGATGAGCGGGGCGAGCCCGCCGACGGAGGGTGACCGATGAGCGAGGCGAAGGAACAGCGCGTACGGGCACTCCAGGCCGCGCTCGCCGCGGAGCACGCCGCCGTGTACGGCTACGGCGTCGTCGGCGGGCGGATCGGCGAGGGGCGGCGCACGGAGGCACGGGCGGCGTACGACGCCCACCGGGCGCGGCGGGACGCGCTCGCGCGCGAGGTGCGCGACCTGGGCGGCCGTCCGGTGGCCGCGGCCGCCGCGTACGCGCTGCCGTTCGCGGTACCGGACGCGCCGGCGGCGGCCCGGTTCGCCGCCGAACTGGAGGAACGTGTCGCCGCGGTGTACTCGGACCTGGTGCGGGCCACCGAGGGCGGGCGGCGGGGCGAGGCGGCCGGGGCGCTGCGGGAGGCGGCGGTCCGGGCGGTGCGCTGGCGCGGGGGGAGCGTAGCCTTCCCTGGTCTCGCCGAGCGGGCCGGCACCGCCACGGCATCGGCCGCGCCGACCGGGTGACACCGGCGATGGAACGCAGGCTCACGGCTCGCTCACGGCGCAGGACGGAGACAGGAGGCGCCCTCGGCGCACGGTGACAGGGAACGCGGTCCACGAAGGGATTGACTCGCGCATGGCTTTCGAACCGCCGCAGCGTCTGGTGCGGGCACTCGGTGAGACGGCACCGGACGGTGACGACTGGCTGGAGAAGCTGCCCGAGCTGGCGCAGCAGGCCGTCGCGCAGCGCGAGTTGAGCGTCGAGCGGGTGCAGGTGCCCGGGGGGCGCAGCAGCCTGGTCGTGCTGGTGCGCACGGCGGACGGGACGCCGGCGGTGCTCAAGCTGGCCCCGCCCCGGACCCGTCCGGAGAGCGAGCGGGCGGCGCTGGCGTACTGGGGCGGGCGGGGTGCCGTACAGCTTCTGGAGCCCGGCCCGCCGTCCGGCCCCGGCGCGGAGGACGCCTCGGGCGCCGGGGGGGCGCTGCTCCTGGAGCGGCTGCATCCGGACGTGTCGGTGCGGTCGCTGCCGGAGGCGAAGGCGCTGCTGGAGGCGGCGGGCACGCTGCGGCGGCTGTGGATCGAGCCGCCGGGCCCGCATCCCTTCGAGACCGTCGCCGGGCGGACCGGGCGGCAGGCCCGGGCGATGCGTGCGAGCGCCGACGCGGACGCCGCCGTGGCGCCGCTGGTCGACGCGGCGCTCACGGCCCGCGAGGAACTGCTGGCCGCGCCGCCGGAGCACCTGCTGCTGCACGGCACCTTCCGGCAGAGCAAGGTCCTCGCCGGGGACCGGATGCCGTGGCTGGCGGTGGGCCCCGACCCGGTGGTCGGCGAGTGCGCCTTCGACCTGGCGCGGCTGGTGCGGGACCGCGTGGAGGACCTCATCGCCTCGCCGTCGGGCGCCGCGACGACCCGGCGGCGGATCAAGCGGCTCGCGGAGTCCCTGGAGGTGGACCAGGAGCGGCTGCGGGGCTGGACCCTGTTCCGTGCCGTGGAGTCCGGCGTCCGCGCGGGCCGCGTGGGCCGCCCCCAGGACGCCGAACTGCTGCTGGAGTTCGCGACCTGGCTGTGAGCCGCCGCCGGGGCCGGGCGGCGACCCGCCCTGCGGCGCCGGGTCGGCGAACGCGGCTCCGCGGGTGGCCACGGCGGAGCCGCCCGCCCAGCCCGGGCCGTTGCGGGCAGCCGGTCAGGACGGCCGGCGGCCCGGGGAGCCGCGCCGGTCACGACGTGGGCGGCAGGCGGGTCAGGACGCCGACGTGAGGCGGGTGATCGCTTCCTCGACGGGGAGTTCCTCCCGCTCGCCGGTGCGGCGGTCCTTCAGTTCGACGACGCCCTCGGCCGCGCGCCGGCCCGCGACCAGGATCTGGGGTACGCCGATGAGTTCGGCGTCCGTGAACTTCACGCCCGGGGAGACGCCGGCGCGGTCGTCGACCAGGACGCGGACGCCGGCGGCGGCCAGCTTCTGCGAGACCTCGAGGGCCAGCTCGGTCTGGAGCGCCTTGCCCGCGGCGACCACGTGCACGTCGGCCGGGGCGACCTCCCGCGACCAGACCAGGCCCTTCTCGTCGGCGTGCTGCTCGGCGAGGGCCGCGACCGCGCGGGAGACGCCGATGCCGTAGGAGCCCATGGTGACCCGGACCGGCTTGCCGTTCTGGCCGAGGACGTCGAGCTTGAGGGCGTCGGTGTACTTGCGGCCCAGCTGGAAGATGTGGCCGATCTCGATGGCGCGGTCCAGCTTGAGGCCGGAACCGCACTTCGGGCAGGGGTCGCCCTCCTGGACGACCACCACGTCGACGTACTCGCCGACCTCGAAGTCGCGGCCCACGACCACGTTCTTCGCGTGCGTGTGCTCCTTGTTGGCGCCCGTGATCCAGGCGGTTCCCGGCGCCACGCGCGGGTCGGCGATGTACCTGACCTTCTCCAGGCCCTGCGGGCCGACGTAGCCGCGGACCAGGTCGGGGCGGCCGGTGAAGTCCTCGGCGGTGACCAGCTCGACGGCGGCCGGGGCGAAGTGCGCCTCGACCTTGTCCATGTCGACCTCGCGGTCGCCGGGCACGCCCACGGCGACGATCTCGCCGTCGACCTTGACCAGCAGGTTCTTCAGGGTGGCGGAGGCCGGGACACCGAGCGAGGCGGCCAGCGTCTCGATGGTGGGGGTGTCCGGGGTCGGGATGTCCTCGGCCGCGGGCACGCCGGAGGCGTCGACCGGCTTCAGCTCGTAGCCGACCGCCTCCGTGTTGGCGGCGAAGTCGCAGTTCGGGCAGTCCGCGAAGGTGTCCTCGCCGGCGCCGGCCGGGGCGAGGAACTCCTCGGACTTGGAACCGCCCATCGCGCCCGCGGTGGCCGCGCAGATCCGGTAGTCCAGGCCGAGGCGCTCGAAGATGCGCTGGTAGGCCTGGCGGTGCAGGGCGTAGGACTCGGCCAGGCCCTCGTCGGCGGTGTCGAAGGAGTAGGAGTCCTTCATCAGGAACTCGCGGCCGCGCAGGATGCCCGCGCGGGGCCGGGCCTCGTCGCGGAACTTCGTCTGGATCTGGTAGAGGATCACCGGCAGGTCCTTGTAGGAGGACGCCTGGTCCTTCACCAGCAGGGTGAAGATCTCCTCGTGGGTGGGGCCGAGCAGGTAGTCGCCGCCCTTGCGGTCCTGCAGGCGGAACAGCTCGGGGCCGTACTCGTCCCAGCGGCCGGTCGCGTCGTAGGGCTCGCGCGGCAGGAGGGCGGGCAGCAGGACCTCCTGGGCGCCGATGGCGTCCATCTCCTCGCGGACGATCCGCTCCACGTTGGACAGGACCTTCTTGCCGAGCGGCAGCCAGCTCCAGATCCCGGCGGCGGTGCGGCGGACGTAGCCCGCGCGGACGAGCAGCTTGTGGCTGAGGACCTCGGCGTCCGCCGGGTCGTCGCGCAGCGTCTTCGCCATCAACTGGGACATGCGCTGGACCGGTGCGTTCGCCATGGTTCTCGTACTCCTGCCGATCGGGTCCCCCGCTCGGGCGCGACCGGGAACGGGGGAAGGTGATGGCTAGGAGGTTAGCCGGGCTTGCCGTGCCGGTGGAAATCGGTTATCGGCGGCGCAACGGGAGCGGGGCGCCCATCACGGCGTAGGGCATCGGGGCGCTGGGGAACATCACCCGCCGGGCCAGGTCCTCGTAGCCCAGGGAGTGGTAGAGGCCGCGGGCAGGACTGTCGGTGTCGATCGCGGAGAGGATCGAGCGGGGCTCGGTGGCGCTGTCGGTGATGGTGGTGATCAGGGTGCGGCCGACGCCGCGGTTCTGGTACGCCGGATGGACGTGCAGTTCGGTGATCACGAAGGAGCCGTCGAGCCAGTCGTCGTGACCGCGGGCCCGCAGATAGGGCTCGACGACGGTGGACCACCAGTGGGTGCGGTCGTTGGGCATCCCGTAGACGAAGCCGACGAGCCGTCCGTCGGGGGTGGTGGCGCCCAGCGCACGGGCCCCCGGATACGTCATGTGGCGCAGCACGATCTGACGGCGTACGGCGATCTCGTCGGCGCCGAGTCCGAAGGCGACCGCCTGCACGGCGAGCGCCTCGTCGATGCGGCCCGGCAGGTCGAGGGGGCCGATCACGACGTCGTCGGGGCGGCGGTGTCCGTGACCGGGAATGTGGGACATGCCGGGGAGACTACAGGGCCCGCACCGGCCTCAGGACAGCACAGTTGCCCCGCACTAGAACAGAATGCTCATGAACGCGCCGACCTCCTGGAAGCCCACCCGCCGGTACGTCCGCCGCGCCGCGGTGTTGAAGTCGTTGACGTACAGACTCACCACCGGGGCCACGTCGGCCAGCGCGTACCGCAGCACCGCCGCCATCCCGGGGGCCGCGAGGCCTCTCCCCCGGTACTCCGGGGCCACCCACACGCCCTGGATCTGGCAGGCATGGGGGGTCGCCGCGCCGATCTCGGCCTTGAAGACGACCTTGCCGTGCTCGTCGAGGCGGGCGAAGGAGCGGCCGGAGCCGACGAGTTCGGCGACCCGGGCCTGGTAGAGCAGGCCGCCGTCGCCGGCCAGCGGGGAGACCCCGACCTCCTCGGTGAACATCGCCACGCACGCGGGCATGATCGTCTCCAGCTCGTCCTTGCGGATGCGGCGGACGTAGGGATCCGGGGCGACGTCGGAAGACAGGCGGTCGGTGACCATCAGCGGCTGGTGGGAGCGGATCTCGCGGGCCGGGCCCCAGGAGGGCTCCAGCAGCCGCCACAGTTCCGCGGTGGGCTCGGCGGGGCCGACGATCGAGGAGCAGCGGCGGCCGGCCCGCCGGGCCCGGTCGGCGAAGGCGCGGATGGCGCGGGGCGTGGCGCAGATGGGGACCAGGTTGGCGCCCGCGTAGCACAGGGACGTGAGCATGCCGTCCTCGTACCAGCCCCACATCTCGCCGCCGAGCCGCCACGGATCCAGCCCGGCGACCTGCACGCGGGACGACACGAAAGCGTTCGCGACCGGCTCGCGGTCGAGGACGGCGAGCGCGGCGTCCAGGTCGCTCGGTTCGAGCACCCGTGAGGTGGTCTGGGTCAACACGTGCGGGGCCTCACGCTGGGGATTCGCTGGTCCCCGCACTGTACCTGCCGGATCCGGGCGGCGCCGCCCCCTCGGGGGCGCCCCGGGGAGAGGGCCGCGGAGACGGCGGCGGGCGGGGTGGAGACCGTGGTCAGCCCGCGACGGAGACGGAGGGCTCGCCGGAGACGGCTCCGCCGTGCTCCATCTGCGCGGCCAGTTTCATGGCCTCCTCGATCAGGGTCTCCACGATCTTCGACTCCGGAACGGTCTTGATGACCTCGCCCTT
>NZ_JBIBWT010000031.1:0-36508 GCF_043081525.1 Streptomyces sp. NPDC014864
CTTCCTCACCGTGGACGACACCCTGCACACCAGCGCCGAGGACGTGTGGGCCATCGGCGACGTGCGCGGCGGGCCGATGTTCACCCACACCGCCCGCGACGACGCCGACATCGTCTACCGCAGCGCCTACCGCGGACAGGACCGCACCGCCGCCGGTCGCATCGTTCCGCACGCGGTGTTCACCGACCCTGAAGTCGGATCCGTCGGACTCACCGAACCCGCCGCCCGCGCAGCGGGTTACGACGTCCTCATCGGCCGCCAGGACTTCACCGGCGTCGTGAAAGCCCGCGCCATCGGCAACACCCGTGGCCTGGTCAAGTTCGTCGCCGACGCCGCCACCGATGCCATCCTGGGCTGTCACATCGCCGGACCCGACGGCGGGAACCTCGTCCACGAAGCCGTCATCGCGATGACCACCGGTGCCACCTACACCCAACTCGCACAAGCCATCCACGTCCACCCCACCCTCGCCGAAGGGGTCAACACCGCGGCCGGCGGCGTCCACCGCGAAATCGGGGCATAGACACCCCACGAGCATCGCCCGGCTATCGGGTGATGCAGAACTCCGACTGCCCCGGATAACACGCTGTTATCCGGGGCGAACTGGAATCCGGTCTGCGGCGACGCGTCTGCCGCCCTGCGGTGTGCCAGTTCACCGTCACACCAGTACATTTCACGGATCATCGCCGCCGGCGGGCGGCGGGGTCGGTCTGGGCCTGCCATCGCATCAGGGACTCGGCCGACGGGTTCGCGTACCTAGCCAGCGACCGCACCGAGGTGTGGCCGCTCATGCGCATCAGCATCGGCGTGGACGCCCCGTCCTCCGCGGCGTGCGTCAAACGGCTATGGCGAAGTTGATGCAGCGTGAAGGGGCCGCGGGTGAAGTCAGCGGTGTGTGTCTCGAACAATTCCAGCGCCCGGCGATACGACAACCGCCCGCGAAGGGTCGACGGGTCGATATCGTCCACGGCCACACCGGGTTTCGCCTTCCGGTCGGTCAGGAACACCGGCCCCTTCTTCCGGCCCGCCAGCAACCGCGGCAACAGCCGCGCGGTCCCGGTCTGCCACGCGACCACATCTCTTGCCCCGCCCTTGCGGGTGACCGTGCCACATCGGTTCGCCGTGTCCAGGTCCGGGATGTCGAGCAGCAACAGCTCGTCGGCTCGGGCGGCGGTCTCGTACAGCATGGTCCACAACACCCGCTCCCGCAGCGGCACATCCTGCGCAAGCAGCCCGGTGACCTCGTCACGAGTCATCGCCCGGGAATGGTCCGGGGCCACTCTGCGCGGCACCAGCCGGACGACGGGATCGCCGAGGAGCCACTCCTGTGCCCGCCAGTACTCGCACGCCCCACGCAAGGAGGCGAGGCGGACATTGAACGTCTGTGCCGAGCTGCCGCCCCACTTGAAGGTGAACCAGCCACCGACCCGCTCGGCCTCCAGCAGTCCCACATCCGAATCGGCGCCGAAGTCGCGCACCAATTGGTTGAGGGCGACGGCGTACCCGCGTCGGGTGTTGACGCTCGGGATGGTCGACAGGTACTGATCCACCGCGTCCTTCAACCGCACCCCCCGCACCGGCAACGCCCGCACCTGCCCCACTGTCAGTCCTTCCACCCGGTCATTGAAGCCCGATCGGCGCTACCGCAGATAATTTACGGAGTCACCGCGTTCGGAGCGGGGTGAAGCGCCTGGTCGCGATCGAGGTTACCGCAGATAATAGGCCATTGTCTGCGGTAACTCCTTAGCGCCGGATCGGGCGGATATGCTCCTCGACCCCCTAAATCGGGCTGAGGGAGCGGTGCGGTTCGGCTGTGGGGGTCCACCCCTCGGTGTCGCTGCCCAAGCACTTCGAGACGTGGATCGCGGGCTCGGCTCAAGCTGTCATGTCGCGAAGTGGAGAGCTATTTCTTCGAATTATCTACTTATGCAGTAGAACTGGTTCCCGGAGGCACCGGCATGGCGGGTATCGCTATCGTCGATAATCGCGATCCGTAGCGGGTCGGGCCGCACCACCCCTACCCCGTGACGCAGACCGGGGCGGATTCGCGTGGGCGGTGCCGGTGGTGGCCAACGCGAGACCTGCCGGCGCCGGTGCGCGGTTCGCAGGCGGCACACCGCCCGGTTCCGCAGCCGGTCAGGTGTTCGGTGCGCCGTAGACGGTCAACCCGGCCCAGTACTCGGGCCAGGTGTGCCGGTGATCTGGATGCTGTTGCAGGTAGTCGAGTTTGGCGTGACGCAACGCGGCCAGGGCGGTCTCGCCGGCGGCGAGACGGTTCCAGAAGGCGATCATGATCGCGCTGGTGGCCTTGTCGTCGATGTTGTAGAGGCCACCGATGACGGTGGTCGCGCCGCGCAGCATCAATGCCAGGGGAAAGCCTCCGATCTCGATGCCGTCGGGTGCGCTGATTGGGGTGTTGCAGGAGGCCAGTACACACAACCGGGGCACGGTCCAGCTGAGGGCTTGGGCGGCGGTGACCCAGACGGTGTTTCCGTCGGCGTCGCGGAGCTTCTTCGCCTGCCCCCAGCCGTGCTCGTCGGCGCTGCCGTGCACAGCCATCGCGAGCAGAGAATACGGTTGCGCGCCGTCGACGGACATCTCGAGGTCGAGATCCTGGTGTGACTCGACCCGCCGGACTCCGTCGAGGGCGGCGAGCAAGGTGTCGAGCTCGGGCCGGGCGTGGGTGAGAGTGTGGTCGTAGAGGGCCAGCGAGGGGGTCGGGGTCCGCTGTTCGTCGAGTGCCATCAGCGACAGGGCGCTGGTCAGTGAGCCGTGGATGCTGACCAGGGCGTGGTCGAGGACAGCGGTGTCGGCGGTGACTGGGAGGGCGTCGAAAGGGATGTGGAAGAACCCGGTGGGCACGATCATCAGCCGTATCGGTGCTTCCGGATTGGTGGCAGCGAGCAGTTCGATCAACGGCTGCGGCAGCAGCCGAGGGGTGTAGTTCTCCCGCCATTCGAACGTGTCGTCGTCGCCGGGATGCAGGTCGAGGGTCAGCCGGGCGACCTCGACTCGATCGGTGAACTGCTCCGTGGGCCTTCCGGAAATGGAGATGGTGACCCTTCGCAGTAACGGCACCCACTCACCGCCGGAGCCGACTGCGTCGGTACCGCGAGACAGCGGGAGGAGCTGGAGGACGGCGGTGGGGACGGCGGTCAGGCCACGGCGGTCAAGAACAGCGGTGGCGGTGGCGGTGTAGAGATGGGACGAGTCGGCCAGAGCCGACAGGGGGCCGAGGACCGATTCGGCGGCCTTGACTGCGGCGGCCCGATCGACGGCGATCTCGTTGGATCGGCCCCGCAGCCCTCGCCCGTTCTCCTTCCCTTTGGTGTCCTCGTCGGGGTTCGTGCCGCTCAAGTCGACGGTGGCAGAGCCGGCGTCCTGCACGGCCAGTGCCGCGGCCCGGATGTTGGTGTCGACGTCGCGGTTGCGGGCCAACTCGGCCAGAAGCAGGCCCACCCGGTCCCGCCGGACGGCTTCCATGATCAGGTCGGCCGCCTCGTGATCGCCCAGGGTGACAGCCAGATCAGCCGCGTCGGTGAACAAGGCGGCGAACTTTTCCGCGATCCGGCGGCGGTCGATGGTGGTGGCGATGGTGAGCATCAGTTCGGTGACGCACCCGATCCCGCGTAGAAGCCGTCGCAATCGTTCGGTCTGTTCATCCGGTGTGGTCTCGGCCACCGCGCGGGCAGCGGCCATCCACGCGGTCGCCTCCGATTCCGGGGCCAGGCTCACTCCCTCGATACGTAGCATCTCCGTGGCGGTGAGGGCTTCGGTCTCGACCCGCACCCAGTCGATGTCGATGCCTGTGGCGGCGGCGCGCCACCACCACTCCGCTGACAGGCCAAGGGTTTTCGCGTGGGCGACGTAACTCGTTCCTAGATCGAACTCGGCGAGCCGTTCGTCGAGGCGATGACGTACCTCGTCGCTGCCGGCCACCCCATGCCGGACTGCGGAGGTGAGCGCATTCTGGGCCGTTGCCCATTGGTAGGCATTGCGGCTCGCGGTCAGCAGGTCCGTGGTCAACTCGACGGTCGGGGCGTCACCCGACATCAAGGCCAACCGTGCTCGACCGTAGAGAAGCGAGCTGACACCATTTCCGGCGAAACCATCCCACGCCGCTTCCGCCACATCCAGGAGGCCTTCCGCGTAGGCCCTGATCTGTGGATCCACGGCGGTGTCACCCGATCGGACGTAGCCGGAGGTGATGGCCCAGGCAATGTTCCCCAGCCAGGTGATCGCGGCCTTCGAGTTGAGCTGACGGTAGTGCGCCACGCAACCCATCAATTCCTCGATCGACGGCTGCCCCTCGAACATTATCCCGAGATCGTCCTTCAGACGGTTCTGCAGCCGTTGATAGCGGAACTCCTGTGCTCGGCTGAAGTCCTGGAACAGGTCCGCGTTCGCGCTCGCCTGGGTATTGGCATGACGCCGGGCAGTCGAGGACTGCGGGTACTGCGCCGCCAGGTCCCTGGACTTCTTCTCCATCCGCAGTACGGCGTGCACGTCTCGACTGCGGCGGTGCAGATGCCCTTCCAACAGCCAGGTATAGGTGAAATTGGTTGGGTCGGCATCGGCGTATCGGCGGGCGTGTTCGCGGGCAATCTCGACCTGCCGCATCGAATGCTCGACGAGGCTGACGTCGCGGTACGCGTTGCAGAGCAACTCTGCGCGTTTGAATCCGATCTTCTCGACGAGGAAGTCACCCAGAAACGGTGCTTCGCGGAGGATTCGAGGTCGTACCTCGTCGCCGACGATCTGGCGGTCACCCGGCTGAATGTGTGTCAGGGCAGCGATGGCGTCGTGCGGCTGATTCACCCTGCGGAGGTATCGGGCGAGTTGGATTTCCACGATGGCCCGATCGACAGGGTCGCCGTGGTCGCCGAGTTCGGTGAGTGCATGCCGGCAGTTTTCGACAGCCTGGATGATTTCACCTCCGGGCGCGACAGCGGTGACCACCTTCTGCTGCGGGAATCGCAGGAGTTGCGTCCACGCCAGCGCCCGTCGCACGTGCGATCGCGCCGTGTGGGACACGGAGGTGAGGTCGAGCAGCAGTTGTGCGGCGGAGCGGACGATGCTCTTACTCGGGACGCCGGGCGGGAACCCGCCGACGCGACGTTCGTGGATCGACTCCGGGGACAGTGCCAGGGCCGCGGCGATGATCGCGGTCAGCAGGGATTCGGCGCGGTCGGGATCGGTGCCCGTGCGGGCCTGGTCGAGTACCTCCCCCCAGGTGGCGCCAGGCGCGGCGTCGATGCTCACGCGGGGCCGGCCAGCACCGAGAGGGTGAGCACCGGGTGGGTGGCTTCGATGCTCGCAGGCAGGATCGCCTTGCCGGACAGCTCGGCCAGACCCATCTGCGCGGCGGCCTCACCACGATCGACCTGGTACAGCGGAATCCGGATGCGGGCACCGTCGCCGTAGTCGATCACCGCGAGGAGCGTGATACCTGGGTCAGGGGTGCTGCGCAGCGGCAACGTCACGCTCACCGCGGTCCCGTCCGCCACCGGGGTATCGGATACAGTCAGCGACAGTGGGCCGACCGCGTCGACGCCGAGGATCGCGGTGACCAGGTCGGGGTCGGTCACCCGCACCTTCCATAGCCGGCCCTCGTCGGCGGTCGCGGCCGCGCGGGTCGAGGACACCAGTCCAAGTTCGGCGGTCCAGGTCGCCAGGACATCGGCGAGGGTGTCGTCGTCGATCCGGGCGTCCCCGATGGCCTCCTGTGCCTCGACGATCGCGCTGGCCCGGGTGAAAGCTCGCTCGGTCATCGCCAGCAGTTCCTCGTCGGAAGGCATCAGAGTGTGGTCGGGGTCGTCGGCGTGCAGCTCGGCGTCGATCAGCGCCAGCAACGCCTCGGCCTCGGCAGCCAGACGTCCGGGGTCGTTGTCGAAGTTCGTCATCGTTGTCTCTTCCTACTTTTTAGAGGGTGGGGGCGTCGGGTGCGGTCGACGGTCGATTCGGGGCCAGCTCAGCCAAGGCGGCCTGCAGTCGGGTCTTGAGCCACGAGCTGAGCTTCTTGACCTTTGACAGGCTCAATCCGGTAACGGCGGCGACCTGCTCGAGGGGCCGGAGGTCACCGTCGTCGAGGTCAAGCAGGGCCCACAGGTGGGGGCGCTGTTCAGCGTCGGGGTAGGAGTCGATCACGACTCCGATGTGGACACGGATCTCGGTGGAGAACACCACTCCCTCGGCGACGTCGCGGGTGACGTGGTCGGACGAGAGGTCGTCGAGGGCGATTTCGAAGCCGGTGTTGACCCCCAGAACAGCCTTCTGTGTCTGCCGCCGCCGATACAGGTCGATGTGCCGATTGGTCAGCACGCGCGTGAGGAAGGCCCGTCCGTTGACCGGTCGGGTGAAGGTGTATCCGATGAGCTTTACGTATGCGTCCTGGGCGAGGTCCTCGGCGTCGGCCCGGTTGCCGCGGGTCAGCTTGAGCGCGTGCGTCATCGCGAAGGCGAGGAGGTCCCTCTGCGGCTCTCCGACGAGTTCGATGTAGGCGCGGTCGATCTGCGAATGCTTCCCCGTCCGGGGAAGCACTCGGGGGAAACCTGACGTCGGGTCTGGCTGATGGGGGTCGTCCATGTATCCGCTCCTCCGTACGCCCACGCTGTTTCTGCGGGGTCTGTGTTCGATGTCGGTCGCTTGCGTGGTGTGTCAGTAGTGACGGATGAATTATGAACTCGGTTCGCCGTGTGCATGCCGATTCACCGGCACTGCCCCTGGCTCTCCAGGTATTGACGACTGATGCCACGTTCGGGTTCGCGACGGGGATGGTGCGTAAGAGCGGTTGCTGCGGTGTGCAGCACGGGCGGACCGGTGCACGGCCCGGGCCGGTCGCACCCCGCAACAGAGTGCGACCGGCCCCGGCGTCCGGGGGTCTTACTGCCGGGTCAGCACTTGTAGCCGGTGTAACCCTGGTTCTCCCAGGGGCGGACGGACATCAGAAACGCGGAGCACCAGCCGCGGTTGGCGTACTGGCGGGCGATCAGCTGGTGGCCCTTGGCCAGCGCGGTGTAGCTGACGTTGATCTGCCAGGGCAGGCCACCGGGGAGCTTCGGGGCGCGGCCGTTGCCCAAGTCTCGGGTCTCCTGCTTGTCGAGGTAGATGACGCAGCGGCCGTCACCGCAGCGGGGGGTCGCCGCCGAGGCGGTGCCGGTGGCGGCGAGGGTGGCGCCGAGTAGCACCGCGACGGCGATGGTGGCGAGGGTGATCCGCTTGACGATGGTGGCCCACAGGGTGGGTGCCGCGGTCTGTGCGGTGGCGGTGGTGGTCATGGTCTCTCCTGCCGGTGGGGCCTGCTGTTGGCGGGCCGTACATGCAGTGGTGACGAGTGACGGTGCCGTGCGGTTCGCGCAGCGGGAAGCCCACCGCCGTCATGAACACCGATCCGTGCGCATCCTGCGCTGAGCGACACCCGTTGCGCGCCTTGGTGCGATCTGTGTCAGAGGCTGCCTCCGGCAGCGGGAGTCCGTCGGCATCGCCTGACCGAGGTTCCCGCAGACGGATCACCCCGCGCGGTCCGCGAACCTCAATCGAACCCTCACTCGTCCTTTCCTGCATGGGCGACGAGGACGAACGGGGAGAACAGCGATGACCAAACGCAGCCGTGAATGGGACACCGTGATCAAGGCGATCGCTACCGCAGGGTGGTCGTACCGGCCTTGCAAGCACGGTCTCTACGTCTACCCGGCGGACCGCGCACTCCGCCCGGTCACCGTGGCCGGCACCCCGGGTGAGTTCCGGTCACTAGCTAACACCCGTGCGCAGCTGCGGCGCGCGGGGCTGGCCGGGATCTGACTGGTTGGTCACCGGTCAGATCCCGAACCCGACCGCCAGCTCGGCCGTCAACATCGACGACGGCCTTCGGTCGTCGCCCGGGGACAGCCCGGGGACAGCCCGGCCCCGCGTCATTCGACCGCGCAGCGGGGTTTCCACCGTCTACACCCCGCCTTCCGTCGAACGCGGCACGAGAGAGGACAAAACCCGTATGATCCCCATGTTCCATTATCGGATCGCCGATCCTGGTAGTGACGATTTCAACCAGTGGAAAAAAATCCGGACCCAGTTGTACCTCGAGGCCGGGTTCATCGAGTCCGACAGCATAAATCCAGGCATCGGAGTGTTCACCGACGAGTACGACGAACACTCAATCCACCTGTTGGCCTCCGACGCCGCCGGCCAGCCCGTGGGGTGCTGCCGGATGATCGAAGGCGGGATGAACACCCTTCAGGTCACCACGCAGTTCGACCTCCAGGTACCCCACTACTCCTGTGAAATCTCTGGAACAGCGGTGTTCGAGCCATTCCGCAAGACGTTCGCGACACTCGGCTTCTACCGCGCCCTCATGCATCTCGCAGAAGAACGTGGTTACGAGTACGCCTACATGGAGGTCGAGGAACCGTTCCTGGCCGCGCTTGAGGTCCTCGGACTTCCGGTGGAAGTCGTCTCGGAACCGCGGTGGGTATACAACACCTACAACGTGGCCGCGCTCGTCAGAGTCAGTAGCATCGCCGCATCCCTGACCGAGGCCGATAATGCTCGAGGAGGAACCACATCGTTCGGTGAGTACTTCCGCCGGCCGTTCACCTGGACGCTCGCCTCGCATGACATTCTGCCGCCCGCCCACACCCGCGTTCGTCATGATGTCTGAGTCCCCGCTGTCGCGGAATCGCGGCCTGATCTCGGATTCCGAGCAGAATCGACTTGCCGGGGCACGGGTACTGGTGGCGGGTGTCGGTGGTGTGGGAGGACGGGTCGCTGAGACCCTGACTCGACTCGGAGTCGGAACACTCGTGCTTGCCGACCCGGACACCTTCTCGGTCACCAACCTCAACAGGCAAGCCGCTGCCACGACCGCCACATTGGGCCGAAACAAGGCCGAAGTCGTCGCCGAACTGTGCCGAGGGATCGGCACCGGCGCGATCGTGGAGGTGGTTCGAGAAGGAATCACCCCGGACAATGTCGAGGACTTGGTTGCCTCGTCGGACTTGGTGATCGACGGCACCGACTACACCGTTCCCGATGTGGGGCTTCGGCTGGCTCGAACGGCACGCGGCGCCTCCGTATCTGTCGTTCTGGCCGTCGAGATCGGATTCGGGGTGTGGCACACAGTGATCCCTCCGGACGGAAATCGCTTCGAGCGGCTTCTCGGCTTGGCCCCCACCGTCACCTTTGATGACCTGGCATCGAGACGAGTCAGTGTCCCCCTCTGGCGGTGGGTATTGAGCATTCCCGCCTACATCGGTATGGACGTGCTCGCCCACGTCGAGCAGGGGCACTTGGAAGCGCCCGCTGTGGCTCCGGCCGTCGAACTCTCTGCCGCGGTGGTTTCGACGACAGCCATATCGCTTCTGGTTGGCCGACGCCCGCCGGCATCGGCTCCGCGTGTCCACCACTTCGATGCACGGACAGGCAAGGCGAAGACATTGCGCCCGTCGCGGGTGCGCTTCTATCTTTCTGCGGCCATCGCCTCGATTGGTCGATCGGTCGGCTGAACAAGGCGGTTGTCGTCGTGTTGTTTCGATGCCGGGGACGGCTTTAACTAGTCGAGAGTGATTGGCACACAACAGATCAAGGTCCGCATTTCACCCTTGGGTCTCGATCCATCTGCGGATCGTGACGGGCAGGTCGTCGTCCGTCGTCCGTCGGCGCCTCAGCCGATCGTCGGCGGCGCGAGGGTCAGTGCGGCTACTTCCGTTGCAGGAGTGGGATTTTCGGTCCGTGGTCTCAACCGTTGGAGTGGTGCGGTGGCGGTGACCTGCTCGTCCGGCCGCGGTGGCAGGTGGCGGTAGAGGGTGGATCGGGTTAGCCCGGTTTTGGAGGTAATCTCGGCGGTGGTGGCGCCAGCGTCGCGCAGTTGGAGGGCGTGGGCGAGCTGGGACTCGCTGACCACCGACGGGCGGCCGGTGCGCCGACCCTTCGCTGTCGCCACCGACCTGGCGTGGGCGGCGCGTTCGAGGGTGTAAGTGCGTTCCATCTGCGCGAACAGCGCGAGCAGCACGACGGCGAGTTGGGCCATCGGATCATCCGGGTTGCTCGAGTCGATCCGGATCGGGTCGGCCAGGTTACGGATTCCGACCCCACGCTCTCGCAGGTCGTGGATCAGGTTGAGAGTGTCGCGCACGTTCCGGCCTAGCCGGTCGAGTGTGTGCGTGACGATGACGTCGCCGTCGCGGGCGTACTCAAGTAGTGCGGTCAGCCCGGGGCGGTCGGTGGTGGCGCCGGACTTCTTGTCCACGTAGATATTCGCCGGGTCGATCCCCGCTTTACTGAGGGCGTCGATCTGCCGGTCGAGTTCCTGTTTGGTCGTCGACACCCGCGCATACCCCAACTCCATGCCCGGAGAGTACCGAAAGTTGTTCCCGTCTCGATTTTCCGACACGATGTTTTGGAATTAACTTCTAGGACATCATGAGCTGGGGTGATCCGATCTGGGCCGCCGGCCGCGTGTCCGTCCCAGAACCAAGGAAATGAGACTGTGCGCAGATAGGTTTGCGGCGATTCCTCATGTCGGCGAGATCAGGAAGGATCGGGAAGTTTTCTATGTCAGCCGCAGGACTCTGCGTCGGACGTCGCGGCCAAACTAGAGATGCGGTCATCGCGATATCCGCGCCAATGTCTGCATTTCTGGCAAGGCTCCGCCCCATAGTTTCTCTGCCACTGCGCGAGCTTGTGACTGGTGCAAACCCGCTCCGCCTAGAAGCATTTTGGGTTGGATTCGACTCATTATTCTGAATGTTGTGAGCACTAATAGGTTATGAACAATGTTGTTAGACTTGTGCAATGTTGTATGGTTTTGCTTATGTCTGATGAAAATTTTCTGAAAGTTGCCGAAGCTGCTTCCTACGTGGGAGTTTCCGCGCAGACCCTTCGGCGCTGGGATCGTGATGGAACGCTGAGCGCGGTAAGGCGACCTGGAAGCAATTACCGCTATTACCGCCAAGCTGACCTTGAACCCTTTCGGCTGCAGTACCGACGCGCCGAGGAAGCCGCAGCGAGCGGGGCTGACAGCAGCGTCTTCGCGACAGCGAACGCTGATGTCGAAGCTAACGCATCCCTGCGGGAACCGCAGCGCGAAGCACACCGAGCGGTCCGGGAACATTTCTCGGCCGACAGGAGTCCTGCGATCGTGCAGATTCCGGTCGGCTGCGGAAAGACCGGCATCATGGCCACACTGCCTTTCGGCATAGCCCAAGGGCGAGTCTTGGTAATCACGCCAAACCTTACGATTCGAAAAGGCGTCGCCGACGCCGTCGATGTCACCAGTCCACAATGCTTCTGGACCAAGTTTCGGGTGCTGTCTGACTTCACGGCTGGCCCCTGGATGGCCGTGCTCGACGGACCGAATGCCAACCTCCACGACGCGATCGAAAGCGACTTCGTTGTCTGTAACATCCAGCAGTTGGCGAGTCAAGCCGACCGTTGGCTTCCCCAGTTCCCCGAAGATTTCTTTGACATGATTCTCGTCGACGAAGGTCACCACGCCGCCGCAGAGAGTTGGCAGAAAGTATTCCGTCGGTTTCCCAATGCGAAGGTCGTCAGTCTGACGGCGACACCGTTCCGCTCTGATCAGCAGCAACTCCACGGCGAGATCGTTTACCGTTACCCGTTCACTCGAGCGATGGTCAACGGCTACATCAAGCAGATCCACTCCCGCAACGTCGCGCCGTCGGAAATCTACTTTAACTACTCCGACGATAACCGCCGCCATACTCTCGAAGAAGTCCTTGAGCTGCGAGAAGAGGCGTGGTTCCGCCGTGGCGTTGCGCTTAGCCCCGAATGTAACCGTCACATCGTCGAGACCAGCATCCAGCAATGCGAGCGCATGCGGGCACAAACAGGTATCCAGCATCAAATCATCGCCGCGGCATGCTCAGTCGACCACGCCCGACAAGTTGCCAGCATTTACAACGAGTGCAACTACCGGGCCGCTGAGATTCACTCGGGGATGGACCCCGACAGCCAAGACGCCGTCATCGAACGGCTGCGGCGAGGCCAACTTGACTGCATCGTGCAGGTTCAAATGCTGGGCGAAGGCTTCGATCATCCACGACTTAGCGTCGCAGCCATTTTCAGACCCTTCCGCAGTCTTGCCCCGTACATTCAGTTCGTCGGCCGAGTCATGCGCGTAGTCCAGGAGTCCGCTCCCGAGCATCCTGACAATCAAGGCCACATAGTTTCGCACGTCGGGCTGAACAACGACGCTCGTTGGTCTGAGTTTCGAGAGCTTGACCTTGATGATCAAGCACTCGTTCACTCTTGGGTTGACGGACAGACTGACAACGATGCGGAGGGCGAAAACAGCGGTCCACGCGCCCGCCGGTTCGATGGTGGAATGCTGGTCGACAGCGAGATTCTGACTCGCTTCGTTGAACAGACCTATCTCGACCCCTCCGATGACCGAGTGCTGGACGAGATGCTCGACAAGGACATTGCGCCCGGGCTGAAGTTGGGTGACCTGGTCAGCCGAGACCAGCTCCGTGAACGCCTACTCGCGCAACAGGCAGCTGCAGAAGTGCAAGTTCCGCAATCGATCCCGGTCTCGCCGCAGCGTGCCCGCCAGTCAGCCAAGACCCGTGTCAACGAGCGCACAAAATCAGTTGCCAACCGTGTACTGGCAGATCTGAAGCTGCCACCTCGCGGTCACCAGCTCATGGTCGTGAGTCCGGGTCCGCGACAGCACAATTCCGTCATCGCGATTCGTCGTGTCGCTGCTGCTATCAATCAGGAAATTGGTATGCCCAACGGGACACGCGGTGAATGGTCACACGAACAGATGACCAGCATCTTCGATCGCCTGGACGAAATCGCTGATTCAGTTCGGGATTCACTGAGAATCCAACTCGATCAACGTAACTGAGCCGCAGCGAATAAGCAGATAGGAGTTGAAATGCCCGTCAAATCAGTCCTGCGACACATCCGAGTTGAAACGCCCCGAACAAACCATCAACGTAAATGCGCAGCGCACCGGACTGGCAAGCAGGCGCATTACATACTTGCCGGTGATACCCACCTCGTCATTGTTGAGGACGGCAAGGAGATCAGGTACTGCCCGGGCGCGGCCACTGAGATTCTCGACCGCGCCCGAATAGATCTGGAACTTCTCCGAAAACAACTCAGCGCGCTGGAGTAAGTCGCGTTAACGTATTGACACTCCGCGCTGGGCCGTCGATACCTACCTGGCCGCCCACCAGGATCACCCTCAGACGTGCCACCGTCACCGCGCAGCGCAATACCGGCCGTTCTGGTGTCCTAAATCTGGGTATCTGTTTGCACGAGTGCCGCACCGAGTCTGATCCGCTCGTGCAGCGGAAGGTCAAAGCACAGGCGCCGATAGTGAAAGCGCTGAAGTGCCTTCTAGATCGGTCCGATCCGCGAGATACCGGACCGATCTGAAATTCTCGAGAAAGTACTGATAAAGACCTATTTCTAACAATCTAGATTGTTAGAGACAACGGCTACCGGAGATCGGCACTCGCCTGTTACTGATCTTTCGGCTTCTCCTTATTCGAGCGAGTCGACTACCTTCATGGTCTCGACTGCCACGGTGGTGACACGCTTGATCAGGTCGACGATGTAGGCGGGGTCGTCGTGTTCGTCGCACCAGTCGTTGGGGTCGTTGACGATCCCGGAGGCTTTATCGGTCTTGGCTTGGTAGCGGTCGATGATCCACGCCAGCGCTGAACGCGAGCCGAGCATGTACCGCTCAGCCTCTTCCGGAATCCCTGAGATGGTGACCTTCGGGTTGTAGACGAGCGTGGTGCGGTCGTCTACATTCTTGCCGGTCTCGGGGTCTTTCTTCTTGCCCCACTTCATCTTCGAGACCCGCCACGTCTCACGGTCTTCGGCCGATGAGCCCGTCTTGAGTTGTACGTCAAGGGGATACGGATCGACGCTCTCGTAGCCGACGTGCAGATCTGCCAGGCGACGACCGGCGGAGAGCAACTGCTCGAACCGCTCTCGGGACTCGGGTGTCGGAATGTGCGGGAGCATCTTCTTCAGATCTGACGCGTAAGCCTGGCGATACGCCGGATCGTGCAGCAGGCCGTAGGCATAGAAAAAGATGTCGTCCTTGGTGACCTGGTTGCCAAACGCGTCCCGATAGAGCGCGAGGATTCCGTCAGTGATGTTGTCGATACGGCGGTATCCGTGCTCGTCGACCTGGAGTGTGTCGGAGGAAGCGAGATCGAGCTCGCAGTCCGGAGATTCGTACTTCTCGTAGGTCCAGCGGGGATAGAAGTTGACTGCGCTGATCCCGGCGGCACCGAGGTCCGGTATTGAATCAGTCATGAGGCACATGAACTGCGGAGCAAGGTTTCCTGGATTCGGGATGTAGATTCCGATGTTCCTGTGTTGCGGAGTCGGAAACATCCGGGGCAGCTTGCCTCGCCGATCGTTGAGATCGTCGTCGAAGTACGCGTACTGCTTGCAGAAGGGCCGATAGACGCTAACTCGGCGATGTTCGGACTGATACTGGAGGCGCCGGCCACGCTCAACTTTCGGAATCAACCCTGACGACCAGCTAATTCGCTTGTCGTTGTAGGACACAGTGTCCTTGGCGCCAGACTGAGAGCCGCTCTTCACCGCTTCTTCATAGGCGTCAACCTGCTCGTTGTAGAAGTCGACCGTGCCCTTGATTTTCTCTCCAAGGGCTTCGCGCGAAAATGCGTAAACCCAGGCATCCCTGTTGGTCTTCAATCCACCAGAGTAATCAGCGAAGAAAGTTGTCTCGATTCCCGCGGTCTTCTTGACTGCTATTGGTGTATATGCGCCGAATGCTGCGTTCCTTTGATCGACCCAGTCCCCTTCAGGATTTGGGTTGATACTGGCCCAGTCAATTGTGCTGAGGCTTGCTCCGCCAACAATCGCCAGCTTCTCCTCGCGACTCAGGTAGTCACCGATGTCGCGGTAGTGGATACGGCACGGTCCACTGTGAGAAGGATCCTTCACCGCAATGAGAACCGCAATCGTGGCCTGTGAGCCTTCGCCGAATACCTTGCCTCCCTCCTTTTTCCAGTCGCCGCGCTGGTTTCCTCTCAAGTTGTAGAGGTAGATAGTCGAGTACTCGTCGGCCAGTGACAAGCGAATTCCGTCGGCGGTGTTTCCGTTGATCCACCCTCCATTTGTCACATAGGCGACTACGCCGGAGTCACCGATACGGTCCGTCGCCCACCGGATCGCCCTAATGTACGAGTCGTACAGCTTGCTCTTCAATGTCGCAGTCGACTTCGCCGCGTACGAACTCTGGATGGCGCGGTCGAGCGTGGGATAGGCGCGATTCGCATTGTTTTCGCTGGCATTCGATTGCCCAGCGGAGTACGGCGGGTTTCCGATCACGACGTTGATCGGGGTGGCGTTCTGGCGGATGATGCGATCGTTGTTCTGCGGGAACATCTCGGAGTCGAGGCTGTCACCGTTTTCGGTGATCTGAAAGGTATCGGCGAGGACGATACCCTCGAACGGCATGTATGTTGCGTCGCCGCCCTGATCGACGAGCGCGTGGTACGTGGTTTCGATGTTCACAGCCGCCACATAGTAGGCGAGGAGCGTGATCTCGTTGGCGTGCAACTCGTTCGTGTACTTACGCGCCAAATCTTCGGGGTTGATCAGCCCGGACTGCAGCAACCGCGTCATGAACGTACCGGTTCCCGTGAACGGGTCCAGGACATGCACGTCTTCGTCGGTCAGACCACGCCCGAACGAATCCCGCAAGGCTGCGTCGGCGGCGCGGAGGATGAAGTCGACGATCTCCACCGGCGTGTAGACGATGCCGAGGGCGTCGGACTGCTTCTTGAACCCGATCTTGAAGAATCGCTCATACAGTTCTGCGATGACTTTCTGCTTGCCTTCGGCGCTGGTCACCTCGGTCGCGCGGACGCGGACGGAGGCGTAGAAGCCGTCGAGGCCGGCGGTTTCCGCTTCTAGCCCGGTGTCGTCGAGGGTATCGACCATCGACTGCATCACCCGCGAGACGGGGTTATGGGAGGCGAAGTCGTGCTCTGCGAACAAGGCATCGAATACCGGTTTGGTGATCAGATGCTGCGAAAGCATGCTGATCGCGTCGTCGCGGCTGATCGAATCGTTGAGGTTGTCGCGCAGTCCGGTGAGGAACCGCTCGAACTCCTCGGCGACTGAGGTGTCGGCGCCGGCGAGGAGGGCGTTGATGCGGGTGATCTGCGCGGCGGCGATGTCGGAGACGTCGCCGGCCCAGTCTTCCCAGTAGGCGCGGGTGCCGACCTTGTCGACGATCTTCGCGTAGATCGCTTCCTGCCATTCGGAGAGGGAGAACAACGCCATCTGCGTTGCCATCCCCCCACCGGAGTCTCCGGTGGGGGTGGCACCTTCGGCAGAATCTGCACTGGTGGAAGCGACGTCAGCACTGCTTCCACTGCTACGGCTGCCGTTGTCGAAGCTCTCGCCGACCTCGACGAGGGGTCCGATGCGCCCACCGAGTAGGCGATCGTTGCCCTTACCGTCCTTCTTGTCCGAGGTGGCGTTCAATGCGATGGAGTTGACCATCGCATTGAACCGATCATCATGCGCGCGAAGCGCATTGAGTACCTGCCAGACGACCTTGAACCGGGTGTTGTTCGACAACGCCTCGGACGGGCTGACACCGGCCGGAACCGCAACGGGCAAGATGATGTAGCCGTAATCCTTGCCGTCGGATTTGCGCATCACCCGGCCCACGGACTGCACCACATCGACCTGAGAGTTGCGGGGGTGCAGGAACATCACCGCATCCAACGCCGGTACGTCGACTCCTTCGGAGAGGCAGCGGGCGTTGGTCAGGATCCGGGCTTCCCCCTCTGGCAGGGGGGCTTTGAGCCAGGAGAGTTGCTCGTTGCGTTGTAGCGCATTGAACGTGCCGTCCACATGGTGCACCGAACACGTCAAGTCCAGGTTGGTGGAATCGACAGTGCGCCCGTCATTTTCGCTGCCCTCGAGTAGATCGCGGTAGGCATCGACAACAGTGGGGAACACTTCGGCGACCTGCTTGGACGCGGCGATGTCCTTCGCGAACGCGACCGCGCGGCGCATCGGCGCCGCACCCGGTGCGAAGCCTGTTCCTTCGGGGGTTTCGCCAGCACGCTTGGCCAGTGCATTCCAGCAGCCGATGATCTTCGACGCGTCGTCGAGCCGTAGTTCGCTGTGCACCCCGGCAAGCTGATCCTGCAGCGGCGCTGCCACCAGGGATTCGTCGACGGTCAGCACGATCACTTTGTAATCGGTGAGCAGACCTCGCTCGACGGCCTCACCGAATGAGAGTCGGTGGAACTCGGGACCGTAAACGGTTTCGTCGTCCATCGAGGTGAGCTCGGCGGAATGCTCTTCCGCCTTCTCTTTGACGTCGTCCACGAATATCTTCGGTGTCGCCGTCATGTACAGCCGGCGGGCGGCGTTGAGGAAGTCGGCGTCGTGGACGCGGACGAAGTTCGAATCGTCCTCACCGAACAGCGTGACGCCGGTGGTGCGGTGCGCTTCGTCGCAGATCACCAGATCGAACGGATCCACCCCCAGCTCTTGTGCTTTCGCGACGGTGGGCAGGGACTGGTACGTGGTGAACACCACAGTCAAACCTTTGGCGCGCTTACGGTGCGCCATCTCCGCAGCCAACTTCACCGGATCGGTGGTGACGGGGATCGCGACGTCGTGGATGTTGACGTCTTCGGCCGAGCGGGACACTTTGGTGTCCGAGCACACCGCGAACGCCCGCAGATCCAACTGCGTTTGCGCGGTCCACTCCCGCAGAGTTTGCGAGAGCAGCGAGATCGACGGCACCGCAAACAGAATCCGGGCGTTGCCGCCGTTCTCCAACGCTGCACGTTCGGCAATCTTGAGGGCGGTGAAGGTTTTACCGGTACCGCAGGCCATGATCAGTTTGCCGCGGTCGTTTCCGGCCTCGAAGCCTGCGAAGACGGCGTCGATGGCGGACTGTTGATGCAGGCGGGGTTCGTGACGTTTCGCTTCGGCCAGGTTGACCTGCAGCTCGCCCTGCGGCCAGGCGATGTCCCAGTCGATCGGCGATTCCGCGATCTCGGCCAGCCCGATCCGCTGCACGGGGATTGACTGCCCCTCGAGGGCGTCTTCGGCGTTCTTGCCCCAGCGGTCGGTGGTGGAGATGATGACCCGGTTGGAGAACGGCGTTTTTCCGGATGCGGTGAAGAAGGAGTCGATGTCGCCTTTGGCAAGGGTGTGGGTGGGTTCGTAGAACTTGCACTGAATCGCGGTGAATTCGCCGGTGTCGCGTTCACGGGCGACGAGGTCGATACCGGTGTCGGGCTTGCCCTTGCGGCCCGGCCAGTCGGTCCACCGCCACACCTTCTCGTACTGCTGCGAGAGCAGTGGGTCGAGTTCGAAGTACCGGACCATCAACTGCTCGAACTTCGTGCCCCGCTCCGAATTCGACGGTGCCTGCCGAAACGCCTCGATGACCTCGTGCACTGAACCCATGAACCCAATCCCTCCGCGACAACAAACGTGCTCGGATCATCCTTGCCCACCCCTCAGTCGAGGAACAGCGCAGGTGCTATTTCTTTTCGCACCTAGGAGACGGCGTACGAATCACTAGGTCTCGTAAGGACGGGTGTGAGAGGCAGCGCTCGACGACTACTTGTCCGCGCGACTGAAACGAGTGAGGTTTCTACGGAGACTGTTGGGGATTGGTCGTTCGACACGCATGCTAGATAGCTATTTCTAACAATTTAGATTGTTAGAGTATTGGTTATGACTGTGGTTGCTGTTGTTAATCAGAAGGGTGGGTCTAGCAAGACCACCACCGTGCTCGGGCTTGCCTCAGCAGCGAGCGCCCGCGGGATCGAAACTCTGGTGATCGATCTCGACCCGCAGTGCAACGCGTCAGAGGCGCTCGGTATCGAGTACCCGCTCGCAGGCAAGACCGCCGCGAATTTACTCGCTCAGGAGCTTCGCGGTAGCGCAGCCGATGCGGTGCACACCTCGACGTGGGACCACGTCAGCGTGATCCCCTCGGATCTGGATCTGGCCGACTTGGACGCGGTCTCCGGGCTTGGAGTCGAACAGCGTCTGCGAGCAGCGCTCGACTCCGACGATCTTCGCCAGCGATACCCACTGGTGCTGATCGACTGCCCTCCCAGCGTCGGCAAACTTGTTTCCAATGCTCTCATCGCCGCCGACACTGCACTGATCGCGACTGAACCATCGTTCATGGCTAGCCGTGGAGTGTCGAAGATTCTGGACGCGATAGAGACGATTACCCGCTACTACAACCCCGGCCTCACCGTCTCCGGTGTCCTGCTCGGCAGGGTTCCGGCGCAGGGTCGAGAAGCTACGCATCGGGCCAGCGAAATTCGGGAGGCGTTGGGAGAGATGGTGTTGCCGATGGTGGTCCCCCAACGTGCTGCGGTCGCCGAAGCTACTGGTGACCATCTCCCGGTGCACAGCGTCCGTCCAGCAGTTCATGAGGTGACAGTTGCATTCGACGCGGCTCTGGACCGAGTGCTCTCTACGGTGACCGTCGCATGAGTACCGCCAAGAAGAAGCCATCCGCGTTCGCAACACCACGAGTCACCGAGACCGCTAGACCCCACCCATTTACTCCGCAACTCGCTCGGGAGGTTGCGGCGGCGCCGCCCACACTTCCAAAGGACGCCACGGTGACCGCTTTCGCGACCCGGCTTCCGCCTGATCTGCAGCGAATGGTCAAAACCGCCTGCGCACAGCGAGGGATCCGCATGCAGGACGCTGTGTACGAGGCGCTTTGGCAGTGGCTCAACAACCAAGAAACGCAAGTACAATCATCGTTTCTAACAAAATAACTTTCTAGAGTTTCTTGGTGTAGCCCATACCACGAAGGCGAAGGCACGCAGGTTAGTTTGGTGATCAGTTGGAACTCGCGGTGCACTCGTCTTGAGTAGGCCACCACGTATCAGGGTCTTCTTCTTGTAGCGAGGTAATGATCTACCCGGACCACCTACCTGCGCTGCGGCGTGGCTGGATCGTGGTCGCTAGTTATCGTGAGCTCCCATGTTTCTGCAGGGAGTAGCCGGGTTGCCTCTTTGATAAAGAATTCCCGGTCGTCGGGCTGCGTGAACCGGAAGGTGGCGTGCTTACGAGCTGCCAGCCAGTGATTGACTTTGGTGCCTCCCCAGGCGATCTGTGGGTAGGTTCCTGATTCGCAGTACTGAGCGAGTCCTCTCAGCATGCTCAGGACAGCTTCATCCGTCACCTTCAAGGTGGCGCTGTGCTTGCAGGCTGCGTAGTTAGTGGGGGGCATCTTTCCTCGTCCTTGGTTGAACGGATATTTTGCAGGTTGCAGATTGTTTCTAACAATAAAGCTTTCTAGAAATTTTGAGTTTTGGAGTATTCGATGCCTGGACCAGGATGCAAGCCAGTTTGCTCTCAGTCCTAAGTACAGTCCTACGTAGTGGGGTTAAGAGGATTATCGAACTGTCCGAGCATCCAGTACCGGGCGTTCTGGATCTGCTCGTCGGTGACATCGGCTTCGGAGCTGAGACCATGCAGAGCCGCGGTGATCTCCACGAGAAGGCTGTAGACGTCGCGGGTCTCGGCTTGAGCCATCATCTCGTCTTCTGGGTGTTCGGCGAGTTCACGGTCGAGGAAATTCAGCGCGTAATGAATAGTGCGGATCAGTGCACTCGGATACTGCATCGGCACGGTAGACGCAGCGCGCAAGTGAGCAGGGTTCGGCTGCCACGGGGGACCGCTCAGGTCAGCAGGCGTCACGGACCGGGTTTTCCTTCTCTTCGATTTTGCGGGCGTCATGCAGTATCCGCCCGACGGCTCCGATGGTGATGTCCATTTCCTCGGCGATGTCCCGGTATTTCATGCCTTGGTTTCGTAGTGACACCACGCGGTCACGGCGGACCTTGGCGCGCTCGAGGAACTCATCCCGTGGTTCGGCGATGAGGCGTCGAGCGGTTCGCTCGGAAGACCCCAGGCGTTCCGCGAGTTCTCGTGCAGTGATGGTTCGACGTTGCTTGGCTCGTGCTCCACCTTGGCTCATAGCGCGTACTCCATTGCTGTGGCGAGATCGAACTTCGTGGCTCGTTTCCGGTTTGCTTCGATCTTTGCAGGTGTCATGACCTTGCCACCTTTACGTCCGAGGTGAGCTTGGCGTGCGCGGTAGGCGGCTTCGTCGAAGTTGCGCCAGATCCATTTACCGATGGAGTACGCGGTCGCCCGAACCTCGACGAAGGGCAGGGGATCGGCGAACTCGGTGTTGACGGCGTGGCAGTGCTGCAGGACAAGACGTAGCCACTGATCGGCGGTGCCGTTCCGGTGATGCCACCACTGGGGGTAGGCCCATTTGCGGGCGGTGTCGAACATGGTGACGTTGCGGCCGAGGCCGGCCGCGCGATCGGGGCGGCGGGGTGCCTGGCGGGGGGTGTGGATGGTGGCCAGTTGCCGCAGCGTGTACGGAGTGGACGGTCCGTAGATGGTTTCCCAGTCGGGGTGAATGGGGTTTTTGGTGAGTTGCCCGCCGTAGGCGAAGTCGCCGCCGACGGAGACCTTGAGCCCGGTCTCGATGCGGTGCGCGTAACGAATGGGGGTCAAGCGGGCGGAGTCGGTGCGGCAGACGTGGTTGGGTCCGAGCCACCAGCCGAGGTGCGCGCGTCCGGAGGGGGACTGGGCGACCCAGTTCGGGGCGGGATGGTCCGAGGGTTTCTCGAAGGCTCGCATCGCCGCATCTGGATGGTCGCAGTCGATGACGATCGAGCCGAGCAGTGCGTGGGGGGAGTGCTCGACGTAACGCATCGTCAGGGCGTCGTCGCGGTGCATCCGGTACTGGCCACGCTCGAGGTAGTTCGTCGCGTAGGGGCGGTGTGGGAGGAGTACCTCGTCAGCCCACTGCGTGTCATTGAGTAACAGTGCCCCCGAGGTGTCCATGGGGACAGCGTGCCGCATCACGATCACTATTCAGGTCGGACACGCCGAGCCATATAGAAAATTATTCGGGTGGGACGTGCCAAGCCATATCAGGTATCCCGGCCCCCCACCCAAAATCCGCGCGCTTGGCCTCCTGCTGGAAAGCTACGTCTACGGAATTTCCCTGACCGGGTCTGGAGAGCATCCGTCTATCGAAGTGGAGCTGCTGAATGTTCGATCTTGCACCGTACGTGGAGTCGTGGATGGAACGACTCGGTAAAGAGCGGCCTCTGTTCCACTCGGAGAGCGACTTCCAGCTTGCGCTGGCAACGGTGATGGCGGATGAGGTGGAGCAGGTTCGGTTGGAGAAGAAGGTGGCCGTCAGTGAGCGGGTGGGCGGACGGTCTCGGCTGGCGGTCGATGTGCTCGGGCGGCTCGGTGGTCGTCGTATCGCGTTGGAGCTGAAGTACCCGAAGAAGCGTCTGCTGGCGGACGTCGACGGTGAGGTGTTCGAGCTTTCTTCTTCGGGGGCGCCGGATCTCGATACGGCGGCAACCTGGCGGGACGCTCAACGCGTCGAACGGCTCATTCTCGACGGAAGTGTCGAGGCCGGGGCTTCTCTGACGTTGACGAACTACCCGTTTTGGAGTGAGCGGAATTCCACGGTGCGCTCGCAGGCGCACGAGTTCCGGTTGTGGGAGGGCCGTCGTGTCGAACCCGGATCGTTGCAGTGGCAGCTCAAGAACGACCGGGTCGGGGAGAGCTTGGGGTTCGAATCGGGGTATCGGTGTTCGTGGCGGGACTACGGCGGTACGCAGTCCTTCGGACTCAGGTATCTGCTTCTGCAACCTTCACTGCGGCGGCAGACGTAGGGAGGGGTGATCAGCGATCTGCACGGACACTGATCGACCCGGTCAATCCGGTGGTCTCGTTTCGCATCGTCACGTGGAGGCATCGCCACAGCGGGGTGGGTGGAAAGTTTTTCGGTGTCGGGTGTCAGTGCCGACTTTTTCCGGTGCTGCGCTGCAGTGCCCGCCGCTGTTGACGAGACAAGGCAGCGGCGGCTCCGTTTTTCGGTGTCGCCTCGGCCGCCGGCGCACGGGTGCGCCGGATGTAATCGGCCAGGAGCGGTGCGAGTTCGACGGCGGCGTCGTGCATGGGGCCGGGGAGTTGACGGTCGATGCTGCGGGGGCCGAGGTTGGCGGTGACCACACGCAGGACGCGGGCGATCAGTTCGGGGGAGTGGGTGACGTGCAGGAGCGCGTCGGCGGGGTCGAACGTCTCGGATGCGGCGCCGGGTCTTTCGGTCGGCTGCACGGGTGGGGCCGAGGGTGCGACGGTCTCCGTCTGCCGGATCACGCGCATTCCGACGACGCCGGCGCGGGCTGCTTTGCGGGCGTTGTGCGCATCGCGTCGGCATTGATCCGAGCACCACACCCGCGGCCGTCCTCGTGTCGGTGGGCTGATCGCGCGGTGACACCACGGGCAGATTCCCCGTGCGCCGCCCTCCTCGAGCAGAGCACCTCGAGCAGAGCAAGATATTGCAAAACCCCGTGGTTTTGGATTCCGCCCGTGCGGTCGGGTGCGCGAGCGGTCGCGCCGAACTCCGCGGGGGAGGCAACGGAGCAAGATAGAAACTTAGGTGCCCTAAGTCGGCTACCGCGGCCTGCCGGCCGCGTCCCGGTGTCCGGGGCGCTGCGCTGGGCAACGAGAAACCGACACCTCGATAACCGTCGACCAGAGAGCTGGCTACGGTCGCTCACGCGCAGAGCAGCTCGACAGAATCTGCCGGTGAATCGGTCACGCGTCGTTTCCGGCATCACATCCGCGCCCGCCCAGCGCGGGGTTTCTGTTGCGAAGCCGCGAGACGCTCCGGCGTGCTCGTGCCGGTGTTCTTCGATTGGGGCCGCCGAGGGTCTCGGCTATGTGCCGGTCTCGATCCAGCAGATGGCGATGTCGGGCGGTGCCGGCTTCCCGATCACCTCGAGGTAGTCGAGGACCATCGCGCGGGCGCGGTCGAGATCGCGGGTTCGGTAGGTCTGGGTCGGGGTGCTGTATCCCTCGATGTGGAGCACCAACCCCGGCGCCCGGGTGCCGGCGCGCCACCACAGTCGGCGCGATTCCCATCGACTGACTTTCACCCGAATTTCTTGCACGCCTTCGAGCATCGCAGCACCTGCCGACAACGACCTACTCCCTGAAAGGGTCCATGGCAACGCGCGTCGCTGTCCGTGACGACCTCACCCAGATATTTCAGACACACCTCTTGCTGAATTTCAGACTGCGGGGGCGTACTTTCGTGCGACGAAATGTTTTTCAGGCGGCGGACGCCGTTCCGGACCTCGGCACCAGGCGATGAACCTGCCGGGCTCGGGTGCCGTTCCCGGCTTACCTCCCCAGTTCTCGACGCCTTCTCATCGCCCGCGCTGCTCTCCTGGCCGTGCTCGCTCGTCACGCGCTTCTGCCCACATCTACCGATCTCTACCGATCTCTACCGCCCTCTATCCCGAAGGGTTCTTTCTCGCTCGCCCCAGGTGCCACACACCTCTTGCATTCAGGTGACGAGACTGACAATGTTTTCGGGCGACGAAATGTTTATGCTGACGAAATGGACCCGAACCTGTGCCCACGCTGCGGTAACTCGGTCACCGTCAAGCCACGTGGCCGGCCGGCCCGGTGGTGTTCGGATCGTTGCCGCAAACTCGCCTCCGAGGAGCGTCGCGCCGGCGAACGCGGCGCGATCGGGTTGCAGATCCGCGACCACACGCGGGTGGTGGAGAAACCGGTTCCGGAGCGGATGAGCGCGACCGTCGCGGCGGCCCGCGCGGCCGAGGACATCGACGCGGCACTGTCGGTGCTCAGCGCTCTGCAACGCAGGCTCGTTGCCGACGAGGTCGCCCTCACCGACCTCGACCGGCTGTACCGGGGTATCAACGATCTGCGGGCGACGTTCCGCCGAACCGTCCCCCCGCATGCCGTGGGCCTCATCAGTTACCGGACCGAAAGCCCCGCTGCGCCGGACCCGAAGACGGCGGTGCCCATCGTGCTGGGTAGTCCCCGCGCCTGCGCGGAAGTGATCGCCGCACTCACCGAGCGCGTGCGTACCGGCGACCTCGCCCACGACCCCCGGCACGACCGGACCCGGCGCGCTGTGGCAGACCTCATCCGTACCGCGCACGTCCGCCGATAGTTGCGCTGTGTGGGTGAGATGCACCGATCCGTTCACGACAAGGGTCGACGGGTAGGTGCGGCGTGGGCCGAACGAAATCATGTCGTCGACGTCCATGTCGCCGGCGCGGCGGAGGCTTGAAGCCGGCCGTTCCGGGCATTGATCCGCCAGGGTGGTACCGCTTCAGGCCCGCGCGGAGTCCACGAAAATGGTGTGGAATCAGCACTCGACGATGGCAGGCTCGCTGTCGTTCCCTCCACCGATGTACTGATGGTGATGGGATGGAGCCACCGTCGATGACGGTGGACTGGATCAGGGAGCGAGAGGAGAGCGGTAGTGGCGGCACAGCGAGGTGTGACCGAGGCGCAGGCGGATTCGGAGCTCGCCGCGCTCACCCCGATCATGGCGGTGGAGGGCCGCACGATGGACGAGCACAGCCAACAACTGCTCATGCAGCTGCTGCAGGAGAGCATCAGCCTGTGCGATGCCCTCGATGCGATCATCCGGCGACGATCCGATATCGCCTCGAGCGCACCCCCACCCGCCGACTGAGACCGCCCGGGGGAAGCCGGGTGTGCCCGTCCTTTCCGATGCCCTCGACGCTGTCCGATGCGGTGCAGCACGCGGTGGGGGTTTGCCGACCCGGCGCGGTTCGCGTCTTCGCCGGAGGTGTTGCCGGTCTCGATGTCAGATGTGGTTGGTCGCGATGGACGAGAAGTGCGCTGCGATGGCATCGTCGATTCGGGTCGACAGGCTGACCTCGTCGCAGTCCGCGGGAATCGCTTGTGTGGCGCCGATTGTTCCCGCCCACAGGTTCCAGGCGAGTCGATGTACCGCCGGGGTTTCACGGACGTCGCCGGCCTCGATGGCGCGTGCGACGAGGTCGTCGGTGTTCTCTACCCACCGCAGGTAGGTCTGGTGCGAGCCCTCGATCGAGGGTTCGAGGCTGAGTTTCATTCCGGCCCGGAGGATCTGGTTCGCGTCGAGGCGGCGGGCGAGTATCCGAAAGATCATCTCCACCTGCGCCAGGGCGGTAGATCGGGTCGCTTTGGCATCTGCGAAAGCGTGGTGCACCGCGCGGGACCATTCTTCGATGAGGTTTTGCGCCATCGATTCTTTGGATGCGAAATGGAAGTACATTCCACCTTTGGTGGTTTCGGCGTCGGCGATGACGGTGTTGACGTTGGCGAGTGTGTAGCCTTCGGCGTCGAATCGTGCGGCTGCCGCGGCGAGGAGTTTTCCTCGCGTTCGTTCGGCTCGAGGTTGCAAGGGTTTACGGTCGGCGACGACGTACGTCCCGTTGCGCTCGGTCATCTCACCAGTCCAATCAGGGTCGCTCGGTCTCGGGCGGTGCGAGGACCACCGCTCCGCAGAATTTCGTACAGCTCATTCCGAACGCCCGAGGGCACGACCGTGCGCGGCCCCGTACTCGCCATGCCCATCAGTGAACTCCCTTTTCCCGATCGTGGGCGGCAAAGCCGTCACATCTTTGTCGAGATCAATAGTGCCGAACAATCGAGGACCGTCACGGCCACAAGCTCACAAATCCCGATCGAGCGAGAGCAGCAGCCTCCGATGTAGCCGACCCCAAGTGTGGCGGCACCGAGAAACCCGACCCGACAGCGACCGACGAAACAGGAGCTTGGGCGTATCGGAATCGACCCAAATGGGTGGCGCCAGTCCCAGGACCCGCGCGAGGTTTCGGTATCGGTGGTCGTGTGTGAATCTCAGACTCGCCTTCGGCCGGACGTCAGATTTTTTTGGTGGCACCCGTCGCCCGCAGTGATTGCCGGACACTTCTCTGCGCGCCGCAAACGTTCGGCCATGTCGAGGACCAGCCCTGCGGACGATTCGGAAAGACCGTCCACGCAGGACAACAAGCGCCGCAGCGGCCCCTGTTCGAGCCGGTCGATGACGGCCGACGCGTCCGTGGACTCGCTGCCGGCCGGCCGAAAAAAGTAGTCGTGATCGACTCCGAAGTAATCCGCAAGCACGGCAACGACATCCGGAGAAGGGCTCGTCCGCAGACCTCGGCGTAACTGAGACAAGTAGGGCCGCGACATACGCCAGCCGCCGGCTGTCAGATCGTCTGCCACCTCTGCTTGGGTGACGGGGTGACCGAGTCGCGGTGAATCCTCGAACAACATATTCAACCGGTCAGCGAACATACGATTCCTCACGTCGAAAAGGCCGAAAACAGTACCGAGCGGAAAACGAGAACCAGGGGCCGACCGCCGCTCGGCACGCCGGGCACGCCGTGTCCGAACGGTTCCACCATGCGGGCACAGAATGCGAATTTCCCTCGACTTATCGCTGCGGTTGCGCACAATGCCCTGAACAGCCGACTCTCCCCTTCCCCATACCGACGGGCCGTCGGCCGATGCCGGCTCCCCAGCCGCTGAACCTTGGGACTGTATCGGATGAGATGGGTCTGTCCAGAAAACGGTGTAATTGATTGATTTCTAACTACTTTCGTCCGGCAGACAGCCGTCCGTCGAACGTTATCTCGAAGGCATTCAGTGCTGCCTTCCATCGGTTGGACCAGCGTTGGCGGGCGGTGCCTTTCGGGTCGAGGCTCATGATGGCCAGATACACGCATTTCAAGGCCGCGGCCTCGGTCGGAAAGTGTCCACGGGCCTTGATAGCCCTGCGGATTCGGGCGTTGACACTTTCGATGGCGTTGGTCGTGTAGATGACCTGCCGGATGGCGTTGTCGAATTGTAGGAACGGCACGAACTCAGCCCAGGCATTGGTCCAGAGCCTGATGATCGCGGGATAGCGTTTCTCCCATTTGTCACTGAACTCTGCGAATCGGTCGAGCGCGGCCTGCTCCGACGGCGCCGTGTAGACGGGTTTGAGGTCCTTGGCGATCTCGGACCAGTCCTTGCGGGAGGCATAGGCGTAGGTGTTACGGAGAAGATGGACCACACAAGTCTGCACGATGGTCTGTGGCCACACTTGCTCGATCGAGTCGGGTAGATGCTTGAGACCGTCGCACACGACGATCAGAACATCCTGCACACCACGGTTTTTCAGCTCGGACAACACCCGAAGCCAGTACTTCGCCCCTTCCCCGTCGCCGTGCTCACCGGCCCACAATCCGAGGATGTCGCGGGTGCCGTCGACAGTCACCCCCATCGCGACGTAGATCGGCCGGTTGGCGACGTTGCCCTCGCGAATCTTGACGTGGATGCAGTCGATGAACAGCACCGGGTACACAGGGTCCAACGGCCGGTTCTGCCACTCGGCCATGCCTTCCATCACCCGCTCGGTGATCGTCGAGATCGTCTGCTTGGACACATCGGCTCCGTACACCTCGGCCAGGTGTGCAGCGATCTCACCGGTCGTCAAACCCTTGGATGACAACGAGATCACCATGTCCTCCACGCCTGAGAGCCGACGCTGCCGCTTGGCCACGATCTTCGGTTCGAAGGAGGAATCCCGGTCACGGGGCACCTCGAGTTCGACCGGGCCGGCCTCGGTCAACACGTTCTTGGTGCGTCTACCGTTGCGGGAGTTGCCGCTGCCCCTGCCTGCCGGGTCGCTCTTGCCGTATCCGAGGTGGTCGTCCATCTCGCCTTCGAGCGCGGACTCCACGACTAGCTTGGTCAGCTTCGACAGCAATCCACCATCTCCGGTCAACTGCAGCCCTTCGGCTCGCGCCTGCTCGACCAGCTCTTTGAGCCGCGCATCGCTGATACCCGGCTGAGCCGAGTTCGTCTCTGTCTCACGATCAATCACATCAGTCATAGTGGCGTATCTCCTTTCAGAGTTACACCGTTGTTCTTACAGTCCCGATGAGATCGCGCCGCCCCCCGTTCGCCGGCTGAGACTGTTCGGGGAGGTGGGCCCGTCTTTTCCGGTGCCTCGACGGGTGTGGGTTCAGGTGTTGTTGCGGTGAGCGCGGCGCACCCGGTCGGCGTCGGTGATCTGTGTGCGCCAGTGGTGGGTGAGCCACATTTCGACGAGTTCGGCGGTGGTGTCGGCTTGTCGGGCCCAGTGGTGGAGCAGGTCGGTGTAGCGGGTGTAGCGGGCGACGGTGAACTGGGGGACCGAGGGGTTTTCCAGCCAGCCGTGCTGGAGCAGGGTCGACACGGATTGTTGATCGAGAAGTTGCGGTCGCCAGATGCTGTCGGGGTGGGTGGCCCAGCAGTACAACGAGAACAGTGACGGCCCGACGCCGGGGGTTTTCGGCCATCCGGACCATTGCCGGAACGGGCCGGCGTCGGTCAGCGCCGGGGATCGCTCGCACGCGGCGAACGCTTCGGTGATGACCCGGAACGGTTGATCCGGGGTGCTCGGGGTGCGGACGTCGACGAAGCGCCGTGCCCGGCCCCGGTGCGGGTGCGCGTAGAGCCACGCCGCGCACAGGTAGAGGGCGCTCAGATCCCGCCAACCGTCGACTTCGAGGGTGCCGCTCTCGCACTGAAGATCACTGCGGCTCAGATACGCTGTCCCGGTGTCTATCTGGTGTCCGTCGCGGTCGTGGCCGGCGATCCGCACCGGGATCCGGTGGCGATCGAGGCGGGTGTTCCACCAGTCGAGGTCGACGAGGGCCATGTCGTCGAGCACCGCAAGACCTTGATCGCGGGCGCTGCACCACCGAACGCAGTCGTCGGGAACGGTCAACGGTTCATCACGGGGGTCCATGGGAACATCGTGACAGTACCCACCGACAGTCCAGTGTGTTCGGAATCTGTTGCAGCACTGCATTTTTTCGCGCCGGTGCTCTGGTGTTCGTCGGGGTCGGTGTGTGTCAGCTTCGCGGCGTGGCGCAGGAGTGGTCGTACTTCGTCCAGAACCGTGCCCGCAACCGGTATCGGATCTTCTCGTCCAGGTCGTACTTCTGGGTGACGTCGCAGGCGTCCCGCAGAAGTGCGCGGTCGATGTCCGGTGGAATCGAGGGCCGCGCCGCCTGAAGTTCGAGTTGGTCCTCACCGGTCGCGCTTTCCTGAAACGCTGTGAGAACGCGGGAGACGACGTCGTCGATCAGTGGGCCGTGCTCGTCGTTGTCGTCACCGTACCCGTGCGGGTTGTGGGCGGGCGATCCCGTTGAAACACTGTACGCCAGAACCGATGTCGGTCGCGGCGTTGTCGGGGTGTGCTGAGGCCTCGCGAGGTCGAGGGGAGTGCGAGTGGGCGGGTGCGCCGCCGCTGCGGTCGTCGTCGACATCGACGGCCGGTGCGGGGGTCTCGGCGCCGGCCCGGGGTGGCGATCGACTTTGACCACTGCGGCATCGAGCGCCGCGCCGTCGATGTTGTCGAGGTCATCGGCCGCGGACCAGATGCCGGCTCACGCCGTGCGCTTTACCGTCGGCGGTCGGTACCGCGAGCAGCAGGACCTGCACTCCGTGCACCTGGGCCTCTTCGACTGCTTCGGCGAGGTCGTCGTCGCCGGAGACGAGGAAGAACACATCGGATGCCCTGTTGCGGGCATGGGCCACCAGGTCGAGGCCGATCCGAAGATCGACGCCCTTCTGCTCGCCGTTGACGCCGAACCGTCCGAGTCGGAGCTTCACTTTCGGGAGTTCGCCGATGCGTTCCTGCTGCGCGTCCGGGATCCCGTTGCGGGCAGAGTCGTACCAATACACCCGCAACATCGGCAGTTCGAGTAGAGCGCCGGCGAGCCTTTTCGATGTCCTTCTGGGATTCCTGGCCGAATATTGTTCTGAAATACCAAGGCACGTCGTTGTTTTCGCGCTGATTCCAGATTATGAGCTGGTTGTGGCAGGCGTTGCGTAGCGCGACTTCGAGGTAACCGAGGTCTTCGAACACTGCAGCGCTGATGCGACTGTTCCATTCGTAGAGATCCAGTGCACCTTCGATGTCGTCTCCGGCCGCGGCCTTGTACGGTGCGAGGCGTTCGGGAGTGAGCAGTGTATTCAGGCTCTGGATCAGGGCTGTGGAACGGTTGGGCATCTCACTCCGGCGGTTCTGTAGAGCTTTGATGTGGAAGTGCTGTAGGATTATTATCGAAGACCCCGGATCGGCCTCTGCACTATGTGCATGTCACCGGGGTTTTGATCATTTCCTGGGTAGCAGTGCTGTGTCGCCGCACTTCTTATGTGGGAGTGGAGAACGCAACCGAACTTCGCGGCCGGACCCGATGTCCGCAGCTCTGTGGGTATTTCGAAGCATGAAATCCGTCCTCCGGTTCGATAGCGGAAGTCCCCATCCGGCGGCAAGGAACTGTCGCGATCACGGCGCCTAAGCTCTTTTATCTAACCGTCGATGAGTGTGCGGATCTGATCGAGGATCTCAGCAGCCTTCGCGTCGTCTGCATCGGCAACTTCGAGAAGGAAAGTATCGTTCGATGCTCCCGGTTCGAGAACTGCGTCGATCACCTTCCCTACAGCCGAACTCTTTGCGTATATGCGCACTTCTTCCCATTGTCGCGGCTGCGGGTTGCTGTCGATGGTCTGCTTGGGGTAGTACCCGAGACCAACTCCCGCCAAAGTTGTACCTACTTCAGTTAGGACGCGCGGTCCAAGCTTCCGGTAGTCGAGCATTTCCCTCAAGTCTTGTAGTGAGGCCACTACGAGCCCAAGTTGGTCTACTTCTGACTTGAGATCATCGATATTTGAATATTCCATTTTATCCTCTTCCTTAAATGTTTCTTTAGCGGGTTTATCATATCACAAGATAAATAATATGATGAAACTGATTGGTTTGTTAATGCGGTACGGGTTCCGAACCGTGTCTCGCGGACCTGTCGGGTTTCGGCTAAATCGGGGGTCGGGGAGCAGATCCGCCCAATCCGGCGCTAAGCACGGAAACATCGAGCGGTGCTGGGCTGTAGGTGATTTCATGTCGGCGTGACCGATGAGGGCGGCTACGGCCGGTTCGGGGCGTTGTCCCGTGTTGAGCTGGAACGGTTCTTCTACCTCGATGACGAAGACCGGAAGCTGGTCGCGGGTCGGCGGCGGGACTACAACCGGTTAGGGTTCGCGCTTCAGGTCGTGACGGTCCGGCAGCTCGGGATGTTCCTGGCCGATCCGCTCGACGTGCCCCCGGAGCTGGTCGAATATCTCGCCGAGCAGTTGGGTATCGAGGATTCCTCGTGTGTGAAGCAGTACACCGAGCGGGACAAGACCAAACTCGAACATGCCTGGGAGATCCAGCGCGAGTACGGGTTGACCTCGTACAGCGAGGTCGAGTCGGAGTTGGCGGCGTGGGTCTCCGACCAGGCGTGGGTGACCGGCGACGGACCGAAAGCGATGTTCGCCGGCGCGGTCGACTGGCTACGTAAACGCCAGGCGTTGCTGCCGGGTCTGCGCACGTTGGAACGTTTGGTCACCGAGGGTCGCCAGGCCGCTGATCAGCGGTTGTGGGGTCAGCTGACCGATCAACTGACCGCCGGTTCGGCTTCAGCGCTGCTGGCGTTGCTGACCGCGCCCGAGGGCAAGCGCCGTGTCAGCGAGCTGGAACGGCTTCGCCGGGGCGTGTTCCGGACCAGTTCCAAAGGGATGCTGGCGGCATTGGACCGCCTCGCCGAGCTTATCGCGGTGGGAGGGCAGTCCCTGGATGTGTCGATGGTTCCGCAGCGCCGGGTGATTGGTCTGGCCACCTATGGATTGTCGAGCAAGGCTCCTGCGTTGCGGCGCCTCGAGCCCCGCCAGCATCGGGTGGCGGTGATGGTGGCCACGGTGAAAGTGCTGTCGGGCCGAGCGACCGATGACGTGCTGGAGTTGTTCGACCTGTTGATGGTCACGGATCTGATGTCGAAGGCCGAGCGGGAATCGCGTGAGGAGAAGTTGCGCCGGTATCCGCGGGTGTCGCGTCATGCGGGCAAGCTCGCCGCGGCGGTGAAGGTGCTGTTGGAGATGACCGAGGTCGAACCGGACCTGAGCTTGGAGATGATGTGGGATCTGATCGAGAACACCGCGACCAAGAGCGAGCTCCGTGCCGCTGTCGCGGTGATCGACGAGCTGGTTCCGGTGGATGACGTCGAGTTGAACGAGCAGCGCCTGGAAGAGTTGGCGGGGCGCCTGGCCACGGTCCGGGTGTTCCTGCCACCGATGATGCGCACCGTGGTGTTCGGGGCCACCGCGGACGGTGCGGCGGTGCTGGCGGCGATGAAGACCCTCGCCGAGTTGATGTCGGCGAAGTCGAAACTGTCCGCGAGCTGGCTCGATGCTCGTCAGGTCGACCACGATCTCATCGGTGGCGGGTGGAAGCGGCTGGTCTATCGCGAGGGCCGCCCACCGGAAACTGTCGACCGGGCCGCCTACACGCTGTGCCTGCTCGAGCAGTTCCATCGACATCTCAAGCACCGCAACATCTTTGCCCCGCACTCGACGCGATGGCGTGACCCGCGAGCCCAGTTGCTGGCCGGGCCCGCGTGGGAACGTTCCCGTGAGGCCGGGATGAACGCGTTGAACCTGCCCGATGATCCGGGTTCGTTGCTCGGCGAGCATGCTGCCGCGGTGGACACCGCCTACCGTGAGGTCGTCGCGCGGCTCGATAGCGACGGTCCGGCGACGGTCGATGAGGATGGCCGTCTGCATGTCGCCTCGTTGAAGGCGGAGCCGGATCCGCCGTCGCTGGTGGATCTGCGCCGGCGGGTCCAGGCCATGGTGCCCGAGGTCGACCTGCCCGAGCTGGTCCTGGAAGTCATGTCGTGGGTGCCCGGGTTCGCCGAGTCGTTCACCCACGCCTCGGGAAATGGTGCCCGCGTCGCCGATCTGGGGTTGTCGGTCGCCGCGGTGCTGTGCGCGCATGCGATGAATGTGGGTTTCAAGCCGGTGACCAGCCCCGGTGTGGACGCGCTGACTCGTGACCGCCTGCACCACGTCGATCAGAATTATGTTCGTTTGGAGACGTTGACCGCGGCCAACGTGGAGTTGGTCAAGGCCCAAGCCGAGATCGAGTTGGCGCAGCTGTGGGGTGGTGGGCTGCTCGCCTCGGTCGATGGCATGCGGTTCGTGGTTCCGGTCCGCACGATCCATGCGAGACCGAACCCGAAGTACTTCGGCCGTAAACGGGGTATTACCTGGTTGAACATGCTCAACGACCAGTCCGCCGGGCTGGCGGCCAAGGTGGTGTCCGGCACGCCACGCGACTCGTTGAACTTCATCGATGTCGTGCAGCTTCAGCAGGGTGGCCGCCGGCCCGAGGCCATCATTACCGATACCGGTTCCTATTCCGACATCGTGTTCGGTTTGGTGCATTTGATCGGCAAGCGGTATCGGCCGCAGTTGGCGAACCTGCCCGATCAGCGGTTGTGGCGGTTCGACCAGGGCGCCGACTACGGCCCGCTCAACCAGGCCGCACGGGGGCGAATCGACACAGGAAAAATCGCCGCGCACTGGGAGGATATGTGCCGGGTCGCGGTGTCGATCCATGAGTGTGAGGTCTCCGCTCACGACGTCACCCGCATGATCTCCCGTGACGGGAACCCCACCCCGTTGGGCCAAGGGATCGCGCACTACGGGCGGATCTTCAAAACCCTGCACATCCTGCGCCTGGCCGACGACGAACCGTATCGGCGCGAAGGCAAGGCCCAGGCCAACCTGACCGAGGGCCGCCACGACCTGGGGCGTCGCATCTACCACGGGAAGAAAGGGGAGATGACCCGCACCTATTACGAGGGCATGGAAGATCAGCTCTCCGCGCTCGGGCTGGTGCTCAACTGCACGGTTCTGTGGAATACGTTCTACACCAACCGCGCTCTGGAACAGCTACGCGCCCAAGGCTATCCGGTGCTCGACACCGACGCGCAGCGGCTGTCGGCGTTCATCCGCGCCCACATCGGCATCGACGGCCACTATGCCTTCCACCTGCCCGACTTCGGCGACCGCCACCGGCCCCTGCGCGATCCCGATGCCCCCGACAAGGACGACTGAGCACGTTCGGAACTCACTGGACAGACCGACCCGTTCTGTCATGTCCAGGCTTTCGGGTGGCCGGCGGGTCGGGTCAGCAGCTGCAGCTGGGCGGGGTGTCGCCTGTCAACAGTTGCTGGGTCAGTGGGCGGCCCAGGGCGTAGGCGTCGACGACCGGCAGGACGGTGGCGCCCGGGTGCGTGTCGAGCCACCCTCGGGCGGCGTCGGCGCTGGCGAAGAAGTGGACCTGGTTGCAGAACGCGGTGCGGATGGAGTCCGGGGCGTCGGGGGTGACGACCGAGACGACGGCGGTGGCCGGGTCGAGGTGGGCGACCCGGTCGGGTTCGACGGTGAGCCGTACCGGGGTGCCGGAGGTGTGGCAGGGGGAGGTTACCTGGGCGGTGCGGCCGAGGACGGCGGGGAAGATCAGGGTGTCCAGGGCACACCAGGTGTACAGCGTCGCGCCGCCGGTCTCGAAGCGGTGCGGGGTGGGCTTCAGGGTGATGCCGCTGCCGATGATCCGGCCGTGCTCGTCGTATTCGGTGTCGGGCATGGCTTGTAGGGCGTGGCGGATCTCCTCGGCGCTGCGGCCGGTGGCGGTGGCGAGCTGGTCGAGGGTTACGGGTTCGCCGTGGGCGAGCAGCCGCAGCAGCGACGGCCACAGCCAGGGCTGGGTATGAGCGGTGCCGAGAGTGTCGTTGAGACGGTCGGCGAGTTGCTGGATCGGGCTGTTCATGAGTGTGGGCTCCTTGTCTGGTTCGGACCCGGGGCAGGCCGGTATCTGGGGGAAACGTCCAGGGCCACAGCGTTTTCGGTGGTGTGCGCCGGGTGACTTGGCGGGGTGGCTTCGACGGTAGGGTCTGTCCCCGGGGTGAGGGTCAAGCCCGCAGGTCGCATCCGCAGAGATCGCCCACTGAACACAGGTCGTCGGCGGTCACATGCGCGCTGTGTGTTGTTTCGAATTCGTCGATGCGGTCGAGGATCTGCTGGGCGTGGCCGATCCGCTCGTGGAGTCGTTGCCGGGAACGGTGCAGCAGCTCGGCCAGGTGCGTGCCGACCGACCGGCCGCTGGTGTCACCGCCGGCGGTGAGGAGGTGCTGGATTTCGGCGATGGTGAGCCCGAGCCCGCGGAGCTCGCCGATGAACCGCACGCACCACAGGGCGTCGTCGGTGTAGAGCCGGTACCCGGCCGGGCTGCGGCCCAGGGTGCAGATCAGCCCGAGGTCGGTATACTCGCGCAACGCTTTCACCGGCACCGCGGTGCGCGCGGACAATTCCCCGATCGTCATCGTCCGTGTTGTCGTGTCCATGGGTGTTCCCGGCTTCGCGTGGGGTGGGCGTGCGCGTTCAGCCTGCACAGCAGGAGAGTTTGGTGACGTCGGTGGTGAAGGTCTGGGCGGTGAGTTTCAATGCTTCGCCCATGGTCAGATACGGCGCCCAGGTGTGGGCGAGCTGGTGCACGGTCAAGCCCGCGGTCATGGCGTAGCCGGCGGCGGTGATCAGGTCTCCGGCATTGTCGGTGAGTGCGTGCACGCCCAGAATCCGGCCCGTGCCCTGCTCGGCGATGATTTTGACCAGGCCGCGGGTGTCGCGGTTGACCAGTGCCCGCGGCACGTACGCCAAGTCCAGGACCCGGCACTGGCAG
>NZ_JBIBWT010000032.1:0-31054 GCF_043081525.1 Streptomyces sp. NPDC014864
CGTCAGCTCCGCGATCTGCTGCAACGTCGCACCGATGTCCGACGTACGCGTCGTCGTCATCGACTGCACCGACACCGGGGCCCCGCCCCCGACCGGTACCGGCCCGACCTCGATCCGCCGCGACACGCGCCGCTCGGCGATCGGCCGGCCCGGTACCTCGGGAACGCCCAGGGAAACGGCGGTCACGGCGTCACTCGCGGTTTCCGGAGACGGTCTCGCGCAGGGCGCGCAGGGACTCCTTGAGGGAGCCCATGGTGGCCAGCACGGCGGTGGGCTCGTACCCGCAGTGCGCCATGCAGTTGGCGCAGCGCGGGTCCTTGCCGCGGCCGTACTTGTCCCAGTCGGTGTCCTCCACCAGTTCGCGGTACGTCGGGACGTATCCGTCGCTCATCAGGTAGCAGGGGCGCTGCCAGCCGAAGAGGGAGTAGTTCGGGATGGCCCACGCGGTGCACGGGAAGTCCACCCTGCCCTCGAGGAAGTCGAGGAACAGCGGGGAGTGGTTGAGCCGCCAGCGGCGCCGGTTGCCGCCCGCGAAGGCCTTCCTGAACAGCTCGCGGGTCTGCTCCACGCCCAGGAAGTGCTCCTGGTCGGGGGCCTTCTCATAGGCGTAGGCGGGCGAGATCATCATCTCGTCGACCTTCAGGTCGTCGTTGAGGTAGTTGAGGACCTCGATGACGGTCTGCGGGGTGTCGGTGTTGAAGAAGGTCGAGTTGGTGGTAACCCGGAAGCCGCGCCGCTTGGCCTCCTTGATGGCCTCCACCGCCTCGTCGAACACACCCTCCTTGGCCACCGACTCGTCGTGCCGCTCACGCAGTCCGTCGATGTGCACGGCGAAGGCGAAGTAGGGGGAGGGCGTGAACCGGTCCATCTTCTTGCGCAGCAGCATCGCGTTGGTGCACAGGAAGACGTACTTCCGCCTGGCCGTCAACTGACGCACGATCTCGTCGATCTGCGGGTGCATCAGCGGTTCGCCGCCCGCGATGGACACCATCGGCGCGCCGGACTCCAGCACCGCTCCCACGGCCTGCGCGACCGGCATCCGCTGCTTGAGCACGCCGGCCGGGTGCTGGATCTTGCCGCAGCCCTCGCACTTCAGGTTGCAGGCGAAGAGGGGTTCGAGCTCCACGATGAGCGGAAACTTGTCCCGCCTGCGCAGCTTCTGTTCGGCCAGGTAAGTAGCGACCTTGATGGACTGACGCAGCGGCATGGCCATCTGGCTCACCTCCGGGGGAGCAACACACTACGGTGCCATTCGAAGAAAGTCGGCAGGACGGAACGAAGAACACGGAAAGCTGATATTCCACCGCGCACCGTGCCGATCCGGACGAGTTCATGTTCTGGAGCGTCCACGACCACCCGGACGGCCGCAACCGGGCGGGCGCCCTCGCGCACCGCGCCCAGGAGCGTGGCCGCGGACTCCATGTCGGCCGCGATGGCGCCGGTCGCCCGCAGGCCGGAGCGTTCCGGCCCGCGGACCACGTGGTCGGATCCGGTGACCGGCCCGGTGTGGACGGTGCGCCCGGGCAGGGCGCGCGCGAGTTCCCCGACGAGCAGCTCGGTGCCCACGCACCGCACGGTCCCGCGCGGATCCCGGGTCTCCTCGGCGACCACGAGGTCACCGGGGTGCATCCCGGGGGCGAGTCCGGCGCAGAAGCCCGTGGCGAGCACGGCGGCCCCGGCGAGCGCCGGATCGGCGAGGAGCCGGGTGACGGAGCGTTCCGCCGCCTTCGGTCCCATGCCGGTGCGCAGGACGGTGACGGGCCCGCCGGCGGCCCGGTCGTCCGGTCCGGGGCCCCTGCGCCCGGCTCCGCGGCCGCCCGTGCGCAGGGCGAGGCGCTCGATGCCGAGCGCGCAGGCGATCAGCAACGGTGCCGGGGCGGGCCGGGCGTCCATCAGCCCCCCTCGGCCCCGGCGCGGGCCCTGGCGGCGAACGGCTCGCCGTGGACGTACCGGCCGAGCGCGGTTAGCGGGAAGACCTGCCGGTAGAGGTGGTAGTTGATGGAGAAGTCCCAGGGGAAGCCGGTGCCGGTGAAGTACGGCTCGTCCCAGGAGCCGTCCTCCCGCTGGGTGGCGACGAGCCACGCGACGCCGGATTCGACGGCCTTGGACTCCCTCTCCCCCGCCGCCAGCAGGGCGAGCAACGCCCAGGCCGTCTGCGAGGCGGTCGAGGCGCCCCGGCCGCTCCACCCCTTGGCGTCCCGGTAGGAGCGCAGGTCCTCGCCCCAGCCGCCGTCGTCGTTCTGCACCGACTCCAGCCAGGTCACCGCGCGGCGGATCGCCGGGTGCGCGCCGGGCAGCCCGGCGGCGACCAGCGCGGGCACCACCGACCCGGTGCCGTAGACGTAGTTGACGCCCCAGCGCCCGAACCACGAGCCGTCCGGCTCCTGTTCGGCCAGCAGCCACTGGATGCCTCGCCGGGTGCGCGGATCGTGGGAGAGGCCCTCCACCGCCAGCATCTCGACGACGTGCGCGGTGACGTCGGCCGAGGGCGGGTCGATGACCTCGCCGAAGTCGCAGAACGGCAGCCGGTTGGGGAAGGGGCTGGTGTTGTCGACGTCGAAGGCGCCCCAGCCGCCGTTCCTCGACTGCATGCCAAGGCTCCAGCGCACCCCGCGGGCCACGGCCTTGTCGACGCGTTCCGGGTCGTGGTGACGGACCCGGCGCAGGGCGAGGACGACCTCTGCGGTGTCGTCGGTGTCGGGGTAGTTGTCGTTGTGGAACTCGAACGCCCAGCCGCCGGGCGGCAGTCCGGGGCGGCGCACCGACCAGTCGCCGGGCCGCACCACCTGCTCGCCGAGCATCCAGTCGGCGGCCTTCACCAGTTGCGGGTGGTCCGCGGGGACGCCCGCGTCGGCGAGCGCGATGGTGGCCAGGCAGGTGTCCCACACCGGCGACTGGCAGGCCTCGATCATCCGGGCGCCGTCCGGGCGCCGGACGGCGAAACGGTCCAGCGACCGGAGGCCCGCGCGCATGACCGGGTGGTTGAGGTCGTAGCCCAGCAGGTGCAGCGCGATGATCGAGTACACGGCCGGCGGCTGGATGCCGCCCCAGCAGCCGTCGTTCTCCTGGCGCTCGATGATCCAGCGGGCCGCGGTGTTCATCGCGGCTCTGCGCAGCCGCTTCGGCGCGACCCTGCGCAGCGCGTGCATCGCCTTGTCCAGACGCTGGAAGGCGCCGTCCCAACTCGCCGCCGGGGCGAAGGGGCTGGGCGGGTTGGGGCGGGCGGGGTCGGTGTGCAGCTCGTCCAGCGGGAAGGGCGCGGGCCGCACCGGCCGCTTGGCGGAGACGACGGTGAGCGGGACGATGGTCTGCCGGGCCCAGCAGCCGAAGTCGTAGATGTTGAGCGGGACCCAGGTGGGGAAGTAGAGGAGCTCCGGCGGGAGTTCGGGCAGGTCCTCCCACTTCCACCAGCCGAACAGGGCCAGCCAGATCCGGGTGAAGACGCGGGCGGCCGCGATGCCGCCCTGCGCGCGGATCCAGGCCGAGGCCCTGGCCATGTGGGGGTCGCCGGGCGCGTCGCCGGCCAGGCGGAGTGCGACGTAGGCCTCGATGGTGGTGGACAGCTCGCCGGGGCCGCCGAAGAAGGTGGCCCAGGTGCCGTCCTCGCGCTGCTCGCCGCGGATGAAGAGGGCGGCGGACCGGGTCGTCTCCTCGTCGAGGATGCCCAGGAACTGACGCAGCAGCAGGTCCTCGGCGTCCATCGTGACGTTGGTCTCGAGGTCGCCCTTCCACCATCCTTCCGCGTCCTGCCGGGAGAGCAGGAAGTCGGTGGCGCGCCGGACCGCGCGTTCGGCGGCCTGTGCCGGCCCGGCCGCCACGGGTGTGGTGATTACGGTTTCGCTGGCCGCGGCAGCGCGGGGCGGGAGAGTGGCCCCGGTACTTCCGTCGGTCGTCGCTGTCATGGCTTCCCCTTCGTGCAGTCGTGCGAGTCGTGCTGCTGTGGGTCCGCCGTCGGCCGGTGCCCGCAAACCTCCTGCGGCACCGGCCGGCGACTACGCGAGGCTGGTTCGACCGATAACGATCATCTCTTTCGTACGACGACGAAGTCGGCGAGCGCCGTGAAGGAGGCCCGGACCGGCTCGGGCATGTCGACGGCGTCGAGGGCTTCGACGGCGGTGGTGTGCTGGCGGCGCGCCTCCTCGGCCGTCCACGCACGGCCGCCCGCCTCCTCGATGAGGGCGGCGCGGGCCGCGAACTCCTCCTCCGAGAAGTTCTCGAAGTCGCTGCTCTTGGCGTCGGCGGCGAGCATCTCGCCGAGCCGCTCGGAGGCGGATCCGCCCGCCGCGAGAGCGGCCACGACCGGCAGGGACTTCTTGCGCTGGCGCAGATCGCTCCAGGTCTGCTTCCCGGTGGCCTCCGGGTCGCCCCAGATGCCGAGGAGGTCGTCGACGGCCTGGAAGGCCAGGCCGAGGTGGTAGCCGTACTTCTCCAGCGCGTCGGCGGTCGCGTCGTCCGCACCGCCGAGCACCGCGCCGATGGAGCTGGCGCAGGCGAGCAGGGCGCCGGTCTTGTTGCCCTCCATCTCCAGGCACTCCGCGACGCTGACGCGGTCGCGGTGCTCGTAGGAGATGTCCTGTGCCTGACCGTCGATCAGGGCGCGGGTGGCGGTGGTCAGGCGGCGGGTGGCCCGGCCGGCCTCGACGGTGCCGAGTTCCAGGAGGACCTCGTTGGCCAGGGCGAACAGGGCGTCGCCGACCAGGATGGCCTGGGCCGGGCCGTGCACCTTCCAGACGGTGTCGCGGTGCCGGCGCTGCTCGTCGCCGTCCATCAGGTCGTCGTGCAGCAGCGAGAAGTTGTGGACCAGCTCGACGGCGACCGCGCCGGGGATCCCGGTCTCCGGAGCGGCCCCGGTGACCTCGGCGGAGAGCACGGCCAGGGCCGGGCGGACGGCCTTGCCGCCGTCGCCGTGGGCCGGCCTGCCGTCGGCGTCGATCCAGCCGAAGTGGTAGGCGGCCACCGTGTCCATGGGGGGTGCCAGGCGGTCGACCGCCGCCCGCAGAACCGGCGTGGCCAGGGTCCGGCCGCGCTCCAGCAGCGCGGTCACGTCCGCCGCGGTCCTTCGAGCGGGCGTCGAGGCCGGGGGCACAGTGGGCACAGTGTCTCTCCTTGTTGCGGTGCCGGGGATGCGGGAGCCTGCCGCGCCGTGCTGGTCGAGCATCACGCCGCCTCCTCCAGAGCGAAGAGGCGGCTCGGGCGGGGCCGGCCGAGGGCGCGCAGCGCGGCCTCCGCCGCGCTCACGCCGCTGCGGACCGCACCCTCCATGGTCGCGGGCCACCCTGTGGCGGTCCACGCTCCGGCCAGGTACAGGCCGGGTGCCTTGGTGCGGGCGCCGGGCCTGAGACGGCCGACGCCGGGGGTCGGGGCGAACGTCGCCGTGCGCTCCCTGGTGACGAAGAAGTCCTCGACCTCCGCGCCCCGCGCGCGGGGCAGCAGCCGCCGCAGCTCGGGCAGGTAGCGCTCCCGCAGCTCGGCCACGGGCGCGTCGATCTCGTCCTGGGCCGCCGACTGGGAGACGGCCAGGTACTGACCCCACTTCAGGCCGGAAGCCTCCGTTCGGTCGAAGACCCACTGCACCGGGGAGCCGAGAGCGGCGAAGAAGGGGCGGGCGAGCACCTTGCGGTCGTAGACGACGTGGACGTTGAGGATGGGCGCGGTGCCGATCCGCAGCAGCCGCTCGGGCGCGTCGAGGGCGCCGGGCGGCAGCAGGCCGTGCGCCTCGCGCTGCGCCACGGCGAGCACGACCGCGTCGGCCCGCAGTGTCTCGCCGGGAACCCGGACGCTCCAGCCGCCGTTCTCGTGGAGGGACAGGGAGGTGACGCGTGTGCGGAGTTCGGTGCGCACGCCCGCGGAGTCGAGCGCCTTGCGGGCCAGCAGGTCGTGCAGTTCTCCCAGCGGCACACGGGCCCAGCCGATGTCGGCCGCGCCGGGGTGGGACAGCAGACCGGTCTTGAACACCATCGCGGCGAGCCCGAGCGAGGTGTCGCCCGCGACCGCGTTGAGGGTGGCGACCCCGACCAGGTCCCACAGGGCCTCGACGGCCCGCGGCGACTGGCCGTGCGCGGTCAGCCAGCTGCCGAAGTCCTGGGCGTCCAGGGCCGGATCGGTGAGGTCGAGCGCCTTGAGCGCGAGCGCGGCCCGGCAGACCCGGGCGCGCTCGGCGAGCGAGAGGTGGGGGTAGGCGGCGAGACTGCGTCCCAGGTGCAGGGGCACGGGCAGCGCGTCGCGCCGCAGCCGGCCGAGCCGTCGTCCCTCGGGGCGGGTGGCGTCGAGGACGGGCACGTCGAGCCGGTCCTGCAGCGGGGCGAGCGCGACGGCGTCGATCCGGTCGAGGAACCAGCGGTACGCGGTGCAGCAGCGCAGGTACACGTGCTGGCCGTTGTCGACGGTCAGGTCGCCGCGCCGGAAGGAGAAGGCGAGGCCGCCGAGGCGGGGGCGCCCCTCGATCAGCGTCACGCGCACTCCGGCGTCGGTGAGCGCGAGCGCGGCGGTGATGCCGGCGAGTCCCCCGCCGACCACGACGGCGTGCCGGGCGGCGGCCCGCGGGGTGCCGTTCAGCGGCTGGTCCGGCCGGGTGACGTCGGTCATCGCGCGCCCTCCCCTGTGCGCCCGCCGTGGCGACGCGGTGCCCCACGGCCGGTCGTTGCCGTCAGGGACGCCATGTGGCCGCGGAGGGTTGCGCGCCGTTTCTCGGCGGTGGGGCCGCCCGGGAGCGAACGGTCCATCAGACACGCCTCCTGACGGTCTGCCGGGACACGTGCCGGGTGTCCAGCCCGGACAGGCCGCGCACGGCGACGTACGCCTTCTCCCGCCCCGGCAGCGAGACCCGGCCACGCAGCACTGCCTGCGGCTCGCGTTCGATGCGGTCGAGCAGACGGCGGTAGATCCCGGCCATGGCGGCGACGCACGCGCCGCTGCGCCGGTCCAGCATGGGCAGCAGCCGGTAGCCCTCGGCGAACAGGGTGCGGGCGCGGCGCACCTCGAAATGGACCAGACCCGCGAAGTCGGAGCCCTCCGGCGGGATCGGCCCGCGGAACCCGGCCGAGCAGCCGAACTTGGCGAGGTCGTCGGCGGGCAGGTAGGTGCGGCCGCCCGCGGCGTCCTCGCGGACGTCCCGGAGGATGTTGGTCAGCTGCAGCGCGAGGCCGAGCGTGTCGGCGTACTCGGGGGCGCGCTCGGCGCCGCGCGCGCCGGGCTCGGTGCCGAACACGCCGAGCGAGAGCCGTCCGATGGCCCCGGCCACGCAGCGGCAGTAGGCCTTCAGGTCGTCCCAGGTCTCGTAGTTCTCGCCGCGGACGTCCATGAGGACGCCGTCGATGAGTTCGTCCAGGCCGCCGAGCGGGATGGGGAAGGTCCGGGCCGCATGGGCGAGGGCCACCGCGACGGGATCGGTGTCGTCGTCCTCGACCCCGCCCTCGCGGATCCGGGCGAGCAGGGCCCGGGTGTCCTCCAACCGGGCGACCTTGACCTCGTCCGTCAGCTCGCCGTCGCCGATGTCGTCGACGCGCCGGGAGAACGCGTACAGCGCCGACATGGCGCGCCGCTTGGACGTCGGCAGCAGGCGGATGCCGTAGGCGAAGTTGCGGGCCTGCTGACCGGTGACGGCCTCGCAGTAGCTGTAGGCGGCGAGTACCGGTGCGGACACCTGCGGCGGAGCTTCCACGGCCCCGATCACCCCTCTCCTCGCAGGGTCACGCCCACCTCGTGCAGCAACCGGACCTTGCCGGGCTTGGGCGGGCCGGGAAGTACGTCGTAACGGGCGGCGGCGATCGCCCGGACGGCCGCCCTTCCGCCCGCCACGAAACCCGCGAGCAGCAGCTTCAGCCTGCCGTGGACGCTGCCCACCAGGGCGGCGCCCTCATCCAGCAGGACGCGGGCGCGTTCCGCCTCGTACGCGACCAGGGCGCGCACCGAGGCGCCGGCGGTGGGGGCGGCGAGATCGTCCTCCCGCACGTGGAAGCGCTTCAGGTCGGCGGCGGGGAGGTAGACCCGGTCGCGGGCGAGGTCCTCCGCGACGTCCTGGAGGTGCTCGACGATCTGCAGGGCGGTGCAGACGGCGTCGGAGCGGCGGATCCGCTCGGGGGTCGAGGTGCCGGTGACGGCGAGCACGAGGCGGCCCACGGGGTTGGCGGACAGCGCGCAGTAGGCGAGGAGGTCGTCGTAGGTCTCGTACCGCGTGACGAGCTGGTCCTGGCGGTTGGCCGCAATCAGGCCGAGGAAGGGCTCGGGGGTCAGCGCGTGGCGGTGGACGGTGGGCTGGAGCCGGCGCAGCAGCGGGTGGCGCGGTGCGCCGTCGAACACGCGGCGCAGGTCGTCCTCGAAGGCGTCCAGGAGGACCAGGCGGTTCCCGGCCTCCTCGGGCGACACGCCGAGCAGCCGGGCGTCGGCCCCGCCGGGGGCCAGGTCGCCGTCGCCGATGTCGTCGACGAGGCGGGCGAAGCCGTAGACGGCCATGAGGTCGGCGCGCCAGGCTCTGGGCAGGAAGAACGGCGCCACGGGGAAGTTCTCGCCCGCGGCCTTGTCCAGCGTGGCGCGCCCCGGGTCGCGCGCCGCGGTGGTTCCCGTCACCGCGCGCTGCCCGGAGCGGGGACGGCACGGCTTGCGCTGAGCTGGGGAGTTTCCGTAGCCATTGCCGTCACATCTCCCGTTCTACACTGCCGACCCAATACACACTATTTCGGACACGCCGCCGGACCCTCCGCCGGGCCGCCCCGAGGGAGGGTGTTGCGCATTATCGCCCCATGTGCCGCTTTCGGGGACCGGTACAGCTTACGTTGTACAACGTGGTGTGTTCCGCAGGGGTGTCCGGCACATCACAACAACACACCGATTGGTGTCAAGATTCCACGCCCCGGCCCGAGTTGACGTTTCCTTTGCAGACGCGGGGCCCCACCGGAGCAGTTCCGGCGGGGCCCGACGGCGTCCGGGTCACTTGCCGGTGAACTTCTCGTACTCCTTGAGCACCTCTTCGGTGGGGCCGTCCATGCGCAGCTCACCGCGCTCCAGCCACAGCACCCGGTCGCAGGTGTCGCGGATCGACTTGTTGTTGTGGCTGACCAGGAAGACGGTGCCGGCCTCCTTGCGCAGCTCCCGGATGCGCTCCTCGGACCGCTTCTGGAACTTGCGGTCACCGGTGGCCAGCGCCTCGTCGATCATGAGGACGTCGTGGTCCTTGGCTGCGGCGATGGAGAAGCGCAGCCGGGCCGCCATGCCGGAGGAGTACGTCCGCATCGGCAGCGTGATGAAGTCGCCCTTCTCGTTGATGCCGGAGAAGTCGACGATCTCCTGGTAGCGCGACTTGATCTCCTCGCGGGACATGCCCATGGCGAGACCGCCGAGGATGACGTTGCGCTCACCGGTCAGGTCGTTCATCAGGGCCGCGTTCACGCCCAGGAGCGAGGGCTGGCCGTCGGTGTAGACCTTGCCCTTCTCGGCGGGCAGCAGACCGGCGATGGCGCGCAGCAGGGTGGACTTGCCCGAGCCGTTGGAGCCGATCAGGCCGATGGCCTCGCCGCGGTAGGCGACGAAGGAGACGCCCTTGACGGCGTGCACCTTGCGCACGCCGCGCTCCTCGCCGCGCTTCAGGATGCGGCTGAGCGCGGCGGTGGCACTGCCCTTGCCCGTCTTGGCGCCGTTGACGCGGTAGACGATGTGCAGTTCGTCCGCGATGACGGTGGGGATGCGCTCCCCGTCGACGCGGGCGGCGTTCTGCTCAGCCACGGCCGTACCTCTCCTCCGCCTTCCAGAAGTAGACGAACCCGCCGGCGAAGACGACGACGGCCCAGAACAGGGCGACGGCCCAGACGTGCGGCGGCAGGTGCGAGGCACCGTACCCGTCGATCAGCGCGAACCGCATCAGATCCATGTAGACCGCGGCGGGGTTCACCTGCATCAGACGGATGAACCACTCCGGCCGCCCGGCGAGCATCCCGCTGATGGAGAACATCACACCGGACGCGTACATCCAGGTACGCAGAAGGAACGGCATGAGCTGGGCCAGGTCGGGGGTCTTGGCGCCCATCCGGGCGACGATCAGCGCGAGGCCCGTGTTGAACAGGAACTGCAGCGCCAGCACCGGCACGATCAGCAGCCAGGACAGCCCCGGGTAGCTGCCGAAGCCGATGGCCACCACGAACAGCACGATCATCGAGAACAGCAGCTGCTGGAGCTGCTGCAGCGCGAAGGAGACCGGCAGCGAGGCGCGCGGGAAGTGCAGCGCCCGCACCAGGCCGAGGTTGCCGGAGATGGCCCGCACCCCCGCCATCACCGAGCTCTGCGTGAACGTGAACACGAACACGCCGGTGACCAGGAAGGGGATGTACGTCTCGGGCGTCATGCCCCGGCTGGCCCGCAGGATCACACCGAAGATGAAGTAGTACACGGCCGCGTTCAGCAGCGGGGTCGCCACCTGCCAGAGCTGGCCGAGCTTGGCCTGGCTGTACTGGGCGGTCAGCTTCGCCTGGGAGAAGGCGAGGATGAAGTGACGCCGCCCCCAGAGCTGGCGGACGTACTCCGTCAGCGGGGGCCGGGCGCCGCTGACGGTCAGCCCGTGCCTGGCGGCGAGCCGCGCCGCCGTGAGGCCCTCGTCGGGCGACGGTGCCGCGTCGACCGCGACGCCGCCGTCGTGCGTTGTCTCACTCACAACCGGATACTTTCGTCTTCGAAGATGCGCCGCCTGGGCGGGCAGCACGAGCGCGGGCCGGGTGACGGCCCGGCACCCACGGGATCGAGCTTGTCAGATGACCGGAGGCCGGCCCAGCCGGGTCAGCCGCCACACCGTACGCCACTTCATGGGCCGGCGCGGACCGCACGGTGTGGTCCAGCCTTCCCGGAAACCGCCGAACCAGGCCTTCAGCGCCGGCCGGGAGGGGCGGCGGAGCAGGGTGAGCAGCATCCAGACCCCGAGGTAGACCGGGACCAGCGGGGCGGGCAGGTTGCGGCGGGCCAGCCAGACCCGGTTGCGGGCGACCATGCGGTGGTAGACCGCGTGCCGCGAGGGCGCGGTCGTGGGGTGGTACAGCACCATGTCGGACCGGTAGTCGATCATCCAGCCCGCGTCCAGGGCCCGCCATGCCAGATCGGTTTCCTCGTGCGCGTAGAAGAATTCGTCCGGCAGCGCACCCACTTCCGCGAAGACCTGGGTGCGGACGGCGTTGGCGCCGCCGAGGAAGGTGGTGACCCGGGAGGAGCGCATCGGGTCGGCGGCGCGCAGCCGCGGCACGTGGCGGCGCTGGGTGACACCGGTCTCCGGGTCGGCGATGCGGAAGCTGATGATGCCGAGCCTCGGATCGTCCGTGAAGGCCCGGCGGCACAGCTCGGCGGTGTCGTGGTGGGCGAGCAGACCGTCGTCGTCGAGGAAGAGCAGGATGTCGACGTCCCGGCCGCTCGGGCCGAAGGCCTCGATGCCGACGTTGCGCCCGCCGGGGATGCCGAGGTTCTCCGGCAGCTCGATCGTGCGGACGCCCTCGGGGACGTCGGGGACGGGCGAGCCGTTGCCGACCACGACCACCCCGACCCGGTCGCCCTCCTGCTTGGCGACCGAGTCGAGCAGGGCGCGCAGCTCGTCGGGGCGGTTGCCCATGGTGATGACGACCGCGCCGACCTTGAGCGCGTTGCCCACGGTGCTCATCGCAGCCTGCTGGAGGCGAGGACGGACACCAGGTGCAGCAGGGTCTGCAGCAGCGCGATCCCGGCGAGTACGGCGGTGCCGAGCCGGGTGAAGAACAGGTCGCCCCTGGCCGCGTCGGCGATCGCGAGGACCAGGATCAGCAGGGACGCCTCGATGCCGAGGATCAGCCGGTGGAACTTCACCGCCGCGGCGGCCCGGCGGGCCAGCGCCATGCCGGAGGAGCGCGGCTCGGACGCGGCCTCCTTGACCGGCGGCAGGCCGCCCTGGTGCCGGGCGACACCGACGAGGTCGGTCTCGGCCTTGATCAGGATCGCGCCGAGGGCGGCGAGGGTCCCGAGGAAGGCCCACAGCCAGTCGATCCGCCCGCTGCCCCACAGGTCGGCGGCGCGCAGGCCCAGCCCGACCAGGACCGCGGCGTCGCACAGGTAGGCGCCGATCCGGTCCAGGTAGACCCCGCCGAGCGAGAACTGCTGCTTCCAGCGCGCTATCTCGCCGTCGACGCAGTCCAGCAGCAGGTACAGCTGCACCATGACCACGCCGAGCACGGCGCCGGGAATCCCCGGCACCAGCAGGGCGGGGCACGCCAGGACGCCGCAGAGGGTCATCAGGTACGTGAGCTGGTTGGGCGTGATCCTGGTGTTGACCAGGTAGCGGTCGACCCGCAGGGACACCTCACGCATGTAGAGGCGTCCCATCCAGTGCTCACCGCTGCGCCGGTCCTTGACCCCCGCGGGGTGGACGACCGGACGGAGTTCAGCTACCGATGGCCTTGACATAGTCGGCGTAGATGTCCTTGATCTGGTTCGTCTTGAGGGCGAGGTGTTCGAGGATCGTGTAGCGGCCGGGCCGGGTCTCCGGGGCGAACTCCACGGCGCGGACGAACTCGTCCACGGTGAAGCCGATCTCCTCCGGCAGCACCGGCAGTCCGTGCCGGCGCAGCACCGCGGCCATGAACGCCGACTGCTCGTGGGCCCCGCGCAGGTACATCGCGAAGGCCGCGCCCAGTCCGCACTGCTCGCCGTGGCTCGCGGCGCGCTGGGGGAACAGCAGGTCGAAGGCGTGGTTGATCTCGTGGCACGCCCCGGACGAGGGCCGGGAGTCGCCCGAGACCGACATGGCGATCCCGCTGAGCACCAGCGCCTCGGCGAGCACCTGGAGGAACTCGTTGTCGCCGATGCCGCCCGGGTGCCGCAGCACCGCCTCGCCCGCCTGGCGGGCCATGGCCGCGGCCAGCCCGTCGACCTTCTCGCCGTTGACGCGGTGGGACAGCTCCCAGTCCGCGACGGCGGAGATGTTGGACACGGCGTCGCCGATGCCGGAGCGGACGAAGCGCGCGGGCGCCTCGCGGATCACGTCCAGGTCGATGACGACGGCGATCGGGTTGGGCACGCCGTAGGATCCGCGGCCCGCGTCGTTGTCGAGGGTCGCGACCGGGGAGCACAGGCCGTCGTGCGCGAGGTTCGTCGGCACCGCGACCAGGGGCAGTCCGACGCGCGCCGCGGCGAACTTGGCGCAGTCGATGATCTTGCCGCCGCCCAGGCCGACCACCGCGTCGAAGTGGCCGGACTTCATCTCGTCGGCCAACCGGATCGCGTCGTCGAGGGTGCCGCCGCCGACCTCGTACCAGGTGGCGCCGGGCAGGGTGGGGGCGACCCGGTCGCGCAGCCGCGCGCCGGAGCCGTTGCTGACGGCGACGGCGAGCCGGCCGGAGTGCGAGATGCGCTCGTCGGCGAGCACGCAGCCCAGGTCGTCGAGGGCACCCGGGCGGATGTCCACGACGACCGGCGACGGGATGAGCCGGGTCAGTACTGGCACGCGATCTCCCGTCCCCGGGCGAGGTCGTCGTGGTTGTCGATCTCGACCCAGCTGACGTCGCCGATCGGCGCCACGTCGATCCGGAAGCCGCGGTTGACCAGCTCCTGGTAGCCGTGCTCGTAGAACTGCTGCGGGTCGGTCTCCCACACGGCGCGCAGCGCGTCGGCGAGCTCCGGGGCCGCGTCGCCCTCGATGAGGGTCACGCCGATGTACTCGCCGGTGGCCTCGGCGGGGTCCATCAGCTTGGTGATCCTCGTCATGCCCTTGTCAGGGTCGACGACGACCTTCATCTCCTCGTCGGCCAGGTTCTTCACCGTGTCCAGGGCGAGGATGATCTTCTTGTCGCCGCCGCGGGCGGCCAGCAGCGTCCGCTCGACGGAGACCGGGTGGACGGTGTCGCCGTTGGCGAGGATCACGCCGTCCTTGAGGGCGTCACGGCCGCACCACAGGGAGTAGGCGTTGTTCCACTCCTCGGCCTTGTCGTTGTCGATCAGGGTGAGCTTGAGGCCGTACTTGCGCTCCAGGGCCTCCTTGCGCTCGTAGACGGCCTCCTTGCGGTAGCCGACGATGACCGCGGCCTCGGTCAGGCCGATCTCGGCGAAGTTGCCGAGGGTGAGGTCGAGGACCGTCGGCTCGCCCTCCGTCCCCGCCGGCCCCACCGGCACCAGTGCCTTGGGCAGGGTGTCGGTGTAGGGGCGCAGACGCCGTCCGGCGCCGGCCGCCAGCACGAGGCCGATCATGCGGGTTCTCCTTCGTCGTGTACGGCGGGCGCCCCTGCGGACACCCAGAAGCGGATGCTCTCGGCGAGCACCACCAGGGCGACGGCCACGGCGAGGACCGTGAGCGCGACGGTGAACTGCGAGGCGGTGAGCAGGGCCGCCAGCACGGTGACGAGCAGCGTCCGCCCTTCGTGCCCCCCGACGGCGCGCACCAGCCAGGCCGGCGGCGCTCCGGCGTCGCCGCGGATGCGGTACACCGTGTCGTAGTGATGGTAGGCGACCGCGGCCACCAGGCCGAAAGCCGCCGGAAGCGCTCCGTTCACCCCGGCCTTGGCGGCCAGGGCGAGGACGGTGCCGTACTCGGCGGCCCGGAACAGCGACGGGACGAGCCAGTCGAGGGCGCCCTTGAGGGGGCGGGCGACGGCGAGTGCGGAGGTGACCGCGTACACGAGGGCGACGAGGACCGCCCAGGGGCCGCCGAAGCCGGTCAGCGCGGCGGTGGCCACGACGGCGAGCGAGCCGAGCAGGGCCAGGGCCGGGGCGGCGACGCCGGGGAGTCGGCCCGCGACGGTGCGCAGGGCGCCCGCGAGGACCTGGGCGAGCGGGCCGCTGTCCGCGAGGTCGGCCAGCGCCCGCGCCGCGCGGTCCGTGCGCGTCGCCTTGCGGGTCACCGAGCGCAGCACGCGGCCCGCGGTGGTGTAGGTGGCCGCGAAGGCGCAGCCGGCGAGCAGCGCGTAGAAGGTGATGCGGGGCGTGGTGGCCGCCGTGAGGAGGGCGATCATCGCCCAGCGCTCGCCGATCGGCAGGACGATCATCCGGCGTACCCAGACCGTCCAGCCGACGCTGTCGAGCTTGTCGGAGAGGGCGGCGGTGGGACTGGTGTTGGCGGTGGCGTCGTGGTTGGCCTCGTTGAAGGAGAAGTCGACCACGTGCCGGCAGGTCTGCAGGACCATCGCGCCGAGCGCGAGGGCCCACACGTCGTCTCCGCCGCGGGCGGCGCCGAGGGCGAGGCCCGCGTAGTAGGCGTACTCCTTGGCCCGGTCGAAGGTGGCGTCCAGCCAGGCGCCGAGGGTGGAGTACTGGAGCGAGTAGCGGGCGAGCTGGCCGTCGGTGCAGTCCAGCACGAACGAGGCGATGAGCAGCACGCCGGCGGCGATGAAGCCGCCGCGGGTGCCGGTGGCCGCGCAGCCGGCCGCTATCAGGGCGGTGAGCAGGGAGGCGGTGGTGACCTGGTTGGGGGTCAGGCCACGCCGGGCGCACCAGCGGGCGAGGTAGCGCGAGTACGGGCTGATGCAGAAGGTGGTGAAGAAGCCGTCGCGGGCCTTCACGGCCGACTTCAGGCGTACGGCCTCGTCGTCGACGGCGGCGACGGCCTGCCGTGCCTCGTTGCGGCCCTGCGGGTCGGTGGGCACGGCGGCGACGAGGCTGCCCAGCTCGGGGCGGTGCACGGCGGAGCCCTCGGCGTCGAGGGCGGCGACGATGCGGTCCGCGAGGCTGTCCACGGCCAGTGCGGTGCCGCCGCCGGCGGAGTTCTCGCGGGCCATCGCCCGGGTCAGGGCCTGGCGGCCGGCCGGGCGGGCGGTGACGGCGCCGGGCACGGCGGCGAGGTCGAAGCGGGGGTCGGTCAGGCCCAGGCGCAGGGCGTGCGGATGGCCGACGAAGCGGGCGTCGACGACGGCGACCCGCTGGTCGACGGGGACCTGGGCCAGCTGCGTCTCGGCGTCGGAGGTGTCGGAGGCGATCCGCACGTCGAAGCCGAGGGACCGCAGATCGTTCTCGATCGACGATCCGGGGACCGGCTGACCGGTGAGGATGGCGGTCGACAACCGAAGTCACTCCCTGGGGGCCGACGCGTCCGCGCCGGTCATGTGCATGGTGGGGGGCGCCGTATGCCTGTGGCACCCGGGCGGCATGTCGGCAGAGGCTATCGGATGCGGGGAAGACCGTGTTCACCGCCCGTTCACGGGACGATCAACGCGGTCTGCTGCGGCCTGCGCCGCGATCATCATCGGTGATGTGGGGGCCCCGCCACAAACCGCGGGGGCAGGGGCGGACATCGCGGCGGGCGCGGGGTGGGGGCGTCCCCAGGAGAGCGGGGGCGCGAGAGATCGGGCGCCCGGGCGGCCGGGATGTCCGGCGTACGACGGCGAGGGAGGGCCTCAGGCATCCCGGCGGCCGTCGGTGTCACGGCGGGTGCTCGGCCTCACGGCGGGCGTCGTGTCACGGCAGGCGCTCGGTGTCACGGTGGATGGCCCACATAGGGTGGGGCGGCATGACGTGGCTGATCACCGGCGGGGCCGGGTACATCGGGGCACATGTGGCGCGGGTCATGGCCGGGGCCGGGGAGCGCGTCGTCGCGCTCGACGACCTTTCGGCGGGGCGGGCGGCGCGGCTGCCCGAGGAGGTGCCGCTGGTCCGGGGCTCCTCGCTCGACGCGGAGCTGCTCGAGCGGGTGCTTGCCGAGCACGAGGTGACCGGGGTGGTGCACCTCGCCGCGCGCAAGCAGGTCGCCGAGTCCGTGGCGCAGCCGACCCGCTACTACCAGGAGAACGTGGGCGGTCTCGCCACGCTGCTGGACGCGATGGCCGGCGCCGGGGTCCGGCGCCTGCTGTTCTCCTCCTCCGCGGCCGTCTACGGCAACCCGGACGTGGACCTCATCACCGAGGACACCCCCTGTGCCCCGGTGAACCCCTACGGCGAGACCAAGCTCACCGGGGAGTGGCTGGTCCGGGCGGCGGGGCAGGCGCACGGCATCGCCACCGTGTGCCTGCGGTACTTCAACGTCGCCGGCGCGGCCGCCCCGGAGCTGGCCGACACCGGCGTCTTCAACATCGTCCCGATGGTGTTCGACCGCCTCACCCGGAACGAGGCCCCGCGAGTCTTCGGCGACGACTACCCGACGCCGGACGGCACTTGCGTGCGTGACTACATCCACGTCGCCGACCTGGCGGACGCCCACCTGGCGGCGGCCCGGCGGCTGGCCGGGGCGGACGGCGCCGGGGACCTGACCCTGAACATCGGCCGCGGTGAGGGCGTGTCGGTCCGGGAGCTGATGTCGGTCGTCGGCGAGGTCACCGGCGACCGGCGGCCGCCCGTCGTCGAGGCCCGCCGTCCGGGGGACGCGCCGCGCGCCGTCGCCTCCGCGGAGCGGGCCGCGGCGGAGCTGGGCTGGCGGGCCCGGCGCGGGGTGGCCGAGATGGTCTCCTCGGCCTGGCAGGGCTGGCGGCTGCACCACGGCAGCTGACCGGCCCACCGCCCGGTCGGCGGTTCGTTCAGGCAGGTCAGGCCGGGTGCCGGGGCACATGACAACGGTGTTCAGTGCCGCGTTGCCCGTTGCCCGCCGCCCGTAGTTGACTGTGGTCCCGGAACGCGTCTCAGGAGGGCGGAAGGTCAGATGGGGGCCGGTCACGACCACGGGCACGCGCACGGCGCGGCGGCCACCGGGACGGCGGCGGCCGCGCACCGCGGCACGCTGCGCATCGCGCTGTCGATCACGCTCGCCGTGATGGTGGTGGAGATCATCGGCGGCGTGGCCGCGGACTCGCTCGCGCTCGTCGCGGACGCGGCCCACATGGCCACCGACGCCGTCGGCCTCGGCATGGCCCTGCTCGCCATCCACTTCGCCAACCGCCCGCCGAGCGGCAACCGCACCTTCGGCTACGCCCGTGCCGAGATCCTCGCCGCCCTCGCCAACTGCCTGCTCCTGCTCGGCGTCGGCGGCTACGTGCTCTACGAGGCCGTGCAGCGCTTCCTCACCCCGGCCGACACCCGGGGCGGCCTGATGATCGTCTTCGGCCTGATCGGCCTGGTCGCGAACTCCGTCTCGCTGACCCTGCTGATGCGCGGCCAGAAGGAGAGCCTGAACGTGCGCGGCGCGTTCCTGGAGGTGGCCGCGGACGCCCTCGGTTCGCTGGCGGTGATGATCTCGGCGGCGGTGATCCTGCTCACCGGCTGGCAGGCCGCCGACCCGATCGCCTCCCTGCTCATCGGCACGATGATCGTGCCGCGCACCGTCAAGCTGCTGCGCGAGACCGTGGACGTCCTGCTGGAGGCCGCGCCCAAGGACGTCGACATGGCCGAGGTGCGGGCGCACATCCTGGCCCTGGACGGGGTGGAGGACGTCCACGACCTGCACGCCTGGACGATCACCTCCGGGATGCCGGTGCTCTCCGCGCACGTCGTGGTGAGCACGGACGTGCTCAACGCCATCGGCCACGAGAAGATGCTGCACGAGCTCCAGGGCTGCCTGGGCGACCACTTCGACGTGGAGCACTGCACCTTCCAGCTGGAGCCGGGTGGACACGCGGAGCACGAGGCGCGTCTGTGCCACTGAGGTGTGTCCGGGCCACGCGGGCGGGTCCGTGCCTCTGAGGCGCGTCCGTGCACCTGAGGGCGCCCGGCGGCGCACCCGTCCCGGCGCGGACATGCGAGAGTGCCGGGAAGCGCCGGGAGTGCCGCTTTCGTACGGCAGACTTGGGGTTCGAGGACCGATGTGAAGGATGGGTATGTCGATCACACCTGCCACCGAGACGCACAGCTCTCCGAGCGGCACCACGGAAGCGATCCTGCTCGAACTGGTCGACGAGAACGGCGTGACGATCGGCACCGCGGAGAAGCTGGCCGCCCATCAGCCGCCCGGACAGCTGCACCGCGCCTTCTCCGTGTTCCTCTTCGACGAGCGCGGCCGGCTGCTGCTGCAGCAGCGGGCACTCGGCAAGTACCACTCCCCCGGTGTGTGGTCCAACACCTGCTGCGGCCACCCCTACCCCGGTGAGGCGCCCTTCGCGGCGGCGGCCCGGCGGACGTACGAGGAGCTCGGGATCTCCCCCTCGCTGCTCGCCGAGGCGGGCACGGTCCGCTACAACCACCCGGACCCGGACTCGGGCCTGGTGGAGCAGGAGTACAACCACCTGTTCGTGGGCCTGGCGCAGTCCGCGCCGCGGCCGGACGAGGCGGAGGTCGGCGCGACGGCGTTCGTGACGCCCGCCGAGCTCGCGGAGCGGCACGCGCGGGACACCTTCTCCGCCTGGTTCATGACCGTGCTGGACGCTGCCCGCCCCGCGATCAGGGAGCTGACGGGTCCGTCGGCCGGCTGGTGAGGCGGTACGTCACCGAGGGGGCTTGAGCGGCAGGGCGGCCCAGATCACCTTGCCGCCGCTCGTGGTGTGCTCCATGTCGCAGACACCGCCCGCCTCCCGGGCGATCTCCCGGACCAGCAGCAGCCCGCGCCCGCCGGTGCGGCCGTGGTCGGCCTCCAGGGCCGTCGGGCGGTAGGGGTGGTTGTCCTCCACGGACACCCGTACCCACTCGGCGCCGACGGCGACCTCCACCGCGAGTACCGGCGACAGCAGCGCCGCGTGCCGTACGGCGTTGGTGACCAGCTCGGAGACGATCAGCAGCAGCCCGTGGACGAGGTCGTCCGAGACGGGCACCCCCTGACGCAGCAGCAGGTCCCGCACGGCGTGCCGGGCCTGCGGGACCGAGGCGTCGACGGCGGGTGCGGTGAACCGCCAGACACCCTCGTACGGCGCCGGATCCGGCGGCCCCTCCAGCGGGGGGACCCCCGCGCCGTCCGCTGGGCGCGGGCCGTACCCACGCCCGTGGTCGCCCATCGTCGGGTCGCCACCCTCGCGCTCGATTGTCGCCACACGTCGAGTGTTGGTAACGCACCCGTCCTACCTAGAGGACTGAACACAAGTCAGCTGGTTTGAAGCGCTTTCTGACCGGCTGGGTATGACACGGTCACGTGTGGGACCGCTCCTGTCGCCCCCCGCGCCGCCTTCGCGAACTCTTCGGTTTGTACGGGCGGCCCGCCGGGCGCCCGGGTCCGCGCCCCCGCGGGCGGCGCCGCGCCCGCCGCAACGGTCGCGTTCGGGCCGAGCCGATCACCCGGCGGCGTGTCGTACCTCTCCCCGGCCCCTTCTTGATCGAACGGCCGGGCCGGCGGATAGCATCCGGCGCATGGAGCCGCAGCTGCAGCACGAGGTCACCGACGGCGTCGCCACGGTCGTCATCGACCACCCGGCCAAGCGCAACGCCATGACGGCCGCGATGTGGCGGGCGCTGCCGCCGCTGCTGACGGCCCTCGCGGCCGATCCGGGCGTGCGCGCCCTGGTGCTGACCGGGTCCGGCGGGACGTTCTGCGCGGGCGCCGACATCTCCACGCTGCGCGGCTCCCCCGAGGAGGCGCAGCGCCTCGCGGTGCTGGCCGAGGAGGCGCTCGCGGCCTTCCCGAAGCCGACGCTCGCCGCGGTGCGCGGGCACTGCGTGGGCGGCGGCGCGCAGCTCGCGGCGGCCTGCGATCTGCGGTTCGCGGAGGCGGGGTCACTGTTCGGGGTGACCCCGGCGAAGCTGGGGATCGTCTACCCGGCCTCCTCCACCCGGCGGCTGGTCTCCCTGGTCGGCCCGGCCACCGCCAAGTACCTGCTCTTCTCCGGCGAGCTGATCGACGCGGAGCGGGCGCTGCGCACCGGGCTGGTCGACGAGGTGCTCCCCCAGGACGAACTCGGCCCGCGCGTCGAGGAGTTCACCCGCATCCTGGCCGCCCGCTCGCAGCTGACCCAGGCCGCGGCGAAGGAGTTCGCGAACGGCCGCACGGACCGTGACGCCCACTGGACCGCCCAGTCCCGCGACGGAGCCGACACCGCGGAGGGCGTCACCGCGTTCCTGGAGCGCAGGCGACCGGTCTTCACCTGGTCCGTTCCCGCGTCGGACTGAGACGGCCACGCCCCGCCGAGGGGCGCCCTGAGCCCCGGCTGCCGGTCCCGCCTGCCACAATTGCGGCGCAACCCGAAGTGAGAAGGCGGTACGGGATCGTGACGACACCCCTCGTAGGGTCCATCGAAGGCAGGATCGCCGAGGAGCTCGGCGTACGGGAGCGGCAGGTGAAGGCCGCCGTGGAGCTGCTCGACGGCGGTTCGACGGTGCCTTTCATCGCCCGCTACCGCAAGGAAGCGACCGAGATGCTCGACGACGCGCAGCTGCGCACGGTCGAGGAGCGGCTGCGCTATCTGCGGGAGCTGGAGGACCGGCGGACGGCGATCCTGGAGTCGGTGCGCGAGCAGGGCAAGCTCACCGAGGAGGTCGAGGCGCGGATCCGGGGTGCCGAGACGAAGGCGCGCCTGGAGGACATCTACCTGCCGTTCAAGCCGAAGCGGCGGACGAAGGCGCAGATCGCCCGTGAGGCGGGCCTGGAGCCGCTGGCCGAGGGCCTGCTCGGCGACCCATCCGTCGAGCCGCTCGCCGCGGCGGCGGCCTTCGTCGACGCCGGCAAGGGCGTCGCCGACCCGCAGGCCGCCCTGGACGGCGCCCGGGCGATCCTCACCGAGCGCTTCTCGGAGGACGCCGACCTGATCGGCGAGCTGCGCGAGCGCATGTGGGTGCGCGGCCGGCTGGCCGCCAAGGTGCGGGAGGGCAAGGAGGAGGCGGGCGCCAAGTTCGCCGACTACTTCGACTTCGCGGAGCCGTTCACCGAACTCCCCTCGCACCGGATCCTGGCGATGCTGCGCGGTGAGAAGGAGGACGTCCTCGACCTCGTCCTGGAGCCGGAGGAGCCGACGGAGGGTCCTTCGTCGTACGAGGGAATCGTCGCCGCGAAGTTCCACATCGCCGACCGCGGGCGTCCCGCGGACAAGTGGCTGACCGACACGGTCCGCTGGGCCTGGCGCACGCGCATCCTCGTCCACCTGGGCATCGACCTGCGCCTGAGGCTGCGCACGGCCGCCGAGGACGAGGCGGTGAACGTGTTCGCGGCGAACCTGCGCGACCTGCTGCTCGCCGCCCCGGCCGGCACCCGCGCGACGCTCGGTCTGGACCCCGGCTTCCGCACGGGCGTGAAGGTGGCCGTGGTCGACGCGACCGGCAAGGTCGTGGCCACCGACGTGATCCACCCGCACGTCCCGGCCAACCGGTGGGACGAGGCGATCGCCAAGCTGGCCCGGCTGGCGAAGGAGCACGCGGTCGATCTGGTCGCCATCGGCAACGGCACGGCGTCCCGGGAGACCGACAAGCTCGCCGGTGAGCTGATCACGAAGCACCCGGAGCTGAAGCTCACCAAGGTCATGGTGTCCGAGGCGGGCGCGTCGGTGTACTCGGCGTCGGCCTACGCCTCCCAGGAGCTGCCGGACATGGACGTGTCGCTGCGCGGCGCGGTCTCCATCGCCCGCCGGCTCCAGGACCCGCTGGCCGAGCTGGTGAAGATCGACCCGAAGTCGATCGGGGTGGGCCAGTACCAGCACGACCTGTCCGAGGTGAAGCTGTCCCGCTCGCTGGACGCGGTGGTCGAGGACTGTGTGAACGGCGTGGGCGTGGACGTCAACACCGCGTCCGTGCCGCTGCTCGCCCGGGTGTCCGGCATCACCTCCGGCCTCGCCGAGAACATCGTGGCGCACCGCGACGCCAACGGGCCCTTCACGTCACGTTCGCAGCTGAAGGGCGTCTCGCGGCTCGGCCCGAAGGCGTTCGAGCAGTGCGCGGGCTTCCTGCGGATCCGGGACGGCGAGGACCCGCTGGACTCCTCCAGCGTGCACCCCGAGGCCTACCCGGTCGTACGGCGGATGGTGAAGACCTCGGGCCAGGACGTGGCCTCCCTCGTCGGCAACACCGCGGTGCTGCGCTCGCTGAGGCCCGCCGACTTCGTGGACGACACCTTCGGTCTGCCGACGGTCTCCGACATCCTCAAGGAGCTGGAGAAGCCCGGCCGCGACCCGCGGCCCGCGTTCAAGACGGCCACCTTCAAGGAGGGCGTGGAGAAGATCTCCGACCTGTCCGCCGGGATGGTCCTGGAGGGTGTCGTCACCAATGTCGCCGCGTTCGGCGCCTTCGTGGACATCGGTGTCCACCAGGACGGCCTGGTGCACGTCTCCGCGATGTCGAAGACGTTCGTCAAGGACCCGCGTGACGTCGTGAAGCCGGGTGACATCGTCAAGGTGAAGGTCCTCGACGTGGACATCCCGCGCAAGCGGATCTCGCTGACCCTGCGTCTGGACGACGAGGCGGCGCAGCAGGACCGTCAGGGGCAGGACGGCGGGGGCGAACGGCGCCGGCGCGGCGGCCGCCCGCCGCAGCAGCGCCAGGGCGGCCGGGGCGGCGCGGGCGGGGGCGGCGGCTCGCGTCAGCCGCGCCAGACGCCCGCGCCCTCCAACAGCGCCATGGCCGACGCGCTGCGCCGCGCGGGCCTGCTCGACCCGAAGAACGGGCGGCGCTGACGCTACGGGCCCGGACTCTCCGCGTCGCGGGGGTCCGGGCCCGGTTCTCCGGCTCCCGACAGGGGCGAGGGGCCTGTTCTCCGTCCGCACGGGCTCTCCGTGCGGGCGGTCTCACCCCCGCCCAGCGGCGCCGGGCGCCCGCTCAAGGTCCAGCCCGCGCGGGACGCGCGCTCAGCGCTCCGTCACCTTGCCCGCCGCCACCTCCAGGCGGCGGTTCACCCGGACCGCGTCCAGCATCCGACGGTCGTGGGTGACCAGGAGCAGGGTGCCCTCGTAGGAGTCCAGGGCCGTCTCCAGCTGTTCGATGGCCGGCAGGTCGAGGTGGTTGGTGGGCTCGTCCAGGACCAGGAGGTTGACGCCCCTGCCCTGGAGGAGGGCGAGGGCGGCCCGGGTGCGCTCGCCCGGGGAGAGGGTCGCCGCCGGGCGCAGGACGTGGTCCGTCTTCAGGCCGAACTTGGCGAGCAGCGTGCGGACCTCGACCGGTTCGGTCTCCGGGACCGCCGCGCGGAAGGCGTCCAGCAGCGACTCGGAGCCGTGGAACAGCCCGCGCGCCTGGTCGACCTCGCCGACGAGCACGCCCGAGCCGAGCGCCGCGTGCCCGGCGTCCAGGGGGACCCGCCCCAGCAGGGCGGCCAGCAGGGTCGACTTGCCCGCGCCGTTTGCGCCGGTCACCGCAACCCGGTCCGCGAAGTCGACCTGGAGGGACACGGGGCCGAGCACGAAGCCGCCGCGCCGCACCTCGGCGTCGCGCAGCGTGGCGACGACCGCGCCGGAGCGCGGGGCGGCCGCGATCTCCATGCGCAGTTCCCACTCCTTGCGGGGTTCCTCGACGACGTCGAGGCGTTCGATCATGCGCTGGGTCTGGCGGGCCTTCGCGGCCTGCTTCTCGCTGGCCTCGCTGCGGAACTTGCGGCCGATCTTGTCGTTGTCGTTGCCGGCCTTGCGGCGCGCGTTCTTCACGCCCTTGTCCATCCAGGAGCGCTGCACCTGGGCCCGTTCCTGGAGGGCCGTCTTCTTGTCGGCGTACTCCTCGTAGTCGTCGCGGGCGTGGCGGCGGGCCACCTCCCGCTCCTCCAGGTAGGCCGCGTAGCCGCCGCCGTAGAGGTTCACCCGGCCCTGGGCGAGGTCGAGTTCGAGGACCTTGGTGACCGTACGGGTGAGGAACTCGCGGTCGTGGCTGACGACGACCGTCCCGGCGCGCAGGCCGGTCACGAACCGCTCCAGCCGTTCCAGGCCGTCCAGATCGAGGTCGTTGGTGGGTTCGTCGAGCAGGAAGACGTCGTAGCGGGAGAGCAGCAGGGAGGCGAGGCCCGCGCGGGCCGCCTGCCCGCCGGACAGGGAGGTCATCGGCTGGTCCAGGTCGACGGCCAGGCCCAGGGAGTCGGTCACCTCCTCGGCGCGTTCGTCGAGGTCGGCGCCGCCGAGGCCGAGCCACCGCTCCAGGCTCGTCGCGTACGCGTCGTCGGCGCCGGCCGCGCCGTCGACGAGCGCCTGGGTGGCCTCGTCCATCACGCGCTGCGCCTCGGCGACCCCGGTGCGGCGGGCGAGGAACGCCCGCACGCTCTCGCCGGACCTGCGCTCCGGCTCCTGCGGCAGATGCCCGACGGTCGCGGCCGGCGGGGACAGGCTGAGCTCACCCAGCTCCGGGGCGGCCAGTCCGGCGAGCATCCGCAGCAGGGTGGACTTGCCCGCGCCGTTGGCGCCGACCAGCCCGATGACGTCCCCGGGGGCGACGACGAGGTCCAGTCCGGTGAACAGCGAGCGGTCGCCGTGACCGGCGGCGAGGTTCTTGGCGACGAGGGTGGCAGTCATCAGACCGCCGATCCTAACGGCCGTCGGAGGGGGTGGTCAGCGTCCCACCGGGACGACGAGCACGTTCCCCGGCGCCCGTGCCACCAGGAAGGCCTCTCCCCTCACGGCCCGGGCGTCCAGCGGGATGCGGTGGCGGCCCGGCTCCAGGAGCCCGTCGAAGACCTGCCGGGTGTGCGTGCGGTGGAGGCGGTCGAGGCGGTGGGCGGTGAGGCGGACCCGGCAGGGGGAGGTGACCTCCACCTCGGCCGTGCCGTCGCCGGCGGTCAGGCCGCGCAGCCGGCGCCGCTCCTCGGGGCCGCGGTCCAGGGCGTGTTCGACCTGGGCGACGAGCAGCGGGACGACCGGGGCGAGTCCGTCGACGAGAGCGACCTCGGCTCCCGCCCGGGCGAAGGCGTCGCCCACGGCGGCCCGTTCGGCCGCGCGGACGGCCCGGCCGAAGACGACGGCGCCGTACTGACGCAGTTCCTCCGCGGGCACGCCGGCGACATCGCGGGCGATGTCGGCGCCGATGCCCAGGGTGCGCAGGGCGGCGGCGAGCCGGGCGAGGACGGCGACCCGTGCCCCGATGAGCAGCACCCGGGGGCGGCGCGCGGGCGCGTCCCCGTCCAGGAGGGCGTACAGCGCCGCCCGGTAGGCGGCGCCGTTGAAGCGGAACGGGCCGATGCCCCGGTAGCCGTTGAGTTCCAGGTCCGCGTGGTCACCGGTCTGCCAGGCGAAGTCCCGCCAGACGTAGTCGTCGCCCGCCCTCTCGATGACCGCGGTGACCGCGCCGCAGGCCAGGTCCGCGCACTCGGGGCAGCCGTAGATGACGTACCGGCCGCCCGGCAGCGGTGCCTGCGCCTCCAGCAGCAGGGCGCGCACCTGGGCGGTGAAGATGGCGGGCGGGACGTCGGAGGCGAGCGGGGACACCGCGTCCAGGTCGCTGAGCCGGAACAGCAGGGGCCGTCCGTTCACGACGAAGTCCACGAAGTCCCGGTGGATCTGGTGGCCGCCGTCGGCGAGGACCTCTCCGGCACGCATCGCCGGGGCCAGGCCGAAGGTGGCGTACTCGGCAGACATGGGGTGAGTATTCCCATCCCGCGGCCGATGCGAGCGCCGCAGTGCCGCATTCCGCTACGGTCCCGGCGTGCGCGGTGAGACGAGTGGCGGGGTCGTGGTGGTGGGCGGTGGGGTCGTCGGACTGACCACGGCCGTGGTGCTGGCCGAGCGCGGCCGGCGGGTGCGGGTGTGGACGCGGGAGCCGGCCGAGCGGACCACCTCGGCGGTCGCGGGCGCCCTGTGGTGGCCCTACCGGATCGAGCCGGTGTCCCTCGCCGGGGACTGGGCGCTGGAATCCCTCGCGGTCTACGAGGAGTTGGCGGCGCGGCCCGAGGAGACCGGGGTGCGCATGGTGGAGGGCGTGCACGGCGGGACCCGGCTGGACTCCCTGGGGCCGTGGGCGGCGCGGGTGCCGGGGCTGCGCGCGGCGCGTGCCGGGGAGTACCCGGGGACCGGGTTGTGGGCGCGGCTGCCGCTGATCGACATGCCGGCGCATCTGCCCTGGCTCAGGGAACGGCTGCTGCGGGCCGGCGGCACGGTGGAGGAGCGCACCGTGCGCGACCTGGCCGCGGTCGACGCCCCGGTCGTGGTGAACTGCACGGGTATAGGCTCCCGGGACCTGGTGCCAGACGCGGGGGTGCGTCCCGTGCGGGGCCAGCTCGTCGTGGTGGAGAACCCGGGGATCACGACCTGGCTGACGTCGGTCGACCAAGCCTCGGCCGCGACCACGTACTTCTTCCCGCAGCCGGGCGGGCTGGTCCTCGGCGGCACGGCCGAGCAGGACGTCTGGTCCCTGACGCCCGATCCGGCGGTGGCCGAGCGGATCGTCGCGCGGTGCGCGGTGTTCCGGCCGGAGATCGCGGGGGCGCGGGTACTGGGGCACCGGGTGGGGCTGCGTCCGGCGCGGCACGCGGTGCGGCTGGAGCGGGTGCCGCTGCCGGGCGGGCGGGTGCTGGTGCACCACTACGGGCACGGCGGGGCCGGGGTCACCGTGGCCTGGGGGTGTGCGCGGCAGGCGGCCGGGCTGGTGGGCCCGGCCGCCTGAGCGCGTCAGTGCCCGGGGATCCGGGGGGCGGCGCCCGCCGCCCGGACTCCGGCCGGCGTCCGGGGCGTGGAGAGGGCGGGGCCCGGTCCGGCCGTGGCACGGGCGAACGCCGCCGCCCCGCCGACCAGGGGCACCCGCGCCGAGGTGCGCGCCAGGTCCAGGGTCAGGGTCGGGGTGGTGGAGGGCGGATCGATGAGGTCCTTGTCGGTCCCCGCGACGATCAGCGCCAGCCGGTGGCCCCGGGGCACCACGTGGTCGGTGGCCGCGAGGTCGAGCGTGATGGTGTACGCCCGGCCCGGGGTCAGCGGGACGCCCTTGCCGGCGTCGGCGTAGGTGCCGAGGTCGGCCCAGCCCCGGCTGAGGACGGTGTGGCCGACGGCCGCCGTCCTGGCCCTGGTCTCCTTGAAGCAGGCGCTGTCGCCCGCCGTGCTCGCGCCCCAGCAGGTGCGGTCGGTGAGCGTGGTGATGCCCTCGGCGGCGTCGGCGTAGTCCCGGATGGTGTCGGGGCCGAGGTCGACGAGGACGGCGGACAGATGGGCCGTCTCCGTGGTCGGGGTGGCGGTGACGGTGACCCGGGAAGAACCGGACAGGCGCAGGTCGCGGGTGAGCGGCCGGCTGACGAACCCGGCCTTGTCCGGGGTCGGGGTGTCGATCTGGGCGGCCCAGTCGGTCTCGCCGCGCCGCGGGTCGTCGGTGAGGGTCTCGGTGCCCCGGCTCCGGTGCAGGCCGAGGGCGCCGACGCCCGCCCGCTCGCCCGGGGCGGGACGCAGGGTGGCCGTCGCCGTGCCGCGCGGCGGCCAGCTCTTCGAGGTCTCCCACTGGTCGGGGTGGCGTTCGACGTCGGCCATGGGCGCGCGGTCGATGCCGTTGTCGTAGCCGAGGAGTTCGTGGTCGAACCAGCGGTGCAGGGTGTCGACCCAGGCTCCGCGCCGGAAGTCGAAGGGGTCGACGTGGCCGGTCTGGGAGAGCCAGATCTTGCGCTCCACGCCGTTGCGTGCGAGCGCGTCCCACCACTGGCCGAAGTTCTTGGTGCGGACGTTGAGGTCCTGCAGGCCGTGCACCAGGAAGACGCTCGCCCTGACCCTGTCCGCGTGCCGGACGTAGTCGCGCTCGGTCCACAGCGGCGTCCAGTCGCCGCTGCGCGGGGCCCCTTCGACGAGTCTGCGCTGCACGGCGGCGCACCGGGTACGGGCGTCGGGGCTCTCGACGTAGCCGGACAGCCAGTCGGGGCCGGAGTCGTAGAGCGGGGCGCCCTGGGCGAAGTAGTAGTCGTACCAGGAGGAGATGGCGCTGATCGGCACGATGGTCCGCAGGCCCTTGACGCCGGTGGCGGCGACGCCGTTGGCGACGGTGCCGTCCCAGCTCTTGCCGATCATGCCGGTCCGGCCGTTGGTCCAGTCCGCCCGGACCGTGGTGGAGCCGGTGCGGCTGGTGTAGGCGCGGGCGCGGCCGTTCAGCCAGTCGATCACGGCCTTGGCGGACCGGACGTCGGAGCGGCCACCGACGTCGACGCAGCCGTCCGAGCGGTTGGTGCCGGCGAGGTCGACGCCGACGAACGCGTAGCCGCGGGGTACGAAGTAGTTGTCGTAGAACAGCGGCATCCGGACGACGTGGCCGTTCGCGTCGTACGTCTTCTTCTGGCTCTCGTTGCCGCGCCCGCAGCAGGAGTAGTACGGGCTGGCGTCCATGATGACCGGGATCTTGCGGCCCTGCCGGGCGGGCTCCCCGGGCCGGACGATGTCGGCGGCGACCCGGTCGGTGCGCCCGTCGCCGTCCGAGTCGAGTCCGGTGTCCACCCAGACGGCCTCGCGGACGGCGTTCGCGTACGAGTAGACGGGCCGGCTCTCGCGCGGGGCGCCGTGGGCCGCCGCCGGGGTGAGGAGAGCGGCCGCGAGGACGGCGGTGGCCGTCACGGTGAGCGGTCTCCAGGTCGTGCAGCGCATGCGTGTCGGCATGTGCGGGACGCTACAGGCGGCAACTGCCTCACAAAAGAGGGACACTGACGGCCAGTCGGGTCGACGGTGGCCGGCCGGGGCCGGTGGGAGGGCTCCGGACCGTGACGGCCGGATGGCGATCGTGTGACAGCGGTGGCCATGGACACGCACGGGGGCGCGGGGACTCAATAGGCTCCGAACGGACTGTGAACCCCTACGACTTGGAGTTCTCGTGCACCGTAGAACCATCGCCCCGGGAGCACTCGCGGCGGCCTCCCTGTTGCTGGCGATCCCGGCATCGGCCGCAAGCGGTTCCGCCGGAGCACCGGGCATCGGCGATCCCTACTACCCGAACTACGGCAACGGTGGATACGACGTCTCCCACTACGACCTCCGGCTGACCTACCGTCCCGCGACGGACGAGCTGGCGGGTACGGCGACGATCCGGGCGCGGACCACCCAGGCCCTGTCGCGGTTCGACCTGGACTTCCTGCTGGACGTGAGCGAGGTGCGGGTCAACGGCGCGAAGGCGGCCTTCACCCTCTCGGGAGAGCACGAGCTGGAGATCACCCCGAAGACCCCGCTGGCCGAGGGCGCGCCGGTCACGGTGGTCGTCCGCTACAGCGGAGTGCCGTCGGCGAAGAGCGCCTACGGGTTCACCACCTGGCACCGGACGCCCGACGGGGCGGTCGCGGCCGACGAGCCCGAGGCGGCCTGGTGGTGGTTCCCGAGCAACGACCACCCGAGCGACAAGGCCACCTACGACGTGTCGGTCGCGGTGCCGGACGGCACCCAGGCGCTGTCCAACGGGACGCTCCAATCGACGAGTTCCAAGCTCGGCTGGACGCGGTACAACTGGCGGCAGAACAAGCCGCAGGCGACGTATCTGGCCACGCTCGCGGTCGGCCGGTTCGACATCACGACCGGCACGTCCGAGGGCGGGGTCCCGGTCGTCAACGCCTACAGCAAGGACCTCGGCGACAACGACGGGGCCGCCCGGGCGAGCGTGGAGCGCACCGGCGAGATCGTCGACTGGCTGAGCGGCTGGTTCGGGCCGTATCCGTTCGGCTCGGCCGGCGGCTACGTCCCCAACACGACCACCGGGTACGCGCTGGAGACGCAGACCCGGGTGTACTACAGCCCGAGGCAGTTCGCGAGCGGCTCCAACACCTCGGTCGTCGTGCACGAGCTGGCGCACCAGTGGTACGGCGACGACGTGTCGATCGCGGGCTGGAAGGACATCTGGATCAACGAGGGCTTCGCACGGTACGCGCAGTGGCTGTGGTCCGAGCACGAGGGCGAGGGCACCACGCGGGAACTCGCGGACTACGTGTACGCCTCACACCCGGCCGACGACGCGTTCTGGACGGTGAAGCCGGGCGACCCGGGTCCGGACCACCAGTTCGACATCGCGGTCTACGACCGGGGAGCCCTCGCCGTCCAGGCGCTGCGCGACGCGGTGGGCGACGACGCGTTCTTCGCCATCCTGAAGGGCTGGCCGAAGGAGCACGCGTACGGCAACGCGTCGGTGGCCGACTTCCGGCAGTACGCCGAGCGGGTGTCGGGCAAGCCGCTGGCGGCGCTGTTCGACACCTGGCTGTTCCAGCCGGCGAAGCCGGGCGCCCCGGCGGCCCGGGCGGCGTCCGTGGCGAAGGCGCCGACGGCCGCGGTACAGCCGAGGTCGTGGAAGAAGATCGAGGCGACCGACGACGTGCACGCGGGGTGAGTGACGGCCGGGCGGGGGGGGGGGGGGCCCCCCCCCCCCCCCCCCCCGGCCCCGGCCCCCTTAGTGGTGGGCGCCGACAGCGCCCCCGCGGGCCCCCCCCCCCCCCCCCCGCGGCCCCCCCACCCACCCGCCC
>NZ_JBIBWT010000033.1:0-30951 GCF_043081525.1 Streptomyces sp. NPDC014864
ACTCGCCGCTCGCTACCGGGCCGGACTCCACCTCGCAGCACTCATCCTCTGGCTCCGCGAACCGAGCCAAGATCATTTGTCAGACAGGTCCTAGCACCGCAGCGAACGCGTCGGCATCGACATGACCGTCGGGGGTGCGGCTCCAGTCGAGTGCCAGCTGTACCTCGCTGGGGCGGGTCTCGCCGTCGGATACCTCAACCAACCGGACCTCACCGCTGAGCGCTTCATCGACTGGTCCTGCGGTCCGCAGGTCCGTGAGCGTCTGTACCGCACGGGAGACCTGGCCCGCTTCGGTCCCGATGGGCTGATCGAACTCATCGGCCGCGGCGACCTCCAGGTCAAGATCCATGGCCTGCGCATCGAACTCACCGAGATCGAGTCCGCGCTGCGGGAGCACCCCGCAGTGAAGGACGCCGCCGTGACAGTGGAACCGGATGCGGCCGGCTCCCCGCTGGTAGTGCTCGGGAAGCTCGTGGCGGCGGTAGTAGGGAGTGTGGACGGTGACGCCGGCTCCAGGGTGCCGTCGAGGAGGACGAACCCCTCCGGCGGCAGCTCGCGCAGGGCCTCGTGCAGGCTCGGGGCGCGCTCGGCGAGGATGTCGACCGTCTCGCTCACGTACCGGCCGGCGGTGGCGGTGGAGACGCCGAATCCCGCGGCGAGCTGGGCCAGAGTCTCGTTCTTGCGCAGGTGCACCAGGACCAGCAGCGGAAGCAGCCCAGCCTGCGCCAGCGGGAGTTCAGCTCACACCTTCGGGCGTAGATCAGCCAGGGAACGTACTCAACGACCTCGAGCGGGACGTCGAGCATGCCCCGATACGGGACCAACAGGGCTCCAGTGTCGAGACGTTGGCGAGTGAGATCACCAGCCGAAACGACCAGGAGCCCTGGCACGTCGGGTCCTGGCCGCCAGCCGTCGTCACCCGCGAACCATAAGGATGAGAAGCGTTCAGTAGGCACCTCTTCTCTTTTCATCGCCCACAGACCGAGTATCACGCGGTGGATCCAGGTTCAGAGACCGCCGACAATCGAGGTCAATCCCATCGGAAGAACCACTGGGGTGAGCTTGCTTGCTCACGTGCGACCTCCTCGATTGAGCCGAATATCTGATCCAGGTCGTAACAATAGGCGTATTGCTCGATCGCGACAGCGGCCACATCACGCGCCGTCTGCGGCGGTCGCCCGACCTCCAGCATCAGGGAGTTGGCCCCTAGGTAGCAGATTGATGCGTCGTACTGCCTGTGCCAAGCGTGTAGGACGTCTACGTGATCCCGGTATGTCAGAGCCGGATGGTCGGGCCCGCCGATCCAGTTCGGCGTGCTGGGGGCTTCCAAGATTTCTGGAAGCCGGGAGCATTCGGGTGCTGCCACAGCGCATACCCACTCAGGCGGACGGGCGAAAACTGCTCCAATAGTCACGCCCGGATGACGCGGAGCCAGCTCACCCAGCCGGCTGGCCAGGTCCTCGGCACCTTCCAAGATGTCGGATTGCGCGGTCACCAGGCGTGTCAGCGTTTCACGGTGATGCTCGTGCGGCAGATCGGCTTCTCCTCCTGGCTGTGCCCACTCCCATTCGCCCGGTCCGTCGTGGCTGATAAACGGCCACCACCCGTACTCATCAGCCAGTGCGTCACGAAGTTCCTTCCATACCTCCCAGCACTTCTCAGGGCCGCACTTCACGCCGTACAGAACGTTGCCTCGCGGCGACACGGCTTCGTCGATAGCGTCGATGCCTAGCCTCGCCACGCGCGAAATGACCGATTTTACTGTCACGTCCACACCAATTTCGTTCGGATTACTCGGCGAGCCGTTGCCCGCTGCAAAGAGCTGCCGCATATCGATGTTGCAGGCGTCGCGCCGCTCTGACTCGAGCGGCGCGACGCCATGCTAGAACCGGTTACGTGTCAGATGGGAAGCGGGAACATGGGGACACGCACAGAGCCCAGGCCCGGCAAGCGGAGCCCAAACCCAGGGAAGGAAGGACCAGGGATTTCCATCCCGCCTCCTCCGCAACCGCCGAAGGAGGCCATCGGCGTCGTTCCGCATCCGCCTCCGCCTCCGCCTCCGCCTCCGGACCCGGACCCGCCACCCGATCCGCCTGAGTCCCCATCGTCGTCACCGGGCAACATGATGGCATCGCCGCCCTGGAGGCCGAGAGCGGTGCCCTTCATCCCGACGCGGACGTCCGTACCACCGAGGATCCGCACATTGTTGAAGCGCAGCCCCCGCTCCCTGATGACGCGTATCAGCGCGTCAATCTTCTCCTGAGTTCCGGATTTGTAGTTCAGGACCACTTCGTCAGCCTGGCCCTCTTTCTTGGTGAGTCCGCGAAAGATCGGCTCGGGACTGTCCTTGTCTCCCTCGGGCGTGTAGATATCGATCGCCTCGATTTTGGTGAGCGTCCCGTTCTTCCAAGTCATCCTGACCAGGTCCGCCGTTCCGTTGCCGCGCGGTTGTCCCTTGATCGGATTGACCGGGCGATACTCCTGACCAGAGCCCCCGTTCGCTCCATTGGAGAATTCGCCGTTCTGTTGCAGCTCCTCGTTCAGGAGGTTCCGGGTGTTGATTTCGTCGTTCGTTATGCCCTTCTCCTCGCCGATTCTGTACCTGTTGCCACGCGAGTCGGTGGCAATATCAGCTTGGAATTCCTTGCTGTACTCGATGCTTGGTTCGATGTACCCACCGCCGCCGCCGTCCAGCATGTGTCCGTCGAGTTCGACGAAGCTGGACGGATTGCCGGCGGCGAAGGCGTAGCGGTTTCCGGTGTAGGGGTCGGCGCCGAGGTTCATGTCGGCGAGGGCGCCGTTGTACATGTCTCGGGTGGTGAAGATGTTCAACCCGGGGTCGTAGTTGCGAAAGCCCATGTCGTAGGTGCCGGACTGGGCGTCCCAGCGCTTGGAGTTGTAGCGGTAGGGGTTGTAGTCCTCCTTGGCCGGGTCGGCGGGGGCGGGCTTGTCGATTCCGGTGAACTCGGAGTCGTCGTCGGAGCCGTAGGCGGTGTAGCCGTACGTGGCCTTGGTGTCGCCGTTGTCGTCGGTGAGGGTTTCGACGTCGGTGTGGCTGTTGTAGCCGTAGTAGCCGTCCTCGGTCGTGCCGTCCGTGTTGTGTTTGACCTGGGACAGGCGCTGGCCCCACGGGCTGTACTGGTACGACTTGGTCAGCGTGCCGGCGACCTTCTCGTCCAGGACCTGGTTGGATAGGCCGAGGTAGGTGTAGTCGGTGGTCTTGCCGGCGGCGGTTTCGGAGGTGGTGCGGTCGAGCGGGTCGAAGGTGTACGTGGTGGACTTCATCGTGCCCGTGTCGTCCCGCTTCTGGGATTCGACGACGTGGTCGAAGCCGTCGTACACGTTGCGGGAGATGATCTGCCCTCCCGAGGTGATCGATTCCTGCCGGCCGAACGGGTCGTAGGTGTAGTCGGCTGTTGTGCCGCCGGTGGTGGTGGTGAGCAGGCGGTTGCGGTCGTAGGTGTAGGTGGTGCTGGTTCCGCCCACGGTCTGGCTGATGACGTTGGCGTTGTCGTCGTGGACGTAGGTCTCGGTGTCCGCGCCGTTGCCGGTCTTGACCGCTTTCGCCAGTCGGTCGGCCGGGTCGTAGGTGTAGTCCGTGGTGGAGGAGAGGTACGCCGAGTGGTTGTCGGCGTTCATCTTCTTCGCGACGTCCTGCGACTTGTTCCCGTTGGGGTCGTAGGCGTAGGTGTGCGAGGCGACGAGGGTTGTGCCGTCCGGCTTCCTCTCGGTGGTGGACTTGACCGGGCCGTCGAGGTAGTAGGTGTAGTCGACGGTGTTGCCGTTGCCCTTCGTTTCCTGCAGTTTCTGGCCGCGGTCGGTGTACGTGTACGACGTCACCTTCGGCGACGCGTCTGTGGCGGACTTGCCGACCGAGACTGTCTTCACCAGGTTGCGCAGGTCGTACGTGTACCTGGAGTACTGATCCGGGTGCGTGACCGTGTCTGCCTGGCCGTTCGCGTCGTACGTGTACGACGTGGCCTTCTTCTCCACTCCGGACAGCGACTCGCTCACCTTCTGGACCTGGTTGAGGCCCGTGTAGGTGATCGCGTACGAGTCGATCTTCGCCGCGGACGAGGTGTCGTCGATCTGGGTCAGGTTGCCGTTGAGGTCGTAGGAGTAGGCGAAGTTGTCCTTCTCCGCGTCGGCCGGGTCACCGCTGGTGTCACGGACGAGCTTGACGGCGTCCGCCGCGACCGTGCCGCCGGTGTTCTGGAACAGCTGCAGTTTCGCCGCGTTGCCCTGCTTGAAGGCGAAGGAGCCCAGTGAGACCCAGGTGCCCTGGTTGGCGGTGGCGTTCTGGTCGATCGTCTTGTCGGCCGTTCCGCCGTCGTACGTCACCGTGTACTTGGCCGTCGTAGCGGCGCCCGTCACCTGCGGGAACTTCACGTATGCGGCGTACGTGCCGTCCTTGGGGATGTTGAGCGTCCACGTGTAGGCGTCCGTGCCGGTGCCGGCCGCGTGGGTCTCGTGGTTGTAGCCCTGCTGACCGGTGATGTCTCCCTTGGTCCAGGTGCCGGTCTCGGAGGTGTTCTGGGTGTCGGAGTTGTCCACCAGGACGACCGACTTGCCCGCTGGGACGCCGTCGTCCGCGCGGGACTTCAGCGAGCCGTCGGGGTAGTACGACCACGTCATCGTGCGGTCCGAGGAGCCGCCAGCCGAGGTCAGGGTCCGCTTGGTCTGCTGACCCAGCTCGTTGTAGTCGTAGGTCGTGGCGATGTCCCACGGGTCCGTGGACGACTTCACCCAGCCGTTGTCGAAGTAGCTGTAGGTGGTGTCGTTGCGGACCGTCTCGCCGTCCGAGGGCGGCAGAGAGGTCTTGGCGACCCGGCCCACCTTGTCGTACGTCGTCTCCGTGTAGACGTTCGGGTCGTTGTAGCGGGAGTCCGCCGGGTCGTAGGGCTGGTACTGCTTGACCGGGCGGTTCAGCTCGTCGTACGACGTGCGGGCCGTGAAGGCGTCGGTGGAACCGGCCGCAGTCGCCCGCGGCGTGAGCACCTTGGTGGTGTTGCCGACCTGGTCGTACTCGTACTTCGTCGAGCGGTACGTGATGGTCGACGTGCCGTCGTGCGGGACCTTGACCTCGGTCTGCTTGCCGCGCTCGTCGTAGGTGATCGTGGTGGTGTTATTCTCGGCGTCCGTGGCCGACGTGACCAGGCCGTCCTTGTCGTAGCCCGTCTTCGTGGTCTTGCCGGCCGCGTCCGTGACGACCGTGGCCCGGTGGTCCAGGTCGTAGTCGGTCTTGGTGGTGTAGTCGGTCGTGTCAGCCGTCGCGTTCTTCTTCGGGTCGATGACCTTGGTGACGTTGCCGACGTTGTCGTACTCGTAACTGACCTTGTCACTGTTCGCGTTGACCACGGACGTGAGCTGGTAGATCTCGTCGTAGTAGTTCGTCGTGACGTAGTCGGTGGTCTCCGTCGTCGTCGCCGTGCCCTTGGGCTCGGTCGTCGTCTCCAGGTTGCCGACCTTGTCGTAGGTGTACGTCGACGTCCGCGGGTCGGTCAGGTTGTTCGCCGGCGCAGTCGCCGAGGAGACCTCGTCCGCGTTGTCGTACACCGCCGTCGACACCGCACCGTTCGGCGCCGTCGACTTCGTGACGTTGTCGTTCTCGTCGTACACCGGCGCCGGTGTGCTGATCACGACACCCGTGTCCTTGGGCACGGTGTTGACCAGCGGACGACCGAACGTGTCGTAGGTCTGCGTCGTTACCTTGCTGTCGGCGTCGGTGACCTGGGTGACCTGGCCGCGCTCGTCGTAGACGAACTTCGTGGCGTTGGACTTCGCGTCGGTGATCGTCGCCGGGTAGCCGGTGGCCCCGAAGTCGCTGTACGTGGTCGGGTTGCCGTTGGCGTCGGTCGCCTTGGTCAGTTCACCGTAGGCGTCGTACTCGTACGACGTGGTGTAGTCACCGGCCGTCGAGGTCGCGACACCCTTGGGGTCCGTGACCGTCTTCAGGTTGCCGAACGAGTCGTAACCGAACTGCCAGGCGCGGCCCGCCGGGGAGGTCTTGCGGAACAGGTCCGCCGAGAAGCCGTCCGCGCGGGTCTGGTACTCGTACTTCGCCGTGTTCGCGGGCCACTTGGTGGAGTCCGTGACACAGGTGGACGTCTGGTCCGGTACGCCTGCCTTGTTGTTCTCCGCGTCGCGCTGCCAGAGGGGGTAGCCGGTCTTCTGGTCGTAGCAGTACGCGGTCTTGGCGCCGTTGTCCTCTTCCAGGTAGGTGATGTTGTTGTCGGCGTCCCAGCTCATCTTCGTGGTCTGGGACTTGGCGTTGGTCGTCTGGACTGGTCGGAAGAAGTCGTCCGTCACGTACTTCGTGGCGTGCGTCTCGGCGTCGGTGACCGTGGTGTCGGTGAACGTGGTGTTCGTGGTGTCGGCGGCGTAGGCGAAGCCGGTGTCACCGTTCAGGCGGTCGGTGATGGTCTTCGTCCGCCAGTGGTACTTCGGGTCGTCCCCGTTCTGCGGCGCGTAGTATGCGAGCTTGGTGTCGTGGCCGCGCGGGTCCGTGGCGGTCACCAGCTTGACGTTCTTGTTGCCCTGGACGGCGTCGTAGGTGAACTTGAAGTTCTTCGGTTGGGACGAGCCGTCACCGTCGGTGAACTGACCGAGCAGGCCCTGCACCGTGTAGAAGAAGGAGACCTTGCGGCCCGAGATGTCCGTGACGGACTTCAGGTGGTCGTAGATGTCCGGGTCGGTCAGGCTCGTGCCCGTGACCTTGGCGCCCGTGCCGTCGATGTAGTCGTAGGACGCGTCGCCCCTCTTGTAGTAGTCGAGTGTCAGGGACTGCCGGCCCGCCGGGTCGGTGACGTAGGCGAGGAACTTCGCCGCCTTGCCCTGGGTCTTGTGCTGCTCGTAGGTGTAGGTCTGCGTGTTGCCGTTCTTGTCGACGACCGACGTCAGGTAGCCGTCACAGCCGAAGTAGAAGCGCGTGCCGTCCGGACGCAGCAGCGTCCAGGCGTCCGGGACCGGGTCCTTGTCCGGGGTGCAGTCCAGGCCCGCCTTCATCGTGATGCGGTAGTGGACGCCCGCGGGGGCCTTCCAGCTGCCGTCGGCCTGCTTGGTGAAGACGTGGGTCGTACCGTCGCCGTCGGGCAGACGGATCTCGGTGGCGTTCTGAACCGGGTTGGGGTGGAAGTCCAGCTGTGCGCCGAGGCGGATCGGCCCGCCCATCTGCGCCGACCAGCCCGCGCCCGTGCCACCGGTGGTGTTGTCGGTGTCCAGCGAGTTGTACGCGAGGCGCGCGAACGTCGTCAGACCCCGGCCCGGGTTGCTGAACACGTTGTACGCCCAGACGGTGTTGCCGGTCGCCAGGTTGTTCATGACCGTGGAGCCGGCGCCCGTGTTCTTGCCGGTGTAGCTGTAGAACTTCTCCAGGCCGAGGGCGTTGGAGGTGGGATCTTCTACCGCCACGTTCTGTTTCAGCGTGGGTATGCCGCCGGTTCCTGCGGACAGCCAGCTGCCGTCGGAGACCTTTTTGACGTCCCAGCCGAGTACGTACTTGGTGCGCTTGCTGCCCGAGTCGGAGTTGATCGGGGTCTTTACCTGCGCCTGGATCGTGGCCGACTGGCCGGGCGACAGTGCCGGGATGGCGGTGGAGAGCTGGTTGCCGCCCGTCGTGGCGTCCGTGCCGTCGGGGAGCTGCCATGTGTATGACAGGACGCGCTCACCGGCCGCCCACGCGTTCGACGTGGTGTTGGTGACCGTGAAGTCGACCGTGTAGGTGGAATTGGGGGTCATGCGGGCCGGGGTCTGCGGGGCGTAGTACGTGTCGTCCGTGGTGGAGTCGACGTAGATCACCCGCAGCAGCGGGCCGAGCTGGGGGTCAGGGGCCTCCGAGGCCAGGAAGAGGGAGCGCTCCTGCGGGCCCGTGGTCGACTCGTCCTTGAGCTTGACCAGGGCGCCGTGGTTGGAGGTCGGCGTCTTGATCCAGCCCTGGGTCAGTGACGTGGCGTCCCACCAGTGCCGGCCCACTTCCGACACCTGCGCGACTGTGTCGGAGACGGTGCCGGAGTAGTCGCCGCCCGCCGCTGTCCAGGCCGTGCCGGTCGCCGCGTTGTTCCAGGTGGCTTGCGTCTCGTTGAAGTCCTTGTTCAGGCCGTGGAGTTCGTAGATCGCGCCGTTGGTGTCGGTGGTGGTCTCCGCACCCCACATGAACAGCCGCGACTCCAGCACCGTGGCTGTCGTCGGGATACTCGCCGTGGTGAACTTCATCACCGCGCGGGCCTTGCCGTAGGTGGTGGAGTTGTTGCCCACCTCCAGCCACTTCTGGCCCACCCCGAAGGAGGAGATGGTGTCCTCGTTCGTGGTGGGCTGCCCCGACGACAACGTGGTGTCCGTGACCCCGGACGTGCCCTGGATCAGCCGCATCGTGCGGCCCGCCTTCGGCACACCCACGATCCGGGTCGGCGAGCCCAGCAGCTGACCGTCCTTCGTCTTCACCGCCAGCTGGTAGTAGTACGACCGCCCGATCTCCACCGACGACGAGTCCGGCGTCGGAGTCGCGGTGGTGTCCGTGTACGCGGTCGCCGACTTGTCGACCGGCGCCACCAGGGTGGCCGCGGACGGCGTGAACGCCTGCTGGGTGGAGCGGTGCAGCTGGTACTCGACGATGTCCAGATTCGGGTCACCAGTCTTGTTCGAGTACGCCTTCCACGACAGCTCCGGGCCCGTGCCGTGGACCACGGTCGGGGAGTTCAGCGTGGTGCCGACCTTGCCGTACGTCACCGTCAGCCGCGGGATCGTCGCCGTCTCGCCGCCGTAGTCGCCGTCGCCCGCCTCGTAGCGCGGGCCACCGGTCGGGGCTGTCGCCGACTCGTCCGTGGCCTTCAGCACGAAGCCGTAGTTGGTCGCCGTGCCGTTCACCCACTGCTGGACGGTGTCGGTGACGGGGAACTTGTGCCACTGGTTGTACTCGCCGGTGTTCTTCACGATCGACGCAGGGTTCACCCAGCGCACCGCGTCCGCGATCACCGCCGTCGAGGCGTCCGTGTCCTTCAGGACGACCTTGCCGGCCGTCCCCTTCGCGAAGTTGATCTGCGAGCCACCGTGCAGGGAGGCCCACACCCCGCCCGTGCCGGCCGTCTGGTCCACCGTGTAGGTCGCGGTGGGGTCGCTGCTCGTCACCGTGTACGGCGCCGCCGTGGACCGGTCGGTGTACTGCACATAGTGTGCGTCCACCCGGTAGGAGGCCGTCTCCGGCAGGTTCGGCTGCCAGGTGTAGGTGTCCCCGAGGACCGCGTCCTTGTTGTACAGGTAGTCGCCGTCGATCCCGTACGACTGCGACCCCGGCTTCCACGAGCCGACCGCCGCCGTCGTCCCCGGATCCCCGTCGTCCACCTGAACCGTGGTGCCCGACAGCTCACCCACAAGACCACTGGTCTTGTCCCAGGTCGCCGACGTCTCGTCCCACGTCCCGGTCGCCCGGTACGCACCGATCGTCACATCATTGGCGTTGGTGGTGTGCGCCTGGTCGAAGTACATCTCCAGACGCGCCGAGTCGATCTTCGTACCCGACGGGATCTCACTCAGCGGGAACTTGATCAGCGAACGGGCGATACCCGTGCCGGTCTTTCCCGCCGACAGTTTCCAGGAGGTGTTGAAGTTCGTCGCCGGCTGGTCCGACATGACCATCGTGTCCTGCGAGTCCGTCGGCGACGGCGCGATCGTGATCGTCGGGTCGATCACCACCGGATACTGACGGTCCTTCGACGCGAGCCACTTCGCGTCCGGCGTCACCGTCAGCTTCCAGGACTTGCCGGCCTTGGTGAGCTTCTGCGTGACGGCCGTGCTGTAGGTCCTCCCGAAGACGGACCGGTCCGCCTTCTTCGCGTCCGTCATGAACGGCGCCGGGATCACCATCACCGGGGTGTGCGGCAGCTCCCCGTACAGTGCGACCGAACCGTCCTTGCGGGCCCTGGGCACCAGTCCGTCGGTGTCGAGGGTGAACGTGAACCTCAGCGGACCGCTCGGCCGCTTCGCCAGGGTGATGTTCTCCTTCACCCGGCCCGGACCGACCCCGTACTCCAGGTCAGCGCCGTTGATCGCGTCCTTGTACGTGACCGTCGAACCCTTCACCGACGGCCTCAGCGCTCCGTGCGCGCCCTCCAGGCCCAGTGTGACCGTACGGCCGTCCGGCGACCGGAACCGCACCATGCGGCCCGCGTGCGAACCGAACCAACTACGCCCCTCATTGGTCGTGTTGGCGTAGTCGAAGCCCTTCGCATCCGTCGCGTGGACGGCGGTGTCGATCGGCTTCCAGGTCGCCTTCCCGCCCGTACCCGAGTGGTACGACGTCGGCACCGCCGACAGCTCTGCCTGCACCCGGCCGTCCGACATCTGCCAGAACCGCGCGGTCGACGTGCGCCGGCCCTTCAGCTCCTTGACCCGCGTGGCCTTCGGCGCGTTCTTGCCCTTCGGCAGTTTCTGCCGGTCGGCCACGTCCAGCTCGTCGTGGGACGGCGGCTCGGCGAGAGGGTGACCGTCGTCCTCGTCGCCGAACAAGCCCTTGATGGTATCGACAATCCCTTTTCCGCCACCGTCGTCCGATTCGGACGCCGCATAGGCGAATTGCGGCAACGCGGTACTCACCACCGCGGACACCGCCAGGCACGCGACAAGCCTGCCCAATCTGGGTTTCACTGCCAGCCCTTTCCTGTTGTCAGACGCAATAAACATCGACCGAAAACGGCCGGCCAGCTCATGAGGAGAAGGCCAGACGTAGCGGCGCGGCAGTTCTAGACGTGTACATGACGGCACGTCAAGTGATTGCATATTTCGGGCAGTTCACGCAACACTCTAAAACGGTTGCCCGGTTTATCCGGACACTGGCGAACCTTGCCGGCCGTCCTGTATAAGAGCCTGGATCCAGGAATTCCGACGCAGGTACGCGAATTCCGATCGGCCGAACAAAAGGGACTATTCATGGGCACTGAAGAGCGGGAAACCATGGCGGACGACGCCGGAACCGAGGACACGGGCGGAAAATCCGGACCCCGTGCCCTTTCACGCATCCGCCCCGACCGCACCGGTCTCCTCATCGGCGCCGCCCTGCTGGCCGCCTGCGGCGGACTCGTCCTCTACGGCGTGCTCGACACCACCGACAAACCCGAGAAGCCCCTCGTCCCGACCGCCGCCGTGACATACGAGGTCACCGGCGAGGGCACCGCCGACATCGCCTACCAGGGCCGCAGCGAGGCCGGGACCGCCACCGTCGACCGTGCCGTCGCGCTGCCGTGGAGGAAGACCGTTCAAGTGCCGCTCGGCAAATCTCCGTTGGTCTCAATCACGCTCGGCGAGAAGGGCGGCCAGGCCAGCTGCTCGCTCGCCGTGCGCGGCAAGCACGTCCAGACCGCCTCCGCCTATGGCAGGTTCGGCCGCGCCACCTGCCAGTCCGAGCTCGCATCCGCGACCCGGGATCAGCCGGGCGCCGCTGGATGAGTGCCCTGGGTCGGAATACGTGTCGTCACGCGGTCGCCACCTCGTTGTCCTCAGCGCGGTTTCCCTGTCCGCCCGCAGCCACGTCGAGATCTCAACCGACTTGTCCGGCAGCGTCGTTCCGCGCGGCACGCTGCACACCGTCCCCTTGCCGGCCGATGCCAATCCGGGGCGCCGCGAGCTGCCGGCGCACGCCACCGAGCCGTTCCGCCTGGTCGGGATCACCTAGTCCGACGCCCGGGCCGAGTTCGACGGTACGCCCCTGACGCTGCCGATCTACGGCGGCCGCCCCGTCCCGCCCCTGATGATCTTGGAGCCGCTCGGGGTGTCACAGGCTGCGGACTTCCTCGCGAGTGTCTCCTTCGACGATTTGTGGAGCATTGCCGGCGCCAAGCTCCGTGGCTGGGGAAGCGACGAGGTGCAGGTCAGGCAGGAGTTCCTCGGCCATCACAGGGACCTCCGGGGGTTCTACGGGCGGGCGGCGGCAGCAGGCCACGCCGTGGTCAAGGCGGTCTGGGCCTGAGAGGGTCGGGCAATGCTGGACGCGCAGCCCCCGGAAAGGTTGTACGCATCTCGCGACCTTCTTGTGTGGTACATGACACGCATGTGCACCTGTGATGTTCAAGGCCCGGTATCCGCTTGATCAACGAGGGGGAATGCGCTCCTGTGTTCCCCCGTCTGGCGGAGGGGGAGCTGAACCGTGGCTGAAGTGGACGAACGGGTGCCGTGCGCAGTCGAGATGCGTTCGTACGCAGCGGGCTTCCTGGCCCGCATCACCACCCGCAATCGGCTGCCCCTGGACTACTCCGAGCGCAGTCTGCGGGTCGTCGACTTCCTGATCGACGGGCTCCGCAAGGGCGGGACCGACCGGGCAGGTGCCCGAAACGCGCTGCTCGGCCTCGGGGCGTACGTGGGTGAGGTGCTCGTGCGCCGCGCGGGGGCGGTGTGGGTGGACTTCGACGCGGACCAGCGCGGCTACTTCGGGCAGCCGGTCGGTGTGCGCATGCCGGACGGGCGGGTCTGGAACCCCCTCGGCAAGGTCGTCAACCGCTTCGAGGTGGGCGGTCCCGAGGAGTCCCTGCAGACCTTCTACCTGATCCTGCACGGACGGGCGCGGAGGACCGCGGCCCGATGACCGGCCGGCAGATCGTCGACGTCGCGTACGGCGAGGAGTGGGACTCCGGACGCGGAGCCGTGCTCGACCCGATCGGAACCGCGGCGGCGGCAACCCGGGATGCCGCGGGACTGCCCTACGCGGTGGTGCTGCGACAGGCAACCAGCCCGAAGACGATCGTCGTGCTCGTGGCTTGGGAGAGTCACTGCCTCGGGCTGTGGGCGTACGACGCCCACGGGCGGCGGTTCCTCGAAGAGGATCTGCGGCGGCTGGACGGGCACCGGCTCTTCCTGATTTACCAGCGAGGCTGGGCGTACGCGGACGAAGGGGAGCGGGAGTTCGCGTCGGACGCAGGACGGGTGACGATCGCCCTTCGGCCGGACGGGCGCGATACCCGGATCGTCGAGCCGCAGGGCGACAAGGGCGGCTCGCTGCACAACCGCGGGCGTGCCCGAGGAACGGCGCTGGTTCCCCATGCCGGCCTTCGGGCAGTGGCAGGATCTGTTCCACGGCCGCGGCTCCGTCGGCCGTGGCAAGCCAGCAGAGCGATGCGCAGTTGCGCGTCAGCATCAGTTCGCCCCAGCACCAGGCGAGCGCGCCGGCTGGCTCGTCCGCCAGGGCCGCCGCCGCGTCCTGCACCGTCAACCGCATCACGATCAACCGCTTCAGCGAGTGCGAGTGGGTCACGGTCCACGTCGACGTCGTCAAGGTCGTCAACGGGCGGCCGGTCCTGGAAGGCACCGCGGACTTCAGCGTCAAGCACCAGATGACGTTGAAGGCCAACAGCGCCAACTGGAGCGAGAAGTTCACCGTTTCCAAGGCGAGGACCACCGGCAAGGGCAAGGGCGTCCACGTCAACGTCTCCGCCAAGTCCGGCGGCGGCACCAAGGCCACCGTGCACTTCCCGCAGGGCCACACCCTCGACAGCGCCGCATCCGGCACCGTCTCCTACACGACCGGCGCCATCGCCCGAAAGAAGATCAACCCCAAGGCGAAGACCACCTACGGCTACACCTTCACCAAACCCAGCTACAGCCCCGGCAGCGTCTCCTACGCCTCCGCCACCTACCGGTGCGACAACTACTACGGCACCACCGGCTGCGCCATCACCGAGGCACCCACCGCGATCAACCTGATCACCCTGCCCCGCATCTCCGAAGGCATCCGAAAACTGCGCTCCCGCGGCGGCCACTACGGCGACCCCAACGGAGGCAAACCGCTGCCCTGGATGATCAACGCCACGCAGCAGAAGAAGAACCGCCAGGCCGTCTGCTCCGTCCCCGTGCCGACCGACATGCGACGCGCCGGCCGCACCTCGTGCGACGAGTACCCCTTCGCCTCCACCTACGAAGGCGGAACCCACCTGCCCGCCGGCCAGCGCACCATCACCTGGGTCAAGAAGAACGAGAACGACGCCCAGGGCGCCAACATCACCAACTGGCGCCGCCAGTTCCACGTCATGGACCACGACCCGTTCTACGTGATCGCCTAACCGTCACACTGAGCTAGACCAGGGTGTCCCCTCCGGCTCGCCTCCGGAGGGGACACCCTGCCCTGTAGAAGGAGCACCATGCTGGTCCACGAAGCGGCATTCACCATCGAGGTGGGAGAAAGCGGCTACCTCATCGGCTTCACCGAACACGACGACTACCCCGCCGAAATGCCCTACGGCTGGCGCTGCGGCCCAGCCGACCCCGCCAGCGCCATCGTCCTCACCACCACCGACACCGGCCCCCTCCACCTGACCATCCAGATCCACGACACCCCGCCAGCCCTCGAGACGGACAACGCACGGGAGCCCGCGGAGGAAATGAGCCTGCTGGCCCACAACCCCCAGCTCCGCCTCGAGACCCTCGAACCCGGCGACATCCTGGACGCATGGCCACAGGGGGAACCTCCTCTCCAGATCCCACCCACCGAAGGTCACGGCTCGGTGCGAATGCGCCTGCACTGCCACGCCGACGACCCCGAACCCGGCATCGGCGACCACGGCGAGCGCCACCTGATCCAACTCTGGCGCGCACCGCACACGCCCCCGCTACACCCCGAGATCAGCGAGGCGGATCGCCAGGCCCGCGCCGAGTATGCAGCGGACAGGGCCAGGGCCGTAGACGACTACACCACCACGTACAGCTACACGTATGGAGAAGAACAAGGCTGACGCCCGCAGCACCAGATTGAGCACGCAAGGCATCGCCCGCCGGTGTCGTCAGGGCTGCGCCGACCGTGACGATGGTTGGGACGGCCACAGTTGCTGAGCGGCCCCGAAGAAGAAGGCGGCGAAGAAGGCATCGGGGCGACGGCCGTGCAGCGCATAGCCCAGCACGCTGGCAGGGACTCCGCCTGCCGCACCGGCTGGTGTCTCCCTCTTTCCGGGGCCGGTTGCCTTTCCAGTAGTGGGCGTGACCTTGTGGGCTCCGGGTACGTTGCTCTGTCATGGACGACGACGGCCTCTTCGATCTGCAGGCAGCGGATTTCGCTCCGCTGCAGACCACCGGTCCCCGACTGGCGCTGCTGACCTTGGAAGAGGCACACGACCTGCTGCGACTGCTTGTGACCATCGCACAGGAGGCTGGGCCGGTCTCGCTGGAGGCGGACCGTCTGGCGCGGGAGATCGCCGCCCGTATCCCCTCCGAGAACTGACCCGAGCCCGCCCCTGGCCGAGACGAATCCAGCCGCGGACATGGCGAAGGTACGGCGGCCGCGCAGCCCAGCGACCCGCCCGGCGCTCTAACGGTCAGATCTCCCGTCCTGCTGAGCGCCGCTTGACCACTCCCAGGTATCGTCCGCCGCCGCGCCCGTCGATGTTGGCGTATGGGGCGAAGTCGAGCTCGTCCCAGCCCAGCTGGATGAGTGTCACGCCACCAAGCAGGTATGCGGTCGGCAAGGTCAGCAGCGGGCACGCGCGTGCCAGATCGGAGGGGGCCGTCAGGCGGCGATTGTGACAGTTGCCGTCTGCCGCGCCCGCTCGGCGTCGGCGGAGCGTTCCTCGCCCCCCCACCACATTCTCGAACAGTGCCTGCAGGCCGAGCCGCAGGCTGACACCGTCGCTGTACTGGCCCGCTGGGCCGCCTACCTGCACCTGACCAATCGGGGTGGCGCACCATGCCTTGGCCGGGACGGTTGCCCTGACGTTGACCGTCCCATTTATCCGGTGGCTGTCGTCTATCACTTTCGGGTAGTGGGAAAGGCTTTCGCCTCGTATCTCTTGTATTGAGTGCTCGTGGGCGGAGCGGTTTTCTGGCTCGGGGTGTGCAAATGTGCTCTGGCTGAAATTGTATGTTCGCCGTCCAATCTGGGTTGCCTTCTCTGCGTGGCGTGGCGCCCCCTGCTTGGCCGCTCGAGATGCTGGGGTCCGGCCTGCTCAGCGCGACCTTTTGTGGCGGCTGAGCTGCGGTTTCACCTGCTTTCCGGGCGCATGCCGCTGCGTGGAAGGCTGCAGCAGGTGTCGCTGGGTCGGGCCGAGAGTCGGGCGGGCTGGCGAGCATCCGAAAAGGCGGCAAATGGTGTCCTGGGCCGTGAGATACCCAGCTGTTGAATCTTCTCCGGAGTTGTCGCTTTTGCGGCGGCACTGGGTGGCCGGATCTTTGCGTTCAGGCCGTGTGTGCCCCCCAGGAAACTGGTGTGATGTAGGGCACATTTGATTGACCGTCATTCTTAATTTCCTTTTAACTTTGCGGGGCCTTTACAAGATCCACATATGGGGGGACTCCGTGAAGTCGGAGTGGGGTTTCGTGGTGCCGGGGTGGAGGGCGCGCAGAGCGCGCGGCCTGCTGGGGGGTGTCGCGGCTGCGCTCGTGCTGGCGGTGCTGCCTGCGGTGCCGGCTCGGGCAGCGGTATCTGTCTCGGCGTCAGCCGACGCAGACCCGGGCGCGGTGGACGAGTCCACAGCTTCGGCTCAGGCCCAAGCCTCTGGCGAGCCAGTGGAGGCAACGGCGGATCGGACCGAGTACTCCACGACCCGCGCAAATCCGGACGGCTCGTTTACTTTGACGCAGTCCACCACGCCTCAGCGCGTCCAGCAGCGAGACGGCAGCTGGGGTGCGGTCGACCCGGTGCTGGAGCGCCGGACTGATGGGCGCATCGCTCCAAAGGGCGCGGTGGTGGATGTGTCGTTCTCCGATGGCGGAACCGGATCGGACATGATCCACCTGGCCGAGGAGGGGCGGTCGGTCACCCTCGGCTGGCCCGGATCTCTCCCCGAGCCAACCCTTGACGGCGCAACGGCCACCTACGCCAACGTCTTCGACGGGGTCGACCTGCAATTGACGGCCACGAGTGAGGGCTACCGGGAGGTCCTGGTCGTCAAGACGCCCGAGGCGGCGCAGAATCCGGCGCTGGAGCAGGTCAAGCTCGCCGCAGCCGGAGATGGCCTGTCCGTGGTGGCCGGTGCGGGCGGCGGTCTGCGGGCCGTCGACGAGGACGGCAACGCGGTCTTCCGCGGACCCGCAGGACAGATGTGGGACTCAGCCGGTGACACCCAGTCAGGCACGCAGACACAACTGGTGCGCTCCGATGCCGCCGCTTCCGCAGATGGAGTCGCGCAGGACGATCCGTCTCAGCCGGGGGAGGGGGATGCCACGGCGGTGCTGCCGGTGAAAGTGGACGAGGGGTCGATCGCCGTCCATCCGGACCTGGATCTGCTGCGTGGTACGGACACCGTCTACCCCGTCTACATCGATCCCTCGGTCGGTCTGGGTGTCTCGGAGCGCACGAAGATCTCCTCCGACGGTGACAAGTTCTGGATGTTCGACGGCGACAAGGGCGTGGGCAAGTGCGGGAACGCCGACGGCTACTACTGCGGTGGCGGCTACGTCGACCGCATGTACTTCGAGTTCGCCCCCACGAAACTGGCCGGGAAGTACGTGCTGGACGCCACCTTCCGTGCGAAGGAGACTTGGTCCTTCAACTGCGATGCGCACTGGGTCGATCTGGTACGCACGGACAACATCTCCGAGGGCACCAGCTGGCCGGGCCCCAAGCAACTGGATCTGATGGGCGACCGCTACGTCTCCGCCGGACGCGGAACCCTGTGCAGCCCGGACCAGCCGGATGCGTGGATCGAGTTCAACGACAACCCCGATGAGACGGACGAGAACCTCAAGAACACGGTGCGCTCCTTCGCCGACGGCAAGATGAGCCGGCTGACGCTGATGCTGCGCGCCAAGGACGAAAGTGACGCGCGGGCCTGGAAACGTTTCGACGACGGCGCCGAGCTGCAGGTCACCTTCGCCTACAAGCCTGGTGTTCCCTCCTCCGTCGGTGTCATCCCCGGCAACCTCACCACGGCCTCCTGCTACAAGTCCTCCTCCGACCCGCTCATCGTGACCCGCAAAGACCCGATGGTGCAGGCCCGCGTGCAGACGCTGGTCGAGGCTCACATGGGCGATGAGGAGGGATCGCTGCAGGCCGAGTTCGTCGTCGAACGAGGTGACGACGCCTCCTGGCACCAGGTGTGGACCGGGTACATGCCCAACCCCGGCTGGGACCCAGACGAGACACTGGAAAAGATGCGCATGAGCGATCGCGCCGATGGCGGCCTGTACCGCTACAAGGCGCGGACGCAATCCCACTGGTCGTACGCCGGCAAGAGCGGCGACCTATGGTCCTCCTACAGCTCCTGGTGCTACTTCAAGGTCGATTCATCGGCGCCGAAGGAGCCCCGCATCACCGCCGGTTCCCCCTACACCGAGTGCGGCACCACCTGCGAGGGCAACGGAGGTCCGGGGGTGCCCGGTTCCTTCACCTTCCAGCCGAACACAGCCGACATCGATGCAAGCGGGCACACCGACATCACCGCCTACGAGTGGAAGCTGCTGTCCACGCCTGCCCGGCAGGTCACTGGCGGTCTCAAAGTCGACGTCAAGGACGTGACCCCTCCGCTGTCCGGCACGCAGGTGCTCTCGGTGCGGGCCAAGGACGTCTACAACCGATGGGGCACACCGCAGGAGTTCATCTTCAAGGTGGCACCCGCTCAGGGCCCGGTGGGACGGTGGCACTTCGACGATGCGGCCCCCAACTCGGGTGTGACGGTGGCGAAGGACACGGCATCGGAGGGGACCCGGCACGACGCCACGCTGTACACCACCCATGCCGGCTGGTCGACTCTCGGCCGCCGCGGTGACAACGACTACTCCCTGTACCTGAACGACGGCAGCACTGACACCGAACGTGACGGCTACGCGGCCACGAGCGCACCGGCTGTGAACACCAAGGACTCCTTCACTGTCTCAGCCTGGGCCTACCTGGCCGACGCCTCACAGACCCACGTGGTGCTGTCCGCACCCGGCACGAACGCGTCGGCGTTCACGCTCTACTACTCCGCCAGCTACAAAAAGTGGGTCTTCAACCGCACAGCCGCTGACGTCAAAGACGGAGCCGTCTACCTGCGGGCGATCGCCGACGCCGCAAGCCCGCCGCTGAACGTGTGGACGCATCTGACGGCCGTCTTCGACACCAAGAACGACACGGACAAGACGAACGACACCATCCAGCTGTTCGTCAACGGCCGCCCCCAGGGCCAGCCCACCGTCCTGAACGCGCAGTCCGCCGATTACCAGCCCTGGACATCCACGGCCGGTCTGCAGTTCGGCCGCTCACTGGTCGGTGGCACCTACGGTGAGCACTTCCGCGGGCGCCTGGACGAGCTCGCCGTGTGGCAGTACGCACTCAGCCCCGCGCAAGTCGCTCAGGAGACGCAGCTCACGCAGGACGGCATCGCGGCCAATGAACTGGTGGCGAACTGGGACGCCACCTCCTCGACCGGCACTCAGGTCAAAGAGCTGACCCCCTACCCTGCGCCGGCCCTGTCCCTGTCCTCCGCGGGGGCCGTGCTGGATCTGGACAACAACGCCCTCGTCCTGGACGGGACATCGGGCTACGCCTCGGCAACCGGGCCGGTGACCGACGAGACCGGCTCGTTCACCGTCTCCGCCCGCGCGAGGCTGGATGCCGACAAGCTGGCGGCCAAGCCGGTCGGCTACCAGGCACAGGTGGCAGGACAAGCCATTGGCGGCGAGTCTTCCTGGGCGCTGTGGGTCGTCAAGCCCGCCACCGACACCTACCAGTGGAAGTTCACCCGCTCCGCCGTCGGAGCGGACGGCAAAGTCACCCAGAGCGCGGAAGTGGCCGCGGGCGACCTGGCCGAGCTCAACACCGGTGTGGACGTCACCGGCGTCTTCGACGCGCAGGAGACCTGGCAGTGGACCGATCCGGCCGATGGGTCCAAGACCGAGGACCGGATGGGCCGACTCCACCTCTACGTGGGAGGTATCGAGCAGCCCGGTGAGGACGCGTCCGGGTTCTCCGCAGCCCAGCAGGGCACCGGCACTCTGTCCGCAGGCCGCGGCACAGCCGGCGGCTCCACCGGCTACTACCTGCCCGGCTCCCTGGAATCTCTGCGGGTGTGGACCGGCGCCATGGCAGCCGACCAGGTGCGCTCCCAGGTCCTCGAAGCACCAGACACCGTCTGACACACGATGCCCACGGCCTGATGCCGGCGGCCCGCTGCTCGAGCGGGCCGCTCAGGCAGCAGTGCCACAGCGCGCGTCGTCACTCTCCTCGTTCCCTTCTCAACGGCACTCGCCCGGCGTGAAGCAGCCCGGCACCGCGTAGGAAGAACCCACCATGAATCCCTTCGGGATAGCCCGGCCGACTCCGGGCCGTGGCACCACGTCAGGAAGACGCTGGTCTCGCCGTATCGCCGCAGCCACAGGCCTGGCCCTGCTGCCCAGCCTGCTGTCGCCTGTGGCTTTCGCGTCAGCTCCTGACCCGCTGGGCCGGCCCGGCCTGAAGGATCCGCGCTCAGCGAAGGTCAGCCCGTTCACGGCCAAGGTGAACAAGAAGGCCGCCGCCGTGGTGAAGAAAGCCGCCGCAGCCGACAGGGCCGCGGCCGCACGAGCCCGCCACGACCAACAGCGCAAAGCCACCTGGCCCACGGCCGGCAAAGCCGCACTCTCCGTCCCGGCCAAGGGCAGGGCCACCGCAGCACCCGGCTCCCTGCCGATCACCCTCACCGCACTCGGCAAGAACACGCCCGGCCCCATCAGCGTGCAGGTCCTGGACCAGAAGACGACCGCCAAGCTCGGCGTCAAGGGCATAGTCCTCAAGGTCACCGGAGCCAAGAGCACAGCCAAGACCCGCCTCGGCATCGACTACGCAGCCTTCGCCTCCGCCTACGGCGGCGACTGGGCCGGCCGACTGCGCTTGTACCACCTGCCCGACTGCGCCCTGCAGCATCCATCACAGGCTGCCTGCCGCGCCCGCACCGAGCTGGACACCGTCAACGACCGCGCTCACGACCGCCTTGAGGCGCCGCTGGCCCTGGCTCCCAGCAGTCAGCCGATGATGCTGGCCGTGGCGGCCGGAACGCAGTCCGGCGCCGGTGACTACAAGGCGACGCCGCTGTCATCGTCCTCGACATGGGAGGCAGGCGGCTCATCCGGCTCCTTCACCTGGTCCTACCCCCTGCGTGTGCCTCCGGCCGCGGCCGGCCCCCAGCCGAGCCTGTCGATCTCGTACGACTCTGGCGCCATCGACGGACAGACGGCGAACAGCAACAACCAGGGCAGCCAAGTCGGCACCGGCTTCGATCTGACCTCCTCCTATATCGAGCGCAAGTACGGCTCCTGCGACGACGACGGCCAGGACGGCAAGTACGACCTGTGCTGGAAGTACGACAACGCCTCCCTCGTCCTCCATGGCAAGGCCACCGAACTGGTCAAGGACGACACCAGCGGCAAGTGGCGGCTCAAGGACGACGACGCCTCCACCGTCACCCACTCCACGGGCGCCGAGAACGGCGACGACGACGGCGAGTACTGGACGGTCATCACCGGCGACGGCACCAAGTACGTCTTCGGCCTGAACAAGCTCGAGGGCGCTGGCGCCGACGACCGCACCGAGTCGGTGTGGACGGTGCCCGTCTTCGGCGACGACGAGGGCGAGCCCGGCTACGCCGACGGCACCTCCTTCTCCGGCCGGGACAAGAAGCAGGCCTGGCGGTGGAACCTCGACTACGTTGAGGACACCCACAGCAACGCCATGTCGTACTGGTACACCGCCGAGCACAACAACTACGACAAGCTCGGCGACGACACCACGGGAACCGACTACACCCGCGGCGGCTACCTGAAGGAAATCCGATACGGCCAGCGCGCCGGCGCCCTGTTCTCCGGCTCCCCGGCCGCCTCGGACAAGGTCGTTCTCAGCTACGACGAACGCTGCCTGGCCTCCGGCACCGGCTGCGACTCCCTTACCGAGGACACCCGGGACAACTGGCCGGACGTGCCGTTCGACGCGGTCTGCAAGGACGGCGACAAATGCACTGGCAACAGCGGACCGACGTTCTTCACCCGCAAGCGCCTGACCACCATCACCACCTCCGCGTGGAACGCCGCAGCCACCACCCCCGCCTTCGAACCGGTCGATGCCTGGACGCTCAAGCAGCTCTACCTCGACCCCGGCGACACGGGTGACTCCACCGACCAGTCGCTGTGGCTCGACCAGATCAAGCACACCGGCAAACGCGGCACCGACCTGTCCCTGGACCCGGTCACCTTCACCCACGAAATGCGGCCCAACCGCGTCGACGGCGCGGCCGACAACATCCTGCCGCTGAACAAGCCACGCCTGAAGACCGTCACCTCCGAGACCGGCGCGCAGACCATCGCCACCTACCTGGACGCCGACTGCACCGCCGGCGCCACAAAGCCCAAGCTGGACGAGAACACCAAGCGCTGCTACCCGGTGTACTGGTCCCCGAACGGCGAGAAGGACCCGATCCTCGACTGGTTCCAGAAGTACCCGGTCAGCTCGGTCTCCACCACCGACCCGCAGGGCGGCTCCGAGGCCGTTCAGCACATTTATCAGTACTCCGGCGGCGGTGCCTGGCACTACAACGAAGACCCCCTCACCCCGACCAAGGAACGCACCTGGTCGATCTGGCGCGGCTACGGCCAGGTCACGCACCTCGTTGGCACGCCGACCGGCACGCAGAGCAAGACTGTCACCGTCTACCTGCGCGGCATGAACGGCGACCGCGTCCTCGGGGCGGACGGCAAGACCCCGGACGCAGACGCCCGCAAGACGGTCAAGGTCGCCGGTATCAAGGCCGGTGAGATCACCGACTCGGAGCAGTACGCGGGCTACACCCGCGAAACCGCCACCTACGACGGCGACACCGAAGTCGGCGGCTCTATCAACGACCCCTGGTCGCAGAAGACCGCCACCCAGCACAAGTCGTACGCCGACACCGAGGCCTACTTCGTACGCACCGCCGCAGCCCACACCCGTACCCGCATCACCAGCGGCATCGCCCCCACCGACCGAGTACGAACGGTGGCCACTACCTACGACAGCTACGGCATGGCCTCCAAGATCGAAGACCGGGGCGACGACGCCGTCGACGGAGACGAACGATGCACCCGCAACACCTACGCACGCAACGACTCCCTGGGCATCACCTCGCTAGTCTCCCGCGCACGAGTCGTGGCCAAGCCATGCTCAACCCTGAACGCCGACCTGGACCTGCCCACTGACGCAACCAGGCCCGGCGACGTCATCTCCGACACCGCCACCGCCTACGACTCCAAGACCTACACCACCACCCAGACCCCCACCAAGGGCGAAGCCCAGTGGACCGGCCGCGCCAAGAGCTACGCCGCCGACGGCACCCCCAGCTGGCAGAAGATCTCCACCACCGACTACGACACACTCGGCCGTCCCACGGCCGCGAAGAACACCAACGACCTGACCATCTCCACCGTCACCTACGAGCCGAAAACGGTCGGCCCCCTGACCTCGACCGTCGCCACCGACGCCAAGACATACGCCACCACCACCAACGCGGACTTCGCCACCGGCGCCGCCCTCAAGGTCACCGACCCCAACAACAAGATCACCGAGTCCGAATACGACAGCCTCGGCCGCATCACCAAGGTGTGGCTGCCCAACAGGCTGAAGGCCCTGGGCAAGACACCGAACTACGTCTACGACTACAAGGTCACCAACGCCGCCATGTCCTGGGTGTCCACCGCCACCCTCAAGGGCGACGGCTCGGGCTACAACACCAGCTACACCTTCTACGACTCCCTGCTGCGCACCAGGCAGACGCAGTCCCCAACCCCGCAGGGCGGCCGGCTCATCTCCCTGGCCCTCTACGACACGCGAGGGCTCGCGGTCAGCCAGCAGTCCGACATCTGGGACAGCACCTCTGCCCCCGCCGCCACTGCGGTGGACACCTCCGAGGGCCAGGCACCGATCCAGACGGACACCACCTACGACGGCGCCGAACGCGCGACCAGGGCCGTGACCAAGGTCCACGGCGAGGCCCGCTGGACTGTCGACAGCAGCTACACCGGTGACACCGTCTCCACCAGCGCCCCCAACGGCGGCCAGGCCACCACGGTGGTGACCAACGCCCTCGGGCAGACCACCGAACGCCGCGAGTACGCCGGCCCTACGCCGACCGGCACCCAGTACACCACCACGCGCTTCACCTACACCCCCGCTGGCCAGCAAAAGACGATCACCGCGCCCGACCAGGCTCAGTGGAGCTACGACTACGACCTGTTCGGACGTCAGACCGCAGCCGTCGACGCCGACAAGGGCCGCATCACCACGGCCTACAACTCCCTCGACCAAGTCATCCAGACCACCAACGCCAACAGCAGCAACAACACACTGCTGTATGAGTACGACGACCTCGGCCGCAAGACCGGTATGTGGCAGACCAGCAAGACGGATGCCAACAAGTTGGCGGCCTGGACCTTCGACACCCTGGCCAAGGGGCAGCCGGATACCTCGGTCCGCTACGACGGCGGCCTCACCGGTAAGGCCTACACCCAGAAGATCACCGGCTACGACAACCTCTACCACGCAACCTCAAGCCAGCTGATCCTCCCCGACACCGACCCCCTGGTAATGGCCGGCGTCCCCAAGACCCTCTCGTACACCACCGGCTACAACCTCGACGGCACCATCAGTCAAGCCAGCGCCCCCGCGGTCGCCGGCCTCGCGGCTGAAACTGTCTCCTACACCTACAACGCCCTCGGCGGGCAACTCACCTCCAAGGGCACCACCGGCTACCTCCAAGGCACAGCCTTCTCCCCGCAAGGCGACCTGCGCCAGCTCACCCTCGCCACGGACGGCGCCAGTTCGTCGAAGAAGGCCTACCTCACCTGGTCCTATGAGGAAGGCACCCGCCGCCTCACCCGATCCCAGACCACCGACGACGTCCACAGCTACCCCCTCCAAGACCTGAACTTCACCCAAGACGACGCAGGCAACGTCACCTCCATCCTCGACACCACCACCCAAGGCGGCACCGCGAAGGCCGACTCCCAATGCTTCGCCTACGACGGCTACAGCCGCTTGACCGAGGCCTGGACACCGAAGACTGCTGACTGCGCAGCCATCGGACGGACGATGTCCAACATCGACGGCGCGGCCCCGTACTGGACGTCATACACCTACACCGACGCCGGCCAGCGCAAAACCGAAACCCAGCACACGTCTTCGGGTGATAAAACCACGAACTACACCTACAACGACACTACCGACACCAAACCCCACACGCTCGACAAAACTACCGGCGCCCACAATGGCACCTACAGCTACGACAACACCGGAAGCACCACATCTCGACCCGGTCCCACCGCCCAGCAAACCCTGGCGTGGAACGTGGAAGGAGACCTGGCCAAACTCACCGAGAATACAAAGGAGACCAGCTACCTTTACGACGCCAGCGGCGAACTGCTGATCCGCCGCGCAAAGGCTGACGGCGACAGCATCCTTTACCTCCCAGGCGGCACTGAAGTCCGGCTCGCCGTCAACGGGACCACGAAGACCCTGAGCGGCACTCGCTACTACTCGGCGAACGGCCAGACCATCGCAGTCCGCACGGCCACCTCTGGAGTGGCGGGCACGAAGCTCAATTTCCTGGCCGCCGACCACCATGGCACCTCCAGCATCGTCCTCGACTCCGTTACGTACGCGGTCACCAAGCGCTACACCACGCCCTTCGGCACGGCACGGGGCGCCCAGCCGACATCCTGGCCTGATGACAAGGCATTCCTGGGCAAACCGGCCGACGACGCAACCGGCCTGACCCACGTGGGCGCCCGCGAATACGACCCCACCACCAGCCAGTTCCTCAGCGTTGACCCCGTCCTTGACTTGGACAGCCCACAAACACTGAACGGTTACGCCTACGCTGGCAACAGCCCCGTCACGTCTAGCGACCCCACCGGACTGTGGCTCGACGACGGAACCGGCCACAGCGAACCCCGCTCCGACGGCCCCGCAGGCAATGCAAGCCCAACCCCCGGCGTCCCCGCCGGCGGAACAGGCTCCAACGGCTGTTACTACTCTTGCAAAAGCAACGGAACAGCTCACACCGGCAGCAGTGGCCACACTTCAGGCGGTGGCGGTGGCGGTGGCGGTGGCGGTGGCGGTGGCGGTGGCGGTGGCGGTGGCCTCCGCTGTACTGGAACCGGGCTCACGACGTATTGCACATCGGAGGGGGACCCTGGGCCCGGCGATTCAAACTCGAACTTGGGGAACTACCTCTCCAGCCTGGCGCACAACGGCGACTTCTGGGGAGGTATTTTCCAAACCATCGGGGGTGCATTTGGCGAAACTTTCGGTGTCACCTTCGTCGCATCGGGTGTAGTCGAATGTGGCACCGGTGTGCTGTGCCCGGCGGGCGTTCCATCGATCGCAGGCGGAACCGGACTCATCGTCGTCGGAAGTAAGGCGATCAGCTCCGGCTCGGACAAACTCGGCCGGGCATTCCGTGAAGCGGATGGTGCCGCCAGCGGCGGAAGTGAGGGCGTCACACTCACCGATGAGGAAGGACTTGCTGCAGCGAAGGCGGCGGCAGGAAAATTCGAGAAACCCGGCGGCACAAATGGTGCCCTCTACGTGGAGGGCTATGACAACTCAGTTGCTTCCTTTTCCTCCGGAAGAGGAAATCTCCCGCAGGGCTTCGTTAGGCCTCCGGGATCCAACTCATCAAACTATCACCACGCTGAAACTCAGGCAGCTGCTCTCATGCGAACCAAGGGCTGGGGAAACTCGCATCTCTACATTGACCAGACGTACGTGTGTGGACGATGCTTCGACCACCTTTCCCGAATGCTGCCGAAAAACGCGACGATGCGTGTCACCTGGCGTAACACCTTCGGCGATATTCAAACCAAGTCCTTCACGGGTAAGTAGTTGAAAATGGCCTGGCGCTTTCCCCTAGCAGTTCAGCTAGGGGAAAGCGCCAGGCCTATCCTCGCGTGGACTGTGGCACTCAGTACCAGTCGGTCTCCGGTATGTCATCCAGGTAGGATAGGTTCGAAGCGGTGGTAGCCCCGATCTGCACCTCGCTGTATCCCGGCTTGTCTCCCCAGGGTTCCTGGTCCTCCATTGCCGGGCCAATATCCGCAATCAGCCCCTCACCTACGAAGATGCGGTGTCCCGGCCGAGGCCAATACCAGCCCCCAAAATTTACCTCAGTCATCGGCGCCACGATCCGGGCGATATGCTCGTTCTTAACGGACTCGCATGACTTTGTGTGAGGTGCGGCATGGGTTGCTTCGTTCATGGCGTTATGAATCAAGAATTCTGTGAAGCTCTCCGAGAGTGGCACCCACTCTCCGTAAAGCCGCCCCTCATAGACAGTCGTTGGGCTCTCTGGGTCAAATCCCCAAATCGCGTCCCCGGGATCGACCATGAAGAGGACTTTTCCATCCTTTGTGGTGATCTCATTGGGGGCAAGTAGTTTCTTGTTCCTTATAAGTGGCCTGGACCATCGTGCTGCAAGTGTATGCCACGCCTGCAGTGGTGATGGCAGTCCCCGGTACTGCTCCGGCGCAACTGCTTCCTTGCGGCTTGGCGGGCCATACCAAGTCGTGAGAAATTGGTCCAATTCGATGCTGGAGGGATCGATCATGCAATGATTATGGCATAGCTTTCCGCGTGCCACTCGAGCCTCCTCGATAGGTTTGGAACGCCTGCACGATTGATTTGGTCTTTTCCGGTCGAGGTGGCGTTGCCGTACTCCTCAAGCCGGCCCGACAGTGCCAGTCACGACTTCTCAACCCCTCCTCGGGTTATCTGTTTGACCTATCTTGTTCGCCACATAGACAATTATGTCTGAACCGCTCCGGGTTCGGTAGGGACTCGATCGTTTGAGAGGATCGAGTTATGGCACGTCCTTCCCAGTACCCGCTTGAGCTGCGCCGTCGTGCGGTGCGGATGGTCGCCGAGGTGCGGCCGGAGTACGACACCGAGTGGGCCGCGATGAAAGCGGTCGCCCAGAAGCTGGGCATCGGCACGACCGAGACGCTGCGCAAGTGGGTGCGGCAGGACCAGATCGACGCCGGGACCCGTCCGGGCACGAGGAGCGTGGAGTCGGCCGAGCTGAAGCGGCTGAAGAAGGAGAACGCCGAGCTGAAACGGGCCAACGACATTCTCAAGGCCGCGGCGTCTTTCTTCGCGTCAATGACAGAGTCTGAGACACGGGCCTACGGGTGGTGACAGAGTGACGGGCACCGGCGGGGCTGGCTCGTTTCTTTGCTGCCCCAGCGATGGTGGCTTGTCGGCGATGTGCCGCCCCGCCGGCCCGGGTCTCCGCCGCGGAGTGGCCTGATAGGAGCGTGCCGCGCGAGCCCGATTGAGGCGTGCCCCCGCGGTGGAGATGCCCATCGACTCTCCACCGAGCTGCGGAGGCTTTCGTGCACGTTGTCGGCATCGACGGACACAAGAAGACGCACACGCTGGTCGCGGTCGACCCGCTGGGACGCCGCGTCGGTGAGGTCACCGTCGCCGCGACCCCGGCCGGTCACGCCCAGGCGATCAAGTGGTTTGCCCAGTTCGGACAGGTCTTGTTGGCCATAGAGGACTGCCGCCATCTGACCCGTCGCTTCGAGGCCGACCTCCTGGTGGCCGGTCATGAGGTGGTGCGGGTGCACACCCGGCTGATGGCCGGGGCTCGCCGCTCGGCCCGCGAGCGAGGCAAGTCCGACCCGATCGACGCCGAGGCGGTGGCCCGGGTGGCGCTGCGCGAACCCGACCTGCCCCGGGCCAGCCTCGCGGGCCCGGCCCGGGACGTGAAGCTCCTGGCCGATCACCGCCGCCGCCTCGTGCGCTCCCGTACCGCGGCGGCGAACAAGCTGCGCTGGTTCCTGCACGAGATCGATCCCGAACTGCCCGTGCCCTCTCGGGGCTTGCGCCGTTTGTGCGTGTTCAACGCGCTCGCTGAGGCCCTCGCCGACCATGCGGGCGTCGTGGTGGAGATCGCCCGCGACCTGGTCGTCGAGTGCCGACGGCTGACCGAGCAGATCAACGCGCTGGAAGCTCGGCTGCGTAAGCTGGTCGAGATACTGGCGCCGTCGCTGCTGGCCATCCCCGGCTGCGGCGTGCTCAGCGCGGCCGTCATCATCGGCGAGACGGCCGGCGCCAACCGGTTCAAGTCCAAGGACGCCTACGCGCACTTCACCGGCACCGCCCCGATCCCGGTCTGGTCCTCCAACAAGATCCGCGTGCGCCTGAACCGGGGCGGCAACCGAGCCATCAACCACGCCCTGCACATGATCGCGGTCACGCAGGTGCGCCGCGGCGGTGAAGGCACCGACTACTTCGCAAAGCAGCTGGCCCGCGGCAAGACGCCCAAGGAAGCGGTGCGACTGCTGCGACGACGCATCTCCGACCGCGTCTTTCGGGCCCTGCTGGCCGACGAGGGCGCAGCTCAGCCGACTGCGACCGCCCCTGACCTCCCGGTTCGCCTGGCAGCTTGACATAGGAGCATCGCCGAGCTCGACCGGCCGTCGAAGCGCTCGTAGCGTTCATCGACGCCCATCGGCAGGTGTTCGGAGTCGAGCCGATCTGCAAGGTCCTGACCAGCCACGGACTGAAGATCGCGACGAGCACCTACTACGCCGCCAAGAAGCGCACCCCCAGCCCGCGGTCGGTCCGCGACGCGGAGCTGAAGACGCAGATCAGCCGTGTCTACACGGACAACTTCGGTGTCTACGGAGTGCGGAAGGTCTGGCGGCAACTGCACCGCGAGGGCATACCCGTGGCCCGCTGCACGGTCGCCCGGCTGATGCGCGATCTCGGCCTTCAGGGTGCCCGACGCGGCAAGAAGATCCGCACCACCATCCGGGACGATGGCCAAGAGCGGGCCTGTGACCTGCTCAGCCGCGACTTCACTGCTTCCCGTCCGAACGAGCGGTGGGTGGCCGACTTCACCTATGTCGCCACCTGGTCCGGGATCGTCTACGTCGCGTTCGTCGTGGACGTGTTCTCCCGGGCGATCGTCGGCTGGTCGGCCGCCACCAGCAAGCGGGCCAAGCTCGTTCTCGACGCCCTCGACATGGCCCTGTGGCGCCGCGACCGGGCCGGCACCCCCGCGGGTCCCGGTCTCATTCATCACTCGGACGCGGGCAGCCAATACACGTCTTTCGCGTTCACCGCCCACCTGCTTGAGGCCGGCATCGACGCCTCGATCGGCACCGTCGGCGACGCCCTGGACAACGCGCTCATGGAGTCCCAGATCGGCCTCTTCAAAACGGAACTGATCAAGCCCCGCAAACCCTGGCACGGCCTGGCCAACGTCGAACTCGGCACCGCGGAATGGGTCGACTGGTTCAACAACCAGCGCCTCCATACCGCCATCGGAGACATCCCGCCCCACGAGCACGAGACCAACTACTACGCTCAATACCAGCCCCAACCGGCTGCTGGAGTCAACGCATAGAGCCTCCATCGATCCCGGAGCGGTTCACTGGCGCTGGGCTCGGGTGTCGGGGACGCCGCAGCGGATGGTGGGGACTGATCCTGCCCGGGCTGCTCGGCCCGGCGACTGGACGGCACGCTGGGTGCCGGCGACCGCGGTGCGGGCGACTGGGTCTGGCTGGGTGCGGGTGCGGGCGCTGGTGGATTCCCCGTGCTGCCGCCCGGCTGCTGCTCACCGTCGGGTTTCTGGTTGGCCGGGGGAGTGGTCTCCTGACTGCCCGCCTTGTCACCCTGGTCCCGGTCCCGCTCCTGGGGCGGCTGGTCGGACTGGGTACCGGGCACGGTGACCTGCTGCCCCGCGTAGATGACGTTCGGGTCGGTGATGGCGGGCAGTCCGTGTGGTTGCGGTTTGCCCCGGCTGGCCTTGAACAGCTGCGGCCAGTCGTCGCCGTCGCCGAGTTCCTTCTCTGCGATCTTCGACAGGTAGTCGCCGGAGTGGACCGTGACGACGTACTCGCTCGTCTCGTCGGCGGCCGGGGCACTGCCACCCAGCTGCGCACGGAGACCGTCTACTCCAGTTGAGGTGTCGGGCATCTGAAGCTGCCAGCCGGGCTGCAGAAAGCTGTTCGCGCGGAAGACCTGCCCATCGGGCATGACGCGGCCTTCGTTCAGGGTCG
>NZ_JBIBWT010000034.1:0-28471 GCF_043081525.1 Streptomyces sp. NPDC014864
GATCCGAGAACCGATCAACCCCCGACGACTTCACCTGACCCGGCCTTGGCACAACCCACCCAACGACCAGAACCCACCAAAGTCACCGGTATTGGGCCTAAGCCTGCTCGGCCGCCTGCCACTGCCGCAGCGGGACCACGTCCTTGAGGAAGCCGCGTACCCCGAGGAACTGCGACAGGTGCTCCCGGTGCTCCTCGCACGCCAGCCATGTCTTGCGGCGCTCCGGCGTGTGGACCTTCGGGTTGTTCCACGCCAGCACCCAGACGGCGTCGGCGCGGCAGCCCTTGGCGGAGCAGATCGGGGTCTCGTCAGTCACAGGTTCGTCTCACAGCCACGCAAACAAGGCGACGCCGAGCAGCCACGGGGGGAGCTGCCCGGCGTCGGTCTGTCGCTCCGACGGGGGATGCGGAGCGCGTACGAAGTATGTCACGGGTAACCCGCCCCCCGGCACCGGAACAACATGATTGATCTGAGCTTTTCTTGAGCTTGGCGTGCGCCGGGATTCCGGTTGTGGCACGTCAGTCGTGCTCACGCCCCGCCGGGCGGTTCCCTTCTCGCGCCCGCCGCCGGGTCTGCCGCCCCATCTTCCGGGTCCGACCCGGCGGAGCCGTCGTTCGTCGGCGGGGGCGAGATCATCGTCCGCATCGGCGTGGTCACGAAGGTCGAGGGAAGCGACGGCGCGCGCTCGCGCCCTGCGTTGGCGACGACCACGGCGATGTAGGGCAGCACCAGACCCAGCACCAGGGCCACGACCGCCACGTACCGTTCGACGCTCCAGAGGACCACCGCGAGGATCACCGACACCGTACGGATCGACATCGAGATGACGTAGCGGCGCTGCCGGGCGCGTACATCCTCCTGGAGGCCCGTCCGGGCTCCGGTGATCCGGAACACCTGGGCGCTGCCGCCACCATGCTGCTTCCGCATCGCTTCCACCATCCGCCCGCATCGGACACCGCCCGGCCCGGATCCGGTCCGCGACCGGGCACGGACACCGGTCCGCCACAGCCACCACGTTACGCCGCAGCCGAGCGGCCCACGAGACCGGGTCGGCCCCCGCCGGAGCGACCGCCCGCGCTACTGCCTGCACGAACACCGCCCCGAACGGCCCGCGCGAAGTGCGCCTCCGGGCCGACACGCCGACACTGGGCGTAATGCTCACGTCGAGCCGGACGAGGAGGCAGCCATGGGCTGGTTGTGGGCGATCATCGTGGGATTCGTGCTCGGACTGATCGCCAAGGCGATCCTGCCCGGCAAGCAGCACAGCCCCCTCTGGCTGACCACCATCTTCGGCATGATCGGCGCCCTCATCGGCAACGCGCTCGCCCGCGCGTTCGGCGTCGAGGCCACCCCCGGCATCGACTGGACCCGGCATCTGTTCCAGCTCATCGCCGCGATCGTCGTCGTCGCACTCGGAGACATGGCGTACATGGCGTTGTGGGGCAACAAGAAGAGGCAGCGGGAACAGACGACCGCCTAGCCGGCCGTACGGCGAAGCGGACACGGCGAAGGGGACGGCTCACGCGAGCCGTCCCCTTCGCCGTGTCGCCGTGTCCGGTCAGCCCTCGGTGACCTCGACCGCGGCCAGGTTCTTCTTGCCCCGGCGCAGCACCAGCCAGCGGCCGTGCAGCAGGTCCTCCTTGGCGGGGACCTCGTCCTCGGCGGCGACCTTGACGTTGTTCACGTAGGCACCGCCCTCCTTGACCGTGCGGCGCGCGGCCGACTTGCTGGGGACCAGCCCGACCTCGGCGAACAGGTCGACGACCGCACCGAGCTCGGCGACCTGGATGTGCGGCACCTCGGACAGCGCCGCCGCCAGCGTCCGCTCGTCGAGCCCGGCCAGCTCGCCCTGGCCGAACAGCGCCCTGGACGCGGCGATCACCGCGGCCGTCTGGTCGGCGCCGTGCACCAGCGTGGTCAGCTCCTCCGCCAGCGCGCGCTGGGCCGCGCGGGCCTGCGGGCGCTCCTCCGTCTGCCGCTCCAGCTCCTCCAGCTCCTCGCGGGAGCGGAAGGACAGGATGCGCAGGTACCGGGAGATGTCCCGGTCGTCCACGTTCAGCCAGAACTGGTAGAACGCGTACGGCGTCGTCATCTCCGGGTCGAGCCAGACGGCGCCGCCCTCGGTCTTGCCGAACTTGGTGCCGTCCGCCTTCGTCATCAGCGGCGTCGCCAGCGCGTGCACCTCGGCCTCCGGCTCCAGCCGGTGGATCAGGTCCAGGCCCGCCGTCAGGTTGCCCCACTGGTCGCTGCCGCCCTGCTGGAGCGTGCAGCCGTAGCGCCGGAAGAGCTGGAGGAAGTCCATGCCCTGGAGGATCTGGTAGCTGAACTCGGTGTAGCTGATGCCCTGGTCGGACTCCAGGCGCCGGGCGACGGAGTCCTTGGTCAGCATCTTGTTGACGCGGAAGTGCTTGCCGATGTCGCGCAGGAACTCGATCGCGGACAGGTTCTGCGTCCAGTCGAGGTTGTTCACCATGACCGCCGCGTTCTCGCCCTCGAAGGACAGGAACGGCTCGATCTGGCGACGCAGCTTCTCCACCCAGCCGGCGACCGTCTCCGGGTCGTTCAGCGTGCGCTCCGCCGTGGGGCGGGGGTCGCCGATCAGGCCGGTGGCACCGCCGACCAGCGCCAGCGGCCGGTGACCGGCCTGCTGGAGCCGACGCACGGTGAGCACCTGCACCAGGTGCCCCACGTGCAGCGACGGCGCCGTCGGGTCGAAACCGCAATAGAACGTCACGGGACCGTCCGCGAGCGCCTTGCGCAAAGCGTCCTCGTCGGTGGACAGGGAGAACAGCCCCCGCCACTTCAGCTCGTCGACGATGTCCGTCACGGTTCTCGTGTCTCCTCGATGATCCTCGGGCAGTCGGGTGACAGCCGCCTACGAGGTTATACGCCCTGGCTGACAGAGCTCATATTGAAATCCGGGACGCGCAGCGCGGGCATCGCGGCCCGGGTGAAGTAGTCGCTCCACTCCCGCGGCAGCGTCTTCTCGGTCCGCCCGGCCTCGGTGGCCCGGCCCAGCAGGTCCACCGGCGACTCGTTGAACCGGAAGTTGTTGACCTCCCCGGTCACCTCGCCGTTCTCGACCAGGTACACCCCGTCCCTGGTCAGCCCGGTCAGCAGCAGCGTCGCCGGGTCCACCTCGCGGATGTACCACAGGCAGGTCAGCAGCAGCCCCCGCTCGGTACCGGCCACCATCTCCTCCAGGGAGCGCTCGCCGCCGCCGTCCAGGATCAGGTTCCCGGCCGCCGGCGCCACGGGCAGTCCGGTCAGGCCCGCGCTGTGCCGGGTGGTCGTCAGACGCTTCAGCTCGCCGCCGCCGACCCAGTCGGTGGCGCGTACGGGCAGCCCGTTGTCGAACACCGACTGGTCCCCGCCGGAGGAGTGCGCCACCACGAACGGCGCGCACTCCAGCCCGGGCTCGTTCGGGTCACTGCGCAGGGTCAGCGGCAGCTCGCCGAGCCGCTCGCCCAGGCGCGTGCCGCCGCCCGGCCGGGAGAACACCGTCCGCCCCTCGGCCGCGTCCCGGCCGGAGGAGGACCAGTACTGGTAGATCATCAGGTCCGCGACCGCGGTCGGCGGCAGCAGCGTCTCGTACCGGCCCGCGGGCAGCTCGATCCGCCGGTCGGCCCAGCCCAGCCGTACGGCCAGCTCCGCGTCCATCGCCGCCGGGTCGACGTCCTTGAAGTCCCGCGTGGACCGGCCCGCCCACGCCGAGCGGGTACGGTCCGGCGACTTGGCGTTCAGCTCCAGGGTGCCGTTGGGCTGGTCGTGCCGCAGCCGCAGCCCGGTCGAGGTGCCGAGATAGGTGGACACCAGCTCGTGGTTGGCGAAGCCGTACAGTTCGCGGCCGCCGGCCCGCGCGCGGGCGAAGGACTCGCCGAGCGCCGGCGCGAAGTCGGCGAACACCGCCGACGAGGTCTCCGCGGGGGCGTCCGTGAAGTCGGGGGACTCCGGTACGTCCCGCACCAGGGGCTGCGCGTCCTCGGCGGGCCCGGCGCCGCGCGCGGCGGCCTCGGCGGCCCGCACCAGCGGCTCCAGCTCCTCCGCGGTCACGGCGGACCGCGACACCACGCCCGAGGCGGTGCCCTCCTTGCCGTCGACGGTCGCGACGACGGTCAGCGTGCGCCCGCGGGTGACGCCGTTGGTGGTCAGGGCGTTGCCCGCCCAGCGCAGGTTGGCCGTGGAGTGCTCGTCAGCGATCACGACGCAGCCGTCGGCCCGGGACAGCTCCAGGGCGCGCTCGACGATCACGTGCGGCTTGTTCGTGCGCGGGCTCATCGACCGGCCTCCTGCGTCGTATTGAGGATGTTGACGCCCCTGAAGAGGGCGGACGGGCAGCCGTGGGAGACGGACGCGATCTGGCCCGGCTGGGCCTTGCCGCAGTTGAAGGCGCCGCCCAGGACATACGTCTGCGGGCCGCCGACCGCCGCCATGGAGCCCCAGAAGTCGGTGGTCGTGGCCTGGTAGGCGACGTCCCGGAGCTGCCCGGTGAGCCTTCCGTTCTCGATCCGGAAGAACCGCTGGCCGGTGAACTGGAAGTTGTAGCGCTGCATGTCGATGGACCAGGAGCGGTCCCCGACGACGTAGATGCCCCGGTCGACGCCGCCGATGAGGTCCTCGGTCGACATCCCGGCCGGGTCCGGCCGGAGCGAGACGTTGGCCATGCGCTGGACGGGCACATGGCCGGGGGAATCCGCGAAGGCGCACCCGTTGGACCGCTCGAACCCGGTCAGCCGCGCGATCCTGCGGTCCAGCTGGTAGCCGACCAGCGTGCCGTCCTTCACCAGGTCCCAGGACTGCGCCTCGACGCCCTCGTCGTCGTAGCCGACGGTCGCCAGACCGTGCTCGGCGGTGCGGTCGCCGGTGACGTTCATCAGCTCCGAGCCGTACCGCAGCTTGCCGAGCTGGTCGAACGTGGCGAAGGAGGTGCCGGCGTAGGCGGCCTCGTAGCCGAGGGCGCGGTCCAGCTCCGTGGCGTGCCCGATGGACTCGTGGATCGTCAGCCACAGGTTGGAGGGATCGACCACCAGGTCGTACACGCCGGGGTCGACGCTCGGCGCCCGCATCTTCTCGGCCAGCAGCTCCGGGATCCCGGCCAGCTCGGCGTCCCAGTCCCAGCCGGTACCGGTCAGGTACTCCCAGCCGCGCCCCACCGGCGGCGCCAGCGTGCGCATGGAGTCGAACTCCCCGCTGGACTCGTCCACCGACACGGCCGTCAGCTGCGGATGCAGCCGCACCCGCTGCTGCGTGGTCACGGTGCCCGCGGTGTCGGCGTAGAACTTGTTCTCGTGCACGGTGAGCAGCGAGGCGTCGACGTGGTCGACGCCGTCGGCCGCCAGCAGCAGCGCGCTCCAGTCGGCCAGCAGCGCCGACTTCTCCTCGTCGGGCACGGAGAACGGGTCGATCTCGTACGACGAGACCCACGTCCTGTCGGCGTGCACCGGCTCCCCGGCCAGCTCGACGTGCTCCTCCGACCCGGCCGCCCTGATCACCTGCGCGGACAGCTTCGCCATCGCCACGGCCTGCGAGGCGACCTTGGCGGCGGCGTCCGGCGTCAGGTCCACACCGGAGGCGAACCCCCAGGTCCCGCCGTGCACGACCCGCACCGCGTACCCCAGGTCGGTGGTGTCCGACGACCCGGAGGGCCGCGCGTCCCGGAACCGCCAGGACGCGCTGCGCACCCGCTCGAACCGGAAGTCCGCGTGCTCGGCACCGAGGGAACGCGCCCGCGCGAGGGCGGCGTCGGCCAGGGGGCGTAGCGGAAGCGCCGTGAACGCTTCGTCGATGGAATGAGGCACCGAGGTCTCTCCCTGTCGTCGTGACCTGTGGTTCCCCGATCATGGCGCGCGGGATGACCGGCGGACCACACCTTTCGGGCCGAGGCCACTGTTTTCTGTAGGGACTCGACAGCGAGTCCCCCGCGCCACTGTCGGTGCCCGATTGTCCGCGGACGCGGCGCGACCGATAGGTTTTTCGGTGAAGCCGCCTGTCATCCACGTGTTCGGGCGGGCTGCCGGAAACGCTTCAGACCGCTATCGAAAGGGTGATCCGTTGAGCCGCTCGGTTCTCGTCACCGGAGGCAACCGGGGCATCGGCCTCGCCATCGCCCGCGCGTTCGCCGACGCCGGCGACAGGGTCGCCATCACGTACCGCTCGGGGGAGCCGCCGGCCGCCCTCACGGAACTGGGCTGCCTCGCCGTGCGGTGCGACATCACCGACCCCGAGCAGGTGGAGCAGGCCTACAAGGAGATCGAGGCCCAGCACGGCCCGGTCGAGATCCTTGTCGCCAACGCCGGGGTCACCAAGGACCAGCTGCTGATGCGCATGTCCGAGGAGGACTTCACCTCGGTCATCGACACCAACCTCACCGGCACCTTCCGCGTCGTCAAGCGCGCCAACCGCGGCATGCTGCGGGCCAAGAAGGGCCGTGTCGTCCTGATCTCCTCGGTCGTCGGGCTGCTCGGCTCGGCGGGGCAGGCGAACTACGCCGCCTCCAAGGCCGCCCTGGTCGGCTTCGCGCGTTCCCTCGCCCGTGAGCTGGGTTCGCGCAACATCACCTTCAACGTCGTCGCGCCCGGCTTCGTCGACACCGACATGACCCGCGCGCTGGACGACGAGCAGCGCGAGGCGATCATGTCGCAGGTGCCGCTCGGCCGGTACGCGCAGCCGGAGGAGATCGCCGCGACGGTGCGGTTCCTCGCCTCGGACGACGCCTCGTACATCACTGGAGCCGTCATCCCCGTTGACGGCGGACTGGGAATGGGTCACTGATCACCATGAGCGGAATTCTCGAGGGCAAGCGCGTCCTGATCACCGGTGTGCTGATGGAGTCCTCCATCGCCTTCCACACCGCCAAGCTGGCCCAGGAGCAGGGCGCCGAGATCATCCTCACCGCGTTTCCGCGGCCCACCCTGACCGAGCGCATCGCCAAGAAGCTGCCGAAGCCCACCAAGGTCATCGAGCTCGACGTCACCAACGACGAGCACCTGGGGCGCCTGGCCGACATCGTCGGCGAGGAGCTGGGCGGTCTCGACGGCGTCGTCCACTCCATCGGCTTCGCCCCGCAGGACGCCCTCGGCGGCAACTTCCTCAACACGCCGTTCGAGTCGGTCGCCACCGCCATGCACGTCTCGGCGTTCTCCCTGAAGTCGCTGACCATGGCCTGCCTGCCGCTGATGCAGAACGGCGGCTCGGTCGTCGGCCTCACCTTCGACGCCCAGTACGCCTGGCCCCAGTACGACTGGATGGGCCCGGCCAAGGCCGCCCTGGAGGCCACCAGCCGCTACATGGCGCGCGACCTGGGCAAGCAGAACATCCGCTGCAACCTCATCTCCGCCGGCCCGATCGGCTCCATGGCCGCCAAGTCCATCCCGGGCTTCGGCGAGCTGGCCTCGGTGTGGGACACCCGCGCACCCCTGGAGTGGGACCTGAAGGACCCGGAGCCGGCCGGCAAGGGTGTCGTCGCCCTGCTGAGCGACTGGTTCCCGAAGACCACCGGCGAGATCATCCACGTCGACGGCGGTCTGCACGCCATCGGTGCCTGACCGCCGCACATCGCCGGAGCGCCGCACACCGCCGGTGCCCGACCGCCGCACACCGCCGGTGTCCGGGCACCGCACGCCGTCGCCGCCCGGCCCTCGCCGCTGAGGCCGGCCCGGCGGCCTTGAGGCCCGCACCCGTTCAGGGGCGGGCCTTCGGCGTTCCCGGGGCGCGCCTGCACGGTCTCCGGCCATGGCCGCGGCCACGGCCGCGAGGGGGCACGGCCGCGAGGGGGCACGGCCGCGAGGGGGCACGGCCGCGAGGGGGCACGGCCGCGAGGGGGCACGGCGGGGGCCCGTCGGACCCGCGTGCGGCGCGGGCGCGGTCCGCTCGGCGTCACCCGTTCGGCCCACCTGGAGGGGCGGGCGGAGCGGACGGCCGGGCACGCTGGTGGGGCGCGGCTCGCCCCCCGCGCGTCCTCCCCAGCTCGGCCGAGGAGGTTCCCTTGTGCGCCTGTCCCGCAGCGTGGCCTCAATGACCGTCGCCGTGTCCCTCGTGCTGTCCCTGCCGCTCGAGGCGCTGCCTCAGGCGCGCGGGCGCACGGAGCGACCCGCGGCGTCCGAGCCGTTCGGCGCGACCTGCCGGACAGCCGTCACCGGCTCCCGGGTGACCGCCTACTGCCACAACCCGTATCCGGAGACCGACCGCGTCAGCCTGCACATCGAGTGCGCCCGCTGGTGGGACCTGGACAGCGACGGTTCACCGGTGGACACCGGCCCCGCGCAGACCGTACGGCTCACCGGGCGATGCTGGGAGGAGGTCCGCTCGGCGTGGGTCAGTCACGGGCGGGCGGGCTGAACCGGCCCGGGCGGCACAGGAGCGGGTAGCTCGCGGCCTCCTCGGCCGCCGCCTCGGCGTCCCCCGCGCGGATCGCGTCGAGCAGCCGCGTGTGGTCCATGTACGTCTCCGGGGTCAGCTCCTCGCCGACGTCCGCGCGCAGCCAGTCCCGCAGCACCTCGCCGAGGTCGGCGTACATCGCGGTCATCACGTCGTTGTGGGAGGCCGCCACCACCGCCAGGTGGAAGGTCGCGTCCGCCGTCACGAACGCCTCCGCCTCACCGGACTCCCAGGCCTCCTCGCGCCGCAGCAGCAGCGCGTCGAGCTGCTTGAGGTCCCTCTCGGTGCGGCGCCCGGCGGCCATCCTCGCCGCCGCGGACTCCAGCGTGGAGCGCAGCTCGGCGATGTGCCGGGGATCGGCGTCCGCGAAGCGGCGGTGCATCACGCCCGCCAGCTCACTGGTCGCCACGACGTAGGTGCCGGAGCCCTGGCGGATGTCCAGCAGGCCGTTGTGGGCGAGCGCCCGGACGGCCTCGCGGACGGTGTTGCGCGCGACCCCGAGCTGCTCCACCAGCTCGGGCTCGGTCGGGATACGGGATCCGACCGGCCACTCGCCCGAAGTGATCTGGTTCCGCAGCGCGGCGATGACCTGCTCGGACAGTGCCGAGCGGCGCGGATGGCTCAGGGGCATGACACACCTTCGCACGTACGGCCGGGTAGGCGGAGCCCCGACCATGGACAACCAATCATCCCATGATTCTATGATGGACCTCATGGCCAGCGAGGAAACCCGGACCACGACGCCGACGACCGGACGGCCCCCGGCCGTCCCCACCGCCCCGCGGAACGGCGGGGGAGCGTCCCCGGCGTCCGCGGCGTCCCCGAGGGCGTGGACGGCGCGCCTGGTCGTCGCCGGCATCATGCTGTCCGCCCTGAACCTGCGCCCCGCCATCACCAGCGCCGGCGCGCTCCTGGAGGAGATCCGCGACGGGCTCGGCATGAGCGGCGCCGTGGCCGGACTGCTCACCTCGGTGCCCCCGCTCTGCTTCGCCGTCTTCGGGGGCATGGCGCCCCGGCTGGCCCGCCGCGTCGGCCCCGCCGCCGTGGTCTGCGCCGGCATGGCCGCGATCAGCGCCGGGCTCCTCATACGCCCGTACACGGGCAGCACCCCCGCCTTCCTGGCCGCCAGCGCCCTCGCGCTCATGGGCATCGCGGTCGGCAACGTCCTGATGCCGGTCATCGTCAAGCGCTGGTTCCCCGACCGCGTCGGCTCCATGACCGGCCTGTACTCGATGGCCCTCGCCTTCGGCACCTCGTCCGCGGCCGCGCTGACGGTGCCCCTGACCGGGGCGCTCGGCGGGAACTGGCAGCCGGGCCTCGCCGTGTGGGCGGCGCTCGCGGCGCTCGCCGTGCTGCCGTGGCTGCCGCTGCTCCGGGACCGGGGGACGGCGCCCGCCCCGGCCGCCCACGAACCCGCGCGGGAGGAACGGCCGGCCACCCTGCGCATCACACGCAGCCGCACCGCCTGGGCGCTGGCGGTCTTCTTCGGCCTCCAGGCCACCGCCGCCTACATCGCCATGGGCTGGATGGCGCAGATCTTCCGCGACGCGGGCGTGCCCGCCGGCCAGGCCGGAGTGCTGCTCGCCGTGACGATGGTGATGGGCGTACCGCTCGCCTTCGTCATCCCGCGGGTGGCCGGCCGGCTGCCCCACCAGGGCCCCATCGTCCTCGTGCTCGGCGTCTGCGGTCTCGCCGGCTACGCGGGCCTGTACCTCGCCCCGGCCGCGGGCGCCTGGACCTGGGCCGTCCTGATCGGCGTGTCGAACTGCGCCTTCCCGCTGGCGCTCACCATGGTCGGGATGCGGGCCCGGACCGGCGCGGGCGTGGCCCAGCTGTCGGCCTTCGCCCAGAGCACCGGCTATCTGATCTCCATCCCGGGCCCCCTGCTGGTCGGCGTGCTCTACCAGGGCAGCGGCGGCTGGGGACTGCCGATCGCGCTGATGAGCGCGCTGATGGTGCCCCAGATGGCGGTCGGCTACCTGGCCGGACGCGACCGCACGGTGGAGGACGAGGCCGCACGCTGACCCGCCCCGCGACGGCGTCCCGGGCGCGGGGTGCGAGACTGGGCCCATGCCAGTGCTCGACCCGAACCCCCCGAACGGCCAGAAGAAGATGCTGCTCGTCTTCGGCTCGTTCCTCGCCATCTTCGTCGTCATCGCCGTCATCGCGACCCTCGCGTCCCCCTGACCACGTCCCCCTGACGGCGTCCCCCTCCCGCTGCCGTGGGCCGCGGTGGGCCCGGCCCCACCGCACGGGTGGGGGTGGCCCCACCATCCCCTAGGGGGTGAGGCTCAGGGGCGAGTGGGTGGATCACCGGATGGGCCGAGGGGCGCGTCGTCCGTAGTTTCTGAGGAGTGGCCGCGCGAGGCGGATCACGGACCCGGACCACGGACCATTCGGCGACCCGCGGAGGCACGCATGCCGGCGCACACGCACACCCGGCCCCGCCCGGCGACCACCGGCGGCGCCGGCACCCGCCTGCCCTGGTGGGCCCTGGCCCTGCCCGCCCTCGCCTTCGCCGCCCTGCTCGCCCTGATGCTGAACCCGTCGAACGCCCATGCGGCCACCGGTGACCCCGCGATCACCCGGCTGCTCCAGCGCGCCCAGGAACTGATCGCCCGCTGATACGGCGCCGGGCCGCCCGGCCGGGCCCCGCCGGTACCGGGGTGAAACCCGAGAATCCGCATGTCAACTCCCTGCGCCCCATGGCCTGTTTCATGCGAAGCTGGGTCACATGAGCGTCGCAGAACCCCGTAGGATTGTCCTCTTCCGGCATGCGAAAGCCGACTGGCCACAGGTGTCCGACCACGAGCGGCCGCTCGCTGAGCGGGGCCGCATGGACGCCGCAGTCGCCGGGCGCAAGCTGGCCGACAGTGGTCTTCCCCTCGATCTGGCCCTGTGCTCCACCTCGGTCCGGACCCGCGAGACCTGGAAGATCGCCGTCCACGAACTGCCGCACCGGCCGAAAACGGTCTACGAGGAGCGGATCTACGAGGCCTCGCCCGGTGAGCTGATCTCCGTGCTCAACGAGACCCCGGACGACGTGCAGACCGTGATCCTGATCGGCCACAACCCCGGCGTCCAGGGGCTGGCCGAGGTCCTGTCCGATTCAGCCGAGCCCGAGGCCCGCGAGTGGATGCGCCGCCGGGGCTTCCCGGCCGCCGCCTTCGCCGTGCTCTCCTTCGACGGCTCCTGGAAGAGCCTCGAACCGGCCACGGCATCGCTCGATTCCTACTGGGCCCCCTCGGAGTAGCCGGAAGGACCAGTCCCGGCGCAGGCACGCAGGCCCGGCACCGCGGAGGTGCCGGGCCTGCGTGCGATCACCGGGCCGGGCCCGGGCCGTCCGTCCGCCGCTCAGGCCTCCTCGTGCGCGTCCGCCGTCTCGACCTCTTCGCGGGTCACGCCCAGCAGGTACAGGACCGTGTCGAGGAACGGCACGTTCACCGCGGTGTGCGCCGCCTCCCGCACCACCGGCTTGGCGTTGAAGGCCACCCCGAGACCGGCCGCGTTCAGCATGTCCAGGTCGTTGGCGCCGTCGCCGATCGCCACCGTCTGCGCCAGCGGCACGCCCGCCTCGGCGGCGAACCGGCGCAGCAGCCGCGCCTTGCCCGCCCGGTCCACGATCTCGCCGGTGACCCGGCCCGTCAGCTTCCCGTCGACGATCTCCAGCGTGTTGGCCTGGGCGAAGTCCAGCCCCAGCCGCTCCTTCAGATCGTCCGTGACCTGGGTGAAGCCACCCGAGACCACACCGACCTGGTAGCCCAGCCGCTTGAGCGTACGGATCAGGGTGCGGGCGCCCGGCGTCAACCGCACCTCGCTGCGCACCTTGTCCACCACCGAGACGTCCAGCCCCTTCAGCAGCGCCACCCGCGCGTGCAGCGACTGCTCGAAGTCGAGCTCCCCGCGCATCGCGGCCGCCGTCACCTCGGCGACCTGGTCCTCGCAGCCGGCGTGCGCGGCGAAGAGCTCGATCACCTCGTCCTGGATGAGCGTGGAGTCCACGTCCATGACGACCAGGCGCTGCGCCCGCCGGTGCAGGCCGGCCGAGACGACCGCGACATCGACGCCGAGCGCCGCCGCGTCGGTCACCAGGGCGGTGCGCAGCGGCTCCGTCTCCACGCCGGACACCGCGAACTCGACCGCCGTCACCGGGTACTTGGCCAGCCGGAAGATACGGTCGATGTTGCCACCGGTCTTGGTGATCCGTGCGGCGATCTGGGCGGTCGCCTCGGCCGTGAGGGGGTGACCGAGGACGGTGACCAGGGAGCGCCCGAGACCGCGCGGCCGGTTGTCGCCCCGACCGGAGATGATCTCCGCCTGGAGCTTCATCGACTCGGCCCAGCTGTGCACGGTCGAGCGCAGATCGCCCTCCAGACCGGCCGGCGGCTGGGTCACGAGCGCGCAGAGCACGATCCGGCCACGGGTGACGACCTGCTCGATGTCGACCACGTCGACGGAGTAGGCGGCGAGGGTGTCGAAGAGTCCGGCCGTGATGCCCGGCCTGTCCTTCCCGAAGATCTTGACGAGAAGGGTGAGGTCGTCGGAGGTCTGCGAAGCGCTCATGGTGTTTCCACCGTATCCGGCACGCCGTGCCTTCTGCCCCTCAGGTCCGCCTGACGGACACGGAACTCTGCGCGTCCGCAAGGTGGCGGGCACCCGACGGCGGGGCCACGTCCAGGAGCACGCGTCGGCGCCGGGCGCCGGGCCGTCCCCGGCCGGCTGCCCAGCCGTCCCCGGCCGACCGGGTTCGTCCGTCCCGGCTCAGGGTTTCCTCCCGGGGGGCCGCGGGGGCGGCGGTGGGGGAGGAGGCGGGGCTTCGTCCGGCGGAGGCGGCGGCCAGTCCCGGGGCCGGCGCGGCGGGGGGCGCCGCGCCGGGCGTGGGGGCGGCGGGACCGGCCCGATCATCGTGGGGGCGCCGGACACGTCGTCGCTGGGCGGCGGGGCGTCCTGCGACTCGCCCGACTCGTCGGGGACCCGCAGGTACGGATTGGTGTCCGGGTTCGGCGGACGGTAGGGCGTGCCGGGCGTGTACGGTCCGGCCGGCCCCGCACCTTCCGGATGCGCGCTCCCTTCCGCCGGTGGCCGCCCCCGTTCGCCCCGGCCCTGTTTCCCGGGAGCCCGGCCCGGTACCGCCGGAAGCCGCGCCGTTTCCCCCGCGCCCGCGTCCACACCCGCTGGGGGCCGCCCGCGCATGGCGCGCGGCTCCAAAAGCGTTGACGGCGAAGGCCGTTGCGTAGCCGGCGCCGCCCGGCGCCCCGCCGAGCCGGCCGCGTGGGCCAGCAGCGCCCCGGCCGCCCCCGCCCCGGCACCCCAGACGGCACCCAGCACGAACGCCGTGCCCAGGTGGCCGTGCAGTTCGAGCCCGGCGCCGAAGGCGTCGAAACCCAGCACCGACAGCGAGGCCCCCACGGACACACCCGTCAGCCGGACGAGCAGCGGGAACGCCAGCGCGCTCACGACGCCCAGGCGCAGCGCGCACCACCCCGCGAGACCGAGCGCACCGGAACGCCGTCCGCCCTCCGGGGCGGCGTACGACGCGGCACCCGGGACGTCGTCCGGGACACCACCCCGTGCCCGCCCCGCCGCCGGGACGCCACCACCCGCGAGCCCCGCGGCCAAGGCTCCACCCCACGGCGTCCGCACCGCCGTCAGCACTCCCGCCAGCAGCATCGTCAGCGCCGCCGCGAGGCCCAGCAGCCACACCCGGCCGTCCAGTTCGGCCAGGCGCCCCAGCGTGACCGGCCGGTCGGCGTGCACGCTCAGCAGCCGGTCCAGGGGATCGGGCAGCAGCCTGGCCAGTTCGCCGGTCGCCCTGCCGTCCCACGGGACGAACAGGCCGAGCGGGATGCCGATCCCCACCCCGTTGGGCGCGCCGAGCAGCGCGGCCCCGGCGATCCGCCCGGGACGGTCGTCGCCGAGCGCCGCGTACCCCGCCGCCGCGAGGCCCGCCGCCACCGCCACCAGCAGCACGGTGACGAGCGCGGACGCGGCGGGCCGCACCACCCGGTGCACGGCGTCCCAGCCGGGCGGCAGGGGAGCGCGGCGCGAGGCGAGCAGCGCGATCAGCAGGATCCCGGCCGACCAGACGAGCCCGCCGAGCAGCGTGGGCGCCGTGTCGACGCGGAAACCGACCGCCGCCTTGGCGTCGATGAGCCTGCCGATGTTGTCGGGCAGCAGACCACCGATGTCTCCCAGGTCGCCCAGGCCCGGGATGCTCACCTTCCCCGACCCTCCGCCGCCCGGCAGCCGGTCCAGCCCGAGCGCGCCCCCGTCGATCGTGACGACGTCGTGCCCCGCCCGGGCCAGGCCGCCCAGCGTCGCCAGGAAGAGCGCCACCACCGCGCCAGCGCGGGCGGCGAGTTCGGCGGGCGCGATCACAACTCCCGCGCCGCGCAGGGACCGTAGGAAGAACCAGGACAGGAGGAGCGCGCCGACCAGGCTCACGCCCAGTGGCGTGATCTCGATGGCGGTGTGCGCCTGCGCGCCTTCCAGGCCGAACGCGGACACATCGCCGGACGGCGTCACCGAACCGCCCGCCCCCAGGGCCACCACCGCCGCGGTCATCGGCCCGAGCGACCCCGCCGAGTCGGCCCCGAGCAGATGCAGGCCGAGCGCGGCCGTCGCCGCCATTCCCACCAACGCCCAGCTCACGGCGGCGATCGCGGACACCAGCACGTCCGCCCACGCCACCCGGCCGCGCCGCCTCGTCGTTCCGGCTTCCGTGCCGACACTCATGGCAGACCCCCCGATCCGCGGCGCGACGTGGCCGTCGCGCATGTCCCCCTCGCGGGGGAATACCACTCTCCGGCCCGGTTTCAACCCCGTCAACGGAAACAGTTCGAGCGCGGCCGCGGCTCGTCACGCGGCCGATCACGAGGCCCGACTTCCGGTCAGAGGGCGGAGCCTGGAATAGTTCCCCACGATGTTCGACATCCCTAGACTCCCTGTGTTGGGGATTATTCGGGGGACAACTCAGTGGGGCATGGAGTGCCGGAACTCGTACTGGAATCAAACGGACGCACCTGGACGCTCGACCCGTCCAGGCCATACACCCTCGGACGCGATCCGCAGGGAGACATCGCCTTCGACGACGCCAGGGTCTCCTGGCGCCACGCCACGGTCAGCTTCAACGGCCGCAGTTGGGTCATCGAGGACCACGGCAGCACCAACGGCACGTTCGTGCGCGGCCAGCGGGTCCACCAGCTGGAGATCGGCCCCGGCACGGCGGTGTACCTCGGCAACGCGACCGACGGCCCGCGGCTGAACCTCAGCGGCGCCGCGGCCCCGGTGGCCACGCCGCAGGCCCAGCCCCAGCAGCCGTACGCCGCCCAGGGTGCGGGGGCCGGCTGGGCGGGGCAGACGCCGGAGCATCGGGCGCCGCAGGCCGGTTGGCAGCAGCAGGCGCCGAACGCGCCGTCGATCCCGCAGCAGCAGGGCCCCGGTGGTGGCGCGGGGGCGCCGCCGGTCTACGGCGACCGCAGCCCGACCACGTTCCACCAGTTCTCGCTCGGCCGCGTGATGCGCATCGGCCGCGCCCTGGAGAACGACCTGGTCGTCTCCGACCTCCAGGTCTCCCGCAACCACGCCGAGTTCCACGCCACGCCCGACGGCCGCATGGAGATCCGCGACCTCGGCTCCCACAACGGCACGTACGTCAACGGCCAGCCGATCCCCAAGGGCGGCTCGGTGCAGCTGGGCCCGACCGACATCGTCGGCGTCGGCCACTCGACGTTCCGGATCGTCGGCGACCGGCTCGAGGAGTTCGTCGACACCGGTGAGGTCTCCTTCTCGGCCCGTCACCTGACCGTCACGGTCGACGGCGGCAAGCAGATCCTCAAGGACGTCTCCTTCGGCGTCCCGGAGAAGTCGCTCATCGCGGTCATCGGACCGTCCGGTTCCGGAAAGTCGACGCTGCTCAAGGCGCTGACCGGGTACCGCCCGGCCAACCAGGGCGACGTCCTGTACGACAACCGCAACCTGTACAAGCAGTTCGCCGAGCTGCGTCAGCGCATCGGTCTGGTCCCGCAGGACGACATCCTGCACAAGGAGCTGAGCGTCAAGAAGGCCCTCACGTACGCGGCCAAGCTGCGCTTCCCGGCCGACACCACGGCCGCCGAGCGCGAGGCCCGCATCGACGAGGTGCTGCGCGAGCTGAAGCTCGACATCCACAAGGACAAGAAGGTCACCTCCCTCTCCGGCGGCCAGCGCAAGCGGGTGTCCGTGGCCCTCGAGCTGCTCACCAAGCCGTCGCTGATCTTCCTGGACGAGCCGACCTCCGGCCTCGACCCGGGCATGGACCGCGACGTCATGCAGCTGCTGCGCGGCCTCGCCGACGACGGCCGTACGGTCCTGGTCGTCACGCACTCGGTGGCCGAGCTGGCGATCTGCGACAAGCTCCTGGTGATGGCGCCGGGCGGCTCCGTCGCCTACTTCGGCCCGCCGGAGGAGGCGCTGAACTTCTTCGGCTACGACAGCTGGGCCGACGTCTTCTCCGCCTTCGAGAACTACCGCGACTACGACTGGGCGGGACGCTGGAAGGGCTCGCAGCACTACCAGATGTACGCCGCGGACATCGACGCGGTCGCCCCCCAGTCCCTACACATGCCTCCGCCGCAGGCGATGAAGCCGCCCAAGCCGCAGGGCTGGGGCTCGCAGCTGCTGACGCTGATCCGGCGGTACGTGGCGGTCATCGCCTCCGACAAGGGCTTCCTGGCGCTGACGGTGATCCTGCCGGCGGTGCTCGGCGCGGTCAGCCTGCTGATCGACTCCGACAAGGGACTGCTGGTCAACCCGGTCAACCCGCGCACCGGCGTGCCCATCCCGAACGGCACGGCGACCACCGTCCTGCTGATCCTCGCGGTCGGCGCGTGCTTCGCGGGCGCCGCGAACTCCGTGCGTGAGCTGATCAAGGAACGGGTCATCTACGAGCGGGAGCGCGCGACCGGCCTGTCCCGCTCGGCGTACCTGATGTCCAAGGTGGTCGTGCTCGGCGCCGTCACCGTGCTGCAGGGCCTGATGGTCGGCGTGATCGGCTTCTCCAGCCGGGAGATCCCCGGCAAGGGCCTGATCCTGGGCAGCGCGACGCTGTTCGAGCTGTGCCTGCCGATCATGGCGCTCGGCTTCACCTCGATGATGTTCGGCCTCGTCATCTCCTCGCTGGTGAAGACCGCCGAGAAGACCATGCCGCTGCTGGTCATGTTCGCGATCATCCAGGTCGTCTTCACCGGCTGCCTCTTCACCCTGAACGGCACCGTCGGCGTCAACCAGTTCTCGTACCTGATGCCGTCGCGCTGGGCGGTGGCCGCCGCGGGCACCACGCTGGACTTCAACAACATCGCCCCGAACGCGGACGACCCGACCAACACGGACCCGCTGTGGGACCACCAGGCCTCGGCCTGGGGCCTCGACATGTTCGCGCTGATCGTGCTCGGCGTCGTGTGCGGCTTCCTGGTGGCGCGCTTCCTGCGTCGCCACGAGCCGGAGGTCATGCGCAAGTAGCCGCGCGTGCGACGCCCGGACCACGGCGGAGGGCGCCCGCACGACAACCCGTACGACGCGAAGGGCGGCCCCCGACGGGGTGCCGCCCTTCCGGCGTCTTCAGCGAGTCCTCAGAGGTCCGCGCCGACCTCAGTACGCGCTGTTCACGTTGTCGATCGAGCCGTACTTGTCGGCCGCGTAGTTGGCGGCGGCGACGATGTTGGCGACCGGGTCGTAGATGTTCGCCGACGTGCCGGTGACGCGGTACGCCTCGAAGGTGGGCGGGATCACCTGCAGCAGGCCCTTCGACGGGATGCCGTTGACGGCGTTGATGTCCCAGTCGTTGATGGCGTTCGGGTTGCCGGAGGACTCACGCATGATGTTGCGGTGCAGGCCGCTGTAGGAGCCCGGGATGTTGTGCCGGTCCATGATGTCCAGCGCCTGCTGGATCCAGCCGTTGAGGTTGTTGCCGTAGGTCTTGCCGGCGGCGGCCGGGGCCATCTTCGGGCGCTGCGCGGACCGGGCGGCGGCCGCCTTGGCCTTGCGGGCGGCCTCGGCCTTGCGGGCGGCGGCGGCCTTCCTCGCGGCGGCCTCGGCCTTCTGCTTCGCGGCGGCCTGGGCGGCCTGCTTCTTGGCCGCGATCGCCTGGACCTTCAGGCTGTCGTCCGCGAGCTGGTCGGTGACGCTCGCCTTGACGTCCTTGATCGGCTCGGAGCTGAACTTCACCGGTGCGGGGGCAGCCGCCTCGGACGTCGTCGTGTCGGCCTGGCTGGGCGCGGCGGAGAAGGCCAGAGCGGCGGCACCGAGCGTGGCGGCGCCGGCCAGGGCGACCTTGTGGGCCCGGTTCAGGGAACGACTGCGGCGGCGAATGTGGAGCTTGTCGAGCATGGCGAAGTAGACCTCGTGGGGTAGCGCGGAGGTCGCTCTCCGGACTGCGGGGGGCCTGGCCCGGCCCGCACGAAGTGGGTCCCGAACCCACTGCGCTGAGCGACGTGAGCCATTCTTAGCGGCGGCAAAAACACGAGGCAAAGGTGTGATGTACGAAGCGCGATAGTGGATCGCGAACGGACAAAACGGGACAGACGTGGGTGTCTGTCCCGTTCATCGGGGGTTCGCGCGTCTCCTACGTCCGTTCGTACGTGATGTGCACCCTATGTGCGTCCTCACATCGGACCGGCTCGGCTCTCACCGGCAGTTGCCGGTGCAACGCACTGCGTGAGTGGCGCGACCGCCTCCCGCAGCGGCTGGGGGCCTCCTGTGCCGCTGCCGCTCTCGGCGGCCCCCTGCCCCCGGTCTCCCGCCCCGGGCACTCCGCGCTCCGGTGCCACGACGGGATCCGTCCCTGACACGGCTGCCCGGATCACCCCGTCGGAAACACGGGGGTGTACGGCCCGGACCGGGCCCCCGGCCTTGGGTCCTAGGTCCAGCGCCCCGGGCCGGGGCCGCCCCGGGCCCGATCTCGGGAGCGCACCCCGCCGGTACCGTGAGGGCATGAGTCACGGCCCCCGGTCCGGCCTCGCCGCGGTGAGCTCCGCGCTGCTGGCCATGAGCAGGCACCTGGAAGTGCGCGACGTGCTGAAGACGATCGTCGCCTCGGCCCGTGAGCTGCTCGACGCCCAGTACGCGGCCCTCGGCGTCCCGGACGACCACGGCGGCTTCGCCCAGTTCGTGGTCGACGGCGTCAGCGACGAGCAGTGGCGGGCCATCGGCCCGCTCCCGCGCCAGCACGGCATCCTCGCCGCGATGCTGCACCAGGACCGGGCCGAGCGCCTCGCCGACGTGCGCGCGGACCCACGCTTCGAGGGCTGGCCGGCCGCCCACCCGGAGATGTCCGACTTCCTCGGCCTGCCCATCCGCGACGGCGACGAGGTCATCGGCGCGCTGTTCCTCGCCAACAAGAGCTGCCCGAAGCCGGAGGGCAGCTGCGGCTTCACCGAGGAGGACGAGGAACTGCTGTCGATCCTCGCCCAGCACGCGGCCATCGCCCTCACCAACGCCCGCCTCTACGAACGCAGCCGCGAACTGACCATCGCCGAGGAGCGCTCCCGCCTCGCGCACGAACTGCACGACGCCGTCAGCCAGAAACTGTTCTCCCTGCGCCTGACCGCCCAGGCCGCCGCCGCCCTCGTCGACCGCGACCCGGCGCGTGCCAAGGGTGAACTCCAGCAGGTGGCCGCGCTCGCCGCCGAGGCCGTCGACGAACTGCGGGCGGCCGTCGTGGAGCTGCGCCCCGCAGCCCTCGACGAGGACGGGCTGGTCGCCACCCTCCGCACCCAGATCCAGGTCCTCGACCGCGCCCACACCGCACGCGTGACCTTTGCCGCCCGCGCCTTCCGCGCCCTGCCGGCCGCGCAGGAGGAGGCCATGCTCCGGGTCGCCCAGGAGGCCCTGCACAACGCGCTGCGCCACTCCGGAGCGGACCGTGTGGACGTCACCCTGGACCGCCACGACTGCGGCGCGGTGCTGCGGGTCACCGACGACGGCGGCGGCTTCGACCCGCACGCGGTGCGCAGCGCCGGACGCCACCTCGGCCTGGTCTCCATGCGGGACCGGGCGAGCGGGGTCGGCGGCACCCTGACAGTGGATTCGGCGCCCGGCAAGGGCACCCTGATCGAGATGGAGGTTCCCGGTGGCTGACGCGATCAGGGTGCTGCTCGTCGACGACCACCAGGTGGTCCGCCGCGGACTGCGCACCTTCCTGGAGGTGCAGGACGACATCGCGGTCGTGGGCGAGGCGGCGGACGGTGCCGCGGGCGTCGCCCTGGCCGAGGAGCTGAGGCCGGACGTGGTCCTCATGGACGTCAAGATGCCGGTCATGGACGGCGTGGACGCGCTGCGCCGGCTGCGCGAACTGGACAACCCCGCGCGGGTGCTGATCGTCACCAGCTTCACCGAGCAGCGCACCGTGGTCCCGGCCCTGCGCGCGGGTGCCGCCGGCTACGTGTACAAGGACGTGGACCCCGACGCGCTCGCGGGCGCCATCCGGTCGGTGCACGCGGGGCACATCCTGCTGCAACCCGAGGTGGCGGGCGCGCTGTTGTCCCAGGACGAGACCAGTTCCGGCCAGGGCAGGGGCGGTTCGCTCACGGACCGGGAGCGAGAGGTGCTCGGTCTGATAGCGGACGGCCGCTCGAACCGCGAGATCGCCCGCGCCCTGGTGCTCTCAGAGAAGACCGTCAAGACGCACGTGTCGAACATCCTGATGAAACTCGACCTGGCGGACCGCACCCAGGCCGCCCTGTGGGCCGTACGCCACGGGGCGACCGGCTGACCCGGAAGGTTCCGCTCCGGGCTGAGATTCATACCGTCGTGGGAATGTCCCCCGGATGGCGCATCCTCCGCGGATCTCCGCCGTTCTCCAGTGCGTGCCGCGGTGATCGCCGCGGCAGTCACCAGGAGGGGTAAGAAGTGAAGAACCTGAAGAAGGCAGCGGCCGTGACGATGGTGGCCGGCGGGCTGGTGGCCGCCGCCTCCGGCATGGCCTCCGCCACCGACGGCGCGTGGGCGTCCGGCAAGGCCGCGGGCTCCCCGGGCGTCGTCTCGGGCAATGTGATCCAGGCCCCGGTCCACATCCCGGTCAACGCCGTCGGCAACACCGTCAACGTCATCGGCGCCCTGAACCCGGCCTTCGGCAACCTGGGCCTCAACCACTGACCTGCCCCCCGCACCACCGTCGACGCCCCGGCCTCCCGGCCCCACCCGGGAGGCCGTCCGAAGGCGCGCTTCCAGGCGCGGGCCGCCATATTCAGCCCGTCCGCCGCATTTCCTTCCAGGCGGGCCCGCGCATTTCAGCCCGTCCGGCGTGAGGACGAGAGGTCCGGCGCGGCCGAGGTGCCCTTCCAGGCGGGGCCCGCCGAATTCAGCCCGTCCGGCACTTGAGGACGAGGCCGTCAAGGCCGAAGCGGGGGCCCGGGGGCGGCAGCCCCCGGAGAGGCCCACACCAACCCCGCCCACCGGACACCCAAGCCCACAAAGGCGACCCCCTACCGCCCAGCCCCCCTCCCCTCCACAACGGAGTTGTACGCCGCCACCTGCGCCCGCCGCGCAGTCCGCTCCACCGGCCGCAACGCCTCCGTCCGCGCCCCCATCTCGGACGCGCTCACCGCGCCCCCGTGCCCGTTCTCGGCGGCCAGCGTGATCAGCAGCCCCACCCGTCGCGCCAGCTCCAGCACCCGCACCGCCCGCGGCGGATACCCCGGCGCCAGCACCTCCCGCCCCCGCCCCGCCCGCGCCCGGTACGCGTCGATCGCCGCCTCCGCCACCGGCCCGGACCCGGCCACGTCCAGCCGCGCCAGCACCTCGGTCGCCTCCCGCAGCGCCTCCGCCAGCTCCCGCTCGGCCTCACCCAGCGACGGCACATCCGCCGGCGGAGCCTCCCGCACCGGCAGCACGTGCCAGACGACCTCGGCGTGCACGTCCCCGGCCGGCCCGGCCTCGTAGGCCTCCGGAACCAGCCCGAACGCGGCCCCCTGGCAGATGACCGCCTCCTCGGCCTCCAGCGCCCGGGCATTGAAGTCCGGCGGGCCGCTCAGCCCCAGCGGATGCCCCGGCGCGGGCAGCGCCACCCGCAGTCCGCTCACCCCCAGCGTCCGCAGCCGCCCCAGTGCGAGCGTGAGCCCGACGGGCGCCTCCTCACCGGGCAGCCCCTCCACCCGGTGGACGGCGTCCTCACCCACGATGGCGAGCACGGCGTCGTCCGGCGAGACAAGTCCGGCAAGAAGGGCGTTTCCCCAAGCGGCGAGACGTCCAGAACGCGGTTCCGAGTGCATCCCCCCACCCTAAGGACCGGACCGATGGAACGGCCCGGACGGCCAGTGGCGTAGATTTCTTCGAGGGCTGCGCCCACCGGCGCGGCGGACCGAGCCACAGGCGTACGCGACCAGCCGAGACCGGCACACTGCAAGGGGAGACAACGCGCTCATGAGCGATGTTCTGGAGCTTCAGGACGTATCCGTGGTCCGGGAGGGCCGGGCTCTGGTGGACCAGGTCTCCTGGTCGGTCAAGGAGGGCGAGCGCTGGGTCATCCTCGGCCCGAACGGCGCCGGCAAGACCACCCTCCTGAACGTCGCGTCCAGCTACCTCTACCCCAGCAAGGGCACCGCCACCATCCTCGGCGAGACCCTCGGCAGGCCCGGCACCGACGTCTTCGAGCTGCGCCCCCGCATCGGCGTGGCCGGCATCGCCCTGGCGGAGAAGCTCCCCAAGAGCCAGACCGTGCTGCAGACCGTGCTGACCGCCGCCTACGGCATGACCGCCGGCTGGCACGAGGACTACGAGGAGATCGACGAGCAGCGCGCCCGCGCCTTCCTCGACCGGCTCGGCATGACCGAGTACCTCGACCGCAAGTTCGGCACCCTCTCCGAGGGCGAGCGCAAGCGCACCCTCATCGCCCGCGCCCTGATGACCGACCCCGAGCTGCTGCTCCTCGACGAGCCCGCCGCCGGCCTCGACCTCGGCGGCCGCGAGGACCTCGTGCGCCGCCTCGGCCGGCTCGCCCGCGACCCCATCGCGCCCTCGATGATCATGGTCACCCACCACGTCGAGGAGATCGCCCCCGGCTTCACCCACGTCCTGATGATCCGCCAGGGCAAGGTGCTCGCCGCCGGCCCGCTGGAGTTGGAGCTCACCTCCCGCAACCTCTCCCGCTGCTTCGGCCTCCCGCTCGTGGTCGAGCAGGTCGGCGACCGCTGGACCGCCCAGGGCCTTCCGCTGTCCTGACCCGGACCCCTCGCGCCCTGTCCGCGGCACAGCCCGCGCCCTACCATGACCATGTGAACGACATCGACGCATGGGTGTGGTGGCTGGTCGGCGCGGCAGCGCTCGGAATCCCGCTCGTCGTCACCGCGATGCCGGAGTTCGGCATGTTCGCGGTGGGCGCGGTCGCCGCCGCGGTCGTCTCGGGCCTCGGGTTCGACCTCGTCGTCCAGGTGCTGGTCTTCGTCGTCGTCTCGGTCGCCCTCATCGCCGTCGTCCGCCCCATCGCGGCCCGGCACGACAGGCAACGCCCGCAACTGGCCACGGGAGTCGACGCGCTGAAGGGCAGGCAGGCCGTCGTACTGGAGCGCGTCGACGCCTCCGGAGGCCGCATCAAGCTCGCCGGAGAGGTCTGGTCGGCCCGCGCCCTCGACACCGGCCGCGCCTACGAGGCGGGCGAGGAAGTGGACGTCGTGGACATCGAGGGGGCCACCGCCATCGTCATGTGACCTCGCGCAACGCGGGCACAGCACAACTGAACCGAACACCCCACGAGGCACGCGACGGTCTGTCAGACTCGACCAGCAAGATCTTCAACAGCCATAAGATCTTCCGAAAGCGCCGAGGCGGAGAAGGGGACGGGCACGACGATGGAACCGGTCATCATCGTTCTGATCATTCTGGTGGTGTTGGTCTTCATCGCCCTGATCAAGACCATCCAGGTCATCCCGCAGGCGAGCGCCGCCATCGTGGAGCGCTTCGGCCGCTACACACGCACGCTGAACGCCGGCCTCAACATCGTGGTGCCGTTCATCGACACCATCCGCAACCGCATCGACCTGCGCGAACAGGTCGTTCCGTTCCCGCCGCAGCCGGTGATCACCCAGGACAACCTGGTCGTCAACATCGACACCGTCATCTACTACCAGGTGACCGACGCCCGGGCCGCCACCTACGAGGTCGCCAGCTACATCCAGGCCATCGAGCAGCTCACCGTCACCACGCTCCGCAACATCATCGGCGGCATGGACCTGGAACGCACCCTCACCTCCCGCGAGGAGATCAACGCGGCCCTGCGCGGAGTACTCGACGAGGCCACCGGCAAGTGGGGCATCCGCGTCAACCGCGTCGAACTCAAGGCCATCGAGCCCCCGACCTCCATCCAGGACTCGATGGAGAAGCAGATGCGCGCCGACCGGGACAAGCGCGCCGCGATCCTCCAGGCCGAGGGTGTCCGCCAGTCGGAGATCCTGCGCGCCGAGGGTGAGAAGCAGTCCCAGATCCTGCGCGCCGAGGGTGAGGCCAAGGCCGCCGCCCTGCGCGCCGAGGGCGAGGCCCAGGCCGTCCGTACGGTCTTCGAGGCGATCCACGCCGGCGACCCGGACCAGAAGCTGCTCAGCTACCAGTACCTCCAGATGCTGCCGAAGATCGCCGAGGGCGACGCCAACAAGCTCTGGATCGTGCCCAGCGAGATCGGCGACGCCCTCAAGGGCCTGTCCGGCGCCATGGGCAACTTCGGCCCCCTGTCCGGCAACTCGGGGGGCGGCAGCGGGTCCTCCGGCACCGGCGGAGCGGCCGCCGAGCGCCGCGAACGGCCGTCTATCGACTGAGCACCCGCACACGACCCGGGGCCCGCCTTCCTCCCGAAGGCGGGCCCCGCGTCATACGGTTCACGCGGCCGGCTGGGCCAGCCACCCCGGCAGCGAGTCGAAGTCGTCCCGCCCCAGCGCCAGCAGCATCGCGTCCGCCGGCGTCGGCTCGAACGGCTGCCGCAGCAGCGGCATCCCGGCCTCCTCCGGAGTCCGGTCCGCCTTGCGGTGGTTGTCCTCCGCGCACGAGGCCACCGTGTTCAGCCAGGTGTCCTGCCCACCGTGCGACCGCGGCACCACGTGGTCCACGGTCGTCGCCCGCCTTCCGCAGTACGCGCACCGGTGCCGGTCGCGCACCAGCACACCCCGCCTCGACCACGGGGCTTGTCTTCGGAACGGCACCCTTACGTACCGGCAGAGCCTGATCACCCGGGGCGCGGGGATGTCCACGTCGGCACCCCTCATGCGCAGTACGGGGTGGGCCTGCTCGACGACGGCCTTGGCCTGCAGCACCAGAACGACGGCTCGGTTCAACGTCACCGTCGACAGCGGCTCGAAGCTCGCGTTCAGCACCAGCGTGTCCCGCATCCAGCCCACCTCCCGTGTGCACCTGCCCACCCCCCGGCGGGCTTGGATCAACTCTGGACGGGCGCGCCGAGATGGACAACGCAATAAAAAATGCCCGCCTCCGATCACTTCCAAGACCAGAGGCGGGCAAACGTTCCATGAACGTCGTTCTGCCGGCGAGTGCGTCAGCCTGCGGCCGGGTTCTCGTACTCGCCGATGAGCTGGGCGCGCGCCAGCGCGTGGAACCTCAGATTGAAGCCCACGACCGCCGGGGAGGCGTCCGCGTCCGGACCGAGCTTCTCCTGGTCCACGGCGTACACCGTGAACACATAGCGGTGCGGCCCGTCACCGGGCGGCGGCGCGGCCCCGCCGAACTCCTTCGTCCCGTAGTCGTTGCGCGCGTGCACGGCGCCCTCGGGCAGCCCCTCGAACTTGCCGCCGCCGGCACCGGCCGGCAGCTCCGTCACCGACGCCGGGATGTCGAACACGACCCAGTGCCAGAACCCACTGCCCGTCGGGGCGTCCGGGTCGTAGCAGGTCACGGCGAAGCTCTTGGTCTCCGACGGGAAACCCTCCCAGCGCAGGTGCGGCGAGGTGTTCCCCGCCGCGTGGACCTGAGCGTCCTTGAGCGTCGCCCCCTCGTGGACGTCGTCGCTCGTGACCGTGAAGGACGGCACGGGCGGATGGAAGTCGTGGGGGAGCGGCCGCCTCTTGAGCTCGGTCACCTCGGTACCTCCTGATCGGTGTCTGAGTGATCCCGGAACAGCGGAATCATCAGCTCCAGAGCCTAGAACCAGTTGCGCCTGCTGCCGACCTCGGCGATCCACTGGTGCACATACGCCGCCCAGTCGGTCCCCTGGTAGTCGTGCAGACCCACCTGGAACGACCGGAAGGTGTCGCTGCCCTCGCTGAACAGGCCCGGCTTCTTGTCCATCTCCAGCACGACGTCCATCGCGTGCTCGTCGGCCACGAAGCTCAACTCGACCTGGTTCAGACCGCGGTACTGCGACGGCGGGTGGAACTCGATCTCCTGGTAGAACGGCAGCCGCTGCCGCGTGCCGCGGATGTGACCGCGCTCCATGTCCGCGTTCTTGAACCGGAAGCCCAGGCCGATGAACGCGTCCAGGATCGCCTTCTGCGCCGGCAGCGGATGCACGTTGATCGGGTCCAGGTCCCCCGAGTCCACCGCACGCGCGATCTCCAGCTCCGTGGTCACCCCGATGTGCATGCCCCGCAGCGCCTGCCCGTCGATCATCGTGACCGGCGTCTCCCACGGGATCTCCAGCCCGAACGGCACCGCGTGCACCGCGCCCGCCCGCAGCTCGAAGGCACCGCCGAGCCGCACCTTGGTGAACTCGATGTCCTGCTTGTACTCCTGGTCGCCGCTCTCCACCTCGACCTTGGCCTGCAGCCCGACCGAGAGCCCCTCGATCTGCTGGTCGACGGACCCGCCCTGGATCCGCACCTCGCCCTGGACGACACCGCCCGGAACGACGTTCACCTCGTTGAGCACCGTCTCCACGGAAGCCCCACCGGCCCCGAGGCTCGCGAGCAGCTTCTTGAACGCCATGACTCTCCCTTTACGTGTGGATCCCTGATCCCTGTAAACGCGATCCGGCCGTGCCCGGTTCCGCCGCCCACACCCTTGCAAGGGGAGCGTCTCCCGACCACCCCTTGACCCGCACCCGTCTGGACTACGCTCGGAAACCATGATCGCGCCCTCGGACCGTACGCCCCTGCCCAGAGAGTTCTTCGACCGCCCGGTCCTGGATGTCGCCCCCGACCTCCTCGGCCGCGTCCTCGTCCGCACGACCCCGGACGGCCCGATCGCGCTCCGCCTCACGGAGGTCGAGGCCTACGACGGCCCGAACGACCCCGGCTCGCACGCCTACCGCGGGCGTACGCCCCGCAACGAGGTGATGTTCGGCCCGCCCGGCCATGTGTACGTCTACTTCACCTACGGCATGTGGCACTGCATGAACCTGGTGTGCGGCCCCGAAGGCCGGGCCGCCGCCGTCCTGCTCCGCGCCGGCGAGATCGTGGAGGGCGCCGAACTGGCCCGCCCCCGCCGGCCCGCGGCCCGTAACGACAAGGAACTGGCCAAGGGACCGGCCCGGCTGGCCTCGGCCCTTGGCGTGGACCGGACCCTCGACGGCACCGACGCCTGCACGGCCGGCGTCACCCCGCTGCGCATCGCCACCGGGACCCCGGTCCCCTCCACGCGGATACGCAGTGGACCGCGCACCGGTGTCTCCGGGGACGGCGGCAACGGGGAGATCCACCCCTGGCGCTTCTGGGTCGCCGACGACCCCACGGTGAGCCCGTACCGGGCCCACGCGCCACGCCGCCGTCGAAGTTGACTCGCGCTGGGAAGGTGCGTAATGTAGCCCGAGCCGCTGAACCGGGTACGGCGATCGCCTGCAGCCGGAGCGGCCACCCACTACCTACGACCACCCCTTGGCGGGGTCGAATTCGGCGTGCCCGCATGCCCGAATTCGAACGCGCGGGACCCGATTATGAGTCCCCGGGGGAATCGGCTAACGTAGTGAATGCCGAAAGGCCGACGGGTGAAAGCCCGGAAGCCCACAGCACCTGCCAATATCCCGCCTCGGCGGGATGGCGCCGAGGAAATCGGGTCGGAAAGATCTGATAGAGTCGGAAACGCAAGACAGTAGGGAAGCGCCCGGAGGAAAGCCCGAGAGGGTGAGTACAAAGGAAGCGTCCGTTCCTTGAGAACTCAACAGCGTGCCAAAAGTCAACGCCAGATA
>NZ_JBIBWT010000035.1:0-20457 GCF_043081525.1 Streptomyces sp. NPDC014864
CCCCTCCCCGCGCCAGTGGGGGGGGGGTGTTGGGGGGGGCCCGTTAATTTGCCCCGGGCGGGGGCCCCCTTCGCTCGTGGGGGGGGGGGGGGGGGGCCCGCCCGGGGGGGGGGGGGGGGCCCCCCCCCCCCCCCCGGCCGTGACCGCGGCCCGTTACTTGGTGAGCTCCGAGAGCTCCTCGTCGGCCGCCCGCGCGACCCGGCGGCGGACGCCGAACCAGCCGGCGACCAGGAGGGCCGCGATCAGCGGGATGAGCAGCAGGGTCCTGCGGCCGACCTCGGGGTCGTTCCACATCAGGCCGAGGCAGACGAGCAGGAAGGCGATCGTCGCGATCTCCGTGACCGGGCTGCCGGGCAGCCGGAAGTGCGGCCGGGCGATCCGGCCCTCCTTGGCCCGGCGGACGAAGACCAGGTGGCAGACCATGATGATCACCCAGGTGCTGACCACGCCGAGGGAGGCGACGTTCAGCACGATCTCGAAGGCCTGGCTGGGCACCAGGTAGTTCAGGCCCACGCCGAGCACGCACACCGCGCAGGTCAGCAGGATGCCGCCGTACGGGACCTGGCTGCGGCTCATGACGCGGGTGAACTTCGGGGCGGAGCCCGCCATGGCCATGGAGCGCAGGATGCGGCCGGTGGAGTACAGGCCGGAGTTCAGCGAGGACATGGCGGCCGTGAGGACCACCAGGTTCATCACGTCGCCGGCCGCGGGGACGCCGATCCTGGACAGGACCGTGACGAAGGGGCTCTCGTCGCCCGAGTAGAGCGAGCCGGGCAGCAGCAGGGCGAGCAGGACGACCGAGCCGCAGTAGAACAGGCCCACCCGCCACATGATCGAGTTCACCGCGCGCGGGACGACCTTCTCCGGCTCGGCGGTCTCGCCCGCGGCGACGCCGACCAGCTCCAGCGCGGCGTAGGCGAAGATCACGCCCTGCATCACCAGCACGACCGGCATCATGCCGTGCGGGAAGATGCCGCCGTTGTCCGTGATCACGGACAGGCCCGGGGCCCGGCCGCCGACCTCGTGCTGTGTGGCCAGCAGGAACACGCCGATCAGCATGAAGCCGACCAGGGTGGCGACCTTGACGATCGCGAACCAGAACTCCATCTCGCCGAAGATCTTCACCGAGATCAGGTTCACGGCGAGGACGACCGCCAGGGCGATCAGTGCGAGCACCCACTGCGGGACGCTGGTGAACAGGCTCCAGTAGTGCGTGTAGAGCGCGATGGCGGTGATGTCGGCGATGCCGGTGGTCGACCAGTTGAGGAAGTACATCCAGCCGGCGACGTAGGCGCCCTTCTCGCCGAGGAACTCGCGCGCGTACGACACGAAGGACCCGGACGAGGGCCGGTACAGGACCAGCTCGCCCAGGGCGCGGACGACGAAGAAGGCGAAGACGCCGCAGACGAGGTAGGCCAGCGCGAGCGCCGGGCCCGCGGTCTGGAGGCGGCCGCCGGCACCGAGGAAGAGTCCGGTGCCGATGGCGCCGCCTATGGCGATCATGTTGACGTGGCGGTGCTTGAGGTCCTTGCTGTATCCGGCGTCGCCCGCGTCGGCGGGCGTCCCGGTCGCCTGGGGGTGTGCGGCGACCGGTGCCGTATGCACGGAGTCCTTGCTCACGGGTGGTTCCACTCTCTGGTGCCCCGGGCGGTTGTGCGCCCGGTGTCCGTACAAGTCCAGGCCCGCACCACCCATGACGCGGTACAGACCAAGTGGGCAGTTTCCCGGTGGGATCACTTCTCATGCGATGGCTCATGTCACACAGCGGCTCTTCTCACACGGTCTTCGTGCCTCGCTCACCGCCTCCCACCACGGACAACGGGTTTCACACTTCTGGTGAGACAGCGATACTGCTGCACATGACCACCGACACCGGGGAGCCGGCCCTCACGATCGACGAGCTGGCCGCGCGGGCCGGCGTCACGGTGCGCACGGTCCGCTTCTACGGCACTCGCGGCCTGCTGCCGCCGCCGGTGATCGGCCCGCGGCGGGTCGGCCACTACGGCCGGGAGCACCTGGCTCGGCTCGGGCTGATCGAGGAGATGCAGCACCAGGGCATGACGCTCGCCGCGATCGAGCGCCATCTGCGCGGGCTGCCGCCGGACCTCACCCCGCACGACCTCGCCATCCACCGCGCGGTGGTCGCCTCCTGGGCGCCGGACGCGGTGGAGACCGTGTCGCGCGGGGAGCTGGAGCGGCGGGCGGGGCGGCCGCTCACCGACGAGGACCTGCGGCGGCTGGCCGCGATGGACGTGGCGGTCCGGGACGGGGAGTCCTTCCGCCTCGATTCCGGGCTGCTCCGGCTCGGGGTGGAGCTGCTCGACGTGCCGCTGTCGGAGGAGACGGTGCTGGCGGCCCGCACCGCGCTCGTCGAGCACGCGCGGGCGGCCGCGCACGAGCTGGCGCGGCTGCTGCGGGAGGCGGTGGCCGAACGGGACACACGGGACGTGAGGTCCCTGTCCGCCCATATGCACCCGCTGGTGGTGCAGGCCCTGCTGACCACCTTCCAGCGCTCGCTGAAGGAGGAGCTGCGGGAGTGGCTCGACGGGGGACGGCAGGAGCGCCCCGCGGAGGATCCCGGAGACGCTCCGTCCGCGTGAGCGGTTACCGCGTCGGCGATTAGCGCGTCGGCGGGCGGGAGCACGACGTCCGCATGCGGGAGCACCCCGCACGTCCGCACGCGAGGGGGCCACGCACGTCCGCACGCCGGGGCCCGCGTCCGCCCGTCGGGGGCGCTTCGCCGGTATGGCGCCGCGCCCCCGCGCGCGTCAGCGGGCGTCGGTGAAGGTCTCGCCCCTCTCCGCCTTCTCCACCAGCAGGGCGGGCGGGGTGAAACGCTCGCCGTAGCGCTCGGCGAGTTCGCGCGCGCGGGCCACGAAGCCCGGCAGGCCGCCCTCGTAGCCGTTGACGTACTGCAGCACGCCACCGGTCCAGCCCGGGAAGCCGATGCCGAAGATGGAGCCGATGTTGGCGTCGGCGACGGAGGTCAGGACGCCCTCCTCCAGCAGCCGGACGGTGTCGAGCGCCTCGGAGAAGAGCATCCGCTCCTGCATGTCCCGGAACGGGATCTCGTACCCCGGCTTCCCGAAGTGCTCGCGCAGCCCCGGCCACAGCCCGGCCCGCCTGCCGTCCTCGGCGTACTCGTAGAAGCCGGCGCCGCCGCTGCGGCCGGTGCGGCCGAACTCGTCGACCATGCGGTCGACGACCGCCTCGGCCGGGTGGGGCGTCCAGGTGCCGCCGGCCTCCTCGACGGCCCGCTTCGACTCGGCCCGGATCTTGCGCGGCAGGGTCAGCGTCAGCTCGTCCATCAGGGACAGCACCTTGGCCGGGTAGCCGGCCTGGGCGGCCGCCTGCTCCACGGAGGCGGGCTCGATGCCCTCGCCGACCATGGCCACGCCCTCGTTGATGAAGTGGCCGATGACCCGTGAAGTGAAGAAACCCCGCGAGTCGTTGACGACGATCGGGGTCTTGCTGATCTGCCGGACCAGGTCGAAGGCGCGGGCCAGCGCCTCGTCGCCCGTGCGCTCGCCCTTGATGATCTCGACGAGCGGCATCTTGTCGACCGGCGAGAAGAAGTGCAGCCCGATGAAGTCGCCCTGGCGCTCCACGCCCTCCGCCAGCAGGGTGATGGGCAGCGTGGAGGTGTTGGAGCACAGCAGCGCGTCCGGCGCGACCACGCTCTCGATCTCCTCGAACACCTTGTGCTTGAGGGTCACGTCCTCGAACACGGCCTCGATCACCGCGTCGCACCCGGCGAGGTCGCGCACCTCGGCGGTGGGCGTGATGCGGGCGAGCAGGGCGTCGGCCTTCTCCTGGCTGGTACGGCCCTTGGCGACGGCCTTGGCGCACAGCTGCTCGGAGTAGCCCTTGCCCTTGACCGCCGCCTCCAGGGAGACGTCCTTCAGGACGACGTCGATGCCCGCGCGGGCGCACGCGTACGCGATGCCCGCGCCCATCATCCCGGCGCCGAGCACGGCCGCCCTGCGGACCTTGCGGGGCTCGACGCCCTGGGGGCGGTTGGCGCCGGAGTTGACGGCCTGGAGGTCGAAGAAGAAGGCCTGGATCATGTTCTTGGAGGTCTGCCCGGCGGCCAGCTCCACGAAGTAGCGGGCCTCGATGACCTGGGCGGTCTCGAAGTCGACCTGGGCGCCCTCCACGGCGGCCGCGAGGATGTTGCGCGGCGCCGGGTAGGGCGCGCCGTTCGTCTGCTTGCGCAGGGTGGCCGGGAAGGCGGGCAGGTTGGCGGCGAACTTGGGGTTCGCGGGCGTGCCGCCGGGGATGCGGTAGCCCGGGCGGTCCCAGGGCTGCTGCGACTCGGGGTGCGCGTCGATGAAGGCGCGGGCCTTGGCGAGGAGGTCCTCCGGCGTGGCGGCGACCTCGTCGACCAGGCCGTTGTCCAGGGCGCGCCGCGGGCTGTACTGGGTGCCCTGGAGCAGCACCTTCAGCAGGGCGTCGGCGATGCCGAGCAGGCGCACGGTGCGGACCACTCCACCGCCGCCGGGCAGCAGGCCGAGGGTGACCTCGGGGCAGCCGATCTTGGAGCCGGGCGCGTCGAGGGCGACGCGGTGGTGGCAGGCGAGGGCGATCTCGTAGCCGCCGCCCAGGGCCGCGCCGTTGAGCGCCGCGACCACCGGCTTGCCGAGGGTCTCGATGCGGCGCAGATTGCGCTTGATGGCGAGGCCGCCGTCGAACAGCTCCTGCGCGGTGCCGGGGGTGACCCGGATGAGGTCGCGCAGGTCGCCGCCCGCGAAGAAGGTCTTCTTGGCCGAGGTGACGATGATGCCGCGGATGGCGTCCCTCTCCGCCTCCAGCCGGTCGGTGACCGCGGCGAGGGAGTCGCGGAACGCCTGGTTCATCGTGTTCGCGGACTGGTGGGGGTCGTCGAGGACGAGGGTGACGACACCGGTGTCGTCCTGTTCCCAGCGGATGGTGGTGCTCTCGGTCATGACAGGGGTCTCCGTTGAGGTCTGGTGGTGGCGCCGGGAGGTCAGATGCGTTCGACGACGGTGGCGATGCCCATGCCGCCGCCCACGCACAGGGTGGCGAGGCCGTAGCGCTTGTCCTGGCGCTCCAGTTCGTCGACGAGGGTGCCGAGGATCATCGCGCCGGTGGCGCCGAGGGGGTGACCGAGGGCGATCGCGCCGCCGTTGACGTTGACCTTGTCCAGGGACAGGCCCATGTCCTTCACGAACCGCAGCACGACCGCCGCGAACGCCTCGTTGATCTCGACGAGGTCGATGTCGTCGATGGTCAGTCCGGCCTTGGCGAGCGCCTTGCGGGTGGCGGGGGCGGGTCCGGTGAGCATGATGGTGGGCTCGGAGCCGGAGACGGCGGCGGAGACGATCCGCGCGCGCGGCCGCAGGCCGTAGCGCTCGCCGACCTCCCGGGAGCCGATCGCGACGAGGGACGCGCCGTCGACGATGCCGGAGGAGTTGCCCGCGTGGTGGACGTGGTCGATCTTCTCCACCCAGTGGTACTTCTGCAGCGCCACGGCGTCGAAGCCGCCCAGCTCGCCGATGTCGGCGAACGACGGCTTGAGGCCCGCCAGCGAGTCGGCGGTGGTGCCGGGGCGCAGGTGCTCGTCGTGGTCGAGGACGACGAGCCCGCTGCGGTCCTTCACGGGGACGACCGACCGGTCGAAGCGGCCGTCCTTCCAGGCCGCGGCCGCCCGTTCCTGGGAGAGCGCCGCGTACTCGTCGACGTCCCGCCGGGAGAAGCCCTCGATGGTGGCGATCAGGTCGGCGCCGATGCCCTGCGGCACGAAGTTCACCGCGAGGTTGGTCATCGGGTCGTTGAACCAGGCGCCGCCGTCCGAGGCCATGGGCACCCGGGACATCGACTCGACGCCGCCCGCGAGCACGAGGTCCTCCCAGCCCGAACGCACCTTGGCGGCGGCCAGGTTGACGGCCTCCAGGCCCGAGGCACAGAAGCGGTTCTCCTGCACGCCGGCGACGGTGTCCGGGAGGCCCGCCGCGACGGCGGCGATGCGGGCGATGTCGGAGCCCTGGTCGCCGACCGGGCCGACGACGCCGAGCACGATGTCGTCGATCGCGGCCGGGTCGAGGCCGGGGAAGCGGTCGCGGATCTCGTGGATGAGGCCGACGACCAGGTCGATGGGCTTCGTGCCGTGCAGGGCGCCGTTGGCCTTGCCGCGCCCGCGCGGGGTGCGGATCGCGTCGTACACGTACGCTTCGGTGCTCACTGACAAGCCTTTCGGTGAGGGTTCGGTCGGGGCGGGTGCCGGGGGCATCGGTCGGGGCGGGTGCGGGGGTGTCGGAGCCGTACGTCCGTCAGGCGCCGTCCTCCCGGAGTGCGGGCACGTCCCAGTCGCGGGCCACGTCCGGGGCGTCGGCGCCCGGCCGGGCGGGGCCCGTGCGGACGGTGGTGGGGGTCGCGGAGAAACGGGGTGCCGGGGCGGGCTGGGTGATGCCGGAGTGGTCCGTGAAGGTGCCGCGGGCGGCGAGGTGCGGGTGGTGGGGGGCCTCCCGCAGCGACAGGACGGGTGCCACACACGCGTCCGAGTTCTCGAAGACGGCCGTCCACTCGTCCCGGGTGCGGGACTTGAAGCGGGCGGCGACGGCCGCGCGAAGTTCGCTCCAACGGGTGACGTCCGTATGGGCGGGCCGGTGGTCCTCCAGGCCGAGGAGGGTGAGGAACTCCTCGTAGAACTGCGGCTCCAGGGCGCCGACCGCCATGTGCCTGCCGTCGGCGGTCTCGTAGGTGCCGTAGTACGGGCAGCCGCCGTCCAGGAGGTTGGCGCCGCGGCGGTCCTGCCAGGCGCCGGCCGCGAGCATGCCGTGGATCATGGCGGAGAGGTGGGAGGTGCCGTCGACGATGGCGGCGTCCACCACCTGGCCGGTCCCGGTCGCGCGCGCGTGGTGGAGGGCCGCGAGGACGCCGACGACGAGGTAGAGCGAGCCGCCCGCGTAGTCGCCGAGGAGGTTGGCGGGGACGGCCGGCGGCTCGTCCGGGGCGCCGATCATGCCGAGGGCGCCGGTGACGGCGATGTAGGCGATGTCGTGCCCGGCGAGCGGGGCGAGCGGGCCCTGCTGGCCCCAGCCGGTCATCCGGCCGTAGACCAGGCGCGGGTTGCGGGCGTGACAGGCGTCGGGGCCGACACCGAGGCGTTCGGCCACGCCGGGGCGGTAGCCCTCGATGAGGACGTCCGCGCGGCCGGCCAGGTCGAGGACGCGGGCGGCGCCGTCCGCGGCCTTCAGGTCCACGACCACCGAGCGCTTGTTGCGGTTGGTGACGTCGTATGCCGGGTCGATCCCCAGTGCCGCGCCGCCGGGGCGGTCGACGCGGACCACGTCGGCGCCCAGGTCGGCCAGAAGCATGGCGGCGAACGGTCCGGGACCGATGCCGGCCAGTTCGACCACGCGCACGCCGGAGAGCGGGCCGTCACGCCCTGGCGCCCGTGCCGTTGTCATCCGGCCCCCTCACTGTGACACAACCGATGTAACACCGATGATGCTAAGAACGTGTTTCAGTCCGCACAAGACCTGGACGAGCAAGCGCTTAGCCAAGTTGTGCTCGTGCCGCTCCTCCCCCCTGGGTCGGACCACCGCGGGGCATGGGCCACCGCACACCTCCGGGCTCCTCGTCGGGCTCCGCACCCCTCACGCTAGCCTCGGCCACCGACGGCGGCGCGGACCGCGGAACCGAGGCGGAACCGGTGCCGGGACAGAGAGGTGTCATGAGCAGGATGAACAGGACGGACCGTCCGTACGACCTCGTGCTCTTCGGAGCCACCGGCTTCGTCGGGACGCTCACCGCGGAGTACCTCGCCGAGCACGCTCCCGCGTCACTGCGCTGGGCGATCGCCGGCCGCAGCGAGCGCAGGCTCCAGGAACTGCGGGAGCGGCTGCCCGGCGGCGCGTCCGTCGGGGTGCTGCGGGCGGATGTCGCCGACCCGGCGTCGCTGCGCGAGCTCGCCCGGCAGGCGCGCGTGGTGGCCACGACGGTGGGCCCCTACGTCACGTACGGGGAGGAGCTCGTGGCCGCGTGCGCGGACCGCGGCACCGACTATCTGGACCTGACCGGCGAGCCCGAGTTCGTCGACCTGGTGTACGTCCGGCACGACGCCCGGGCGCGGGAGACCGGGGCGCGGCTGCTGCACGCCTGCGGCTTCGACTCGGTCCCGCACGACCTGGGCGCGTACTTCACCGTCCAGCAGCTCCCGGAGGGCGTTTCGCTGACCGTGGACGGATTCGTCCGGGCGGACGCGGCCTTCTCGGGCGGGACGTTCGCCTCGGCGCTCAACCAGTTCGCCCGGCCCGGCCGGATGCTGGCCGCGGCGCGGGACCGCTCCCGGCACGAACCGCGGCTGCTGGGCCGGCGCGCGTCCGCGCCCACGGGCGCGCCGCGGTTCGCCAAGGAGGTCGGTGCCTGGGCGCTGCCGCTGCCGACCATCGACCCGCAGATCGTGCGGCGCTCGGCCCGGGCACTGGAGCGCTACGGCCCCGACTTCCGCTACCGGCACTACGCGGCCGTCGCGCACCTGCCGGTCGCGGTGGGCGGGGTGGCGGCCGTCGGGGCGCTCGCCGCCGCGGCCCAGCTGCCGCCCGCCCGCCGCTGGCTGTCCGGCCGGCTCCGGCCCGGAGAGGGCCCGAGCGCCGAGAAGCGCGCCCGCAGCTGGTTCTCGGTGCGCTTCGTGGGCGAGGGCGGGGGCCGTCGGGTGTGCACGGAGGTCGCCGGCGGCGATCCCGGGTACGACGAGACGGCGAAGATGTTCGCCGAGGCGGCGATGTCCCTGGTCCTCGACGACCTGCCGTCGACGGCGGGCCAGGTCACGACGGCCGTGGCCATGGGCGACGCGCTGATCGACCGCCTGCGGGCGGCGGGGATCACCTTCCGGGTGGCGGCGCGCCGCTAGGGCCGGTCCTGGCGGGTCGGGTGGAGGCCGCGGAGGGCCGGTCCGGTGGGGGCGCGTCGAACCCTCGGTGGACCGGTCCGGTGCGGGCGCGTCGAACCCTCGGTGGACCGGTCCGGTGCGGGCGCGTCGAACCCTCGGTGGACCGGTCCGGTGCGGGCGCGTCGAACCCTCGGTGGACCGGGCCGGTGCGGGCGCGTCGAACCCTCGGTGGACCGGGGTCGGGGCAGGAGCGGCCGGCCCGCTGGGCGCCTCGGGCCCTCGGAGGGCCTGGCCACCGGATCGTGGTGAGCCGTCAGGGCCCACCACGACCGGTCAGAGCGACCAGCCCGCCACGGTGTAGATCATTCCGCCGATCCAGGCGAGGCCCGCGGCCACGGCGAGGATGAGCGCGGCGTTCACGGCGCGCTCGACGGGCCGCGCCGGGTCGGCGAGGGGCTTGGGGGATCTGTGCGTCGTCATGCGGCACAGCCTGCCGACGGCGGCGCGGCACCACATCCGTACGGGTACTCAGACAGGCTCCTCGGATCGGCCCCTCAGGCCGGGTCCTCAGACCGGCTCCTCAGGCCGCGTCCTCGGACCGGCTCCTCGGATCGGCCTCCGGGCGCGGCTGCCCGGCCCTGCCGGCCGGGCCGGCTACTCGGCCCGGGAGGCGGGCGCCGGGTGCGTCGTCGCCTCCCGAAGGGCCGCCCGGCACAGCGCGTCCGCCCTGCGGGTGGTCTCCGGGAGACGGTAGGAGGAGGTGAGGGCGAGCGTGTGGGCGCAGGCGTCGTCCAGGGTCGTCCGGTGGCCGACGGAGACGAAGACCGGCTTGACGCCGTCCCGGGTGCGCAGGGCGCGGCCGACCACTTCGGCGCCGGCCAGCAGGGGGGACCAGCTCCCGCGCGGGGCGTCCGGTTCGTCGTAGGTGAAGGTGAAGGGGTTCTTGGCCACGCCGATCGTCGGCAGCCCGGTCAGGACACCGAGGTGGCTGGCGAGGCCGAAACGCCGGGGGTGGGCCAGGCCGTAGCCGTCGCACACGACCAGGCCGGGCGGGCAGGGCAGGGCGTCGAGGGCGGCCAGCACGGTGGGGATCTCGCGGAAGGCGAGCAGTCCCGGCACGTAGGGGAAGGGGACCCGGCCGACGGCGGTCGCCTCGGCGACGGCCTCCAGGGTGGCTGCGTCCAGCACGACGGCCGCCGCCGCCACGACGTCCCGTTCGTCGTCGTAGGCGACGTCGACGCCCGTGACGTGTCCGGTTCCGGCGGGCGGGCCCGGCTCGTCCCGCACCACCCGCGCCCGCAACTCGTCCTGGACGGCGCGGGCCTGTTCCTCGGTCGCGGGCCAGCCCGCGGGGATGCGTACGGTCGTCATGGTGGGGTCGAGCGTACGGGCCCGGCCGCGCGGGGCGTCGACGCGGGGCGGGCGGGGTGGGGAGACGCGACGGGCGCGGGTGTCGACGCGGGGTGGGATGACGCGGCGGGACGGGCTCGGTGCCTGGGGGCGCGAGGCCCTCCGGGGCGCGAGTGCCGCCCCGCCGGGAGCCGGACCGCTCAGTTCTTGCCGAGCGCCTTCTGCAGTTGCCGCTTGTTCATGTCCGAGCGGCCGTGGATGTTGCGCCGCCTGGCCTCCTCGTAGAGCTGGTCGTAGGTGGGTCCCTGGGAGCCCTGGCCCGACCGCCGGCCGCCGCGCCGGCCCGAGGACATGTCCTGGACGGAGGTGCGGCCGGCGGTCTTCGACTCGCCGGCCCGGGCGCGCTCCTTGTTGACCGTGCGCGCCGCGATCTCCTTGGCGCGGCCGGTGCTCTCCCCCCGTTCCTGCGCGCTCGCCTTGATGTGCTCGTACTGGCGCTCCCGTTTGGCACTGGAACCGCGTGGCATGCCGTTCACTTCCTCTCTGTGCAGGGAACGGATACCCGCAGTCTTGAACGATTCGCCCCATCAGGCGATTTTCAGCCACCCAATCGAGCGACCCGCCCTGTCTCGCCGGCCGCCCAGCAGCCTCCGTCCGTGGCGCAGTCGACGGTGTCGTACGAACCGGTGTCCACCGTCCGCCAGGTGCGGCCGCCGTCGGTGGTGAGGTCCGTGCCGGTCGGACCGACCGCGAGGGCGGCCGTGCGACGGTGCGGGAGCCAGGCGACGCCGGAGCGGTAGGCGGGCGGGGGCGTGACGGCGGGCTGCCAGCTCCGGCCGCCGTCCGCGGTGGTGGCGGCCGCCCGCGGTGACGCCTGGCCGGCGCGGTAGTCGCCGCCCACGGCCAGCCCGTGTGCGCGGTCCCGGAAGGCGAGCGCGAAGACCCCCTTGGCCGGATCTCCCGCCGGGACCGGCGTGTCGGCGGCCGTCCAGGTCAGCCCCCGGTCCGCCGAGTGCAGGACGCGCGCGCGTGCCGCCCCGCCGGTGGCCAGCCACACGTCCCGCGGCCCCGACGCGACCAGGCACTGGCCACTGGCGGCGAAGCCCGCCTCGCCCGGCTGCGCGGCCGGCATCCCGGTGTCCGGCAGCACGGTCCAGGAACGGCCGCCGTCGCTGGTGGACAGGATGCGGAACCGGCCGTCCACCGGGTCGCTCATCGCCAGTCCGTGCCGGTGGTCGAAGAAGGCGAGGCAGTCGTAGAAGGCCCGTGCGTCGGTGTTCCGGAAGGACTCCGTCCAGGTGGCTCCGCCGTCGTCGGTGCGGTAGACGCGGGAGGCCTCGCCCTCGCCGATGGCCAGCACTACGGCGCGTCGCGCGCCGAACGCCTCGATGTCCCGGAACTGCAGGTCCGCGGCACCGGGCGGCGAGACGTCGCGCCAGTGCGCGCCGCCGTCGGTGGTGCGCAGCACCGTGCCGCCGGTGCCGGCCACCCAGGCGGTGTCGCGGCCGACGGCGGACAGCCCGCGGAAGCGGACCCCTGGTGTGCCGGTGTCCGTGAGCCGCCAGTGCGGCGTCCGCGGTTCCTGTCCCCGGGCCTGTGCGGGGACGGCCGCCGTCAGGGCCAGCAGCACTCCGATGCCCACCGCCGCGGCCGCGGCGCGGCTCGTTCGTTTCGTCGGTCCCGTCCGTCGCGTGCTCCCCAAGCGCCTCATGGCGGGCGAAGCTAACCCACTCCCCCGGCGCCGTCCAGACGGCCGTCGTCGCTCCAACTCCCTTTCCCCGTACGGCGGGAGTCCGGGCCCGTGCGGCGGCGGGGCACGGGTGCGGGGCGAGGCGGTGACGCAGGTCACTCGCCCTCCGTGTGCACGGATTGGCTGATTCCGTCGTCTCTTCCAGTACCCGGCCTCGTCCGCCCGGGCGTCCGTCCAGCCGTCACAAGGGAGCAAGGCGTTGTCCACCGTCATCGAGCAGCTCGTGGAGGCGCGCCTCGTCGCCGCCGCGCCCCGGATGCCCAACATTCCCGCCACGCTGCACTACGACCGCCGCGACCCGTTCGCCGTCCGCATGACCTTCCCCGCCCCGGCCACCCTGGAAGGGGTGGAGGTCTGCTGGACCTTCGCCCGCGAGCTCCTCACGTCCGGCCTGCGGGAGCCCGACGGCCACGGCGACGTGCGGGTGCGGCCGTACGGGTACGACCGCACCGTGCTGGAGTTCCACGCCCCCGAGGGCACCGCCGTGGTGCATGTCCGGAGCGGCGAGATACGACGGTTCCTGGAGGCCACGAACGAGCTGGTGCCGGTGGGTCTGGAACACCTGCAGCTCGACCTCGACCACGGCCTGGCGGAGCTGATGCGGGACGCCTGCTAGCCCTCCGGCGTCAGCAACGCGTTGAGCTCGCCGTAGGCGAGCCCGTCCGCCAGCGCCCCGTACGTCCCCGCGTCCAGCAGCTCCCGCGCGGCGCGGCGGACCAGGGCGTGCGCGGCCGCCGCGAGGCTCGATCCGGTGCTCACCCGGGCGACACCGAGCGCGGCCAGGTCGGCGACCGGTGGCGCGCCCGGCCCGGCCAGGATGTTGAGCGGCGCCTCGACTCCGTCGGCGAGCACCTTCACGATCCCCGGGTCGACGGTCCCGGGGACGAAGATCCCGTCGGCGCCCGCGGCACGGTAGGCGGCCGCCCGCTCCAGGGTGAGGTCCACGTCGCCGTCGCCCCGCAGGAACGTGTCGACGCGGGCGTTGACGAACAGCGGCACCCCGGCGGCGTCCGCGGCCTCCCGGGCGGCCGCGATCCTCTCGGCCTGCTCGGCGACGGGCCGCAGCGGTCCCGCGCCCTCCTCGTGCAGCGCGTCCTCGATGTTCACCCCGACCGCACCCGCCGCGAGCACCGCGCGGACCGTGTCCGCGACCCCGGCCGCGTCCTCGGCGTACCCGCTCTCGATGTCGGCGGTGACCGGGACGCCGACGACGCCGGTGATCCGCGCGAGGGCGGCGAGCGCCCGGCCCCGGTCCAGCCGGTCGCCGTCGGCGGCGCCGAGGGCCCAGGCCAGCCCGGCACTCGTGGTCGCCACGGCCACGGCCCCGGCCTCCTCCACGACCCGGGCGCTCATGGCGTCCCAGACGTTGGCCAGGACCAGCGGCCGCCCGGGCACGTGCAGGGCGCGAAGGGCGAGCGCGCGGTCGCGCGGGGTGTTCTGCTTCGTCATGCGTGACACTCAACCAGCCCGGCGGGGCCGGAGGCCGGCAGAAATCCGACATGCACGTCGGCCGCCGACAGACCGCCGGTGCGGGGGAACAGCGCCGGGCACATGTTCCAGCCGGCGGGCCCACGGCACCGCACCGGTCAGGCGTGCCCGGCCCGCGCACGGCCCAGCGGGACCCGGCCCGGCCCGCGGCTGCACCGCATGGCCCGCCGTACGGCATCGCGCCGCACGGGCCGCCTGGCCGCGGCCCACGACCCAGGGCCGCCCCGCCCGGATCAAGGTGCCGCCCAGCCCGGCTCACGACTGCACCGCGCGGGCCGGACGACGAGGTGGCCGGACCGGCGGCACGCCCGTGCCCGCGGTCGGGTCGCCGCCCCGGGCAGGACGCGGTGCGCCGCCGCCTCAGCCGCCCACCGCCTCAGCCGCACGCCGGGGCCGCCGCCGCGCTGCACACCCCCTCCACGGCACTGCGCCCCCACAGCCGGGCACCGCCCAGCTCAGGGCACCGCGCCGACGGGCCGTCCGGCCGCGGCCCACGAGGCAGCGCCGCGCGGCCCGACCCAGAGCGGCGCGCGGCGCGGCCCCGGCCGACGGCGAGGCTGCCCGACCGGCCGCGTACCCGCGCCCGCGGCGGGCCTCCGCCGGGGGCCCGCCGCGGCCGGCCGCCGCCTCAGCCACCCGCCGCCTCAGCCACCCGCCGCCTCAACCCCCTGCCGGCGCCGACGCCGCCGCGGCCACCGCTGTCATCGCCGTGCGCACCTCGCGGACGACCCTGCGCAGGGCGGGGGCCGCCGCGCCGCTGCGTTCGGTCAGTTCCTCGATCCGCTCCCGGTGGCGTCTGCGGTCCCGGCCGGACGCCAGCGTGCGCAGCCCGGCCGCCGCGGCCAGGGCGACGACGGCCGCCTCCCGCTCGGAGACCGCCGCGACCGGCAGTGGCCCCCCGAGCACCTGCCGGGCCTCCTCGCGCAGCGCGTCCACCACGGCGACGCGCTCCAGGGCGTACTCCACCGACGGGAAGACGCCGAGGACGCGCCGCTTCTCCGCGCGCAGATAGCCCTCGGCGGCCAGCTGCTCCCGTACGGCCACCAGCGTGTGCCGGGCGCGCAGCGTCACCCAGGTCCGCCAGCGGCGGGGCAGCGACTCCCGTACGAGGTCCAGGAGGCCGTCGAGCACCGCGTCCCCGGTGCGGGCGTCGAGGTCGACCGGGGTGGCGATGCCGTCCTCGTCGAGCAGCAGCCCGCGCTGGGCCAGCTCGGTGAGGGCTCCCGCGCGGACCAGGTGGTGCAGATGGGCGGTGCCGGTGATCCGCATCCGTGCGGTGTCCCAGGCGAGCAGGTAGAGCCGGGCCGGCAGCGACAGCGAACCGTTGGGCACGGGGGCCTCCTAGGTGCGGTGGGCCCGGGCCCACGGAAATTCCGTTGACGGCCCTCCGGCCCCCCTCGTACGGTCTGAGCGGTTCTGTTGCCGTCGATTGGAGAAGGACGTTGCTCGTCTGAGGTCCCGAGACACCGCCCCACACCGGTCAGGTGTGTGTGCGTCGTGTGCGACCTCGGCGTGCGAGCCGTCCTTCCGGAAGTCCGGTCCAGGCCCTCCTTGTGCCCCTCTCCCGGCCTCCTACACGGCCCCCTCGCCCCGCGGTGTCTCGGCACGTGCCCGTTCCCCCGACCGCACCCGGCAACCGCGAGGCGCCCATGTCAACCTCACTCACCTGCACCTCCCTCTCCTACGCCTGGCCCGACGGCACTCCCGTCCTCGACGGCCTCGACGCCGCCTTCGGCCCCGGCCGGACCGGCCTCGTCGGGGTCAACGGCTCAGGCAAGTCCACCCTGCTGAAGCTGATCGCGGGCGAGCTCACCCCGTCCGGCGGCACCGTCCGCGTCACGGGCGAGGTGGGACTCCTGCCGCAGAACGTCACCCTCGACACCGCCCTCCGCGTGGACGAGGCGCTCGGCATCGCGGCGCCGCGGGCCGCGCTGCACGCCATCGAGGCGGGCGACACGGCCGAGGAGCACTTCGAGACCGTCGGCGACGACTGGGACGTCGAGGAGCGCGCCCTCGCCACCCTCGGCGAACTCGGACTCGGCCACGTCGGCCTGGACCGCACCGCCGGCGAGGTGTCGGGCGGCGAGGCGGTGCTGCTGCGCCTGGCCGCGCTGCTGTTGCGCCGCCCGGACGTCCTGCTGCTGGACGAACCGACCAACAACCTCGACCTGTACGCGCGCCGCCGGCTGTACGCGGCCGTCTCCGCCTGGCCGGGCGTGCTCGTCGTGGTCAGCCACGACCGCGAACTGCTGGAGCTGGTGGATCAGATCGCCGACCTGCGGGCCGGGGAGATCACCTGGTACGGCGGGAACTTCTCGGCGTACCGGGAGGCCCTGGCCACCGAACAGGAGGCGGCGGAGCGCATGATGCGCGTCGCCGAGGCGGACGTGCGCAGGCAGAAGCGCGAACTGGCCGACGCCCAGGTCAAACTGGCCCGCCGCAGGCGGTACGGCCAGAAGATGTGGGACAGCAAGCGCGAGCCGAAGATCGTCATGGGGGCGCGCAAGCGCGCGGCGCAGGAGTCCGCGGGCAGGCACCGCATCCTGCACGAGGAGCGGCTCGCCGAGGCCCGGGAGCGTCTCGACGAGGCGGCGGAGGCCGTGCGGGACGACGACGAGATCCGCGTCGAGCTGCCGTACACGGCCGTGCCGCCGGGCCGCGGCGTGCTCACCCTCCAGGACCTCCGGCCGGCCCACGGCGCGCGGGTCGAGGGCGTCTTCGAACTGCGCGGCCCGGAGCGGGTGGCGCTGATCGGGCGCAACGGGGCCGGCAAGACGACGCTGCTGCGCACGATCGCCGGGGAGATCCCACCCCTGTCGGGCGAGGCGACGGCGCACGTCCCGCTGCGGTTCCTGCCGCAGCGGCTGGACGTCCTCGACGACGAGCTGACGGTCGCGGAGAACGTGGCCCGCTGCGCGCCGGAGGCCACCGTCAACCGGATCAGGGCCCGCCTGGCGCGCTTCCTGTTCCGGGGCGCGCGGGCCGACCAGCGGGCGGGGACGCTGTCCGGCGGCGAACGCTTCCGGGCGGCGCTGGCCGCGCTGATGCTGGCCGAGCCGGCCCCGCAGCTGCTGATGCTGGACGAGCCGACGAACAACCTCGACATCGCGAGCGTGCGCCGGCTGACGACGGCTCTGGAGTCGTACGAGGGCGCGCTGATCGTGGCCGGCCACGACCTGCCGTTCCTGGAGTCGATCGGCATCACGCGCTGGGTGCTGCTGGAGGAGGGGGTGCTCAGGGAGACGACGCCGGAGGCGGTCCGGGGCCCCGCCTGACGGGCCACCCGGGGTTTTGCCGGCACCGGCAGTTGGCGCATGATGGCGAACCGGTGCCGCACCGTCCGGCCCGCAGAGCCGTCCCGCCGATTCGGAGACCTGCCGTGTCCAGCAAGAAGGCCCTCGTCCGCCGCCCCAGCCCGCGCCTCGCCGAGGGTCTGGTGACCCACATCGAGCGGGAGAAGGTCGACGTCGAGCTCGCGGTCCGGCAGTGGGAGGCGTACGTCGAGGCGCTGCGCACCCACGGCTGGGAGACGATCGAGGTCGATCCGGCCGACGACTGCCCCGACTCCGTCTTCGTCGAGGACACGGTTGTCATGTACCGGAACGTGGCGCTGATCACCCGGCCCGGCGCCGAGTCCCGGCGCGCGGAGACCATCGGCGTCGAGGAGGCAGTGGCCCGCCTCGGCTGCTCGGTGAACTGGATCTGGGACCCGGGAACACTGGACGGCGGCGATGTGCTGAAGGTGGGCGACACGATCTACGTCGGCCGCGGCGGGCGCACCAACGCGGCCGGGGTGCAGCAACTGCGGGCCGCCTTCGAGCCGCTCGGGGCACGGGTCGTCGCCGTCCCGGTGAGCAAGGTGCTGCATCTGAAGTCGGCGGTGACGGCGCTGCCCGACGGCACCGTGGTCGGGCACATCCCCAAGGTGGACACGCCGTCGCTGTACCCGCGCTTCCTGCCCGTGCCCGAGGAGTCCGGCGGGCATGTGGTGCTGCTCGGCGGCGGCAGGCTGCTGATGGCGGCGAGCGCGCCGAAGACGGCGGAGCTGCTCGGCGACCTCGGCTTCGAACCCGTCGTGGTGGACATCGGCGAGTTCGAGAAACTCGAGGGATGTGTGACATGCCTCTCGGTGCGGCTGCGCGAGTTGTACGCCTGACCGGCTGAGCACACGCCCGGCCCGGCCCCGGGACCTGCGGTCCCGGGGCTGTCGCACATCCGGCTCAACTGCCCGATGCCGACGGGCCTGATCAGCGATCTTTACGGAGAACTTAACCTACGGCTTCGTAACCTACGGGCTCGTAGCCTACGATCCCGTAGGTTCCCGGCACCGCTCGCCGGTTCGTTCCGCCCTCCCGCTCGTCCCCCTCTGGAGTTCCCGTGACGCTCACTTCCGCCCACCTCGGCAGCCCGTCCTCCGCCTGGACCGACGCGCGCCTGCTGTACGCGCTGGAGGAAGTGGTCGAGAAGGAACTCAACCGGCATCTGAAGGTCGCCAAGGACTGGATGCCGCACGAGTACGTCCCCTGGAGCGACGGCCGCAACTTCCCCGGTCTGTTCGAGGACGGCGAGGCCTGGGACAAGGAGCAGTCCAAGGTCACCGAGCTCGGCCGCATCGCGCTCGTGGTGAACCTGCTCACCGAGGACAACCTGCCCAGCTACCACCACGAGATCGCCTCCCTGTTCGGCCGGGACGGCGCCTGGGGCACCTGGGTGCACCGCTGGACGGCGGAGGAGGGCCGGCACGGCATCGTGATGCGCGACTACCTGCTCGCCTCGCGCGCGGTCGATCCGGACCAGCTGGAGCGGTTCCGCATGGCGCACATGAGCGAGGGCTTCGAGTCCGACAACCGCCACTCGATGCTGCACTCGGTCGCCTACGTCGCCTTCCAGGAGCTCGCCACCCGCATCTCGCACCGCAACACCGGCCACCAGTCGGGCGACCCGGTCTGCGACCGCATGCTGGCGCGCATCGCGACCGACGAGAACCTGCACATGGTCTTCTACCGCAACCTGCTCAAGGCGGCCTTCGAGATCGCCCCCGACCTCACCATGCAGGCGGTGCGGGACGTGGTGGTCGACTTCCGCATGCCGGGCCACGGGATGCCGGGCTTCGAGCGCGCGGCGGCGCAGATGGCGATCGGCGAGGTCTACAACCTGCGCATCCACCACGACGACGTGCTCCAGCCGGTGCTCCGCTTCCTGAAGATCATGGACATCGACGGCCTCGGCCCCGAGGGGCTCAAGGCGCAGGAGGAGCTGGGTCTCTACCTGGACGGCCTGGACGCGGAGGCCGCGAAGTTCGACGAGAAGCTCGCCGCCCGCAAGGCCCGCCTGGCGGCCCGCGCGGCGGGCTGAGAGCAGCCGGGCGGCCGGCCGAGGGCGCTGGGGGCGGACCGGCCGAGGGCGGCCGGGACGCATCGGCCCGGGGGGCGCCGTGGGCGGACCGGCCAGGGGCGGTGGGCCCTGGGAGCAGCGGCTAGCCGGAGGTCCGGCGCAGCGCCAGTCGCTCCTTCTCGGACAGGCCGCCCCAGACGCCGAAGCGTTCGTCGTTGTCCATCGCGTACTCCAGGCAGGTCGCGCGCATCTCGCACATGCCGCAGATGCGCTTGGCCTCGCGCACCGAGCTGCCCGGCTCGGGGAAGAAGAAGTCCGCCCCGGTCTGCGCGCACAGGGCCCGGGTCTGCCAGGCGGTGTCGGCCGGCGTGATCGTCTCGATGTACATGGACGAGAGCGTGCCGGGCGGCGAAAAACGTTCCATCAACGCGGGATCAACGCGCCGCGCGGCCCCGTACGGCCCGCTCGGCCCCTTGGCTCCCTGGCCACCCCTTGGCCCCTTGCCCGCCTTGTCCCGCCTGGCCGCCCTGTCCCGCCTGGCCGGCGCTCGGCCCGCCGCCGGCCGACCCCGATGATCGCCCCGTCCCACCCGGCGGCGCACGGCGGCGCGCGGGAGCGGCGGGGACGGACCGGCCCCGGCGGCCCCCGCGTATGACGCCCGCCGTACGCCCGCGCGCCCCGCAGCGATTGTCAGTGGGCGGTGCCAGACTCGGCAGAGCAGACAACGGGACCCTTCGAAGGAGGGCACGGATGCTCACCACCCGTTTCGTCAACGGCGCCCCCAGCTGGCTCGACGTCGCCACATCCGACATCGACGGCGCCCGCGCCTTCTACGGCGGCCTCTTCGGCTGGCAGTTCCGGTCGGCGGGGCCCGAGGCCGGCGGTTACGGCTTCTTCCAGCTGGACGGCCGCACCGTGGCCGGCGGTATGCAGACCGGAGCCGACCAGGGACCGCCCTCCTGGAACGTGTACTTCCAGACCCCCGACGCCGAGGCCACCGCCAAGGCCGCCGAGCAGGCGCACGGACGTGTGCTGGTCCCGCCCATGGACGTGATGGGCGAGGGCCACATGGCCTTCCTCGCCGACCAGGCGGGCGTGCCGTTCGGCATCTGGCAGCCGGGACGCACCAAGGGCCTGGACCGGGCGGGCGACCCCGGCTCACTGTGCTGGGTCGAGCTCTACACCCCCGACATCGCCGCGGCCGCCGCGTTCTACCACAAGGTGCTCGGCCTGGAGACCTCGGCCGCGCCCTTCGCGGGCGGCACGTACACCTGCGTGAATCCCGCCGAGGGCGGGGAGGACGCGATGTTCGGCGGCATGGTCCCGCTCGGGGACGACCCGGCCGAGGCGCAGGCCGGCCCGGTGTGGCTGCCGTACTTCGAGGTCGCCGACGTGGACACCACGGTCACCCGGGCCCAGGAGCTCGGCGGCACGGTGCGGGTGCCCGCCACGGACATGGAGGGCGTCGGCCGCATGGCCCGGCTCGCCGACCCCTACGGAGCCCGTTTCGCGGTGATCAAGAGCGCCTCGCCGCAGACCTGAGACCGACGGCGCACGGGGCGCCGGACCACGCGAGGGCGCACCGGGCTAGGTGTATTGCCCTGTGAGGTTGGGGACGCGGCTGGCGGGTGGTTGGCCCTTGAGCGCGGTGTGTCCGCGGTGGTGATTGTAGGTGTGCAGC
>NZ_JBIBWT010000036.1:0-16351 GCF_043081525.1 Streptomyces sp. NPDC014864
TGACTTTTGGCACGCTGTTGAGTTCTCAAGGAACGGACGCTTCCTTTGTACTCACCCTCTCGGGCTTTCCTCCGGGCGCTTCCCTTCGGTCTTGCTTTCCCGACTCTATCAGTGTTTTCCGCTCTCTCTGACCACCGTCTTGCAGACATGCAAACGGTGACCCCGAGATAGGATCCTGACGAGTTGGATGCTGCCAGGTCGGGACACTTGACGCGCCGCATCTCCCTGAGCAGGGGTACGACTGTACATGCGGCCGCTGAGCCCGTGCAAATCCATTACCGTGGTGGTCTAGACCACCAGCGTGAGCTGGCGTAAGCTCACGCTGGTTACCTGTACCTACCGTGACACCCTGCTGCACAGCGCCGTCCGGGACAGGCAGTGACGGCCCATAGATCTCCACCCCTGGGAGGCTTCCCATGACCACCGTGACGTCCCCGCTCGCAGGACGCGCCATCGGGCTGGCGGCGGTGCCGGACCCCGTCTTCTCGGGAGCCATGGTCGGCCCCGGTACCGCGATCGACCCGGTGCGTGAGCCCTCCGAGGCCGTCGCACCGGTCGACGGGGTCATCATCTCGCTCCACCCGCACGCTTTCGTCGTGGTGGACCCCCAGGGGCACGGAGTGCTCGTCCATCTCGGGATCGACACGGTGCAGCTCAACGGCGCGGGCTTCGAACTGCTCGTCGCCAAGGGCGACACGGTGGCGCGCGGACAGGCCGTGGTGCGATGGAACCCCGCCGCCGTCGAGGCCGCGGGCAAGTCTCCGGTGTGCCCCGTCGTGGCGCTCGAGGCGACCGCCGAGTCTCTCTCCGATCTTCATGACGACGGTGACGTGAAGGCCGGCGACACGCTCTTCGTCTGGAAGTGACACCAGTGCTGTCCTGAGAGGGACGGCTGACAGGAAAACCAACGCGGCGGCGGGACCCGCCGCACTATCGGGGACAGGTGAGATGGAGACAACGCTGCGAGGCGTCGGCGTGAGCCACGGAGTGGCGGTCGGCGAGGTTCGGCACATGGGAACGGCGGTGCTCGAACCGCCTGCCAAGCGGATCCCGGCGGACGAGGCGGAGCGCGAGCAGGGGCGCGCCCGTAAGGCCGTGGAGGCTGTGGCGGCCGATCTGATGGCGCGCGGCAATCTGGCGGGGGGCGAGGCCCAGGCGGTGCTCGAGGCACAGGCCCTGATGGCACAGGACCCGGAGCTGATCGCGGATGTCGACCGGCGGATCGCCGTCGGAAGCACGGCCGAGCGCGCGGTCTACGACGCGTTCGCCGCCTACCGGGACCTGCTGGCGGGCGCCGGTGAGTACCTCGCGGGTCGTGTGGCCGACCTCGACGACGTGCGGAATCGTATCGTCGCCCGGCTGCTCGGTGTCCCCATGCCGGGTGTGCCGGACAGCGACCAGCCCTACGTCCTGGTCGCCCGTGACCTGGCGCCGGCCGACACGGCGTTGCTGGACCCGACCCTCGTCCTCGGCTTCGTCACCGAGGAGGGCGGTCCGACCAGCCACAGCGCGATCCTGGCCCGGGCGCTCGGTGTGCCGGCCGTCGTGGCGCTGCCCGGCGCCGGCGAGCTGGCCGAGGGCACGGTCATCGCCGTGGACGGCAGCACCGGCGAGATTTTCGTGAGCCCCGGTGAGGAGAAGAAGGCGCAGCTGGTGGCCGCGGCGGCCGCGCGCAGGGCGGCGCTGGCCGCCTCGAACGGGCCGGGCGCCACCTCCGACGGTCACAAGGTGCCGCTGCTCGCCAACATCGGCGGCCCCTCGGACGTGGCGGCGGCCGTGGAGGCCGGCGCCGAGGGTGTCGGCCTGTTCCGTACCGAGTTCCTCTTCCTGGACGACCACAAGAAGGCGCCCTCCACCGAGAAGCAGGTCGAGGCCTATCGGCAGGTGCTGGAGGCCTTCCCCGAGGGCCGTGTCGTCGTGCGGGTGCTGGACGCGGGTGCGGACAAACCGCTCGAGTTCCTGACGCCTGCCGACGAGCCCAACCCGGCGCTCGGTGTGCGCGGTCTTCGGACGCTGCTCGACCACCCGGAGGTGCTGCGCACTCAGCTGACGGCGCTCGCCGAGGCCGCCGAGGGCCTGCCTGTCCACCTCGAGGTCATGGCCCCGATGGTCGCGGACCGGATCGACGCGAAGGCGTTCGCGGAGGCGTGCCGCGAGGCGGGGCTTCGGGCGAAGTTCGGCGCGATGGTCGAGATTCCGTCGGCCGCGCTGCGGGCGCGTTCGATCCTGCGGGAGGTGGAGTTCCTGTCGTTGGGGACCAACGACCTCGCGCAGTACACCTTCGCGGCCGACCGGCAGGTGGGCGCGGTGGCCCGCCTGCAGGACCCGTGGCAGCCCGCGCTGCTCGACCTGGTGGCGCTGGCCGCCGAGGCGGCGAAGGCCGAAGGGAAGAGCTGTGGTGTGTGCGGTGAGGCCGCGTCCGATCCGCTGCTCGCGTGTGTGCTGACCGGTCTGGGGGTCACCTCCCTCTCGATGGGGGCCGCGTCGATTCCTTATGTCCGGACGACGCTGGCCAAGTACACGCTGGCGCAGTGCGAGCGTGCGGCCGCGGCCGCTCGTGCCGCGGACAGCGCCGACGAGGCGCGCCACGCCGCCCAGGCGGTGCTGTCCGGAGAGTGACCGGTGCGTTCGCCGGCCGTTTCCGAGGGGCGTCCCACCCGTGTGCGGGTGGGACGCCCCTCTCGCGTTCAGTGCCGGTGTCCGGGTGTCGGCCCGTCCTCTCCCAGGTCGGGGGGTGTGCCGTAGTCGACGCCCGGCTCCGGTGAGATGAGGTCGCCGGATTCGATGTCGGTGCAGTAGGCGTCGAAGACCTCGCCCGCGGTGAGGGGTTGCAGTGCGTCGCCGCGCAGGCGCCAGCCGTAGACGCGGTCGGGGGTGCCGGGGGCGCTGGTGCGCATGACGAGCCCGCCCGGGCTGCGGGTGGCGAGGCCGAGGGCGAGGACGGTGGTGAATTCGAGTGCTTCGGCCTCGTCGAGCTGTGCGGTCCGGGTGTCGTCCTCGTCCGCGTGGAGGACGGCGAGCAGGGTCTCCGGCGCGCCCCGGACGCTGCACACCAGATGCCGGTTGCCCGGCGGGGCCGTGGCGAGGACGCGGGCGAGGAGGTCGGCGGCGCGGGTGAAGGCGGCGCGGCCGATGTCCTCGCCGCAGGAGGCGCAGGGGCCGAGTCGTGTGAGGAGGGTGGATGCGTACTCCCAGGTGGCCTGGCGGACGGCCTCGTCGACCAGTTCGGGGACGAGTTCGGCGAGGGGGCGGCCGTCGTAGGGAAGGGCGGGGCCGGTGATCGCGAGTTCGGCGGTGTAGCGGGTGCGGGTGGACGCGGCGTCGGGGTCGAGTCCGTGGTCGGCGCAGAATTCGGCGTACTCCGCGGGGTCGAAGATGGCCACCGTGGTGTGGCCGCCCTCGGCGGAGCGGGTCCGAAGGAGCGCCTCGACCTGTTGGAGGTAGTCGGTGTGGTCGTCGAAGACGAAGCTGCGGTAGCGCCGCATGGCGCGGAAGTCGTGTTCGTCGGTCAGCAGGCCGATGGTGCCGGCGATCTCCCGGCGCAGGACGCTTCGCGTGGTCCGGTGGTCGGTGTGCGCCATGTATCCCCCATGTGTGCGCAGTCGATCAATACTCACTCACAGTAACCGGCGGCACTGACAACGCGGTCCGGTGGAGGCGGGCGCGGACCAGGCGGTGCTGGATCAGGCAGGTCGCGGCGATGACCGTCCCGAACACCGTCCAGCCCGCGGGGCCGGCGGCGATGGCACCGGTGACCGCGAGGGGGCCGAGGCTGCGCTGGGCCGACTGGGCGAGGCCGTGGACGCCGAGGTAGGCGCCCTGTGCGGTATCGGGGGCGAGGGCGACGGAGAGTTCCCAGGAGGCCGTGGCGTGCAGGATCTCCGCGAGCGTGAAGAGGGCGGCGGAGAAGGTGAGGAGCAGGGTGGCGCTCACGGTGCCGCCGGTGGACGAGAGCGCCATGCCGACGCCGCCGAGGGCGAAGGCGGCGGAGAGCGGGAGCAGCAGCGCGCGGGCGGCCCGGGTGGTGGCGCCGAAGCGGGCCAGGGGCACCTGGAGGGCCACCACCATCACGTTGTTGAGCACCATCAGCAGTGGGGCGAGTCCGTGCGGCGCGCTGCTCGCGTGCGCGATCCAGAGGGGCAGGCCGATCTTGAAGACGGCGTCGTCGAGGAAGAGGACGCTCTCGCTGGCGACGTAGGCGAGGTAGGTGCGGTCGCGCCAGGGGTTCGCGGGCCGGGTGGTGGACGTGGGGGCGTGCGAGCCGGTGACGGTCCGGGAGGGCGAGGGTGGCTCTGCGCAGCGGAGGGTGAGCAGGGCGGCGGCGACGAAGGAGAGGGCGTCGCCGAGCAGCAGCCAGCGGTAGGCGGTGTCGGTGCCGAGGGTGAGCGCCGCTGCGGCTCCGAGGCCGCCGAGGGCCCAGCCGGCGTTGGCGACGGTGCGGTTGACGGCCTGGTAGCGGACGCGGTCGGGGCCGGCGACGCGGGTGGCGTAGAGCCTGGTCAGGACGCTGGCGGCGCGGTCCGCGAGGCTGCCGACGGCCGAGAAGGCGAGCAGGAGGCCGTAGTCGTGGGTGGTGAGGAGGGCCAACGAGGCCAGGGCGCGCAGAAGTTGCAGGGCGATGAGGACGCGGGTGAGCGGGAGCCGGTCGGCGATGCGGCCGCCGATCGGGGCGCCGGCGATGCCCACGGCTCCGGCAAGTGCGGCGAGGGTGCCGACCTGGGCGACGGAGAGGCCGGAGACGTAGGTGAAGTACAGGACGGAGACGGAGGCCCAGAGACCGCTGCCCACGCGGTCGATGAGAGTGATGACGAGCATTCTGCGGCCGTCGCGGCCTCCGGGTGTCCGTGGCTTCCTTCCGGTCGCGCGGCGTGTGATGCCCACTGGCTCCCCCTTGCCCCGAATTATGTATTGATACATAATTGCCAACGTGGCAACACAATATGGGATCAGCGGGACGACGGCCAAGGGAATTGCCGCGTCCGTCGAACGCGGCGTGGCCGAGGGCGCGTTGGGGCCGGGAGCGGCGCTGCCTCCGGTGCGGCGCCTCGCGGGCGAACTGGGCGTGAGCCCCGGGACGGTGGCCACCGCGTACAAGGAACTGCGCGGACGGGGCATCGTGGTCACGCGCGGGCGGGGCGGGACCGTGGTGGCCCCCGCGCCGGCGGTGGCCTCGCGCCGCCCGCCCAAGGTGCCCCCCGGACTGCGGGACCTGGCCGGCGGCCATCCGGACCCCGGGCTGCTGCCCGGCCTGGTACCGCATTCGCGCCTGGCACCCGGGGCCCGGTCGCACCGCTCCACACCGCGGCTGGCTCGGCTGGAGGAGGTGGTGCGCGACTGGCTGGGGCCCGAGGGCGTGCCGGTGGACCACGTGACGTTCGCGCACGGGGCGCTGGATCTGATCGGGCGGCTGCTGTCCTTGGAGCTGCGCCCCGGCGACGCCGTCGCCATGGAGGACCCCGGCTACCACCACCTGCTGGACCTGGTCACCGCCCTGGGACTGCGGAGCGTTCCGGTCGCGGTGGACGACGAGGGCATGCGCCCCGACGCCCTGCGCCGGGCGCTGCGGGCGGGTGTGCGGGCCGTGGTGTGCAGTCCGCGGGCGCAGAACCCGTACGGAGGATGCTTCTCGGCAGAGCGCCGGGACGCGCTCCGGAAAGTTCTGGAAGAGCAGCCCGACGTGCTGGTCGTGGAGAACGACCATGCCTCCGCGGTGACGGACGTCCCCCTGCGGACGCTCACCGGCGGCGGTCTGCCGCGCTGGGTGCACGTAAGGACGGTGAGCAAGTTCCTCGGGGCGGATCTGCGCTGGGCCGCGGCGGCCTGCGACGCCACCACACTGGCCCGGCACGACGGGCGGCTGCTGCTGACCTCCGGCTGGGTCAGCCACCTGCTCCAGGAGACGGTGTACGGGCTGCTGACCGACGAGGGCACGCGCGCGCTGGTGTCGCGCGCGCAGGAGACCTACGCGCTGCGCCGCACCGCCCTTCTCCGGGAACTCGGCGCACGGGGTTTCGAGGCGCACGGGGCGAGCGGGATGAACGTCTGGGTGCCGGTGGCGGACGAGTCCGCCGTGGTCAACGGATTGCGGTCGTACGGCTGGTGGGTCGCCGCGGGAGCCAGGTTCCGGCTGTCGTCGGGGCCGGGCGTACGGATCTCCGTCGCCGAGCTGGAACCGGCCGACGCGGCGCGGCTGGCCTCGGACTTCGCCGCCGTGCTCGGCGAGTCCGAGGCCACCTATGGCGGGTGAGCGGGTTCCTCAGGCGCGCTTGCGGGCCAGGTCCTCGTAGAACCGCAGCAGGTCGAGGTCGTCGATGGATCCCGGGTTGACCGCCTTCTCCAGCGGGGTTCCCTGGAGGAGGCGCTTGACCGGGACCTCGATGCGCTTGCCGGTGAGGGTGTGCGGCACACCGGGCACCTCGATGACCTCGTCGGGGACGTGGCGCGGGGAGAGCTGCTCGCGGATGGTCCGCCTGATCCGGTCGAGGAGATCGTCGTCCAGGACGGCTCCGGGGATCAGGTGCACGAAGAGGGGCATCCAGTAGCCGCCGTCGGGCTGTTCGATGCCGACGACCAGGGACTCCTTGATCTCGGGCAGGCGTTCGACCGCTTCGTAGATGTCGGCGGAGCCCATCCGCACGCCCTGGCGGTTGAGCGTGGAGTCGGAGCGGCCGTGGATGACCACCGAGCCGCGGGAGGTGAGCGTGATCCAGTCGCCGTGGCGCCACACGCCCGGGTACATGTCGAAGTAGCTGTCGTGGTAGCGGCTGCCGTCGGGGTCGTTCCAGAAGTGGATCGGCATCGACGGCATGGGGTTGGTGACCACGAGCTCGCCGACCTCGTCGACCAGCGGACGGCCGCCGGGATCCCAGGACTGCAGGTCGGTGCCGAGTGAGGGGGCCTGCAGTTCGCCGATGTGGACCGGCAGCGTCGGCACCGCTCCGGCGAAGCAGGAGCACACGTCCGTGCCGCCGCTGACGGACGCGATCCACAGGTCGTCGCGGACCTCGTCGTGCAGCCACTGGAACCCGTCGGGCGGCAGCGGCGAGCCGGTGGTGGCGACGCACTGGACCCGGGAGAGGTCGAAGTCGCGGGACGGGTGCACGCCCGCCTTGCGGCAGGCCATGACGTAGGCGGCCGACGTGCCGTAGAGGGTGGCACCGGTGCGTTCGGCGACCCGCCACTGGGCGCCTGTGTCGGGGTACCCGGGGCTGCCGTCGTACAGGACGATCGTCGTACCGGTGAGCAGGCCGGAGACGAGGAAGTTCCACATCATCCAGCCGGTCGAGGTGTACCAGAAGAAGCGGTCCTCGGGGCCGAGGTCGCAGTGCAGGCCGAGCTGCTTGAGGTGCTCGACCAGGATGCCGCCCTGCGACTGGACGATGGCCTTGGGCAGGCCCGTCGTGCCGGAGGAGTACAGCACCCACAGGGGGTGCTCGAAGGGCACCTCCTCGAAGACGGGCTCCACGTCCGCGGAGGTCAGGGCCGACCACTCCAGGGCACCCTCCGGCGTCCCGGTCCCGAGGAGCGGGATGTGGACGACGGCGCGCAGGGTGGGCAGCTCGCGGCGCAGTTCGGCGACGACGTCGCGGCGGTCGTGCTCCTTGCCGCCGTAGCGGTAGCCGTCCACCGTGAACAGGACGACGGGCTCGACCTGCTGGAAGCGGTCGAGGACGCTGCGGGCACCGAAGTCGGGCGCGCAGGAGGTCCACACGGCGCCCACGGCGGCCGAGGCGAGCAGGGCGACGACGGCCTGGGGGATGTTCGGCAGGTAGCCGCTCACCCGGTCGCCGGGGCGTACGCCGAGGGCGCGCAGTTCGGCGGCGAGGGAGCCGACCTGGCGGCGCAGTTCGGCCCAGGTCAGCGGGCGCACCTCGTGTGTCTCGTCGACGTACAGCAGGGCCGGTTCGTCCGCGCGGGAACCGGCCGCGCGCAGGGCGTGCTCGGCGTAGTTCAGGGTGGCGCCGGGGAACCACTGCGCCCCGGGCATCGAGCGGTCGCCCAGCACGCGCGCGTAGGGGCCGGCGAACCGCACGTCGAACCACTCCGTGACGGCTTTCCAGAAGGTGTCCAGCTCGTCGACGGACCAGCGGTGCAGGGCCGCGTAGCCGCCTTCGGCGGGGGCTCCGTGGTGCTCGGCCGCCCAGGCCTGGAACCTGGTGATCCGAGCCCGGGCGATGCGTTCGGAGTCGGGCTGCCAGAGCGGCTGGGTGTTCTCGGTCGACATGGGGCGGCTCCCGGACTGTACGCGTCGTGTGCGTCGGTCGCGCACGGGCGGGGTGCGCGCGTGACGCGGCTGACACGGACGATGCCATGTGATCGACTTCCGCACCAGGGTGCACCCCACATAGTCGGTGTCGTGAAGATGTGGCCTTGGCACGGGTGAACGGCAGTTGAACGACACCCGCGCAGAGGACTTTCGGTGGCAGGCTGAGCAACATGGAGGGTCGTGACCTGGTGCGTTCGGTGAGGGCGGTCGGTTCGGCGGGGGCGGCACAGGGGGTGCGCACCGTACGGGCCGCCTGGCGCAGGTGGCGTGCCGACGCCAAGGGGCTGCCGTCACGGGGGGCCGAGCGCGCGCGGGTGCCCGGCCCGGTGCGCGGCGTGGAGCCGGGGCCCGGGGGTGGCATCGTGCGCTTCACCCGCTCCGACCTGCGGGTCACCGTCGCCGTGAACGGGGCGGTCTTCTGGGGCTGGGACGGAGCCGCACCGGAGCCGTCGTACGCGCTCGCCGGCCGTTGCCCGGAGCCGGATCCCCGCGCGGTGCTGGAGCCGGACAAGGACGGCGGCTGGCGGGTCGTGGCCGAGCGGGTGACCGTGACCGTCTCGCGGCACGGCGCGGTGGAGGTGTGCACGCCCGGTGGGGTGCCGCTGCGGCGCGCTCTGCCGCCCCGCTGGTGGGAGCCGGCGGGCGGCGGGGGCGCGGCGCGCTGGATGCAGCGTTCGGAGGTGGCGGCGGACGCCCGGTTCTTCGGCCTGGGCGGCCGGGCGTCCGGGCCCCGGCTCCGGGACGGCACCTACCGGCTGTGGAACACCGACCCCGGCCGGTCGTTCGGCCCGGGGGACGACCCGCTCTACATCACCATGCCGGTCGAGCTGGTGGTGGCCGACGCGGGCACCCACATGGTGTTCCACGACAACTCGTGGGACGGTTCGGTGACGCTGCGGGAGGGCGCGGAGGGGGCCGGCTCGGGCCACGACGGGGCGGGGACGGTCGAGCTCAGGATGGACGGGGGCCCGCTGCGCTGCTGGGTGGTCGTCGGCACTCCCGCGCGCGTGCTGCAGGTCTGGGCCTCGCTGACCGGGGCGGCCGCGCTGCCACCCGCCTGGGCGCTGGGCCACCAGCACGCGCGGTGGGGCTTCGGAAGCGAGCAGGAGGTGCGCCGGATCGTCACCGGGTACCACGAGCACGGCCTGCCGCTGGACGCCGTCCACCTGGACATCGACCACTACGACGAGCACCAGGTGTTCACGGTCGACCACGACCGCTTCCCGAAGCTGCCCGTGCTCGCCGAGGAGCTGCGCCGGGACGGGATCCGGCTGGTGTCGATCGTCGACCCGGCGGTGAAGGCGGAGCGGGGCAACGCCGTGTACGACAGCGGGACGGCCGACGACGTCTTCGTACGGGACGCGGCCGGGCGGGTCGTCCGGGGCGTGCTGTGGCCCGGTGAGACGGTCTTCCCGGACTTCACGGACGCGCGCGTGCGGCGGTGGTGGGGCGGGCTGTACGAGGAGCGGCTGGCCCACGGGTTCGCCGGCTTCTGGCACGACGTGAACGAGCCGACCTCCTTCACCGCGTTCGGCGAGTCGACACTGCCCCGGTCGGCCCGGCACGCCCTGGACGGCCGGGGCGGCGACCACCGTGAGGCGCACAACTTGTACGCCCTGTGCATGGCGAGGGCCGGATACGAGGTGCTGCGCGACCTGGTCCCCAAGGAGCGGCCCTTCGTGCTCTCCCGCTCGGGATGGGCCGGGATGCAGCGCTACGGCGGCACGTGGTCGGGGGACGTGGCCACCGGCTGGCCGGGGCTGCGGGCGTCGCTGTCGCTGGTCTTGGGCCTCGGGCTGTGCGGGGTGCCCTACTCGGGTCCGGACGTCGGCGGGTTCGACGGGAGCCCCTCGCCGGAGCTGTATCTGCGCTGGTTCCAGCTCGGGGCGTACCTGCCGCTCTTCCGCACGCACGCGAGCCTGCGGGCGGGGCGCAGGGAGCCGTGGGAGTTCGGGCCGGAGGTGCTGGAGCACGCGCGCGTGGCGCTCGTCGAGCGCCGGCGTCTGCTGCCGTACTTCATGACGCTGGCGCATCTGGCACGGCGCACGGGGGCGCCCTATGTGCGCCCGGTGTGGTGGGGAGCGCCGGAGGACCGCGCGCTGCGGGACTGTGAGGACGCCTTCCTGCTCGGTGACAGTCTGCTGGTGGCTCCGGTGCTCACCCCCGGCACCGAGCGGCGGGCGGTCTGTGTACCCCCGGGGCGCTGGTACGACACGGCGACGGGGCGTCCGTACGAGGGGCCGGCGCGGGTGCTGGTCGACGCCCCGGCGTCGCGGATACCGGTTCTCGCGCGCGCGGGCGCGGTGATCCCGGTGCGGGGCGCGGACGGCGGGCTGGAGCTGGAGGTCTGGGCGCCCGCGCGCGGGCGTACGGGTGGCGGGCTGGTGGTGCCGGACCCGGGCGACGGCTGGGACGAGCCGGCGATCGAACGCTACGGCGTCCGCTGGGAGGGACGGCGGGTGGTCGTGGAGCGCGAGCGGGAGGACGGGGCGGAGGAGCCGCCCCACCCGGTGCGCATACGTGGGCTCGAGGAGCACTGACGTCCGCCGGGCCCGGCGGGGGCCGGGGCTCCCGGGGCGCGCCCGGCTCAGCCGCTGCCCGGCAGCCCCAGGGAGCCGCAGAAGAGCACGGGCTCAGATGTACCGGCCCTCGAACCAGGCGCGGGCGGCCAGCGTGTGCAGCGGGAAGGCGAGTTCCTCCGCCCTGCGCAGCAGGTGCCAGCCCTCGGTCTCGTCCGTGGCGGCGGACTGCGGCAGGCCCGCGGCCGGGCGCTCGGGCAGCAGCCCGAAGAGCAGCAGATGGCCGTCGGGCGAACTCATCGCGTCGGCGAGGCGCACGTCGCGGCTCGCCGCGTCGATGCCCGTCTCCTCCCTGAGCTCGCGCACGACGGCCTGTCGCCAGTCCTCCCGGTCGTCGATGTAGCCGCCCGGCAGGGCCGTGCCCCCGCGCGCGGGGGCCACGGTGCGGGTGATGACGACCAGGGCGGTGCCCCGGGTGTCGTACACGGGCTGGAGGGCCACCGCGACCGGAAGGGGGTTGCGGTAGGCGGCGGCCCCGCAGGCCGGGCAGGTGCGGGGCCAGCCCGAGACGCCCTCTCCATAGGGCGCTCCGCAGCTCGAACAGTGCGAGTCCGGCACGGAGTTGACGATGGGGTGTTGGTTTTCGGACACGCGCGGACTGTATCCGATCGGAAGGCGTCCGTCCTCCGTCAGGATGCCGGGCCGCCGTCAGGAGGCCGGGCACCTGACAGGAGGCCGGGCACCTGACAGGGCGCCCAGCACCTGTCAGGACGCCGGGCAACGCCTCCGGGTGGCTCAGCGCCCGGCCGCCAGGGACTTGCTGGAGACCGGGAAGTCGAAGTAGGTGTCGGGGTACGGCTCGGGCTTGTAGGTGTAGTGCCACCACTCCTCGGCCAGGTTCACGAACCCGAGGTTCTCCAGGGTGCTCTTGAGGAGGAGCCGGTTGGCGCGCTGGGGTCCCTGGATGCGCGGGTCGAGGGTGTGGGCGAGGGTGTCGAAGCAGTCGAATCCGGTCCCCATGTCGACGGAGTTGTCCGGAAATCGCTGGCCCTTGGGCGCGTAACAGGGCACCAGGGGTTGGCCGGGGACGTAGGGGTGGGTGGGCTTCACGGGGAGCTTCACGATCGTCAGGTCCATGGTCGACCCGCGGCTGTGCCCGGACTTCTGCGCGATGTAGCCGTCCTCGAAGAGCCGGGTCTTGTCGACGTTCGGGTAGAACTCGGCCTTCATCGCCTGGTCGTCGAGGTCCTCGGCCCAGCGCACGAAGTGGTCGACCGCGCGCTGCGGCCGGTAGCAGTCGTAGACCTTGAGCGTGTAGCCCTGGCTGAGCAGCTTCTCCTGGGCCCGGTGGAGGGCCTGGGCGGCCGGCCGGGTGAGGATGCAGAGGGGCTGCTCGTAGCCGTCGATGCGCTCGCCGACGAAGTTGTGCGGCGTGAAGTAGCGCATCTCCTGGACGATCGTGGGATCCACGCTGCGCAGCGCCACGAAGTCCTGCGGCGCCCTGGGCTCGGGCGTCGCCCGCGCGGTGGCGGAGGCCGTGGTGACGGTCAGCAGGGCGGTGAGGGCGGGGACGAGTCCGCGCAGGGCACGGGAGAGTCGTGTCATGTCCCCTGCATCTATCAGGAGCGGGGGCCGTTACGGAAGCGATGATGCTTCGGGTCCCCGTGGGGTGGCACAGGGACAGCCGGTACCGCCCGCCGTCACCCCGTCCGAGCGACCGGGAACCCCGGCTCGGCGGTGGCAGCGGGCCGGTCGCCCGAAAGCCCTTTCCCCTACGGTGTGTGACCGGCCGGGAATGCTGCGTGAACGTCTCATGAACCGGGCCTCGGCGGGATCGGCCGGCGCCATCATGCAACCGTGCACTCCTGGACGGATACTCTCCGCTTCGCCTTCCAGCCGGTGGTCAATCTGGCCACCGGCGGGGTCACGGCGCTGGAGGTCCTCGCCCGGCCGGAGACCGGTGACGTCCTGGCCGAGGCCCGCCGCGACCCGGACCTCGACGGCCGGCTGGCCGTGCTGGCGCTCCGCGCGGCCACCCGCCAGTCGACACCGCTGCCGCTGCACCTCAACGTGTTCGCCGGCACCCTCGCCGACCTCGGCGGGCTCGGCCCGCTGAACGAGGCCGTACGCGCGGCGGGACGGATGCCGTGGGAAGTCACCCTCGATCTCGTCCCGCCGTACACGCACGTACCGCACCGGGCCCTGCTGGAGGCGGTCGGCGCGCTGCGCGGCCAGGGCTTCCGGATCAGCACGGACGGCGTCGGCGACGGGGACGCGCCCCTGCGCCTGCTCGCCGACCTCTCCCCCGACCTGCTGAAACTCGACTGTTCGATGCTGGCGCACCCCGCCGCGGTACGAGCGATGCGGACGCTGTGCGAGGGGTCGGGGGCGCTGCTGGCCGTGGAGGGCGTGGAGACGGAACGGCAGTACGCGGTCGCGCTGTCCGCGGGGGCCCATCTGGCGCAGGGCGAGCTGTTCGCGCCGCCCGCCCGGCTGCCGGCCGCGGACGTATACGTTCCGCCGCGTCCCCCCGCGGTCTTGGCCACCTCACGCTCGGGGCCGTACGTACGCGAGTTCCTGCGGCCCGCGGCACTGCTGCCCGTGGACGCCTCCGCGGGCCAGGTGCGCGCGCTGCTGACCGGCTCGCCAGACGTTTCGGGGGTGCTGCTCGTGGACCGGTGCGGGGTACCGGTCCGCTCGGTGCACCGCTCCCGCTTCCTGCTGACCATGTCCGGGCGTTACGGCCATGCCCTCTACGCCGAGCGTCCGGCCGCCAAGCTGGGTGATCCGCCGCGCACGGTCGGCGCGGACCCCACGGCCTGGGAGGTGCTGGACGTGGTGGCGGTCGGGGGCCGGGACCGGACCTCGGACGACGTGGCGGTCGTCGACCGGCGGGGGCGGTGCGTGGGTGTCGTCCGGCTGGCGGACCTCGTGCGGGCGCTGGCCGAGTCCCGGATCGAGGAGGCCGCGGCCCTCAATCCGCTGACGCGGCTGCCCGGCTCGGACGCGATCACGGCCGAGGTGGACCGGCGGATCGTGGCCGGCCGCGCGTTCACGCTGAGCTGGCTGGACGTGGACGACTTCAAACGGGTCAACGACAGCGCCGGGTTCGCGGCGGGGGACGAGCTCATCCGGTCCGTCGGGCGGGCACTGCAGCGCGCGGCGACCGGATCCACGTGTGTGGGGCACATCGGCGGTGACGACTTCCTCGTACTCGCCGATCCGGACGGCCTGGAGCAGACGGCCGCCGCCCTGCTGGACGCGCGCTGGTCGGCCGGCGGACTTCCGGTCACGCTGTCCCTGGCCACGGTCGTGTGCGCGCCCGCGAGCGTGAGCGACCACCGGCAGGCGGCCGCCTGCCTGGCCCCGCTGAAGCAGGCGGCGAAGGCCATGCGCGGCGCCGCCTGGGTGCTCGGCCGGCCGGGCCTGCCCGGCCACGAGGTCCGCCGGGGTCCGGCGGTGACGGCCGTCCAGGCGGGCTGAGGGAGGGACCCTCGGCCTGCCACTGCCACCCTTGCCCCCGGCTACCTCGGCGTGCCGCTGCCGCCCTTGCCCCCGGCTACCTCGGCGTGCCGCTGCCACCGTTGCCCCGGCTACCTCGGCGTGCCGCTGTCACCGTTGCCGTCGGCGACCTTGACGCTCTCTGTGCACAGGAGAACACTTCCCGTGTCAGCCGACATCGCCGTACATTCGCGGCGCAATCCGGCACGGAACGGTGCGGTGGCGCCCTGTCCGCACCCCCCTGCCCCCACGGGTGATTCGGCTGCGACGGCACGCTCCGACGGAGACGCCCCCCGGGGCCGGCCGTCCAGTGCTTCACGACAAGCAGCTTCCTGACAAAGTGGCCAAACTGGTACCAGATCCGCGAAAGATCCGCTTCCTCGTCGCCGACCCGACCACGGAAAACGCCGCTCCACGCCTCAGCCTCCAGACCCTCGCCACCAAGGGGTAGCCATGACGGACAACGCCGAGAAGTACGTGGCCGCAATCGACCAGGGCACCACCTCGAGCCGCTGCATCATCTTCGACCACAGCGGCTCCATCGTCGCCGTGGACCAGCGGGAGCACCGCCAGATCTTCCCCAAGCCGGGCTGGGTGGAGCACGACGCCACGGAGATCTGGTCCAAGGTGCAGGCCGTGGTCGCAGGCGCGGTCGCGAAGGCGGGACTGCGAGCGGACCAGCTCAGCGCGCTGGGCATCACCAACCAGCGCGAGACGACGGTCCTGTGGGACCGCGCCACCGGCAAGCCCGTGCACAACGCGATCGTCTGGCAGGACACCCGTACCGCGGCGCTCTGCAACGAGCTGGGCGGATCCGACGGCCAGGACCGGTTCCGCGAGCAGACCGGTCTGCCGCTGGCCAGCTACTTCTCCGGACCGAAGGCCGCATGGCTGCTGGACAACGTACCCGGGTTGCGGGACCGCGCCGAGCGCGGCGAGATCGCCTTCGGCACGATCGACTCGTGGCTCATCTGGAACCTCACGGGCGGCACCTCCGGCGGACACCACGTCACCGACGTCACCAACGCCGGGCGCACCATGCTGATGAACCTGGAGACCCTCCAGTGGGACCAGTCCATCCTGTCCGCCATGAACGTCCCCGAGGCCGTCCTGCCCGAGATCCGGTCTTCGTCCGAGGTGTACGGGACCGCGGTCGGCCAGCTCGCCGGCGTGCCCGTGGCATCGGCGCTGGGCGACCAGCAGGCGGCCATCTTCGGACAGACGTGCTACGAGGTGGGCGACGCCAAGAACACGTACGGCACCGGCAGTTTCCTGCTCCTCAACACCGGCAACCGGCCGGTGCCCTCGAAGAGCGGGCTGCTCACCACCATGGGCTACAAGATCGGTGACGAGCCTCCGGTCTACTGCCTGGAGGGCGCCATCGCCATCACGGGCGCGCTGGTGCAGTGGTTCCGCGACCAGCTCGGCATCATCCGGACGGCGGACGAGATCGAGTCGCTGGCGTCGAGCGTCGAGAACAACGGCGGCGCGTACATCGTGCCCGCGTTCTCCGGTCTGTTCGCTCCGTACTGGCGCTCGGACGCGCGCGGAGTGATCACCGGTCTGACGCGGTACGTCACCAAGGCGCACCTGGCGCGGGCGGTGCTGGAGGCCACCAGCTGGCAGACCCGCGAGGTCGTCGACGCCATGTACCAGGACTCCGGGGTGCAGCTGACCACCTTGAAGGTCGACGGCGGCATGACCAGGAACAACCTGCTCATGCAGCACCAGGCGGACGTGCTCGACGTGCCGGTGATCCGGCCGAAGGTCTCCGAGACCACCTGCCTGGGCGCCGCGTACGCGGCCGGCCTCGCCACCGGCGTGTGGAACGACCTCGACGAGCTGAAGTCGCACTGGCAGAAGGACGCCGAGTGGACACCGTCCATGGAGGCGTCGGTCCGTGACCGCGAGTACCGCAACTGGAAGAAGGCCGTGGAGAAGAGCTTCGGTTGGCTGGAGGACGGCGAGGGCTAGCTGTTCTGTCCACGGAGGTTGGTGACGCAGGTCTCGGCTGAGAGATCTTGAAATGGGTGAGGGCCCTCTGGCCTGGTGTGGATTGCGACAT
>NZ_JBIBWT010000037.1:0-15543 GCF_043081525.1 Streptomyces sp. NPDC014864
AACTCGCCGCTCGCTACCGGGCCGGACTCCACCTCGCAGCACTCATCCTCTGGCTCCGCGAACCGAGCCAAGATCATTTGTCAGACAGGTCCTAGGACGGCGACAACGTCGGATCGACGAAGTCGGATCGGCAACGTCAGATCGGCAGCAGCCGGGAGATCAGGGTGCCCAACTGGCGGACGGTGCGGCACTCGTGCATCTCCACCAGCTCGGCGTAGGCCGGTGCGGCGGAGTCGCCCGTGCCCCACTGGGCGCGGGGCTCGGGGTTCAGCCAGTACAGGCGACGGGCCCGCCGGGCGATCTCCCGTACGGCCGCCAGGTTGGGGTCGCTCAGATTGGTGCGGGCGTCGCCGAGGACGAACACCGTGGTGCGCGGGCCGACGGCCTCGCCGTACCGCTGCGCGAACTCGCCCAGCGAGACGCCGTAGTCGCTGCTGCCGTGCCAGCCGGTCAGCCGCGCCTCGGCCTGGATGCGGACGCCGAGTCCCTCCGGGTCGGCCGCGCCGTGCCGCAGCAGGCCGGTCACCTCGTCGAGCCGGTTGACGAACGCGAACACCCGGACCTTGCTGAACTGGTCGTGCAGCGCCTGCACCAGCAACATCGTGAAGTCGGAGAACCCAGCCACCGAGCCGGAGACGTCGCACAGCAGCACCAGCTCCGGCCGCGCGGGGCGGCGCCTGCGCAGCACCGGCCGCATCGGCACGCCGCCCGTCGAGAGCGAGCCGCGCAGCGTGCGGCGCAGGTCGATCGAGCCGCGGGCGGCGCGGCGCCGGCGCGCGGCCAGCCGGGTGGCCAGCTTGCGGGCCAGCGGCTGCACGGTCCGGCGCAGTTCGGCGAGCCGGTCGCGCCCCGCGTACAGGAAGTCGACCCGGTCCGCGCTCGGCGCCACCGCCCGCCGCGCGATCTCCTCCCGTCCGCGCCGCTCGGCGACCCGGCGCCGCGCCTCCGCGCCGACCTGCCGGCGGAACTCCTCGATACGGCGCCGGATCTCGTCGTCGAGCAGCCGGTCGGCGAACCCGGCGTCACCGCCGCGCGCCCGGACGCTCGCCCGCACCCGGGCCAGCAGCGTCTGCGGACGGATCCGGTCCAGCGTCTGGTACGCCGACCAGCCGTCCGACCCCGGTGCCGCCCCGTAGCCGCCGAAGCCGTCGACCGCCTCGATGGCCAGCCGCTCCATCAGGGCCGTGTCGCCCGCGGCGAGGGCGTCGGCGAGCCGGTCGCGCAGCTCCTCGCGGTCGGCGGGCCTCCCCTCCGCAGCGCCGACGCCGCGCGGGAAGTACAGGTCGAAGACCGGGTCGAACACCGCCCGCTGCGCGCTGCCGTGCAGCAGCGTGGCGGCCAGGCCCTCGCGCAGCAGCTCGCGGTCCGCGAGGCCGAGCGCCTCGACCGCCCGCGCCGCGTCCAGGCTCTCCCCGGTGCCGACCCGGACGCCGTGCGCCCGCAGCGCGCCGACGAACCCGGTGAGCCGGTCCGCGACGCCGGCCGGCGCGGGGGCGCTCACACCGCGTCCAGGTCGAGCTTGGCCGCCGCCTTCAGCACGTCCTCCTGGTGCTTGAGCAGGACGCCCAGGCTGTCCCGGACGACGCTCTCCTCCAGGGTGCCGGCGCCGAGGGCCAGGAGCGTGCGGGCCCAGTCGATCGTCTCGGCGACCGAGGGTGCCTTCCGCAGGTCCATCGCCCGCAGGGCGCCCACGACCCGCACCACCGACGCGGCCAGCGCCTCGTCGAGGCCCGGCACCTTCAGCGTCACGATCCGCCGCTCCAGCTCCTCGTCGGGGAAGCCGATGTGCAGGAACAGGCAGCGGCGGCGCAGCGCCTCGGACAGCTCGCGGGTGGCGTTCGAGGTGAGCACCACGAAGGGGCGGCGGGTCGCGGTGACCGTGCCCAGCTCGGGGACGGTCACCTGGAAGTCGCTGAGCACCTCCAGCAGCAGCCCCTCCATCTCGACGTCGGCCTTGTCGGTCTCGTCGATGAGCAGCACTTTGGGCTCGTCGCCCCGGATCGCCGTCAGCAGCGGGCGGGTCAGCAGGAACTCCTCGCTGAAGATGTCCGTGCGTGTGTCGTCCCAGCTCTCGTCCCGGCCCGCGCTGATGCGCAGCAGCTGCTTGGCGTGGTTCCACTCGTACAGGGCGCGCGACTCGTCGACGCCCTCGTAGCACTGGAGCCGGACCAGCCGCGCCCCCGCGACCTGGGCCACGGCCTTGGCCAGCTCGGTCTTGCCGACTCCGGCGGGCCCCTCGACCAGCAGCGGCTTGCCGAGCCGGTCGGCCAGGAAGACGGTGGTGGCGACCGCCGGCGAGGCGAGGTAACCGGTCTCGGCCAGGCGGGCGGAGACTTCGTCGACGGAACTGAACAACGGGGCCTCCAGCACAGGGCGCGGGCGGAATCTGCATCCGAGCCACTATCTAAGCGCTTGTTCAGCCCCTCTGTCACGCGGTCCGCGTCACGGGCGGCCCGGGAGCCCCGCCCGCCGCCTCCGTCACGAGCACCACCTCCAGCGTGCGCGGCCCGTGCACCCCCTCCACCCGGTCCAGTTCGATGTCGCTGGTCGCCGACGGACCGGAGATCCAGGTCAGGGGGCGGGTCGGGTCCAGGCGGGCGAGCGCCTGGGGCACCGAGGAGACCACCTGGCCGGGCACCCGGACGACGCAGACGTGGTGGTCCGGGACGAGCGTGATGCGGCGGCGGCCCTGGTCGGGGGAGCCGTCGAGGACGATCGTGCCGGTCTCGGCGACGGCGACGGCGCAGCCGGTGACCACGCTGTCCACCCGGTCGAGCTCGCGGGCCGTGCTCTCCGCCCGGTCCGCGACCCGGGTGACCTCCGTCGCCGTCAGCCAGCCCTCGTCCAGCCCCGGCGGGACGACGACGGACGCCGACCCCCGGTCGTCCAGCAGGCGGGCGATCAGCGCGGGCAGCCCGGCAGCGTCGGTCCGGTGCACCACCGCCCGGTAGTCCGCCAGGTTCTCCGCCAGCAACTCCACCGTCCGCGCGGCGCCGCGCTCGCCGTGCTGCTCCCGGTAGTCCCGGGGAACGGCCTGCTCGTACGGCGTGTCGTCCGGGGGGACGTCCGCCAGCGCGCGCCGCACCCGGCCCAGGATCCGGTCCCTGCTGCTCACTTCGCGCCGTCCTTTCCGCCGCGCGTGCGCTGCCACCAGTCGCGGAAGGGTTCCGCCGGCACCGGCGGCAGGTCCCGGGTGCCGCTCCACGCCCGGCCGGGGCCCGGCAGGGTCCGCGGATGGAAGCGGCGGGAGAGGGACGCCAGGCGCTGGCCGGTGCGCAGGGCGGCCGGATGGGTGAACGCCCAGCCCGCCGCGCGCATCGCCGCGCGCTCGGCGGCATGGCCCTTGGCCGGCTTCAGTACCACCTTGTTGCCCTGCCGGGTCGCCTCCCCGCCCTCGGCGACCCGCTCCCGCAGGTGCACCAGCACCTCGGGAATGTCGATGGCGACCGGGCACACCTCGTAGCAGGCGCCGCAGAGCGAGGACGCGTACGGCAGCGAGGCGTCGATCTCGCTTGCCGTGCCCCGTAGTTGCGGGCTGAGGATCGCGCCGATCGGCCCCGGGTAGACCGAGCCGTAGGCGTGGCCCCCGGCCCGCTCGTACACCGGGCAGACGTTGAGACACGCCGAGCAGCGGATGCAGCGCAGGGCCTGCCGTCCGACCTGGTCGGCGAGCGTGTCGCTGCGGCCGTTGTCCAGCAGCACCAGGTGGAACTCCCGCGGCCCGTCGGCCGTTTCGGTGTCCGTCGTGCCCGTCCACATCGAGGTGTACGGGTTCATCCGCTCGGCCGTGGAGGAGCGGGGGAGCGTCTGCAGGAACACCTCCAGGTCGCGCCACGTCGGCACGATCTTCTCGATGCCGACCACCGAGATCAGTGTCTCGGGCAGGGTCAGGCACATCCGGCCGTTGCCCTCGGACTCCACGACCACCAGCGTGCCCGTCTCGGCGACGAGGAAGTTGGCGCCGGAGACGCCGACCCGGGAGCGCAGGAACTTCTCCCGCAGGTGCAGCCGGGCCGCCTCGGCGAGTTCGGCGGGCGTGTCCGTCAGGCCCTCGGGGGCCGGGCGCCCCCACTCCTTCATCTCGGAGCGGAAGATGTCCCGGATCTCGCCGCGGTTTCGGTGGATGGCGGGTACCAGGATGTGCGAGGGCCGGTCCTTGCCCAACTGCACGATCAGCTCGGCGAGATCGGTCTCGTAGGCCCGGATGCCCGCCGCCTCCAGCGCCTCGTTGAGCCCGATCTCCTGCGTGGCCATCGACTTGACCTTGACGACCTCCGACTCGCCGGTGGCCCTGACCAGTTCGGTGACGATCCGGTTGGCCTCGTCGGCGTCGGCGGCCCAGTGGACGGTGCCGCCCGCCGCCGTGACCGTCTCCTCCACCTGCACCAGGTAGCGGTCGAGGTGACGGAGCGTGTGGTCCTTGATCCGGCGGCCCGCCTCCCGAAGTTCCGTCCAGTCGGACAACTCCGCGACCGCCTTCGCCCGCTTGGCGCGGATGGTGTGCGTGGCGTGGCGCAGGTTGCCGCGCAGGGTCGGGTTCCGCACGGCCTCGTGTGCGGCCTCGGGGAAGGCCGGGAAGGCGGGCATGCCTACGAACGTCGCGCTCATACCGCCTGCTCCTCCGCCGTGCTCGCCAGGATCTCCGCGATGTGCACCGGCCGCACCGCCGTGCGCAGCCGGGCCATGGTCCCGCCGAGGTGCATCAGGCACGAGTTGTCGGCCGCGCACAGCACCTCCGCGCCGGTCGACTCGGCGCTGCGCACCTTGTCGGCGCCCATCGCCGCCGAGACGTCCGCGTTCTTCACCGCGAAGGTGCCGCCGAAGCCGCAGCACTCCTCGGCCCCCGGCAGTTCCACCAACTCCAGTCCCCGCACGGCCTCGAGGAGCCGCCGGGGCCGGTCGCCGAGCCCGAGGCCGCGCAGCCCGTGACAGGTCGGGTGGTAGGTCACCGTGTGCGGGTAGTACGCGCCGACGTCCGTCACCCCGAGCACGTCCACCAGGAACTCCGTGAGCTCGTACGTCTTCGGCACCACGGGCGCCAGCGTGGCCGCGAGCGCCTCCCCGCGCCCCTCGGCGCGCGCCCGTTCCCCCATCCGCGGATACAGCTCCCGCACCATCGCCCCGCACGACCCGGACGGCGTCACGATCGCGTCGTAGTCCCGGAAGACGTCGGCGAAGTGCCGGGCGAGCGGCTCGGCCTGGTGGCGGTACCCGGTGTTGTAGTGGGCCTGCCCGCAGCACGTCTGGGCCATCGGGAAGTCCACCTCGACACCCAGTCTGGTCAGCAGGGCGACCACGGCGCGCCCGGTGTCCGGATAGAGCGTGTCGTTCACGCAGGTCAGGAACAGGGCGACGCGCATCGCGGCTCCTCGTGGTCGATCATCGGACGACGGCAGCCTAATTTCCGGGGACGGCCCGGGGGAGACCCGGGTCGCGGCGTGGCGAGCCGGGCCTCGGCCGCCCGCAGGGCCGCGGTGCCGCCGCTCGGCTCGTACCGCCCGGCGGCTGCGTAGGCCACCGGCCGGCGCATGCCGGCCCGGTGGCCGAGGCGTCCGTGCGCGCCGGGCCGGCACCACGACGTGTCATGCGGAGCCGCGCATCGAGTCGCTGGTATGTGCCGACACCCTCCGAGCTGCGCCGGAGCTGCCCGATGCCGAGCAGCCAGCCAAGACCGAACGCGACGTGTACGTCCGCGGCCCGCCCGCTGTGACCGGCGCCGTCCCTCGCCGGCCCACCCGGCCTGGGGGAGGCCCCCCCTCCAGCTCGCAGGACGCCCAGCAGGCCGAGGACCGCTCAGCAATCGATCACGGCGCCCGGCCGGCTGACGGTGCCGGGCGTGCCGGAGAGTCACCCGGGAGTTTTCGCAGCGCTACCGTTCCAGAAGCGCGAGCGCACTGTTCATGCCCCCGCCGAAGGCCGCGAGCAGCACGGTCTCGCCCGCGCCGATCCTGCCTGCCCGGCATGCCTCGTCAGACGGAAGTCCCAGTTCAGAGCGGTGACGCGTGGTGCCCCCGGCAGGATTCGAACCTGCGCACACGGCTCCGGAGCCCAGGTGAGAGCGAGCGGGTATGGGCCCTCTGACCTGCGGCGGAGCTGCTCTTGGCCGACTTACCAACCAAGATCATTACGTCCTCATTACGCAGACGGGCTGTCGGCCTCGGGGCGCGCCCCGTATGGTCGTTGACATGATCTCGGGCAGCGACGGCGGGCGGGAAGGCGGCGGCGACACGGGGTTCACGGCCGAGGGTACGGCGCCCGTCCTCCGGGACGCCTGCTGCTCCGCCGGCCTCGACCCGACCGGCGCCGAGTTGCTCCGCCTCGGCTCCAACGCCGTCTACCGCTTGGCCTCGGAACCGATGATCGTCCGTATTGCTCGGGCCCCTGCCGTTCTTCCTGAGATGGAACGCGCCGTCGGCGTCGCCCGGTGGCTGGAGCAGTCTGGCTTCCCGGCCGCGCGCGTTCCGCGGGACATCACCCAACCCGTGGTCGTAGGTGGCCGGGTCGTGACCTTCTGGAAGAGCGTCCAGGAGCGGGAGGAGTACGCCACGGTAGGCGAGCTTGCAGACCTGTTAAAGCGCCTGCACTGGCTGGAGGACCCCGAATCTATGGGCCTACCGTACTTCGACCCCCACGCCAAGCTGGCCTCGTCCCTGGCGGGCCTGGACGGCATCTCAGACCGGGATCGAGAGTTCCTGGAGGGGCGGGCGGCCGAGCTGGCCAAGGAGTACGAGCGCCTGGACTTCGTCCTTCCCTTCGGGATGATCCACGGTGACGCCAACATTGGGAACGTCCTCCGTCACCGCGACGGCTACGCCGTCCTGATCGATCTCGATGGCCTCGCCCTGGCCCCGCGTGAGTGGGACCTGATCCTCACCGCGATCTACTACGAGCGGTACGGGTGGCACACCCGCGAGGAGTACGCGGAGTTCGTCCACCGATATGGCTTCGACCTGATGAACTGGCCCGGCTACGAGACCCTCGCGGACCTCCGCGAACTGATGATGGTGGCGTGGATCGGGCACCACGTGACGACGAGCGAGCGCTTCGCGGCCGAGTTCGAGAAGCGCATGTACTCCCTTCGGACCGGTGAGGGCCGGGACACGTGGGGCGCCTTCTGAACAACCTCGACCACCGCCTGCCGACTCAACGAGCGGCAGGACCGCCAGCTGCGGCTGCCACCCACAACCTGTGCTCGCCTACCTGCTCCGCGAACGTCTGGGACACCGCGCTGTTCCCTGCCGCGAGCAGATTTGCCCGGAACTCGGCCAGGTAACTCACGCATCGTGCGGACTTCAGGTTCTCCCCGAGATCCAGCGCATCCACCGCCACCCGGCAGGCCTCCTCGATGTCGTCGGCGCGTAGGTGGGTGTCGGCCAGCACCATCGTCGCGAAGAAGTCGCTCCGCACGTGGCTGCCGCTCATAGCGTTCTCCGCGTGGGCGACCGCCTGCCTGGCGCTGTTGACGTCCCTGAAACAGTGCGCTGCTTCGGCGGCCAACTCCGCCTCATCGAAGTAGGCGATCCACTCGGGCTCGTCGTCGCTGTTCCTGCCCTCCAGCGCTCGCGTCGCCGCCGCCAGAGCTGCTTCACACCCTCGGACATCCCCTGTACGGGCGAGTGCGCGAGCCTCCATCGCATGGAACTGGGCTCGGAGCGTCGGCGTCGCCACCGCCGAGATGCCCATCAGGGCGGCACGGGCGAGCGTCGCTGCCTCGGTGTACCGGCCGAGGAAGGTGGCCTGGTGGCTCATCGCCGACAGAATGCTTCCGGCTAGGCGTCGGTCGTTGGCGTCCTGGGCCAGCCGGAGGGCTTGAAGGAAGTAGCGCTGGGCGAGTCCGTGATGGCAGGCGTCGTACGACATCCAGCCGGCGAGAAGGGTCGCCTCCGCCACGGTGGAGTAGAGAGCCCTCCCCACGGCGTCGCTGTAGCCGCCGCGCAGCAGCGGAACCACCTCGGCACTGAGGTACTGGATAACGGACCGCCGGGCGTGGTCGCCGCCGAACTGGTCGTCGAGCCTGGCGAACATGTCGGCCGTGGTCTTCACCGTTGCCACGGCTCCGAGCCCCACACGCAGCCCCGCCGGGCGACCGGATCGGGGCGCTGGCTCCGGTGCCACCAACCACCGCAAGGACGCTTCGTTCCACGCCGGCTCGGACGCCTCGGACTGCAACAACGGCTCGTAGCGGTTCAGGTCGGCGCTCCATAGCCGGTCAACCGTGTTGATCGCCGCGTCAGGGCTGTCGGGATAGCTGGCGTCCAGAAGTGCAGCGTCCTCTCTGCCGTCGTGTTCCAGCCCCAGCTCATGTGGGCTGGCGCCGTATGCGTCCCCGAGCAGAGCGCCGTAGAACCCGTCCGGCACGCTGTGCCCGTTCTCCCAGCTGGCGATGCGCCGCTTGACGCTGTCGTCGGCGGGGAGCTGGTGACCGCGCTTGGCTCCGGCCTTGCGCAGTTCACGTACCAATCGCAGCTGGCTCCAGCCGCGTTCGGTTCGGGACTGGCGTAAACGCTCGCTGACGGGGTCCATAGGAGACGGCCTTTCCCTCCTCGTGGCAGTGCAAAGGGGGTGGTGCGTGGTCCTTGACCATCACGAACGTACGCGATTGACAACCCCGTTGGCAGCGGCGAACGGGATTTGTCGCCACCACTTCGGGACGACTGAGGGTGACGGGCCTCCGCGCCACACGTCATCCCCCGTCACCTGTCGTCATCTGCCCTGGTCAATGCCAGTCCCGCGACTCTGAATCCACTGCGGCGCAGGCGCCGTGGGGTAGCCGACCGGAGGTGGGAAGAAGACGTGCAAACGATGACCAGGAGAGGCATCGAGTGGCTGTCGGCAGCGGCGGACGACCCGGTGATGTGCCGGGCGCTCTGGGCGGACGACCCGCGTAGCCCGTCGATGATTCCCGCCGGCCGCCTCTTCGACGTGGTGTCGGTGGAACAGCAGCTCGGCCTGGAGACGTTCGATCAAGTGTGCCGCCAGGAGCTGCCGTGCGGCCCGGTCATGGTCGATCACCGGGCCCGCAGGGTCGGCTTCTTCCTCAGCTCCAACAGCTGCGACTGGTTCACCTACTTCCTCAGGCGCGAGACCAGCGAGCCGCCGGAGTACCGCTACCTCGGTCTCAAATCCGTTGTGGTGGTTCCGGGCCCCATGCCTCTGAGCGGCGACCGCTACGAATGGCTCCGCGCCCCGGTACGGCGACCAGAGGCCAATCCGCTCCGTCCGATCGCCCTCGCAACAGTGCTTGTCGCTGCCGCCGAGCTACTGGCACGCGTCGACCGCTACGGCGACCGGTTCAGCTCCGCCGCTGACGCCATGGCGGCCTACCCGGAGGAGTCGACTTCCGGTGCATGAGGAATCTTGCGGCCGCCTTGACACAGCGCGATGGTCCCCGCTGGACAGCGACGGCTGGTACGCCGCTCGCGATGCGACCACGGCCCTCCGCGACGCCTTGATCAGCGCGGGCATGGAGCTTGATTTCCCGTACCTGCGCGCCGACCTGAACGCCTTCGGCCACGGCTTGGTCGAACTGGGCCGTGTCTCACCAGCGACTGCCGAGCACCTGGCCGAACTGCTGCGCCTTGCCCTGGCGAACGCTGCTGAGCCTCGCCCCGACACCGAGACTGACCATGAACCGGGGGAGTGAACACATGACAGACCGACGCGGAGTCATCGCCCCACGCGCCGAAAACCTGACGGCTGGCGTGAGCTACGTCCGAGGCTGGGGCGAGGCTCGACGCGGTGCCGACCGCCTCGCGGAGCAACTCGCTGCCTTGGGGCTGGAGGCAGACTTCCCGGGGCTCACAGCGGACGTGAGTGTGCGCGGTGACGGCCTGGTCCGCCTCGGCACGGTGCGACCTGAAGCGGCCTTGCTCCTGGCACGGCTCATCCAGGCTGGCTTGGAAGCGAGGGATTGCGAAGCGCGCTCTTCGGTGACTCCGTTGCGTTGAACAGAGAGGCGCCCCTCCCTAACGAGGACCGATCAGGTGGCCTGCTGTTCGGCTGGGACCGGCGCCCTAGCGCCGCAGCCCGGACGGTCAGCAGGCCACCTCCTTGCGCCATCAGCTGGGGAAGCTGTGGTCGTTTGCGGATGGTTCAGGCGCGGACGTGCGCGAACGGTCGGATGGTGGACCCGTCGGGCTGGGCTGCTTTCACCGTGGTTCCCCGCTGTTCCCCCGCTCGATCTGGTGCGTTTGTGGTGCGGCCCGCGCGACAGTCGGCAGCCTCCCGCTGTCAGATGCGAGTGCCATGATGGCCGGCATGGACGAGGACGTGTTTTGGGCGCTGATTGAGGAATTCCGGCCGGCCGGGCCTGACCCCGATGCCGATGGCCTCGCGGCGGCCCTTACCACTCGGCTTGCGGCGGGGCCGGTGTCCTTGATCGCCGACTTCGCCGAGCAGTTGGCCTGGGCGCTGTACCGATTGGACCTCCAGGAGTACGGCCGCGGCCTCTCCGGCGACGCGTTCCTCTACACGCGTGCGGCCGTCGTCGCCGATGGTCGCGAAACCTACCGACGGGTCCTCCGCGATCCCGCGCGCTTCACGACGTATGCCGCGGGCCTGATGTGGGCCGAGTCTCTGCTCTATGTGCCAGACCGGGCATACAAGGCCCTCACTGGGCAGGAGTGGGATCGCGACACCCGCTACTCGTACGAGTCCTATTCGAACCGGGCCGGCTGGGGGCGACAGGCCATGACCGACGACGAGCTTGTCGAGGCCGTCCGTGCCCGCGTCGCCGACCGTGACCTGCCCCCGCCGGTAACGCTGGAGGACGTCGCGGCGGTCGAACGCGCGGTCGGCCGCCCGATGCCGCAGTTGCTGCGGCGTCTCTACCTCGAAGTCGCCAACGGCGGCTTCGGAGTCTGGGAATGCCTCTCGCTCACGGACACCGGCAATTGGTTCAGCGAGGAGCGGGACCTGATCGAGGCCCACCGGCTCTTCTCGGCGAAGGACGACTCCGGCTTCCCCGCAACGCCCGAGGGGGTCGTCCCGCTCATGGACCGCGGCTGCTGCATGTGGACCATGATTGACTTCAGCACTCCCGAGGGCCGCGTCTGGGACTGGGATGCCAATGACTGCTGCGTCCTGGTGCCGACCACCTTGACTCTCGCCCGGTGGCTCACGGGCTGGCTGGAGGGCTGGATAGTCCCAGGGCCGTACTCCCCGTTCCGCATACACGCTGACGGCTGCCCTGACCGGCAACCGTCAGTTTCTTCGTAGCGGGCTCGGCCAAGCACCATCCCGTCATCGACGTGCTGGGGCTCTCAGACACCACCGCTGTTCAGGGCGTTGCGGACGCGACGTCGGATAGGGCTCGCCCTCAGGTCGTCCAGGGGAGCCATGACCACCGCTTTAGGAGAGAGGCTGGGTGATCTGCGGGCTGAGCTGCAGCTTCGCCTGCCGAGGCGGCGGGCGGCTACTCGACCGCAGGGCACCGGTGTTGACCGTGGCTGACCCCTGTATCTGGCACGGTTGTGGCACGAACCTCAGCCAACGACAGTCAGCCACGACGGCGGATGCGCCAATGGGCCAGGCGCGCGTGCCTCGCTGTACCCCCGCCGGCCTCCGCCATGCTGCCAGTGCCGTCGACCAGAGCAAGCTACGACGGCCGGCGCGTGCTGACGTGCCTGACCTCAGCTTGGGAAGCTGCGAGCACTTGCGGCTGGGTTCAGCGCTGACCTGCGCGAATGCCCGACTGGTGCCGATTCGGGTTCGGCCGCTTTCACCATGTTCCCCGCTGTTCCCCGCTCGATCTGGTGCAGTAGTGGTGCGGCGGCTCTCACGGGCAGACGACACAGCAGTAGCAGTCATTCCCTGATCGCCTTTGGCCTACCGTGCACTCGTCAGAATGGTGCGCGTAGCCGTCGGATTGCTTTGAAGGACAGCACGGTGAAGACGGCTGCGAATGGCCAGGCAGAGATTGCCATCCAGAAGGATACGCCGGGTTGATGACCACCTACTCGACCACTCCACACGAAAGGTAAGACGGCCAGGAGTGAAATAATGGATATTCCAGGGAAAAGTAGGTAGTACGGGTGTGTCATTTTTTGCACTTCGCTGGCTGGTTTCTGATGAATCAGCCACGACTCCCAGCCTAAACCACCAGGAACCTTAGGGTTCAGTTCCTCATCCTATGCCCTCCACTGTACGGAAGAGCGACGCCAGGGTCTCGCTTGATGTGTACGCAATAAAGGGGATAACTAAAAGGACTGGCCATCGAGATTTCCCGGATAATGCCACGGATAGCGCGACACTAACGGCGGTCATGTGAAGGGCCAGTACTTGATGCTGCAAGCCAATTCTGGTATTTATCTCGCTTCTGAGTGCGGAATATTCCGCCAGGTGACTTGCCCACGCTTCCTGATCTGCCTGAACCACTACAGCTCCTCACAAGCGTTCTGTTGATGCCATCCGTGGCAGATGACGCAAGCTAGCGAGTGACGACGGGGCGCGTCACGGGCGCACGTGTGCACGGCTGCCGAAATGCGCCCCGCCTGCCTCAGAGCGTGACTAGCTTGACGGCCGAGCAGTGCACGCTTTCCAACTGTGTTGATGGTCTCAGGAGCCTCGGATGGGGCCGTTCACCTGGGTTCATGGGCAGTCGACCGTCGGGGCTGGGAGCGCTGCGGGTCTCGCCTGCACGGCCGTGAACGGCGCTGAATGAGACGGAAACTGAGACGGACGGCGGGGCCGGGCTCGCTAGCATTTCTGCTGTTGAAGGGGGATCCATGGCACTGGTCCGCAAAGGATCACGACGGATCGTTGTCGAAGGCACGGCTTACCGTTGGCGGCTACGAGGCCGACCGACGTACTTCCAGGGGGTGGCCTGGTCGCCATGCACGTTTGCGGTCGAACACGCGGACACGCCGGGCATGACGCTCGTGGTCACCACCGACCAGCCGCATCCGAGCAACTGGATAGGGCGCGAGGCTGAGCCTGTACTGCCGTCCGGTGTTGCCGCGGCTGTTCGGCTTGCCCTGCGTGCGGGTTGGACACCGACGGCACCAGGCTCAGCGTTCTACCTCGACCAGTCCGCCGGCTTCACGCCCTCATCCTGAGCGGTGCAGAGAGTGATCACCGCTTTAGGAGTTCGATCCGCGTCCGCGGTAGCTGCTGCCGTCGACTGGTGCGACGGCCGGACAGAGACGCTGGTGTATGCCCCTGTCCGGCGTCGTTGATGTCAACGGTGGATGTCAGAAGCCTTCTGATCCGTAGCCCTAGCCGGATCGGTCAGTGAGGCCCATACCGGCCGCGCCGAGGCCATGGAAGACATTGGTAAGACACGGTATAAGAGGTCGTTTCTCCCGTGAGGGGTGCTTTCTCCTGTGTTTCTCGAGGCGGGGCCGTCGCCTCGGTGCGACTGGCGGGGTTGGTCGTTGGAGGTCGTCAGCGGCCGCTGCCGGCACCCCCGATCGGCTCGCTCCGTGGTTTACGAGGCGCCCGACCAGGCAAACCGGCCAGGCGTGACTTGAACACGACCTGCTCCAGCCTGCCCGCCGGGGGCACGCTGTCGACCGCGAAGGAGACCACACAGGTGAGCAAAGGGCTTTTCGACCCGCGGCGGGCCGCAGCGAGCCCCCGCCATGCCGAGATCTACGGCCGCTACCAGATCATCTACACCACCGTCGAGTTCGCCGCGGCGGTCGCTTTCGTCATTGGCAGCGCCTTCTTCTTCTCCGACTCGATGGCACTGCCGGCGGACTGGCTGTTCCTCGTCGGGTCGATGCTGTTCGCGGTCCGACCCACCGTGAGCGTGCTACGCGAGTCCCATCTGGCCCGGCTCCCGCTGCCCGGGGACGACCAACGCGCCCAGCAGACCGCGGGCTCCGGCGCAAATCGACATGGCTGAGCCGAGCGGAAACGCCTGCGGCACCTCCACGGATCGGTACTCCTGGACGCGGCAGAGAACGTCAAGTGCCCTCATCGGCTACCGCCGGCTCACCAACTGAAACGACGTCTTAGGAGAGAGGCCGGGTGATGTACGGGCTGAGCTGCGGCTTCGCCGGCCGAGGAAGCGGGCGGCTACTCGACCGCGGGGCACCGGTGTTCACCGTGGCTGACCTCTGCATCTGGCACGGTTGTGGCACGAACCTCAGCCGACGACAGTCAGCCACGAGGGCGGGCGCGCCGACCGAGGAGGCGCGCGTGTGCCTCGTTGCACCCCCACCAGCCTCAGCCACGCTGCTTGTCGTCGACGGGAGCAGGTCGCGCCGGCCGGGCCGCGGGAAGAACAGGGCTGATCGTCCCGCAAACCCTCAGCTTGGGAAGCTCGGGTTTTTGGCGGCAGTTTGCTGGGCCGACCTGCGGCGAAGCAGTGTTGGAGCCGTGGCCCCGTCCGAGGCAAGTCACCGCTGTTCCCCGTGGTTCCCCGCAGGATCTGGCACGCATCTGGCACGTCCGACCAGTCCGGGCTGAGAGTCTGAGCCCGTGACTGATGATGAGGTTGTCGAGGCGTTGCGTATCGCAGCTCGGGCGGGGACTTTGCCCCCGCCCGCAACACCGGAGGCTGTCGCTGCGGCGGAAGAAGTCGTCGGGTTCCCGTTGCCTCCTCTCCTGCGGCGCTTGTACGTCGAGGTCGCCAACGGCGGATTCGGCCCGAATGAAGGCATCCTGGGGGTGCGCGGTGGGGCCGCGCAGGGCAACTTTGCGGACATCGCCGAGCTGTACCAGGACGGCCCGGACCCGTCCGGCCGCATCCCGGCCGGCCTGGTGCTGATCTACGACTGGGGCTGCACTATCTGGTCGCTGGTCGACTTCCGCGATCCTGCGGGCGTCATGTGGTGCAACCACGAAGGCGAGTGCTGGTCCCAAGGCGTGAACCTCGCGGAATGGCTGATGGGCACGCTGGCAGGAACCTTGACGGAGGAAACACTGCTGGAGAGCCAGCCCACTTCGTAGACCAGCTACCCCACTGCCCGGAGCCAGTACTTCTCCTTCGCGGTTACGGGACTAGAACCCAGGACCTCTTCGTTCCGAAGCAACTTGGGTGTGCGCTCTGCCTTGGGCTGCTGCACCTCTCACCCTGCACTGATTATCCGCAGGCGTCCGTTCTCGTCCGCCGTCGTCTGCTGGCGTTGTCACGCAGTTAGACACTCACCGATGCCACGTCCCGGTGGAGCTTGCAGCAGGGCAGCATCTGAACCGTGCTTTAGAGCGCCCGGCAATAGCGGTCACTTCAAGCGCTTGGTGGTGGGGCGGCCGTCCCAGCGGTAGCGCGGGGTCGCGCGGCGGATGAGCATACGCAGTGTGACGATCGCGGCGGACAGGTAGAGGTAGAAATCCACGACGCGGCTGCGCTTCTCGGTGCAGCGCCGCAGCTTGCCGAAGCCGTTCATCCATGCGTGGCTCCGTTCCACCACCCACCTCCTGCCGGCCTGGATCGGGGCGGGGACGCCCTTGCGGGCGATCTCGCCGGTGAAGCCCAACTCCCGGAGGGCACAACGGGTCTTGCCGCTGTCGTAGCCGCGGTCCAGGTTCACGTTGATTTGGTCGGGAAGCCCGCCGACCTGCTCGTCGGCGGCCTTGAGGGTGGGCACGAGCAGCGGG
>NZ_JBIBWT010000038.1:0-12400 GCF_043081525.1 Streptomyces sp. NPDC014864
AGCCAACCGCGCCTTCGCCGACCCCGACGACCTGATCACCGCCGTCCGCCGGGGTCTCCGCCAACTCCAGTACCGCCCCGACGTCCTCGACGGCTGCCTCACCGGCACCGGCCTCCGGCGCCAGCCACCATGACGACATCACGCATTCAACGGCAGTAGGCCCGTTGGCGAGCGACGGTGGAGCTCAGCAACTACGGCGCGGATGAGCGCTGCTCCTCCCTCTCTCCGGCCGAGCACACCGAGTCGCGCGTCAGTACACTCCCGCAAATATTGCGCCCGGTAATCGTCCGAGCAGGCCGCGTGTGACAGTGCGACACGGGTCAACTGCATGCGGTCGGTCGTCATGTACGGTCGCGGTTCGCGATTGAGATCGCTCTCCACCGCCATGGCCAACAGCCACTCGGGTGCGCATTGTGCGAGCGGTCCCGTCAGCAGGGCCATAAGCAGGCTGTCCCGGTCCTCGCCCTGTGGCGCCGTGCGTATCGCCTCGATAGCCATGCGTTTGGGTGGGGAGTCGCCGGATGCCTGCGCGACGACGGTACGCAGGAAATCGAAAGGGAGGGATGTAGATGGTTTCGCCGCGGCCATCGGTCTCCATTCTCGGACACCGTGCCCTCACCTTCGGTCGGACCCACCCGTGCACGGTGGTGTACCAGGTGTGGACATCAATCATGCCGAAAGGGACTGACAGCGTGGACGGTTACGGACACGCTGCCGCCGCAGAACCCCAGGAACGACACGACGCCACCTCTGACCCCACTTCCGGTTCCAGAGCGGCACCCGAGTCGGGAACTGGAAGGGACTTGCGGAGCAGATTGGTCGAAGTTGGGACGGATGTGTCGTCTCTATGCCTGGCGTGACAGGTCGGCCACCAAGAGATCGAGGGTGACCTCTTCATGGAGCGCGACCCCCAAAGCGGTCATCGCAGGGGCGAGGCCCGGGGCCCAGGCCGCGCTGACGGGCTGGCCGTCGAGCGGCAGCTGAGGGATTCCCTCGGCCTGGCTTCGAGCGGCCAGGTGCTCGTAGTCTTCGGCGCCCATGCGCCATGGCTGGGCTCCATAACGGCGGATGATCCGGTTCGCCAGAGCGATGCCCGGCCAGTCGAAGTCGCCGTGGTACGCGAAGCGGCAGCCGGTGGTGGCGAGAGCGTCGAGGAGTGTGAGGACCACGGTGGCGGCGCTGCCGGAAGTGCACACCAAGGGCCGGACGCAGGCAGCGTCCGCCGCAGCTTCCACCACGCGCGGATTCTCACAGATGTGGACCACTTCTCCGGCAGGTAGTCGCAGCTGGAGGTCGTGAAGATCGCGCGGCGTGAGGTGGGCTTCGGCGTGATGGTCGGTCCGCTCCCGCAGGGCCTGCTCCCGCCATCCCCTACCTACGGGCCGCAGCCCGTAGGTCAGCACGGTGCTGGAGACCTCGTCCGGTGTGACGGACACCAGCCGCCAGAGTGCGCGCCGACCGGCCGCGTCGCCGGGGAACTCGGTGCTGTGGGCGAGGGCGATACCGCGTTGGACGAGGCGTGCGAGCCAGGTGCCGTCGTCCAGGCCGTGTGCGGACCCGGTCGCCATGGCGGCGAGTTCTCCTCGGCCTCGGCTGCCACCCGCCTCCGGGCCGAGCAGGACGGTGAGGACCTGGACAGCCTGCTGAAGCGTGCGTACCGCCGTTTCCGGTGCCACTCCTCTCGGGGCGCCGGTACGGCGCAGCAGGTCGTACCACCGGTCGGTCCACTCCTGGCCTGCGAGCGGAGAGGCGTTCAACGCCGAGGCGAGCATCGACCAGACGTGCTCGCGCCGGGCCGCGGTATCCGCGCGGACGGCACGGTGGTCGGTGAGCGGAGGGCCCAGTTCCTCCAGCACCTCTCTGAGACCGAGTCCGGCCGCCGAGGCGCGCAGCCGCGTGTCGAGCGCATCGAGGCGCACAGTCACGGCAGCACCTGTGACGGGCTTGCCCAGAAGGAGCGACAGGTCGTTGCGTTCCTGGGTGCTCACCGAGGTCAGCCGGAGGGAACCGGTGGCCTGCACGCCGTTGCTTTCCAGGCGCTTGCGTACCGCTTCCCAGAGCCTGGTCAGTCCGGGACCGGCCAGCCAGTCCCGTGTACCTGCGGGCAGCTTGCTCATACGGACACCAGACGCCGGTGCCGGCCGTTCCAGGCGTAGTGCAGGGTGGCCACCCCGCGCACATGGGGATCGCGGAGGCACTCGTAGATGTGGAGGGACGGCACCTCCGGCCAGTTGCCCATGAGCCGTTCGCTAGTGAGGACGAAGTCGAGATCGAGATCGACGAGGATCCGTCCCAGCCGCCCGTGGGTAGGTTCGTCGACCTTGGCGAAGGCGTCGTCCAGGAGGATCAGCCGCGGGGCGCGGGGCGCCGACTCGGCGAGGCTGGTGAAGTGGGCGGCGGCTGCGGCGAAGAGCACGAGGTAGGAGAGCACTCGCTGCTCGCCCTGGCTGAGCCCGGTGCGGCCGGTCAGTTTCCGCCGCCGTCCCGGAGCGGCGTCCTCGACCACGAAAGTGTGGAAGCGGAACCAATCACGGTAGTCGAGCGCGGTCCGCAGGTGGGCGGCGTAACCGGCTGAGGGATCGGCCCGCCGGGCATCCTCGATCCGGCGTTGCAGCACCTCGCGGAGCTGCTCGGTCTGCTCACGCGTGCGCAGGCTCGACGGACTGCGCAGCAGGTCCACGGCCGCCCGCACGTCCGCGTCGACGTCCTCGTCCAGCTTCCACAGCAGTTCAACGCCGAGGCCGTGGGAGGTGCGCACGGTCCGCAGGGTGTCGTTCAGAGCCGCGACCAGGTTCGCCGCGGTGATGACCTGGGCCGAGAGATGGTCGCCCAGCTCCCCGGTCAGGAACCGCTGGAACACCTCACGTTCGCGCTCGGTGAGCCGTCCCCGGGCCTCTGCCGCCTGGACGGCGATCCGCTCGCCCACGGACGCGACGTCGTGGGAACCGTGGTCGTCGATCAGGCGGCACACCTTGATCCCGTCGCGTTCCTCCAGTTGCGCATCGTAACCGCCGGCCAGCTGGTCGCGCAGTTCGGTGTGCCGGTTGAGCAGGGTGCTATCCGACACCTCGCCTTTCGGGCGGCCGAGGGCCTGCTGTACCGCGTCGGCCAGCGCCTGTAGCGCGCGCAGACGGCTGCGGACATCCGAGCCGGGGTCGTCCGCCACGTCCTCGGGCAGTGCGGACCGGTCCAGTCCGGCGCCGTGCACCACCTCCGGTCGGCCGAGTGCGCCGCGAAGGGCGCCGCCGGTTGCGATAACTGCCGTCTCCTGGGCGGTCAGGTCCTCGCGCAGGCGCTTCTCCTCCTCTTCCGCGCGCACGCGCCGGTCGTGCAGATCGTTCCGGATACGTTGTGCTGCCGGGACGGCCTGGGCGGCGTGCGTGATGCGCTGTCTGGTTTCCTGCTCGCGAGTGAGGATCTCTTCTTCGGTCGCCCCGATGGCCTCCTCGCGGGTGCGCAGGTCCTGTTGCGCGGTACGCAGCCCGCTGAGGCGAAGCCGGTAGTTCTCCTCCGCGGCCAGGCGATCTCTACGGGCGCGTTCGTATCGCTCGGCATCGGCGTGATGGGTGCCGAGCCGCTCGCCCGTGCTGCCGATCGCTCGGCGAAGATGCCCGATGCCGGTAAGAAGGGCAGCCAGCGCGGTGCGTACGCGTTCCAGCTCGGCGGGGTCGCTGGGCAGGTCGTGGGCGGTGGCGGTGGCGTCAGCCTCGGCGCGGGCGGCTACGGCGAGGGCGCGGGCCTCCTCGGCCAGCCGTGCCGCGCGGGTGGCCTTGGCGGTCAGGTCCCGCAGTCTCCTCTCGTCCGACTCGGCTCTGCTCCAGGCGTCGGCGAGACCGCGTGCCTGGGGGAAGTCCTGCTCCGCGAGCCTGAGGGCCCGACGCTGGGCGTCGGCCTCGGTGAGTTCGTGACGGGCGTCGGCCAGCCGCTGCTCCGTCTGCGTGAGCCGCTGTTCCAGCTCGGCCAGGATGCGCCGCCGGGTCTCGGCGCGTACAGCGGCTCCCACGTACTCGGCGTCACTCTTGTGGTGCCGGCCGCTGAGGATGCCCAGACGCCAGCTTCCGTCGTAGTACACCGCGTCATGAGCTGTCGTTTCCTCGGCCGGTGCGAGCACGATGGCGGCCAGCAGGTGTTCCACCTGCTCGGACGTGACTCCACACCCCGGTTGCGGCGCTGGGCGCAAGGCCGAGGCGAGGGGCGTCCCGGCCGGCAGCGCGGGGCCGGGACGCAGCAGAGTGTCACGAGTGCCGGGGTCGACAAGGGCGCCGTCTGCGCCGACCCACGCGTCCAGGATTCCGCTGGCTTCCAGCGCTGCTTCCAGACCGGCCCGACGCGCGGGACTCAGATCATCCGTGAAGTCCACCAGCCGGTAGAACGGCGCTCCGGTGCCCGGCGTCCTTTCGGCGACGCGGTGGTGAGGGACCGGCGGTTCGGGATCTGTACGTCGCTCCCAGTCACGCTTCTGACTCGCCAGGCGGCCGAGCTCCTCGTCGAGTCGGCCGACGGTGAGTGCGAGGGCGTCGCGGTGTCTGGTGAGTTCCTCGCTGTACGGCTCCAGTGCGGCATGGGCGGCCTGCCACGCCTGGCTGTCCGTGTCGGGCGGGAGCGTGCGGTTCGCGAACGGGGCGTCGGCGGAGCTCTCGAAGGCGACCACTACGTGGACGGCATCCAGCGGCGGGCAGTCGGACCCGACGGCGGCCCGCGTGCGGGTGACCCATTCGGCGACCTGGCGGGCATAGGCGCCGCTCTCCTCGGCGACCTTCTCGCGGCTGGCGTCGAGACGGCCGCCGGCGTCTTCCGCCTCGCCCTCCAGCCATTCCCGCTCGGTGTCGGCCTGCTCCGCCCGGCTTCGGGCCTTCTCGGCCTGCGCGGTGAGACGCGTCACCTCCTGGACCATCCGGGTCCGGTTCTTCACGACCGTCTCGGCGTCCTCCAGCTGCGTCTGCCAGGACCGCAGTCCGTCCTGCACCGCCGCCGTGTCCACACGGACGGCCGACCGGTGCTGCACGATGTGCGTCTTCCCGTCCGGAGCGGTCAGTTCCATCTCGTCGGCCTTGGAGCGGACCGTGCGGGGCAGAGCGACTGCCTCGCCGAGATGGCCGGGGGGAAGTCCGGCCTTCTCCGCCTGCGTCAGCAGTTGCCGGTGATCGGTGTCCAGTTCGGCGAGCCGGCTCCCGAGGTGGTCGACACCGTCGGCCAGGCGCTCGGCCGCGCCGTCCTCTGCGCCGTGTGCGTTGCTGACGGCGGTGAAGGCGGCCACGGCGGCGGTGTGCAGCGCCTCGACCGTGCTTCGGCGTTCCGACAGTTCGCGCAGGCTGCGGTAGGCGTGGCTGGCGTGTAGGGCGGCGAGGTCGGTCCGGGCGGCTTCTTCCTCTTCGCGCAGGGTTTCCAGCCGGGCTTCTGATTCCTCCTCCTGCGTCCTCAGCTCGCTGGTCCGCTGTGCGGCGTCTCCGGTCGCGCGGCGTCGCTGCGCGAGGATCTCCAGCTCCCGGCTCACCGCCTGCGCGGAGGTGCGCAGGACACCGGACAGGTAGCCGCGGTAACTGGTGAGGAAGGTGCGCAACGCCGTATCCGTGCGCTCCAGGCGGCCGAGTTCGTCACGTACGGCGTCGAGGTCGTGGAGGTTGCGTGCGACCTTCTCGACCACGTCCTCGTCGAGTCCCGGCAAGGTCTCGTTCAGCAGGGAAGCAAGGCCACCGTGCTCGATGCGGTCCCCGACGGTGGGCCGCCGCAGCCGGTGGAGGAGCTGGGTGAGGTTGCGGTAGCGAGTCGCGTCGGTGATGCCGAACAGTTCCCGGGCCACCCGCGAGCGGTGGACGACCGCGCGGTCGGTGACGTTGTCGGAGCCGACGATCTCCTTGAGCCGGTCGACCGGCAGGGGCCTTCCGCTCTCGACCAGGTGCAGGTCCTCACCGACGCGCAGCGGCGTGACGAAGAACGTCGGCAGCGCCTTCTGCGTCGACTTCGAGGCGCGGATGGCGGCGCCCAGGGTGAGGTGGCGATGGTCGCCGCCGTCGGTCATGCCCCGGAACTCCACCCACAGGTAGCCGAGACGGTTGGTCTGCTCGAACCCGTCCAGCATCAGCCAGGCGAGAGTGGTCCGGCCGGTGCCCGTCGCGTCCAGCGCCCGTGAGTCGCCGTCCAGCAGATACGGGAGCAGCATTTCCAGGGCCTTGGACTTGCCCGCGCCGTTCTTGCCGCGCAGGAGTAGCCGTCCGTCGCCGAAGGCGAACTCCTGCTCGTCGTACTGCCAGACGTTCCGGATGCCCGCGCGGTGCAGCCGGAAGCGGGTGCCGGCGGTCGTCGCGGGGCCGGAACGCGGCAGCGGGACGAGGCCACGCGCATCGGTGGTCACAGTGGCAACTCCTCCTGAACGTCGGCGCCCTTGCCGGCTGCGGTGGCCGGGCGCACGGTCACGTGGGTGGCGTAGCGTGCCGCCGCGGCCAGCAGCACCCAGCTGTCACCGCCAGGGCGTGCCTTGCGGACATCGGTCACGGTGCGTCCCTCTGGTGCCTCTTCGGCGTACCCCTCCGGCAACCCATCTCCCTCAGCACGCAGCCGGCCGGTGCGGGCCATCAGCCGCATGCGGGCCAGCAGGTCCAGCACGGCCTCCCGCAGGGTGGGGATGTCCTCCAGGTAGCCGCGCTGCCAATTGCTGCGCTGTCCGTACTTGGCGACCAGTTCGGCCAGCAGTTCGTCTACGAGGCCGTCCGGGACAGCCACGCCGATGACGAGCGTCCCTCCGGTCGCCGGGTGTCCGGGCTCCTGTGGCCGAAGCCGGTCCACGAGCCGTTCCACCAGCAGCAGCGCGGCCTGTGCGACCGTCCCGGTGCCGGGCAGGTGCAGGTCCGTCAGCTCGTCCTCGGGGTCCACCAGCGCCACTCCCTCAGCGCGGATCTCCATTTCCAGGCCCAGAAGTTCGGAGAACGCCTGCGCTTCGCGGCGCTGCCGGGTGCGCAGCCAGTCGCGTTCGGCGTCGGTCAGCTCGTCCAGGTAGACGACGGGTGTCTCGACGAGCATCCGACGCACATAGGTGCGAGGACCGCCGAACCCCGGGTCCGCTGCCCGCCGGACCAGGTCGGCGCCGTCACGGGCCTGGGCGACCGGGCCGGCGACGACGACGCGGGCCAGCTCGCGGTCCACTGTGATCAGGGCCTCTCCGCCCGCATCGTGCGCGAGCGCGGCCACATGGCCCTCGGTTTCGATGAGGACGCCCCACTCGACCAGCAGGCGCAGAGCCGCGACCAGGGTCCGTTTCCCGGCCGCCCTGCCTGTCTCCTCCAGCTCGATCTCGGCGTCGGCTGCGGCGGCTCTGATGTCGGCCACCAGTTGTGACAGCAGCAGTTGTTCGGGTGCGGTCACCAGCACGGACAGGGCCAGCGCGAGGCAGGCGTAGGTGTGCGGGGTGAAGGGGGTGCCGGTGGAGCGCTCCAGCCGGTGGCCCGCGCCTGCTCCCAGCCCCGCTTTGAACAGCCGGGCGTAGGAGCTGTCGACCAGCAGGCGGTAGCCGAGCACCTGCTGGAACCGCTTGCTCAGCCAGTCGGCATGCCTGCGGATCAGCGGGAAGAGGTCGGAGTGCGGGCCGTCCGAGGTGACCAACGGGTGGGCGAGCAGCAGTCGGGCGGCGCTGCGACGCTCGGCGGCCAGGGCGACGTCGTGTGTCGAGGGGAGGGTCATGACACGGTCACCTCCGCATCGCTGTCGGCCACGTCGGAGGAGGTACGGCCGACGTCCAGCTCAAGGTCGTCCAGCAGCAGGTCGCCGTCGACCGAGCGCAGGACGCACCGGGCGCCTGCCGTGCGTCGCACGGTGAGCCGGATGCCCAGCTCGGCGTCCTCGCTGTGCGCCTGGTCGAGGTCGAATTGCGTCGCGCCCGCCCCGTCCGTGTCGGGGCGACGCCCTAGCTGTGCGTTCCCGAGTGCGGTGGCCAGCAGCTCCAGGAGCAGACCGAGCGCTGCGGAGGTGAGGCGGACCTCGGCGAACCGGCCTGAGGCACTGCGCAGTTCGTCCGCCGCCGCTGCCCTGGCCGCGGCTCGCTCACGGGCTGCCTCCCGCAGCCGCCTTTTCTGCGCGGAGTGGTCCTCCACCGCGGACGTCCGGCCCCGCTGGGCGCGGCTGCCCCTTTCCCGCAGGGCCACCGGCACCTCGACCACCGGCCCGGTCCACCAGCTCGTGTAGGCGGGGACCACCTCGTCGGTGGCCGGGGGTATGCCCAGATGACGGGCGCCGTAGAGGCCGAAGGCGGCGACAGCGATGTCATGCGCGTCCTGCGGCGCCGCTTCCTCGAACCACCGGGCCAGCCGCAGCAGGTCCTTGCGCCGGGACATCTCCCCGGTGGCCGACCGCAGCATCCGCTTGGCGTTGGCGAGCAGCGACTGCAACGCGCGCAGGGTGGCGTCCCGCAGTTGATCGACCTGACTGCCCTGCCCGTGGGTGTCGCTGAACCAACCGCGCAGGCCCTCCCAGTCCGCGAACTCACGCCCACGGCTGCGCTGCACCCGCGTCTCCAGGCGGCCGTCGCCCTTCGGTGACAGCCCGGTGAGGCCCTGTGCGTGGGCGTCCAGCCGGGCCAGCAGACCCGGGACGTGCGGCCACAGCTTGTCCAGTGCCGCCGAGATCCGGGGCGCGCGGAACGCCACGTCTTCAGTGATCGCCTCGACGTAGTCGAGAAGCAGCTCCTTGAAGCCCTGGTACTCGGCGCTGTCCAGGTCGTACCGGGCCAGAACTTGGCCGAGGTAGGCGTAGAAGTCCCGGATGGAATCCGCGAACTCGGTGAACTGCACGAACAGCGTGCTGACCCGCTCCAGCCCGTCCTGCGGTTCCATGCCGCCGGGCGCGGTCACGAGCTCGGCCAGCTCCCTGAGCCCGCGCTCGACCAGGGCGAGCAGCTCGTTGCTCACCTCGCGGGCGGCGTCCGCCTCGGCCAGCACACCGTCGGCGTCACGCTGGATGCGCTCGCCCAGCTTCGACAGCTGGTAGCGCGCACGGGACCGCTGGTACTCGCTGATGCTGGACGCTTTCACGGTGTGGCTGCTGCGCAACAAGTTTCCCCACCGCACCAGCTGCTCCAGCCGGACGGTGAGGGTGTCGGCGTCGAGCCCGGCGGCAGGGCCCCCGGCCTGGCGGAGCTTCGCCAGGAGGTCCGGCACGGCCAGGTCCGCCAGCAGGGTCCCGCAGAAGACCCGCATGATGGCTAGGTGCTCCAGCCGCTCGGGCGCGCTGAGGTAGGTGTACGCGTCCAGCCGCCGACGCGTTTCGTTCTGGACATCCTGCGTTGCGGCGTTTTGCGCTGCACCGGGTGCGGGTGCCTCCATGCCTGCGAGGTTACGCGGCGCATCCGGCCGCCGCCGGTGTGTGGCCGAAAATGCCACGGACACGCGCCGTCAGGCAACGGCTCGGCTCCCGCTGACGAACCGGATTCGGCTACTCCCGTCGGCGACCGGGCATGTCAGGCACTGTGGGGCGCGGTCTGGGGCTGGGGGAGGCCCCCGGTGCTGAGCCGGGCGGGGCCCGGTCTCCAGTGGTTGGGGGAGTCAGACGCATCCTGCGCTGCGCGCTCGGCATCATCGCCCCGAACCCGATGCCCCCATGACCTCAACACCTCAACGAGGAAGCGACTGGGCGACTTCACATGCGCGCCGCGAGGGTGGGGGCGTCATAGGAGCCGAGGGCGGTCTACCTCGGGGGCGCGGAGGCAGTGCCACCGGTCGATCCAGAGCAGCGCTTCGCCGCCGGCCGCGGTAAGCCCATTGCCATGAAGTCTTCATTGCAGTTCTATGGAGGCATGCCATTGCCCGTTCGCGTGATAGCTCCCAGTCGCCTTGCGGCGCTGCGGGAGCGTGCGGGGCTGTCGAAGGCTGAACTTGCCCGGCGAGTCGGGGTGACGACGCGCATGGTGTTCTTCTATGAGAAGGGGCGGCACACGCCCACTCCGCAGCGGCTGCAGAAGATGGCAGCGGCGCTGCACTGCGATGTGGAGGAGCTCACTGGGGTTCGCCGTGGGGAAGAGGGGCTCGTCGACCTGCGGTTTGCTGCCGGCCTGACACTCGATCAGGCGGTGGAGCTGCTGCGCCGGACGCGCGTCGGGCGTGACCTGTGTCTGTCGGCCCCGAGGCTCTCCGCCTTGGAGCAGGGGCGCCCCGTGCTGGGCCGGAATTGGCGGGATCGCTACGTGGTGGGGCGGCTCCCTACCGCGCTGGCCAAGATTTATGGTGTGCCCGTGCGCATGGTCGTGGACGCTTGGATGCGTACCCGCCCTGATGAGTCGGCGTCGGTGCACCCGAGGCGTCAGCCCCAGAGGGGTTCGAGCGACTCGGCCGAGGCTGCCTGGCGATCGTTGAACGAACGGCAGCAGGTCTACCTCGGTGAGATCCTGCGGGACGAGCGCATGACGGAGACGGAGATGTGGCGTCCTCCTATTACCGGGAAGCGCTGAAGCGGCGACTGACGAGCCTGGGCGAGGACCACCCCGACACCCTGCTGAGCCAGAGCAACCTCGCCTACCTGCACCTGAAAAAGGGTGAGGTCGATACCGGGCTGCAGCTGTGCCGCCGGACGCTGGTCCAACGCGAGTAGATCCTGGGCCCGACCCATGTCGACACCCTGGTGAGCCGGAACCTGCTGGCCTCGGCCCTCGCTTTTGCCGGGGAGCCGGAGGAGGCAGTCGACCTGTACGAGACCACTCTCGGACAGCGCCGGGAGGTCCTCGGGAGCGGGCACCCCAAGACCCTCCAGACCCTGGCCGACCTGGCGCTCTGCCGCCTCCAACTGGGCAACGCCGCGGCGGCCGTCCCGCTGCTCGAGGAGGCGCTGACCCGCCAGCAGCGGCTCTCCGGGCCGGACAGCCCCGACACCCTGCGCCACCTCCACAACCTCGCCGCCGCCTGCAGGGAGGCCGGAGACCTCGTCCGGGCCCGGGAGCTGTTCACCACCGCACTGGACCGGCGCACCCAGGTGCTGGGCGCAAAGCACTTCGAGACCCTCATCACGCTCAGCGGCCTGGCCCGGCTGCACCAGGCCGACGGAGACCTGGAACACGCCATCCCCCCGTACGAGGATGCGATCGCCGGTCTCACCGAGGCACTCGGCCCCGACCACCCCACCACCCGAACCGTCTCCGGCTACCTCGCTGAGGCCCGCACTCCCCATCCGAGGTCTCGCTGGTGCATGCCCCTGCGCCGGATGAGGGGACGGCTTGTGCGCGCGGCAGGTACGCGAGATGGTCGCTTGGAGTGCGGGAGGTGGCCGTGATGCTCCGTGTCCGGCTGCCATCGTCATCGCATGGTCATGCCACCGCAAGACCATGCCACTTGTTCGGCAGCCGCCCCGGCCCGTCCCCGCTCCCTGCGTCGACGAAGGCGGCCGGCGGGTGTTCTCCGCCCTCGCCCCCCACTTCGGCGGCGCGCCTGCTCACCGCGCTGCGCAGGCGCTCCCGGCCGCGGAGGCAGTGAGCTTATGTCCATGCGCCGCTGAACAATGCGTATTCGAGCAGGTCGGGGGAGGCATCGGAGGGCCAGCCGTCTGTCGCTGCCGCCTGGTGGGCGGCGGCGTGCATGAAGGACAGGTAGATCTTGTAGCGGTGGGGCGACCAGTCCTGGTCTCTCCAGACCCAGGCGGCGACCGCGCCGTCGGGGTCATGGCCCGTCTCCCGGCCGACCGCCTGGGCCAGGGAGCGCAGCCGCCGGGCCAGGACACGGTCGAGTATGAGCGGCTCGGGGCCGTTCGCCGGCTTGACCGTCTTGCCTGCGAAGTAGAGGAACTTGGTGAAGAAGGACGGCCCGAACCCGGGAATCCGGCCGCGGAGCCCCTCGTAGGACGCTACTGCGCCGTGCCTGCTCAACACGGTGACCGCATCGTCCAGGGCCTCGTCCAGGAGGTCCTCGGCGGCCAGGATCTTGCGGAGGGTGGTTGGTCCGCTGCCGCCGGGGGAGCCGCTCTTTCCCTTCCCCCACACGTAGGTGGCGACCATCGACGTCACCTGCGCCCGGCTGACCCGAGCGTCCCCGGTGAAGGAGTGGGGAGCCAGTGCCGAAGGCCAGGGGGTGATCCCCGGCTGTGACGCAGCTCCTGTCGCCCCCGGGGGAGGCCGCCGTACCGTTGTCCGCACCTCCCCGCCCGGGCGCGCAGTGCCCGCGACCGGATCACCCACACCGGAACACCCAGGACAGGCGGGCATACGCACAGGACGGTCCACCATGCCCACCGCGCTCTCGCCCGTCATCGCCGCCTCCGCACGCTGGCTGCTGGCGGCCTTCCCCCCGGCCACCGGCCCGCTGAACCAGGCCCTGGCCGAAGCCCAGGCAGGCCAAGCGGCCACCATCGCCGCCGCCCTGCGCTACCCCACCGCGCTGGACGCCGAACTGCTGGACCTGCTCGGCCCCGGCGGCTCCGGCCGGCTGGACTT
>NZ_JBIBWT010000039.1:0-10662 GCF_043081525.1 Streptomyces sp. NPDC014864
ATCCGAGAACCGATCAACCCCCGACGACTTCACCTGACCCGGCCTTGGCACAACCCACCCAACGACCAGAACCCACCAAAGTCACCGGTATTGGGGCTAGGTCCTCTCTTCCGGATCCTGCCCGGGGTCGGGGATCCTGCCGGGTCGCGGGGCCGGGCGGACAAGGCGGCCGGGCGGTCGAGGCGGCCGGGCGGTCGAGGCGGCTGGGCGGTCGAGGCGGCCGCGGCTAGCCGGACGAGGGGGGCCGGGGCGCCCGACCCGCCGTCGCCCGGCGGACCATCGTCTCGATGCCCGCCACCAGCAGGTCCAGGGCGAAGGCGAAGTCGCGGTCCAGCATCTCCTGGACCGTGTCGCCGCCCCGGGCCGCCAACAGGCTCGCGGATTCCGCAAGGGCCTCGGCGGCGTCCGGGACCCGCGTCGCCGCGCTCATGGCATACCGGAAGTAGTCGTCGGGGGCCATGCCGGCGTCGGCGCAGCGGGCGACGAAGTGGCCCTCGATCGTCCCGTAGCCGTACACGAACCGGAAGACGGCCGAGATCGCCCCGGTCAGCGCGTGCTCGGGCAGCCCGGTGCGGCGGATGACGCGCTGGACCGTGCCGGAGAAGGCGAGCGCGTGGGGGCCGATGTTGAGGAAGGTCCCGGCGAGCGGTGACAGCCACGGGTGGCGCACCAGCAGCGACCGGTACTCCACGGCGAGCCGGCGCAGCTGGTCGCGCCAGTCCTCGCCGGCCTCCGCGTCGGGCAGCCGCAGTTCGCCGAAGGCGGCGTCCAGGGCGAGTTCGAGCAGGTCGTCCTTGGTGTCGACGTACCAGTACAGGGACATCGCCGTGACGTTCAGCCCGGCGGCGAGGCGGCGCATGGAGAACCTGTTCAGCCCCTCGGCGTCCAGCAGGCGGACCGTGGCCGCCGTGATCCGGTCCCGGTCCAGTCCGGAGGGCTGCCCGCCCCCGCGCCCGCCGCGTGCCCTGCCCTCCAGCCAGACGCTGGTCCGGGCCGCGCCGTTGGCCCTCGGGGCTGCCTTCGCCATGGCGCACCTTCCTCAGCTTCTCACCGCCGGCTCCGCGGGGCGCCCACCTGGGCCGTCACCCTTTCCGAGTCTGCCCGCTCCGTCCCGCGCGGCAACAACACCGCCAACCGGCCGGGCGCGGTGCGCGCCGCTCCCGTACGGCGGAAGGGGCGGGGACCCGAGGCGTACGTGCCCGGGGCCACCGCCCGTCTCCCGCGCAGCTTCCGCGCGTCTCCCGCCCGTCTCCCGAGCGGATCGTCAGCCGTCGTGGATCGTCAGCCGCCACCGGTCGTGCGCTGTGTGAGGTCGTAGAAGGTGGCCGAACCGGCCGTGACCTTCTTGAAGTTCTTCTCGACCCAGGAGGTGATCCGCGCGGACGTGCCGCTGCCGTCGCCGCCCATGCCACCGCCCATGCCACCGCCCGCGATGAAGTAGTGGATCCTTCCGGCGGCCACGTACTTCTGGAACTGCGCCGGCGTCGGGGACGGGTCGGTGCCGTTGAAGCCGCCGATCGCCATCACCGGGCCGCCGGTGGCGAGCTGGTAAGCGGCCGCGTTCTGCGAACCGATGGAGGCGGCGACCCAGGTGTAGCGGGAGGCGTCCTTCTCCAGCAGCTTCTTGGCCGCGGAGCCGACCCCCGCCCCGTTCAGCAGGCCGCCGGGGCCGCCGCCCGTGCGGCCCGCTTCGCCCAGCGGCCCGCCCCCGACGATGCCGTTGCCGTTCTGGCCCTGGCCCTGGCCCTGGCCCTGACTTCGGCCCTGGCCCTGGTTCTGGCCCGGCACACCTCCGCCGGGCAAACCCCCCGGCCCGCCGCCCGGGAAGCCGTTACCGTTCTGCCCCTGCCCCTGCCCCTGGCCCTGGCCCCGCGCCGTGCCGTTCCCGTTGCCGTTCTGCTGGTTCCGGCCGGGCATCCCCCCGCCGGGGAAGCCGCCGGGGCCGCGCCCGCGCCCGCCGAAGCCCATCGTGCTCGCGCCCGCGGGCCCGGCCGTCGGGATGGAACCGGTGTGCGCGGAGTTCACCGTGCTCAGCGTGTACGCGGTCGGACCCGCCAGCGAGGTCACGATGCCCGCGGTCACCGCGGCGAGCGCGAGCCGCCGGCCCAACCGGGCAGCGAAGATCAGGCCGAGCGCGGCGCTCAGGCCGCCGGCCAGGACCAGCCACTTCAGCCAGGGCAGGTAGTCGGGCGTGCGGTTGAGCAGGACGTAGCCCCAGGCCGCGGTCGCCGTGACGGCGGCCGCGAGGGTGAGCGACGCCCACGCCCGGGAGCGCTCCTCCCACAGCGTCGTCGCGCCCATGCCGACGACGGCGGCGATACAGGGGGCGAGGGCGACCGTGTAGTACTGGTGGAAGATGCCCGCCATGTAGCTGAAGACGACCGCGGTGATCAGCAGCGAGCCGCCCCAGGCCAGGAAGGAACCGCGGGCCAGGTCGGTCCGCCGGGCCCTGAGGGTCAGGACCAGTCCGGCAACCAGCAGGATCAGCGCGGCCGGGAGCAGCCAGGAGATCTGGCCGCCGATCTCGGAGTTGAACATCCGGTCCCAGCCGGTCTCCTCCCAGCGCCCGAGGCCGTTGCCCCGGCCGCCACCACCGCCGCCGACGCTGCCGGTCTCGTCGCCGTTGATGCGGCCGAGGCCGTTGTAGCCGAAGGTCAGCTCCAGAAAGCTGTTGTTCTGCGAACCGCCGATGTACGGCCGCGAGGAGGCCGGCCACAGCTCGACGACCGCGACCCACCAGCCGCCGGAGACCACCAGGGCGACCGTCGCCAGCCCCAGCTGTGCCAGCCGCTTCCTCAGCCGCACCGGCGCGCAGACGCCGTACACGAGGGCCAGCGGGGGCAGAACCAGGAAGGCCTGGAGGGTCTTGGTCAGGAAGGCGAAGCCGACCGCGACACCCGCCCACACCAGCCACCTGGTACGGCCGTCCTCCAAGCCCCGGATCACGAAGAACACGGTGAGCGCCATCAGCAGCGCCAGCAGCGCGTCCGGGTTGTTGAAGCGGAACATCAGCGCCGCGACGGGGGTGAGCGCCAGCACCGCCCCCGCGATCAGGCCCGCCGCGGGTCGGAACCGGCGGCGCACGGCCGCGTACACCACGGCGACCGTGAGGACGCCCATGAGGGCCTCGGGGACGAGGATCGCCCACGAGCTGAGGCCGAAGAGCCGGACGGACAGCGCCATCGGCCAGAGCGCGGCCGGGGGCTTGTCGACGGTGATGGCGTTGCCCGCGTCCAGGGAGCCGAAGAACATCGCCTTCCACGACGTACTGCCCGCCTGGACGGCCGCCGAGTAGAAGGAGTTGGCGTAGCCGGAGGCGCTCAGGTTCCAGAGGCAGAGCAGCGCGGTCGCGAGCAGCAGCGCGAGGAACGCGGGGCGCGCCCAGCGCGGGTCCTCGGGGCGGCCGCGCCACAGCCGGCGCCCGAAGGGCTGCCTCGGCTCCCCGGCCGAGGTGGAGACCGGCGAGCCCGACCCCGGCGAGGGGAGGCCGGTCGAGCCGGAGGCCGACGAGGGAGAGGGCGGTAGGGGGGACTCCGCCAAGGAGCAGTCCGTCGACGCGGTGGCCGGGTCGGTCGGCGGGGGATTCGGGGGAGGGGCCGTGGGCGGCCCCCAGGAGGACGGGCTCGTGCCGCCCTGCCCGCTCGGACGGTCGTAGTCAGTGGTCATCGCGGGTCCCTCGGGTCGTGTCGTACGGACGCACCGGCTGCAGGGGCATGGTCGCGTCGCGCCGGGCGCGGTCCGCGACGTCACCGGCGCGGAGGCGGTGGAGGTCGAAGCCGGTGTCGTGGTCGGTGTCGTGGTCGGGGCGAGCTACCGGGCGCCGGAGGTGCGAGGCGGCCGGCCGGGCGCCCTGGTCGCGCTGCTCCGGGAACACCCAGGCGCGGAACAGCAGGAACCGCAGCACCGTCGCCGCGAGGTTGGCCGCCACCAGGACCGCGAGCTCGGTGGAGTGCGCCGGGCTGCTGGTCGCCGCGTTCAGGGCGGCCAGCGAGCCGCTGGTCAGCGCGAGACCGATGGCGAAGACGACGAGTCCCTGCGCCTGGTGGCGGACGGCGCCGCCGCGGCCGCGCACCCCGAAGGTCAGCCGCCGGTTGGCGGCGGTGTTGGCGACCGCCGAGACCAGCAGGGCGAGTGCGTTGGCGGTCTGCGAGCCGGCGAACTGCCGGAAGACGCTGTAGAGCAGCAGGTAGAACAGGGTGGACAGCCCGCCGACGACGCAGAAGCCGACGAGCTGGCGGGCCAGTCCCCCCGGCACGTCGGCCAGGTCGCGGTCGCGCGGGTCGTCGCCGAAGGGGCGGGTGACCCGGTCCAGCGGCAGGGAGCCGGTGGCCAGGGCCCTTCCCACCCGCCACACCCCCTTGAGGTCGTCCGTGGCCGTCCGCACGAGGTGCACCGTCGAGTCGGGGTCGTCGACCCAGTCGACGGGCACCTCGTGGATGCGCAGCCCGGCCCGCTCGGCGAGCACCAGCATCTCGGTGTCGAAGAACCAGCCGGTGTCCTCCACCAGCGGCAGCAGCGCCTGCGCCACGTCACGCCGGATGGCCTTGAAGCCGCACTGCGCGTCGGAGAAGCGGGCCTGCAGCGAGCCGCGCAGGATCAGGTTGTACGAGCGGGAGATGAACTCCCGCTTGGCGCCGCGCACCACCCGCGAACTGCGCGCCAGCCGGGAGCCGATCGCCAGGTCGGAGTGGCCGGAGATCAGCGGCGCGACCAGCGGCAGCAGCGCGTTGAGGTCGGTGGACAGGTCGACGTCCATGTACGCGAGGACCGGCGCGTCCGAGGCCGCCCAGACGGTCCGCAGCGCACGGCCGCGGCCCTTCTGCTCCAGCCGGACGGACCCGACCTCGGCGATCTCCGCCGCCAGCCGCGCCGCCACCCGCGGGGTGGTGTCCGTGGACGCGTTGTCCGCGACCGTGATGCGGAACGCGTACGGGAAGGTGCGCGTGAGGTGCTCGTGCAGTCTGCGCACACAGGGCAGGAGGTCCTTCTCCTCGTTGTAGACGGGGATCACTACGTCCAGGACAGGCGTACCGGCGTCTGTGGCCGGGAGGTGCTCCCGCGCCGGCAGGATGCCGGGAGAAGAGTCGGTTCGCATGGGACCGACTCTTCTCAAGTGCCCTGTCCCACCCGTGTGGTGACGCTGTGCCGCGCCTGTGAGTGCGCTCGCCGGACGGTCGCGGCCCCCGGGTGCGGGGCGACCGTGAGCGCGGGCAGCCGCACGGTGAACACGGTCCGCCCGGGAACGCTGTCGACGGTCACGGCACCGCCGTGCGCGGCCGCCACCGCCCGCACGATGGCCAGACCCAGACCCGTCGAGCCGGTGGCGCGGGAGCGCGCCGAGTCGCCGCGCGCGAACCGTTCGAAGACGTGCGGCAGCAGGTCGGCGGGGATGCCGGGCCCGTCGTCCTCGACGTCGGCGCACAGCCACGTCCCGCGCCGGCGGAGCCGGGCGGTCACGGTGGTGCCCGGAGGTGTGTGGGTGCGCGCGTTCGCCAGCAGGTTGACGAGGACCTGTTGCAGCCGGGCCGCGTCCGCCGAGACCAGGGCCGGTTCGTCGGGCAGGTCGAGCCGCCAGTCGTGGTCCCGGCCGGCCGCGCGTGCGTCGCTGACGGTGTCCACGACGAGCGGGACCAGGTCGGTCTGCTCGAACTGGAGCGGCCGGCCCGCGTCCAGGCGGGCGAGCAGCAGCAGGTCCTCGACGAGCAGCGTCATGCGCCCGGCCTCGGACTCGATCCGGCCCAGCGCGTGCCGGGTGTCGGGGCCGACCCGCTCGCGTCCGCGCCGGGTCAGCTCGGCGTACCCGCGGATGGAGGCGAGCGGGGTCCGCAGTTCGTGACTGGCGTCCGCGACGAACCGCCGTACCCGCGTCTCGCTCCGCTGGCGGGCGTGCAGGGCGCCGTGGATGTGCTCGAGCATCCGGTTGAGGGCCGCGCCGACCTGGCCGACCTCGGTGTGCGGGTCGGTCTGGGCCTCGGGGACGCGTTCGCTGAGGTTCACCTCGCCGGTGTGCAGCGGCAGTTCGGAGACGCGGGTGGCGGTGGCGGCGATCCGGCGCAGCGGGCGCAGCGCCACCCCGACGATGGCGGCCCCGGCGAGCGAGGCGGCGATCAGCCCGGCGGCGGTGACGCTGATCTCTACGAGGACGAGGGTGGTGAGGGTGGCGGTGACGTCCGCCGTCGGCAGGGCGACGTAGTACGCGTCGGTGCCCTCCGGGCCGGTGAGGTACTCGACGCGGTACTCCTCCAGACCGGGAAGGTCCACGGAGTGCGCGTCGCCGTCCCTGGGCACCGAGGCCAGGGCCGCCTTCTGCGCCGCGGTGAGGGTGGTGGCGTCCATCTTCTTGAAGGAGCCGTTGTCGTCGTTCCTCTGCCGGGCGACGGCCGCGCTGACGATGGTGCCGTCGCACACGAGGGCGGCGACGGTCCGGGGCTGTGTCGGACCCAGGGTGAGCAGGTCCTTCACCCTGTCGCCCGGGGACACGGCGATGTCGTCCGGGCCGCCGGCCGGGTTCCGCAGCAGGGCGGAGCCCGGGGCGGCCGGGCGGTGCAGCATGTGGCCGCCCACCGCGCGCATCCCGGTCTCGTGCACCTTGCCGTCCAACTGGTCGTACAGGTGGGACCGGAGCGCCAGGGTCGTCACCGTGCCGATCACGGTGCACACCACGGCGATCAGGGTCACCGCGGAGACGACGAGCCGGGTCCGCAGGGTGCGCGGCCGTCTCGCTCGCCGCTTCCGCGGACGCGGCCGTCGCAGCCCGCTCATGCGACGGCGGGCTTGATGAGGTATCCGGCGCCGCGCCGGGTGTGGATCATCGGCTCCCGGCCCGCGTCGATCTTCCGCCGCAGATACGAGATGTACAGCTCGACCACGTTGGCCTGGCCGCCGAAGTCGTACGACCACACCCGGTCCAGGATCTGCGCCTTGCTCAGCACCCGCCGCGGGTTGCGCATCAGGAAGCGCAGCAGCTCGAACTCCGTCGCCGTCAGGTGGATGGGCTCCCCGGCCCGCGCCACCTCGTGGCTGTCCTCGTCCAGGGTCAGGTCGCCGACGACCAGCACGGAGTCGGAGCGGCGGTCGGCCGCGCCCGACCGCCGGATGAGCCCGCGCAGCCGCGCGACGACCTCCTCCAGGCTGAACGGCTTGGTGACGTAGTCGTCCCCGCCGGCGGTGAGCCCGGCGATGCGGTCCTCCACCGCGTCCTTGGCCGTGAGGAAGAGGACGGGCACGTCGGGCAGCTCGCGGCGCAGCCGCCCGAGGACGGCGAGACCGTCCATGTCGGGCAGCATCATGTCGAGGACGACGGCGTCGGGCCGGAAGTCGCGCGCGGCCTGGACGGCGCCCTGCCCGTCGCCCGCGCTGCGGATCTGCCAGCCCTCGTAGCGCAGGGCCATCGACAGCAGTTCGGTGATCGACACCTCGTCGTCCACCACGAGCACCCGGACGGGGCTCCCGTCCGGCCTCAGCAGTTCGGTACGCCCCCGTGGCGAGATCGTGGTCATGGTGGACACCCTGTCGGGGGCCTCTGAGAGCACGCTTTCACGTGTCTGTGTTTTCCCTGAGAAACGCACAGCCGCCGCTCAGGGAACTCCCGGGAACCGCCTGGCCGGTGGGCCGGCTGGGCTGCCGTCCCGGTGCCCGGCGGGCTCAGGGCAGCCCGAAGAGCCGCGCCCCGTTGTCGTGGCACACCGCCCGCAGCCAGGCGTCGCCGAGGCCGAGACGCTCCAGGGCGTGCAGCTGATGGACGTACGGATAGGGGATGTTGGGGAAGTCCGAGCCGAGCAGGACCCGGTCGCCGAGGCCGGCCAGCCGGGTCAGGGCGCCCCGGGGGAAGGGGGCGAGCCGCTCGCTGAAGTCGGTGAACACCATCGTGGTGTCCAGCCGCACCTCGCCGTAGCGCTCGGCGAGGTCGAGGAAGTCCTCGTACTCCGGCATCCCGCAGTGCGCGACCACCAGCCGCAGCCGCGGATGCCGGGCGAGCACCCGCCCGATCGGCTCCGGCCCGGTGTGCTTGCCGGGGGCGGGCCCCGAACCGCAGTGAATGACGACGGGGACACCGGCGTCGGCGAGCAATCCCCATGCGGCGTCGAGGAGTTCGTCGGCGGGGTCGTACGCCCCCACCTGGACGTGTGCCTTGAACACCCGGGCGCCCGCCTCTACGGCCTCCCGGACGTACGTCTCGACGCCCGGCTCCGGGAAGAGGGTCGAGGTGTGCAGGCAGTCGGGTGTGCGGCGGGCGAAGTCGACCGCCCAGCCGTTCAGCCACCGTGCCATGCCGGGCTTGTGCGGGTAGAGCATCGCGGTGAAGGCGCGGACGCCGAACTCGCGCAGGTGGGCAAGGCGTTGCTCCTCCTCCTCGCGGTAGGTGATGGGCCACTCGACACCGCCGGTGAGGGGGCCGAGCCCGTCGAAGTAGTCCCAGACCTTGCGCAGCACCCGCTCGGGCATGAAGTGCGTGTGCACGTCGACGAGCCCCGGCAGCCCGAGCCGCTCCCAGAACGCCCGCACCTCGGCGGAGTGCCCGGCCCGTGCCGTGCGTTGATCACTCATACCGCCCACGATGAGGCCTGGCGCCGCACGACGTCCAGCCTCCCGTGCGCGGAGACCGCCCTCGGCACACGCCGCGCACCCGGGGCCGCCTCAGAACAACCCGTCCTGCACTCCGGGCGGCTCCCTGAACTCCCTTAGTGGCACGGTGAGTCCCCGGCCGACGGCCGGCCCGAGCGCCCACCCGGTCATCAGCCGGGTGTCCAGCACCACCGCCCCCGCCTCCGTCGCCAGGTGCAGATCCGGTCCGGCGGCCGCGACCAGCTCACCGCTCACCACGCCCCCGGCGACGAGTTCGCGCACCTCGCCCACGGCGGCGGGCAGCCCCGGCAGGCCGAAGGCGGCGGCGTGATCGACGGGCCGGAACGGCTCCCGCTCCAGCGACTGCGGCCAGCCACCGAGCGCCACGGCCCGGCCGTGCAGGTCCGCCACTTCGGCCGCGCGCTCCGCCGCCGTCGCGGGCAGCGCGGACCGGACGGCACGCTTCTCGGCGTACGGAACGCGGTCCGGGACGCCGAGCGCGGCGCGCAGCAGCTCCTCGGCGCGGCGCGCGGCCATCAAGGGCCCGGCACCTAGCCAGGTGAAGCAGACCGCGCCCTGCTCCAGCAGCCGAGCCGGTCCCCGCTCCAGCGCGGTGATCCCGACCTTGACCATGCCGGGCCCGAACCAGGCCAGGTACACGTGGTACGGCCGTGGGTCGTCCGCGATCGTGTCGGCGGCCACGGAGTGCGCCCGGTCCAGCCACGCGCACTCCTCGCACCGCGCGCCGGTGCTCCGCCCCGGTACGGCCGCCCGCGCGGGACACGCGTGCCCCCGCGCCCCCACGCAGGTCCGCACTCCCCCTTCCACGACCTCGAAGGCCACCCGCTTCCCCCACGACAGCGCACTCGTGCGCCCGCCGTGCCACGCCAGCACGGGACCGCCCGCCGTCCACCGCAGCCCCGCACACTCCCACGCCCGTGCCATCGCTCCCACGGTAGAGGCACCCACTGACAAGCGCTGACGTCAGGGGCCCCGCCGGAAGAACCGGCGGGGCCTCTGGTCTGTGCTTCTGATCGACCATGTCGCCCCCTCGCCGCGCGCTGTACGGAGCGGTCCCCGGAGCCGATTTGGCCAGACTTCCGTCGCTGCGTGCTGCCTTGCCGCTGGGTCGTCGTCCTGGCCGAAGCCGGAATGATCACCCCGGCGTCCGATCTGTTCGGCGTCGACGGCCGTGTCCCTTCTGCGGCCCTACAGAACCTTTGGCTCTTCAGTTGCCGCGGCGGCGATCAGTGCCACGAGGTTATCGGTCCAGCAATCCGACTCCTTCGTCGCGACTTCGACGCCGCAGCCGATACAGACGAGGTTGGGGCCGTCTTGGCCAGCGGGCCCGCAGCAACCACCGAGACGCCGAGGATCGGGGTGAAACGCGGTCCCTGGAACGTCGTCCGGGTGAAAGATCAGAAGGCCGGCATCGAAATTGACCTTGAAGGTTCCTGGGGCCATCCGGGGCGGAGCGACCTCGTTGCCAGGCGGCCGCTCGGGACCTCTCAGAGGTTCTCCTGGCGTCACCTCGCTGGTTAGAGGCTGCCGGCAGTTCACACAGCGAAAGATGGTCATACGGCTGTCCTCCTCGCCCGGGTGCCCGCTGAGATGGGCCGGCCGGTCAACGGTCAATGCTCAACCACGTCCACAACTTCGCGCGCCACTCACCCCAGCGCCCATCCCCTCCGCCGTCGACCCGCACACCGTGGAGCGGGCGTGGTCCCTGGCGTCCAGGTGGAGCGCGCCACTGTACGAACGACTGTGAAGGATCGGCCGTGCGGCTGCGGGCTCGTCGTGCCGGCCTCCGGGTCATCCCGCCGCCGAACACCGGGCAAGCTGTCCGACGCGATGGGCGCCAGCGGTTGACACGGTCGCCGCAATTCCCCGCTGTACGCCCGTGGAACGCCAGAGGCCCCGGATCTCTCCGGGGCCTCTGATCTGTGTGCACTCGGCAGGATTCGAACCTGCAACCTTCTGATCCGTAGCTCTAGATGTTCTATCCACGGAGGTTGGTGACGCAGGTCTCGGCTGAGAGATCTTGAAATGGGTGAGGGCCCTCTGGCCTGGTGTGGATTGCGACATCTGCACCAGCAA
>NZ_JBIBWT010000040.1:0-9643 GCF_043081525.1 Streptomyces sp. NPDC014864
TGTCCTCGCCCTCCTCGCTGCTGCACTGGACCCGCCGCATGATCGAGATCCGCAAACAGAACCCCGCCTTCGGCCTCGGCTCCTACACCGAACTCCCGTCGTCGAATCCGGCGGTCATCGCGTTCCTCCGCGAGTACAAGGACGACCTCGTCCTGTGCGTGCACAACTTCTCCCGGTTCGCGCAGCCCACCGAACTCGACCTGAGCGTCTACGACGGACGGCACCCGGTCGAGCTGATCGGCGGGGTGCGCTTCCCCGCCATCGGTGAACTCCCCTACCTGCTGACCCTCGCGGGACACGGCTTCTACTGGTTCCGGCTCACCCGAGCCGCATCCCGGATCGGCCGACGAGCTTGAGCGTGTGGCCGACGAAAGGAGGCGCGACCGTGCCGAAGACCGCAATCCTCCAGCCGGGTACCACGGGCCTCGCCGGACCGATGGCCTCGCTCGTCGGGCTGCTGCGCGAATGGCTGCCGCGCCAGCGCTGGTTCGCCGGGAAGGACCGGCCCGTCACCGACCTGCGCCTGCTGTCCACGACGGAGCTGTTCCCGGGCTGTCTGCACCTGCTGGTCCACGCCGATCACGGGGGCCTCCCACCGGGCCAGGGGGCCGCGGGCGTCCCCGCCCCCGCGGGCACACCGCCGCCCGCCGACTGCTACCAGCTCCTGCTCGGGGTACGCGAGCAGCTGGCTCCGCGGCTGTGCCGGGCGTTCATCGGCCGGGCCGTGGAAGGACCGCTGGCGGGCCTGGCGATCTACGACGCGCTGTACGACCCCCGTTCGGCGCGGCTGCTGCTGGAGCGGCTGCGCCGCCCCGGCACGGCGGGCCCGCTGCGCTTCGAGGCCGACCGGTCGGTGCACATCCCCGGCGATCTGGTGCCGCGGCTGCTGGACGCCGAGCAGTCCAACTCCTCGATCGTGTACGGCGACGAGTTCATCCTGAAGGTCTTCCGCCGCATCCAGCCCGGCGTCAACCCGGACCTGGAGGTGCCGTGGGCGCTCGCCCGGCAGGGCTGCACCCGCGTGCCCGCCCCCGTGGCCTGGCTGCGCACCACTCGGCCGGAGGAGGCCACGCTCGGTGTGCTCCAGCCGTTCCTGCGCGACGCCGCCGACGGCTGGACGCTGGCTCTGCGCGCGCTGACCACCGGGGACGACTTCACCGCGCAGGCGCACCAGTTGGGGCAGGCGACGGCGGAGGTGCACCTGGCGCTGGCCACCGCCTTCCCCGCCGGTGAGCACCGGGAGACCGACCGGACGGCGGCGGCCATGGCCGAGCGTCTGGAGGCCGCCGCGCACAGCGTTCCCGCGCTCCGGCCGTACGCCTCCCGGCTGCGCACCGCCTTCGCCGCGCTCGCCGGCTGCGACGCCGGACCGCCTCCTCAGCGCGTTCACGGCGACCTGCATCTCGGCCAGGTGCTTCGGGCCGGGCGCGAGTGGTTCGTCATCGACTTCGAGGGCGAGCCGTCCCGACCGCTCGCCGAGCGGCGCATCCCCGAGTCCCCGGTGCGGGACGTCGCGGGGATGCTGCGCTCCTTCGACTACGCCGCCCGGCAGCGCCGCCCCTGGCGCCCGGAGTGGGCGCGCCGCTGCCGGGAGGCGTACTGCGCCGGCTACGCGTCCCGGGCCGGCTGGGACCCCCGTAAGAAACACGCCCTGCTGCGGGCCTACGAGACGGACCGTGCCGTGTACGAAGTGCTGTACGAGGCCCGGCACCGCCCCGACTGGCTCGACGTACCCATGGCGGCGATCGAACGTCTCGCCGTGAGAGGAGGCTGAACCGGTGGCACTGCGCGACACGTCACTTCCCGAGCCGTCCGGCCCGCCCGCGTCCGCGGACACGGGCGCGGCGGCCGCGTCCCTGGACCCCGCCGACCGTGAGCGCCTCCTGTCCGGCGCTCACCACGACCCGCACGCCCTGCTCGGCGCGCACCCGGTCCCGGGCGGCGTCGCCGTCCGGGCGCTGCGCCCGTTCGCCCGCTCCGTGAGCGTGGTGACCGGCGGGGCACGCACCCCCCTCGTCCACGAGGGCGACGGCCTGTTCTCCGCCGTCCTGCCGCTGGACGCGGTCCCCGCGTACACCCTGGCGGTGGCGTACGAGGAGGACGGTGCCGACGAGCGCGAGGTCCACGACCCCTATCGCTTCCTGCCCGCCCTCGGCGAGCTGGACCTGCACCTGATCCGCGAGGGCCGGCACGAGCAGCTGTGGAAGGCGCTCGGGGCGGAGCCCATGACCCACCAGGGGGTGGCCGGCACCCGGTTCACGGTGTGGGCGCCGAACGCCCGGGGCGTCCGGGTGGCCGGGGACTTCACCTTCTGGGACGGAACGGCGTTCCCGATGCGCTCCCTGGGCGCCTCGGGCGTGTGGGAGCTGTTCCTGCCGGGCATCGGCGAGGGCACGCGCTACAAGTTCGAGATCACCTCGCAGTACGGCCACCGGTTCCTCAAGGCGGACCCGATGGCGCGCCGCACGGAGGAGCCGCCCGCGACGGCGTCCGTGGTGACGGCCTCCCACCACGAGTGGGGCGACCGGGAGTGGATGGCGCACCGGGCGGACACCCCCGTGCACGAGGCGCCGTTCTCGGTGTACGAGGTCCACCTGCCGTCCTGGCGGCCCGGGCTGAGCTACCGCGAACTGGCCGAGCAGCTCCCGGCGTACGTCAAGGACGTGGGCTTCACGCACGTGGAGCTGATGCCGGTCGCGGAGCATCCCTTCGGCCCCTCCTGGGGCTACCAGGTGACCTCCTACTACGCGCCCACCGCGCGGCTGGGCTCGCCGGACGACTTCCGGTACTTCGTCGACGCCTGCCACCGGGCCGGGATCGGCGTGATCATGGACTGGGTGCCGGCCCACTTCCCGAAGGACGACTGGGCGCTGGCCCGCTTCGACGGGGACCCGCTGTACGAACCGGGGAACGCGCAGCGCGCGGAGCACCCGGACTGGGGGACGTACGAGTTCGACCTCGGCCGCACCGAGGTGCGCAACTTCCTGGTCGCGAACGCGGTCTACTGGTGCGAGGAGTTCCACATCGACGGCCTGCGGGTGGACGCGGTCGCCTCGATGCTCTACCTGGACTACTCGCGCGAGCCGGGGCAGTGGACGCCGAACGGGTTCGGCGGCCGGGAGGACCTGGACGCGGTGGCGTTCCTGCAGGAGATGAACGCGACCGTGTACCGCCGGGCGCCGGGCGTGGTGACCATCGCCGAGGAGTCGACGGCCTGGGGCGGGGTGACCGCGCCGACCGACTGCGGCGGCCTGGGCTTCGGGCTGAAGTGGAACATGGGCTGGATGCACGACTCGCTGGAGTACATGAGCCACGAGCCGGTCCACCGCAAGTACCACCACCACGAGATGACCTTCGCGATGGTGTACGCCTACAGCGAGAACTACGTCCTGCCGATCTCCCACGACGAGGTCGTGCACGGCAAGCGGGCCCTGGTGTCGAAGATGCCCGGCGACTGGTGGCAGCGCCGGGCCGACCACCGGGCGTACCTGGCCTACATGTGGGCCCACCCCGGCAAGCAGCTGCTGTTCATGGGGCAGGAGTTCGCGCAGGGCGGCGAGTTCTCCGAGGAGCACGGGCCGGAGTGGTGGCTGCTCGACGAGGGGTACTGCGCCGCGGGCGACCACCGCGGGGTGCAGAACCTGGTGCGCGACCTCAACACGCGGTACCGGGCCACCCCCGCCCTGTGGCAGCGCGACACCCGGCCCGAGGGCTTCCGGTGGGTCGCGGTGGACGCCGCCGACGACAACGTCTACGCGTTCCTGCGGTTCGACGCCGAGGGCACCCCGCTGCTGGCGGTGTCGAACTTCTCCCCGGTGGTCCGCGCCGGCTATCGCCTCCACGTCCCCGAGGACGTCGCCGCCTGGTGCGAGGTGCTCAACACCGACGCGGCCCGCTACGGCGGCGGCGACGTCACCAACTCCGACCCGGTCAAGCCGGAGGACGGCAGCATCAGCCTGACCCTGCCGCCCCTCGCCACGGTCTGGCTGACGCCGTACGCCCCCTGAGACCGGCCGCCCGTGGCGTCCCGGTCGTCCGCTCCGTGGCGTCCCGGCCGTCCTTCGGCGGTCCCGGGTGCCGCGCCCAGGTGTCTCCGGGCCGTCCCGGGGCAGTCGGGGTCGTACGACCCGGCGACCGGCCGGTGTCGCAGAGGACGGAGGAAGGGCGGCGAGGGTGCGCACCGTCGGAGTGGAGGAGGAGCTCCTCCTGGTCGACCCGGAGACCGGCGAGCCGAAGGCGCTGTCCGCGGCGGTGCTGGCCCACGCCGAGGCGGACGGCCCGGGCCGGGAGATGTTCGAGAAAGAGCTGTACGGCCAGATGCTGGAGTTCGCCACGCATCCGCAGACGGACATGGCCCGGCTCGGCGAGGAGATCGTCCGCTGCCGCAAGGAGGCGGCCCGGCACGCCGGGGAGATCGGCTGCGCGGTGGCCGCGCTGGCCTCCTCCCCGCTGCCGGTCAGCCCGTCCATCGTGATGAACGACCGCTACCAGTGGATGGCCGAGCAGTACGGCATCGCGACGCGGGAGCAACTCGTCTGCGGCTGCCATGTGCACGTGGCCGTGGAGTCCGACGCGGAGGGCGTGGCGGTCCTGGACCGGATCCGGCCCTGGCTGCCCGCGCTGCTGGCGATCAGCGCCAACTCGCCGTTCTGGCAGGGCACGGACTCGTGCTACGCCAGCTACCGCAGCCGGGTGTGGAGCCGCTGGCCGTCGGCCGGGCCGACCGAGCTCTTCGGCTCGCCCGAGCGGTACCACCGGCGGGTGGCGGACATGGTGTCCACCGGGGTGATCCTCGACGCGGCGATGGTGTACTTCGACGCGCGTCTGTCCGAGCGGTACCCGACGGTCGAGATCCGGGTCTCCGACGTGTGCCTGCACGCGGACACCGCCCAGCTGATCGCCACGCTGGCCCGCGCCCTGGTGGAGACGGCCGCGCGCGAGTGGCGGGCGGGGCGGGAGCCGGTCGACCACGGGGTGAGCCTGCTGCGGCTGGCCGCGTGGCAGGCGGGGCGGGGCGGTCTGGAGGGCGAGCTGCTGCACCCGGCGACCATGCGCCCGCGGCCGGCCGAGTCGGTGGTGCGGGACCTGCTCGACCACGTCGGCGAGGCCCTGGCCGAAACGGGCGATCACGAGCGCGTGCGGGAGGCCGTGACGGGGCTGCTGCGGCGGGGCAACGGCGCCCGGGTGCAGCGGGAGCTGATGGAGCGGACCGGGAGCCTGCGGGACGTCGTCACCGAGTGCGTGCGCCTCACCCAGAGGTGAGGGCTTGCCCGGCGGGCGGGCCCTTCGCGCCCCCCGGTGGGCCCACCTGACGCCGTAGATCACGGAAACGGGGCTACTTCCCCGTTCCGGGCACCCGGCACGTTCACCTGGGCTACATTCGACCAGCGTCGACACGGTACTCGTCGGCGAAGTCACCCTCCGTACACCCCAGGAGCAGTGCATGCGCGACTTCGCCCTCGCTCCCTCCGCCGTCTCCTCCATGACCGGCGGACTCGCCGACAGCGTCTTCGAGACGGCCGAGCTCCGTCCGACCCACCCCGTCCTGGCCCGCCGGCCCGACCCCGCCTCCGCGACGTGGGAGGAGGTCACCGCCGTGGAACTGCGGGACGAGGTCGCCGATCTGGCCAGGGGGCTGGTCGCCTCCGGGATCTCCCCGGGCCACCGCGTCGCGGTCATGGCGCGCACCCGCTACGAGTGGACGGTGTTCGCCTACGCCCTGTGGACCGTGGGCGCCGAGGTCGTCCCGATCTACCCGACCTCCTCGCGCGACCAGGTCGAGTGGATCCTGCGGGACTCGGCGTGCGTGGGGGTGGTCGTCGAGGACGAGCAGGGCGTCATGACCGTCGGCTCGGTCTGCGCCAAGCTGCCCGACCTGCGGCACGTGTGGCAGCTGGACGACGGGGCGCTGGCGCACCTCGTGGCGCGGGGCGCGGTGATACCGCCGACCACGGTCGACTCGCTGCGGCGGATCGTCCTGCCGGACGCGACGGCGGTGATCGCCTACACCTCCGGCACGATGGGCCACGCGATGGGATGCGCGCTGAGCCACCGCGCGCTGGCCAGCCCCTGCGACACGCTGCTGGAGGGCTGGGGGCACACGGCCGCGCCCCCGGGCGAGCAGGCAGCCGTCCTCGCCTTCCTGCCGTTCTCCCATGTGTACGGCCTGATGATCCAGGGCCTGTGCATCCGCGGCGGCATCCTGATGGGCCACGAACCCGATGTCACCCACGCCTCGCTGGCGTCGGCGCTGCGCACCTTCCGGCCGACGTACTTCTACGCCGTGCCGTCCGTCTTCGAGAAGCTCTACAAGACCTTCCTGCGCACGGCCCAGCAGGCGGGCCGCGGCGCCCTGTTCGAGCGGGCGGCCGGCACCGCGTGCGACTTCGCCGGGGCTCTGGAGCGGCAGCGGCTGGGCCGGGGCCCCGGGCCCGGATTCGACCTGCGGCTGCAGCACGCCCTGTACGAGCGGACGGTGTACCGCAAGCTGCGCGCGGCGCTCGGCGGCCGGGTGGTCCGCGCCACGTCCGGCGGCTCCCCGCTGAGCCGCGAACTCTCCCTGTTCTACGAGGGCATCGGCATCTACGTGCACGACGGGTACGGGCTCACCGAGACCGCGGGCGGGATCACCATGCAGCCGCTCGGCCGGGAGAAGTCCGGGACCGTGGGCAGGCCTCTGCCGGGCACCGAGATCCAGGTGGCCGACGACGGGGAGATCCTGGTGCGGGGGCCCTCGGTGTTCCAGGGCTACGTGAACGACGAGGCCACCACCCGGTCCGCGCTGCGCGGCGGCTGGCTGGCGACCGGGGACATCGGGCACCTGGACGCCGAGGGCTATCTCACGCTCACCGGGCGCAAGAAGGACATCATCATCACCAGCAGCGGCAAGAGCGTGGCTCCTGCCCTGCTGGAGCAGCGCCTGCGGATGCATCCGCTGATCCATCAGGCGGTGGTGGTGGGTGACAACCGCCCCTGCGTGGGCGCGCTGATCACGCTGGACCCGGACTTCCTGGCGCACTGGCGGGCCGCGCTGGCGCTCCAGGGCGGCACGGCGGGCCGCGAGGCGCGCGAGGAGAACGCCCTGCGCGAGGAGATCGGGCGGGCGGTCGCCGCCGCCAACAGCGTCGTCTCCCCTTCGGAGTCCATCCGCGTCTTCCGGGTGCTCCCGGAGCCCTTCGACGTGGCGAGCGGGCTGCTGACGCCCTCGATGAAGCTGCGCAGGGACGCCATAGTGCGCCACTACGCGTTCGAGATCGACGCCATGTACCAGGCGCGCAGCCGCGGTCCGCGCCGGCCCGCGCCCCGTGACACGACCGCCGACTGGGACGACTCCGACAACGTCTTCCGCTGACCCGGACCCGAAGGTCCGGGTGGCGGGGAGGACGGGTCAGCCGCCCACGTACCAGTGGAACCCGCCGTGGGCCGCGGAGACGGCCAGCAGCACGCCGAAGACCACCAGGTCGAGAATGCCCAGCACGATGCCGGCCTTCGCCATGCCCGCCCCGCCCTGCGCCGGCGCCCGGCGCAGGCCGACGGCGCCGAGCACGATCGCGAGCGGGCCGAGGATCACGTTGAAGAGGAACACCCCGATGATCCCCAGGACGAGACCCGCGACCGCCAGACCGTTGGTCCGCGAGTTCGGGGAGGCGGTGGGTGAACTGCCATAACTCGTCATCGTTCTCTCCCTGGATTCGTTGGCCGGTTGATGACCGGAGCTTTCAGATGCCCCTCGACGCGCCGAGCACACAGCGAAGTTGGGAAAACGGGGCTAACAGGTAGGCGTGACGCCGCACCCGTGGGAAACCTGTTCCGCATGATTCCGAAACCGCGAACTCCGCTGGTTCCCAAGCCCGTTCGAACCGAAAGGTGAGTCGTGCTCTTCCTGGTTGCCGCACTTCTGCTGCTGGCCGTTGTCCTCGGGTCGGCGGCCTATCTTCCCTGGCCGGTCACGCTGGTGCTGAGCACGGCCGTCGTCCTGTGGCTGGCCGTCTTCACCGTCCGTGAACGCCGGCGGCGCGGCCGGGCGGGGAGGGCCTGACCCATGCGGCTGACAGCTCCGCCTCGGCAACGCACCGGCAAGCGGGACACCGAAGGCATGGCCATCGCCTCTTTCGTGCTCGGCCTGGTGGGACTGGTGGTACTCAACCTGGTACTGGGGCCGGTGGCGATCGTGCTCGCCGTGGTCGCCCTGCGCCGGGACACCCCCCGCCGGTTCCGGGCCTGGCTCGGGCTCGCACTGGGCGTCACCGATCTCCTGCTGCTCGCCGTGCTGCTGGCCGTGCACCACGGCACGTCCTGGACCGCCTTCGGCTGAGTCCGCAGGACAGCAATCGGTACGAACCCCGCGCGCGACACGCGCCGCGCGCGAAGGACGCGTCGCGGGGGTTTACATTCGCCGGATCGTCGTAGGCGCACAGGGAGAGCCGTGCCGATCCTTGCGAGGAGCCGTCGTTGATGTCCCGTCACCTCCGCCGCCAACTTCTCTGTGTCCTGCTGGCCGTCGCCGTCGCAGCGGTGGGCCTGTGGAATGTCGTCAACGGGATGCGGGCGGCCGCCGCCGTGCTGACGCTCGGCGTGCCGGTGCTCCTGGTGGCGGCGGGCCGGGCGGGCCGCTCCCACCGGCTGCTGCTCGACTCGCACCGGCGTGCCCGGCGGGCCGCGCTGGGCGACGCGCCGCCCGTCGCCCCCGCCCGGCCGTGCTGCTCCTTCTGGCGCGCCCCCGCAGGTGCCGCCCACGAACCGGACTGCGCCCGCGCACCCCGCCCGGCGGCCCGGCGGACGTCCGGGGCGACGCGCGCGTGGCAGGAGCTGTACGAGGCGTGCTGTCTGCGCGGCTGGGAGTCCCGCGGGTCCGTGCACGACGTCCGGCTGTGCGCGCGCCGGGCGGCCGCCTGAGACGGGGTCCAGGCCCTTGATCGCCGCCCGCCTCCCCTGCGACCGGTCCCACTGCTGACCCACGCGTAGGGTCCGCGCCCATGGGAACAAGACAGGGGACGCAAGGGAAAGAATGGTCGACAGCCCGGCCACGACGGCGGGCCTGGAAGGCGAGATGGGAACCGAGCCGCGTTGGGACGACACACTGGCAACCGAGGGGATTCCGAGTCGCACCGCTCGCTTCGCGGGTGAGCTGCACCATGTGACGGGTGCGCGTCTGGCCGCGGAGGAGTTCATCGACGAGCTTGCACGCTCGGCTCCGCCGACGGCTCCCGAGCACTGGGACGACATCCTGCTGGTCGTCACGGAGCTCGCGGCCAACGCTGTGCAGTACGCGCCGGGCCCCTTCGAACTGCGGATGCGCCGCACCTTCGACGGGGTGCACGTGACGCTGAGCGACACCAGCACCACACCGCCGGCGCCCCGGCCCTTCCACCCCAGCCGCGGTGGCGGCGGAATCGGCTGGCACCTGGTCCACACGCTGTGCGACCAGGTCAGCGTCGTGACGCACGACCGCGGCAAGGACGTGCACGTCTTTCTTCCCTGGTGACTTCTCCCAGGGCGATCTTCTCCGCCGATCACGCCCGGGGCGCCCCCGGGCGGGCACGCCCCCGCGGCTAGGTCCTGTCTGATAATTGATCTTGTGGTGGGTCGTGGTGAGCTGACGGATGCGGCGTGGGAGCGGATAGCGCCGCTGTTGCCGGGTGTT
>NZ_JBIBWT010000041.1:0-8524 GCF_043081525.1 Streptomyces sp. NPDC014864
AGCCAACCGCGCCTTCGCCGACCCCGACGACCTGATCACCGCCGTCCGCCGGGGTCTCCGCCAACTCCAGTACCGCCCCGACGTCCTCGACGGCTACCTCACCGGCACCGGCCTCCGGCGCCAGCCACCATGACGACATCACGCATTCAACGTCAGTAGGCTCAGAAGATCACTATTAAACAGACCGCTATGAGGGAGCCATGGCCGTCACCTACTTGATGCTCGCGCGGCTACCTGAAGGGGGCCTGGGCGACTTCGACGCTTATGAAAGCGCTGTCGTGCCGCTCCTTGCCGAGTATGGCGGGCTCCTTGAGCGCCGACTGCGGACTCTGGACGATCAGGTGGAGGCCCACCTCATAACCTTTCCCAACAGCGAGGATCTCGCTGCCTACCGGGCGGATCCCCGGCGCTCTGCTGCTGCACCACTGCTGGAGTCGTCTGGGGCAGCGGTCGAACTGCTCGCGGTGCGCGACGTTTAGGACTTGTCCGGGCGATCATGTGCGGAGTCGGATGACCGCACGCTTGATACACGCAGCATTCCGCGCACGTCCTCATAGCGGTCCACGAACGCTCGGATCTCCCGTTCGGTGCCACTGGTGAAGATCAACCATGGCCCGTCCACCACCACAGGATCCCCCTACCACACTTCGACGTTGGGTTCGGAGGGCGGTGGGGGTGTCCAGTCAGGATCCAGCGCGGCAATGGCGGCGAACGTCCGCTCAGGGGCATGCTCGTTGAGCAACATGCTTTTGCCGCCAGATCGGCGGAACACGGTGCCCTCACCCCATACGAACAATGAATCGGCCTCGTCGTCCGACATCCCGTCCCATTCCTCGTGTCGTTCTGTCCGCTCATTCGAACAGTAGAGGTTGGGCAATATCATGCTGCCGCCGCAGTGTCCCTGATCGTCTGGCTCCGCGCTTGATCACCCGGACAAGCCCTGGAGGCGGCACGGATACGGGTGCGGTCATGGTCGGCGGCTCGGGCGTTCGTCCCAGCGGTGAGTCGTCCATGCCCGCCGGATCAGACTGCGCACGGTGATGATCGAGTCGGCCAGGTCAAAGAATGCGTCGACGACGATGGCGCGCCGCTCGTAGCAGCGGGCGAGCCGGTAGAAGGCGTTCTGCCAGGCGTGGGTACGCTCCACGTGCCAACGCTGACTGGCCTGGATGGGCGCCTTCTCGCCTTTGTGCGCGATGCGGCTGCGCAGGCCGCGTTCGCCAAGCACAGCGCGGGTCTTGTCCGAGTCGTAGCTGGCGTCCAGGTTCACGGTGACGTCGACGGGCAACGGGCCCAGCTCGTCCAGCCGGTCCAGGGTCGGGGCGAGCAGCGGGGAGTCGTGGCGGTTGGCGCCGGCCAGGACACGGCCCAGCGGAATGCCGTATCCGTCTGTCATGCCGTTTCAGGCCCTGTTTGCCCCGGTCGACCGGAGAACGCCCGGCCACCTCGCCGCCTCCGGGAGCCTTGGTGATGGAGCCGTCAACGGCGATCTGATCGAGGACGAGGCCGACGATCCGGTCGTAGGAGTCCAGCGCGATCTGCTTGAGCCGGGCGAAGACGCCCAGTTCGTCTTCGACCCCACGAACGTGGGGCGCCGAGCGCGCCGTCACGGTCACCGACACCCGCCTTTACGGGAAGGCGACCGCGCAGACATGGGACCGGTAGCACCCGAGGCTGACGCACCCCTAGGCGAAGACCGGCTCCACGTCTGGTGCGCCGAATCCGTCCCGTCCAGGCCCCGGCGTTCCCGCGGCTCGAAGAACCGCTATCCGGCTTCCGCCACGACGCGGGACACGTCCTCGCCACCGGCGAGGCATACAGCCGTCGCACCCACCACAAGATCGGCACCAAACCCCGCAGAAGGGATGACAAGCAGCCCAGAGGGGCAACACACTGAGCGCATGCGCTATGAGGAGAGAGCCAAGCTCACGGCCGTGAAAGCCCTGATCCCCCTGGCCATCCTTGTCGCCTCACCAGTGCTGCTGATAACAGGAGCGCCGATCCGCCGCTGCTACCTCCGCTATGTCTACCGCGATGAGACCCCGCAGCTCCTGGACAAGAGGCGGGGATGGGTTAGCGCACATTACTTCGTGGTCACCGACCCTCTTCTCGAATGGCTCTGCCGGCCCTCGGAATCACTCGCCCGTCTCATCGGGCACCGCATTAAAAGACGACGGGAGCGCCCGGCACGGCCGACGGTGTGGTCCGGCTGCGGGCCAGGCGCCTGCGGACCCGACCGGACTCTCCCGGAGCGGGCATCCGCCGTCATGGCCGCCAGGGCAGCACGTCGGGCGGCAGCTCCGCCTCTCTCGCCCGGTCGCCCGGCGTGAGCTGGTCGGCGTAGCCCGCCTCCGTCCACACCAGCTTCTTGAACTGCTCCGGGGTCAGCGCCCCCGGCCAGGGGACGCCGCCGGGACAGAACACCGAGCCGCAGCCGTAGCAGTAGTGCGCGGGCTGCCACAGCCAGTCGGCGTGCCCGGCACCCGCCTCAGCGGCGGCCTTCTCCCGCCGGTCGTCGCGGACGACGGCGAATGTGCCGAAGAAGCACACCAGGGCCAGCAGCACGCCAGCGACGGTGTACAAGGGCTTGTCCTGGCCGACGCCAGTGGCGGCCAGCGCGACACCCATGCCGGTGAGCACCATGCCCTCCACGAAGTGCAGGCATCCGTCACCGCCCTTCTCCGGGCCCGGCGCCAGCCTGCTGTAGAGGCGCTGCCGCGACGCTCCCCTGCCGGTGCGCACCTGCTCCACCGCGTCCACTTCCGTGCCGCCACACCCCGAACACGCCACCCCGGCCGGGCTTCCGGTCGCTTCTGCCGCCATGAAGATCAGCTTAGTCACGGTCGTGTGGGACATCGGTGGCGGCGTGCTCGGAGGAAGGGGGTTGAGGCACATCGGACCGAGAGCCGGCGCGTGTCCGTCGGTCAGAGTCGGTCGTGATTACGCCAGTTTCTCCGTGACGCCCGATCGCTGGAGCGTTTGTTCGATATGGGTGGTGGTGACCAGGCGGCGGGGAGTCCGCCGCCATGCATGACCGGGGGTTTCGTTGAGCCATAGACGGTGGCTTCGTCGTGTCCACGTGCGAGCAGCGGTGCTGCTGGCGGTCGGGATGCTGGCGGGAGGGACGGCCCCAGGGGCTGCTGCCAGCCGGGGGGACGGGATACGTGCAGAGACGTTCATGCTGCCCGTGGGGGTACCGCTGCCCAGCCTGGAGCAGTTACGGGAACCACAGTTTCGCAGCCTCCTCGCCGACCAGACAGCTCAGTTGGCGGCCGGGCGGACCGCGCTGGAGACGGTCGGTCCTGCGGCCGCATACGGCCGCCGTGCCCAGGTGCCGGCGGTGGTGCCGGCACCGGTGCCGGCCAGACGGGACGGGGCGGCGGCGCCCGCTGCGGTGTCGTATCCGGATCCGGCGCGCACGATGTCGCTGGGGGACTGCGCGAAGCACATGGCCGGGGACGCGGCGATCTACATCAAGTCGCGGTTCGCCCTCTGCACGGGAATCCAGGTCATCACGATCTGGATGCGCACCAGCGGCAACCCGCTGGGCACCAGTTCCTTCGACCTCTACATACGCGGCACGGTGAAGGAGAACGACCGCACGATCCACTTCGACTACGACGCCGTCAACTTCAAGAAGATCAACACGACGGCTACCAGCGGCCTGAGGCTCAAGCTCGAGGGGACCATTCCCCAGGACTGGCCCTCACGCGCCATCCCCAAGACCGGCGGCGATCTGCCGGTGACACGGACGTTCGACCAGCTGCAGGCGATGCCGTCCGCGCACTTCACCCACACAGTGCGCTACAAGCCCGGGCAGGGCACAGGCTCGGGGAAGGCGGACGTGGTGTTCGGCGTCTATCAGCCGGTCGTCACCTCCACCCTGCCGCCCGGCTGGGTCGGCAACAGCCCCGCAGTGGGCAAACCCGCCATGTTCGCGCCCCGCTGGGATGCGGGAAAGTACCTGAGCAACCCCACCGGCGGCGGCAACCCGGACAACAGGGGCGCCGCCTCGTTCAGCTACCTGGCAACCCTCGTCTACAGCGCCAAAGCCTCCGCACCCGAGCGGGGCGTGGCCACGCACATCAAGAAGGCCTACACCACTCCGGCGGCGACGAAGCCCACCAACCACAACAAGAAGATCGCCGGGCAGACCCCGTCCGCCCCGCTGCACCGGCTGTACCTGGACGACCAGCGCCGCAAGGCCAACCACTCCACCGCAGTGAGCAACTGCCGACGTTACTTCGGCGCCGGATACACCGACCATGGCACCAAGGACTGCGACGAGTTCCCTTTCCAGAGCACCTATGAAGGCTGCGCGCAACCCCGGTTCGATCCGCATGCGGAGAAGAACAACTTCTCCGTCCTGCCCGTGATCAGTCGGCAGAACCAGGACGCCGGAACCCTGCTCGGCCAGTTCTACAAGAAGAACCGAATCATCGACGGCATGGACGACGGCTTTCTCATCAAAATCGTCTCGTAGCCCGACACCAGGGCCGGAACCCCTTGAGGGGTTCCGGCCCGCTCAGAGGTCGTTCTCTTTCCGAACCTCGTGGGGCGTGTAAGCGTTCTTGTGTAAGTCCTCGATTTTTACTGGGCGCTGATGCGGTCTTCGAAGAACAGCGCGAACGCGTTGAGGGCGCTCTTCCAGTGTGCGGCGACGTGGTTGACGTCGCGCGCTTTGGGTTCGATGAGTTCACGCACCGCGAGGTAGAGCACCTTCAACGCGGCCTGCTCCGAGGGGAAGTGACCGCGGTTGCGGGTGGTCTTGCGGAGCCGGGCGTTGATCGACTCGACCATGTTCGTGCTGTAGACGACCTTCCTTATCTCGGGCGGGAAGGCCAGGTAGGGCGTGAACTCGCTCCAGGCTGCCTGCCAGGTTTTCACGATCGCCGGGTACCGCTTGCCCAGGTCAGAGGCGGCGAAGGCGTCCAGGGCCTGCCCCGCGGCCTGCTCGGTCGGCGCCGTGTAGATCGCTTTGAGCGCCGGCACCAGTCTGGGATGGTCCCTCTTCGAGGCGAACCGCAGCGAGGCCCGCACCAGATGGATCACACATGTTTGAACCGTGGCCTTCGGCCAGGTCGCCGTCACGGCGTCGGGCAGCCCCTTGAGACCGTCGCAGGCGACGATGCACACATCCTCGACGCCACGGTTGCGCAACTCCGAGAGCACCGCCATCCAGGTCGTGGCGCCCTCGCCCTCGGCACCGACCCACAGGCCCAGCACGTCCTTGCAGCCGTCCATGTCGACACCGACGGCCACGTAGACCGGACGGCTCACCACCGATCCCGAGCGGATCTTCACCCACAGAGCATCGATGTAGATGATCGGCCACACGGCGTCCAGCGGCCGGTTCTGCCACACAGCCAGCTCGTCCACGACCGCGTCGGTCACCGTGCTGATCAGGTCCGGGGAGACCTCGACGCTGTAGATGGCCGCCAGATGCGAGCGGATGTCCCGCACACTCATCCCTCGCGCGTACAACGACAGGATCCGCTCGTTGAAGCCCGCCAGGCGCCGGGCACCCTTCGGCAAGATCTTCGGATCGAACGCTCCGTTGCGGTCGCGGGGAACGGCGACCGTCACCGCTCCGGCATCGGTCAGCACTGTCTTGGGCGAGGTGCCGTTGCGGCTGTTGCCCGACCCGCGGCCAGCCGGATCGTGTTTCTCGTAACCCAGGTGGCCGGTCATCTCGGCTTCCAGGGCCCGCTCCAGCACGGCCCGGGTCACCTCCGTCAACAGCCCGCCCTCACCCAGCAGGGCGGTCCCTGAGGCATCGGCACGGTCCATCAACCGCTCGACGACCTCGTCCACCAGCTCATCCGGCTCGACCACCGGATTCTCCTTCTCACTCATGTCCGTCCGATCCGGAGGCCAGGGGACCCACGACGAGCCCCCGACCAACCTGTCACGTCACGGACTTACACGATCTTTCAGACACACCCAACCTCGTGTGCCGTTTCTGCTGGTCAGGCATGAGAAGGCAGTTGTCGCGGGAGTCTCGGTCCGTTGCTGGTCGAGATGTTGTGGGGGTGGCGGGTGCCATCGATGCGGGCGGTGTTGGAAGCGCGGCAGAAGGCCGCGGCGGGGCGGGTGGAGGAACTCGAAGCCGAGCTGGAGCGGGTGCGGGTGGCTCTGACTGAGGCGGAAGAAGTACTCAGGCACCGGGTGATCGGCCTGGAGCAGTATCTGGAGGCGCTCGCCGAGGAGGAGGCGCCCGCCGTGGCCGTCGTGTCGCAGAGGAAGCCGGTGGGTCCGCGCCGGGCGGTGCCGCACCGCCAGGACTCGGCCGGAACCGAGGTGTTGTCGGTGGACTACCAGGCGTTGATGGCCGCCGCACTGGAGGCGGGAGTCGACGGGCTCGGTGCTCGGCGGGCAGCGGTGGTGCTGGGCTGGGACAGCGCATCGGCCTCGCGCGTCGAGGGAGCGCGGGCCCGGATGAAACGGCTGGTGGAGCGGGGCTGGCTGGTCGAGGAGAAGCCGGGCAGGTTCATGCTGCCTGTGCCGGAGCCTGACGCTGCTGGTGCTGGGCGGCCAGGCGGCGGCTCATGAGCATGGTCATCGACCACAGGATGACGGTCTCGCTGGTGTCGGTGCGTCGTTCGTAGTCACGGCCCAGGCGTCGGCTGCGCAGGAGCCAGGCGAAAGATCTTTCGACAACCCAGCGGCGGGGCAGAACCTGGAAACCTTGGACGTCGTCGCTGCGGCGGACGATGTCGAGGATCAGTCCGAGGTGCTGGGTGGTCCAATCGGTGAGGTGGCCGGTGTAGCCACCGTCGGCCCAGATCCGCACCAGCCGCCGGAAGTGATTCTTTGCTGTGGGTAGCAGGACGCGGGCGGCGTCCCGGTCGGTGGTGGATGCCGGCGTGACCAGCACGGCCAGAAGGAGCCCCAGGGTGTCGGTGAGCAGGTGGCGCTTGCGCCCGTTGATCTTCTTCCCGGCATCGTATCCCCGGGAGGCCAGGGTGACGGTGGCGTCCGCCTTCACGGACTGCGAGTCCACGACCGCCGCGGTCGGCTCCGGGCTTCTGCCCTCAGCTACGCGGACGGCTCCACGCAGCCGGTCGTGCAGTTCGGCCACCAGCCCCGTGTCCCGCCAGCGGGCGACGAAGGAGTAGACCCGTGGCCATGGCGGGAAGTCGGCGGGCATCGCCCGCCACTTGATGCCGTTGTCGACGAGGTAACGCACCGCGTCGATCATCTGCCGGTGGCAGTAGCCCTCCGGCCTGCCGCCCCGGCCCGCCAGCCACCGGGCACCGGCAGCAGATCCCGCACCAGTGCCCACTCCGCATCGCTCATGTCCGAGTCGTACCGAGGCCGGCGCTCCGGCCGGTCGGCCGCGTTCCCGAACCGATGGGCGAGGCAGTCACACTCAGGAGTGGACGAACTGGACTCGGCGACCAGGACCACGCGACACTCCGACAACAGGGCCTCTTGCTTCTCGCTGGATTCGACAACCGCGAGCTACCAAGAGGCCCTTCTTCCATGCACCCGAACCGGCCGACTCACCCGAACCAGGCCCTCGTTCGAATCCCACCGATCACACGGACGGATAGAGAACGGCCAGTCAGACGGAGGAGTGCCAGAACTGCACCAAGTAGTGCTCGATGCCCTCGGGTACTCCCTCCTGCGCCAAGCGCGCCACCTCTTGGCGCCCTTCGCAGTACACCCGGACCTGCCACGTCCGGTTCTTGTCCGGCAGGCGCAGGTACGCCTCTCGGGGCCCCGCCGTGACTCCCCACACGGCCAGCTCACCCGAGGAACAATGCAGCACGGCCTCGCCCCGCGCCTCCCATTCGCCGCGGTCGTCCGCGGGCGGGGGCTCGGCATCCCACACCTCGGCGCTCATCGTCGCGGTGTGGGTATGGCCCGCGCTCTCGATGTCCAGACGACCTTCGCGAGCTGTCAGGAAGGCACCCCCGGCTTCCCGGCCCTCGGGGTACGCGAGCGGAACCAGCGTGTCGTCAACTTCCTGCAACGCGAAGCCGTAGAAGTCGACCTCCACGTCGAGCTCCTGCTCCCGGATCAACTCAGCCACCACTACCCCCGCAGCCCGATCACCATGTTGAGAAACCAGGCGTGATCGTAACGGCGCGACCACAGCAGGGACAGCCAGACACCGGCCACTCCATGACGGTGCCACGCCCACGGTGAGAGTACGCAGACGTATCCTTCCCGGGGGGCCCGGGACTGTAAGACGTTCGGTGTAACTCCCGATCATGGAAGGTGCATCGATGACCAGTGAGAACGTGACCGAGCCGAAGTCTGTCGAGTCGGCGGAGGCGGTGTCGGCGAAGGCCGTGGACGACCAGCTGATCGACGAGCTGGTGCACCGGGCCCAGGCCAGACCGTCTCCACCATCACCGACAAGGTGCCCGAGGGCATGGCCGAATGGCAGGGGCGCCCGCTCGACGCCGTCTATCCGGTCGTCTTCATCGACGCCGTCCACGTGAAGATCCGCGACGGCGCGGTCGCCAACCGGCCCGTCTATGTCGCCCTGGCCGTCACCGCCGAGGGCCGGCGG
>NZ_JBIBWT010000042.1:0-7957 GCF_043081525.1 Streptomyces sp. NPDC014864
AGATGTGTTGTCGACTGATCGTTACCGCTATGCGATGTTGACGCCGCGCCTGGTGGCCCCCCACCCGAACTCGCCAGTGACGAAACTGGAACCCCACGAAGCCATCGCATTGTTGATCAAAATGCGGCTGAGGCACCTGACACCGCGCACGGCGGTTGACGCGCTGGCCAAAAGTACTAAGGATCCGGCACCGGACCTCGCGGAATGCCGAAGCTCGACCACGTGGGGGTGGCGATTTTATGCTGCAGCGCACGACATTCTGGGCGGTGACGCCAACATTGACGCGCTCGAAAAACTGGTCAAGGACGCCAAGGCGCCATCGGAACGGGCTGCAGCCGCAGTGTTCGCCTGTGCTCTTTCCGTCGAAGACGGAAACCCACAAGGCGGATTGGACGTCGTAGACGGCGCTCTGACCCATAGCGATTACAGCGACGTCGATCGGGCGTGGCTCCTCCTGCACAGAGGCCGTTGTCTAGCCGAGCTCGGCGATCTCGCAAATGCACGTCTCTGTGCCGTCGACGTCCAAAAAATTCGAAATGTAGCGGTAGATGACCCAACCGCTATGGCAATCACAGGATCGGGCACTGATCTCATCTTCAGACTCAACCCATGGTCGACGGACAGCAAGGAAGTTATCGGTGTTGAGGAAGTGATCAAGGGCCGTGACACCCTCGCGTCGTGGTGGAGTCGGCAGGAGGTAGCGGACGGCCTGGAGATTCAGTTCACCGACCAGTTCCAAGTATGGGTGGGTAATTCCGAGGGCCCAGAACTGGATCCGACCAGCTTGAGGCTCCGGTCGGCGACGCTGCTTGCCGGGATCGCTGCGGATCATTCATCCTGGCGAAGATCGCACACACTCTTGGCCCAGTACACGCTCATGAACGACAGCTCAGCTGAGGAGATCGCTAAATCGCTGGCTGCGCTGAGGCACGCAGGTGAACACAAGCTGATCGAGGACACTGTGCGGCATTTACTAAGGGTGGGGCCCGCAACCGCGGTCCGCGCTGCAGCGGGCGTAGTGCGACTTGAACTCGGGACTCGAACTTCGCTACACGCTGACCTGCAAACGATTTCGTCTGCCTCCGATGTCCTTGAAACAGACTGGGCAGACACGCATGCACGCTGGATACTGGCGAGGTTGAATGATACTGGCGACTTGGCAACTCGGCTGCAGCCGACCTTCTCACTGGAGCATGCACTGCTGAAGGTTTTGTCGAATCTTGTTTCCGTGATTTCAGCGCCGGTCCTGCGTGAGGTGATCGAACACATCAAAGAATCTCCACAGCAAGGGGATATCGGCTCCTCGTACGATTGGGCACGCGTCGTGGAGAACGTGCCAATAAGTGAATGGACCAGCGACGACAGAACGGCGGTTGCCGTGCGCAGCAAGGACGGCCCGGCACTCAAAGAAGCGTTCGATCGAATCCTCGCCAAGCACGATTCCGCCCATCGGGAAACGATTCAGAAGCGAATTGAAGAAGGGAACTTGTCCGCTCTCAGTGCTTTTGGAGATGTACGAGACCTAGATGACGACATAGCGAAGGGCGTTATTGAGAAGCTGTCCTCCGCGACCACCCAGCGGATCTCCGACCTCAAAAGCGGCTCGTTCGCCATGGGAGTGAAGGACTTTGCATCCGATCTGGTCACACTGAATGTCTGGTATCCCCAGCTCGCTTCGTGGGATTCGATCTCCGACCTATTGACGACGGAACTGCCTTTCGTCTCTGACCGCCAGGGAGTGCTAGCGAGGATCGCAATTCTGGGGAAAAAGATTCCTCCAGAGGTGGTCGATGTTATTGCAGGTCCGCTCCATGACTTGATGGTCGCCCTTCCCTCAGAGGGGCCTAGTTGTTGTGGGTATGGACGTTGCTGACGAGGGATTGAAGTAGACGGGCTGGTCCTCGGCGTAAGAATGGGAGTTGCGACACAACCGTTCTCGACCAAGAAGGACCAGCCCTGTGACACACCGTAATGCTCCACTCACCGTGGAGGGAAGACGACGCCTGATCGAGCGCTGCCAGAGTCGTCCGATCGCCCACGTCGCCGCCGAAATGGGTATCTCACGACAATGCGCCTCCACGTGGGTCAACCGTCACCGCAAATATGGTGACCTGGGACTACAGGACCGCTCCAGCGCACCGAAACACCAACCCACCGCCACAGCCGCGGAGGTCGTGGCCGACATCGAGTCGATGCGACGGACCCGGAAATGGTCGGCTTCACGAATCACGTTCGAACTCCGAATGGATGGAACGGTCATTGCTCGCCGGACCGTCACGAAAATCCTGCGGAACCTCGGATTGCACCGCCGCCGGTTCATCGACCCGAACGGCGAAACCAACCGAAAACCGCAGGTCATCGTTGCAAAACGACCCGGCCAGATGGTCCACGTCGACATCAAGAAAGTCGGGAAGATCCCCGACGGCGGCGGGTGGCGTGCCCACGGCCGCGGCTCCGAGCAGGCCAAACGATCGCAGCGTCGGAAAACGAAGAACAAGCAAGCCCGGGTCGGGTACACCTATTTGCATTCCGCGATCGACGGGAACACCCGCCTGGCGTACACCGAGGCACGCGACAACGAAACCGCCGCAACAGCCATCGATTTCATGAACAACGCCCGCGTCTTCTTCGCCGCACACGGCATCACCCGTATCGAGCGCGTGATCACCGACAGCGGATCATGCTATCGGGCAGCAGATTTCACCGTTTCACTCCGCGAAGCTCGGCACTACCGCATCAAGCCGTACACCCCGAAACACAACGGGAAGGTCGAACGCTACAACCGCATCCTCGCCGAAGAACTGCTGTACTCCCGCGAGTACACCAGCGAAGCTGAGCGGCGCACTGCCGTCGAAGTCTGGAATGTTCACTACAATTACCACCGACCGCATTCAGCACGCGGAGGACGACCGCCCGCCGCTTACCGCCGGCACCGCGTCACCAACGTCCGTTCCTCCTACAACTGATATGTAGAGAAATTTGTCAAGGGACAGGTGGAAACGGCCTCGGGAACGGCAGTTCCCGAGGCCGTTTCCGTTTCGGTCGACGGACATGAAGAACGGCGGGTGACATGTCGATATTCACGACTCGTGGTCAGACTGATATACGCGGGTTGGCTACCGCAGGACGACTGTTCGGCAGGAACGGTGCTGCTGCTCTAGGGTCGGGCGTCGCAATCGGTTCCAATTTCGGAACCTGTTGCTGCCCATAGTTGTTTTCGCAGATCGTTCCTCACGCTGCCATCACGCCCTTTGCGATTGTCTATCGACCGAAATCTAGGGGAAGGACAAGCTCAGGGCTGGTCGTCGACGACCGCCAGCGACCAACACCATCCCGCAAGTTCTCTGGCTACGGCGACATTGGCGATCACCGGACGCTTCTTACGGGCGGTGAACTGCTCCCACCGATGATGCAGGCGGTGGTTGCCGGCATGCCCACGAGCACGCGCAGCGGGGCTGGCTTTCGCCCATCGAGTGCGCATGACCTGTCCAGGGTTGCGGTAGATCTTGCGGTGATGCCATGCTGCCTCGACCAACAACCGACGTGCATGACCGTTGCCGGTCTTGGTGATCGAACCCTGTGATCGTGATGTCCCCGAAGAGTATTCACTCGGCACCAGGCCGACATAGGAACCGATGGTGCTCCCCGTAAATCGCTGCCAGTCGCCGATCTCGACCGCCAACCCGAACCCGGTCAAAGTAGAGATTCCGCGTAAACATCCCAAACGGTGCACCATCGGCGTGTAGGGACTGTTCTCCGCCATCTCCTCGATCGCCGTATCCAGTCGGTCACGGCGGCTTCGGGTGAGCAGCATCGCTTCATAGTTCGAGTCGAACGTGGCCTGCAACGCCGACTGCTCGAACCTCTGACTTCGTAGCCACACATCATGCGCACCAGTCCACGCCGCACCACCAGAATAGACAATGCCCTGCCGCAGAAGAAGTTTCGACAAGCGATGTCGGCATCGCATCAGATCCCCGCGAGCATCCTCACGGGCACGGACCAGATCTCGGGCTGCCTCTTGTTCTACCGAAGGGACCGTGACCTCGACGATCTCGTCCAGTCGGAGCAACCGCGCCAGATGCAGCGCGTCGCGAGCATCGGTCTTGACGCGGTCACCAGCAGGTCTCTGCAATTTCGACGGCGCAACCACCACGCACTCCACACCCGCTTGATTCAGAGCTCGGTACAGGCCGAATCCGGTCGGTCCGGCCTCGTAGACGGCTTTCACCGGACCCGGCAACGAACGCAACCAGGCGAGGATCTCACCGGAGTCCGGACATAATCGTTGTTTCCATACTTCACCGGTTTGACCGTCGATCGCACATGCCACTACAGACAGTGCGTGCACGTCCAATCCGACACTCGTACGCTGATACATCACCGGGGCCTCCTGCAAATGTAGGCACTACCGATCCAGGCTTCGCCTACTCGGCAACCCACGGCAACTTGCAAGCGAGTCCCCGGCCCGAAACGGGCCGACCCTCATACCGGGAGTGTCCGATTAACGGTGGATCCGACCTTGATGTCGGTTAGTTACCGTTCAGGGTGATGCGTCCTTCGAAGGTGATCGCAAACGCATTGAGCGCGGGCTTCCACCTCATTGCCCATCGTGCCTTACCTTTCCCTGTCGGGTCCAGAGCACGCGTGGCCAAGTACAAGCATTTGAGCGCCGCCTGCTCAGTCGGGAAGTGCCCACGCGCCCGTACTGCGCGCCTGTAGCGAGCGTTGACAGACTCGATCGCGTTCGTCGAGCAGATGACGCGCCTGATCTCGACGTCGTAGTCCAGGAACGGAACGAACTCACTCCACGCGTTGTCCCACATCTTGATAATCGCTGGATACTGCTGCCCCCATTTCTGCGTGAACTCAGCGAATCGTTCCCTGGCCGCAAACTCCGACGGAGCGGTGTAGACAGGTTTGAGATCACGCGCCATCGCATCCCAATATTTACGAGAGGCAAAGCGAAAAGTGTTGCGTATCAGATGAATAATGCACGTCTGCACCACAGCGAGTTCCCAGACGGTGTTGATCGCTTCAGGCAATCCTTTGAGTCCGTCGCACACAACGATGCAGACGTCCGCCACACCACGGTTCTTGATCTCGGTCAGGACCGAGAGCCAGAACTTTGCGCCCTCTCCGCCCTCGCCGGCCCAGATCCCGAGGATGTCGCGTTCGCCATTGACGGTGACGCCGATCGCGACATACATCGGCCGGTTGGTGACCTGCCCATCGCGAACCTTCACGTGCACCGCATCGATGAACATCACCGGATACACCCGATCAAGTGGCCGGTTCTGCCACTCCGTCATTTCCCCGACGACCTTGTCGGTGATCCGCGAGATCGTGTCCTTCGACACCGACGCTCCGTAAATATCTTGAAAGTGCGCGGATATCTCGCCGGTCGTCAAACCCTTTGCCGTCAATGACAATACGATCTCATCGATACCCGTCAAGCGTCGCTGACGCTTCTTAACAATCTGCGGGTCGAACGAAGAATCGACGTCGCGTGGCACTTCGATCTCCACCGGCCCGATCTCAGTGAGCACCGTCTTCGAACGGGTACCGTTCCTCGAGTTGCCGCTGCCGCGGCCGGCGGCATCGTGCTTCTCGTAGCCCAGGTGCTCGGTCATCTCCGCGTCTAACGCGGTCTCTAGGACGTTTTTGGTGAGTTGATTGAGGAGTCCGTTCGGGCCCATCAACTCCACGCCCTGCTCCTTGGCCTGAGCCAGGAGCTGCTCGGCCAACTGCTTCTGATCCACCTCAGTCTCTGCCATGGGATCAAGTGTTTCGGTCATCGTCGATCCTTCCCGCCAAGCTCAGCTCGGCGTGTTGAATCAAGGACCGGATCCACCGTTATTCAGACAGTCCCGCCGCAGCCCGGCGGCGTGACAGAGGTGACGGTGAGCGTCGCTGCAGTCGTGGTCGCCGTGCCGCGGGTCTATCTCTTTAACGGTGTTTCGGCGGATTTCCATCAGTAAGTTTCCGATCCCGGCCAACGATCGGCGAACGTGATCGCAAACGCGTTCAGAGCGGGCTTCCACCTCGTTATCCATCGTGCCTGGCCCTTGCCTGTCGGGTCGAGCGAACGTGTCACCAAATACAGACACTTCAGCGCAGCCGCCTCGGTAGGGAAATGGCCACGAGCTTTCACCGCCCTCCGATAGCGGGCATTGAGGGACTCAATCGCGTTGGTAGAGCAGAGCACTCGCCGTATCTCTGTGTCGTAATCGAGGAACGGAATGAACTCCTGCCAAGCGTTGGTCCACAATCGGATGATCGCCGGATACCTCTCACCCCAGTGCTCGGCGAGATCGTCCAGCCCCGCGTGAGCGGCAGCCTCGGTCGGTGCCGTGTAGATCGGTCTGAGATCGTGTTTGAGTGCGTCCCAGTGTTGACGTCCCGAGAGCCGAAAGGTGTTGCGGATCAAATGCACGACGCACGTTTGTACCGTCGTGGCCGGCCATACGTTCTCGACGACTTCCGGCAGGCCTTTCAATCCGTCGCAGACCAGGAAGAACACATCCCGAGTGCCGCGATTGCGAATGTCCGTCAGCACGGACATCCAGAATTTGGCGCCCTCACCGCCGGTGCCGGCCCACAATCCGAGCACGTCGCGCCGTCCGTCGAGACTGACGCCGATCGCCGCGTAGATCGGCCGGTTTGCGACCTGCCCGTCTCGAACTTTGACGACGATCGCATCGACGAAAACTGCCGCGTACACCTCGTCGAGCGGACGGGCAGACCAGTCCTGCATCTCCTCGAGGACCTTGTCGGTGATCCGCGAGATGGTCTCCTTCGAGACCGAGGCCCCGTAGATTTCAGCGAAATGCGAACTGATTTCACCAGTCGTTAATCCTTTGGCGTACAACGACAACACGATCTCATCGACCCCGTTCAATCGACGTTGGCGTTTCTTGACGATCTGCGGCTCGAACGTCCCTTCCCGATCACGAGGGACCTCGATCGGGACATGCCCACTGGCCTCGGTCAACACCGTTTTCGACCGAGTCCCGTTGCGAATATTCGTAGACTCCCGATCGGCCGGAGCTTGGTTCTTGTCGTGCCCGAGGTGCTCGGTCATCTCCTCGTTCAGTGCGGTTTCCAGAACGGTTTTGGTGAACTGCTTGAGCAGACCGTCCGGCCCGGTCAGCGACAGGCCCTGCTCCTTGGCCAGGCGCACCAACTCTGCGGCCGCCGCAGCTTCCGCGGAGGGCTCGGCCCTCTTCTTCGTCACATTCTCCAGTGTCGTCATCTCGGCACCTCCTCGCCGAGCATTCACTCAGCGTCTCGGGCCAAAACACCGATTACGAAACAGTCCCGGTGCCGGTTCCGCAGCGGCGGGCATACGCGATCATTCCGTCTGCTGCCCGCACAGCGCGGACGCCGTTGTCGTGGATCTGCGACTCGGGGTCTTGCTCGTAGCGGAAGTCATCGTGCTTGCTGCCGCCTGCTGTCGATGCCGCGACTGCGTCGAATGTGTCTATTCCTTCCCAGGCGCGTGCACGGTATTCGGGCTTCGTTGTTTCGGACATGTGTTGTGTCCCTTTCCCTTGCGGGTGAGCTACACAGCGGGGGTGCTGTGCAGCGCGGCCAACAGGGCGGTCTGGACCTCGAGCGCGGGCGACGGCGCACCGTGTGCAAGGACGCTCGCGGTCGTGTCATCGATGACGACGGACATGTGGGCGCGGTGACGCGAGAGCATCACGCAGGTGCGGCCCGCGTCGAGGTTGAAAGGTTCGGCGGTCCGGTATCCCGCCAACGGGTGCAGCACCACGACGGCAGGGCGCTCGAGGCCTTGCAGCGAGTTGGCGGTGCCGACCAGTACGTCGGGGTGCTCGCTGAGTAGGGCACGGATTGCCGCAGCCTGGGTCACGTGCGGGACCACCACGGCCACGTCGGCGGCCGTCATTGGCCGCTGGCCTGCGGTGGTGACCAGATCCGCTGCCAGTAGTTC
>NZ_JBIBWT010000043.1:0-6684 GCF_043081525.1 Streptomyces sp. NPDC014864
GAAACACCGTCCGCAGACTCTCGTGCCGCGCCACCACATCACCCAGCGCCGCCCGCAACGCCCCCCGGTCCACCCCACCCCGCAGACGCAGGGCGAGCGGGATGTTGTACGTGGCCCCGGGGCCTTCGAGGCGGTCCAGGAACCACAGGCGGCGCTGGGCGAAGGACAGTGGGACGCGCTCGGGACGGACGGCGGGCAGCAGCGCCGGGCGGGCCGTGCCGGCCTCGCCCAGCCGCTCGGCGAGCGCGGCCGGCGTCGGTGCCTCGAAGAGGCTGCGGATGGCGAGTTCGACGCCGAGGGCGGCCCGGATCCGGCCGACCAGGCGGGTGGCGAGCAGGGAGTGCCCGCCGAGGTCGAAGAAGTGGTCGTCGGCGAAGACCTCGCGCACGCCGAGCACATCGGCGAAGAGGCCGCACAGGATCTCCTCCTGCGGGGTGCGCGGCGCCCGGCCGGCCTGGCCGGTGCTCTGGCCGGTGCCGTTCCCGGGCACGGGCAGGGCCTTGCGGTCCAGCTTGCCGTTGGGGGTGAGCGGCAGCGCGTCGAGGGTGACGAAGGCGGCCGGGACCATGTGGCCGGGCAGGCTGCGCGCGGCGTGCGCGCGGACCTGAGCGGGCTCGGCCCGCTGCCCGGCCGCCGGGACGAGGTAGGCGGCGAGGCGGCGGTCGCCGGGCCGGTCCTCGCGTACCACGACGGCGACCTGGGCCACCGCGGGGTGCGCGGCGAGAACCGCCTCGATCTCGCCGAGCTCGATCCGGAAACCGCGGATCTTGACCTGGTCGTCGGCCCGGCCGACGAACTCCAGGGCGCCGTTCTCCGTCCAGCGCGCCACGTCTCCGGTGCGGTACATCCGGGTGCCGGGGGCGCCGAACGGGTCGGCGACGAAGCGGCTCGCGGTCAGGCCGGGCCGGCCCCAGTAGCCCCGGGCGAGGCCCTCGCCCGCGACGTACATCTCCCCGGCGACGCCCGGCGCGGCGGGCCGCAGCCCGCCGTCGAGCACGTAGATCCGCAGGTCCGGGATGGCCCCGCCGATCATGCTGCCCGGCCCGGCGGCGGCGCTGGGGGCGTCGAGCGCGAGGTGGCTGACGTGCACCGTCGTCTCGGTGATGCCGTACATGTTCACCAGGACGGGTGCGTCGTCGGCGTGCCGGGCGTACCAGTCGCCGAGCCGCCACAGGTCGAGCGCCTCGCCGCCGAACACGACGTACCGCAGGCACAACCGGTCGCCGGTCCCGGGGTTCTCCCGGTCGGCCTGCATCAGCTGGTAGAAGGCCGACGGGGTCTGGTTGAGCACCGTCACCCGCTCCTCGGCGAGGAGCCGCAGGAACTCCTCCGGGGAGCGGGTGACGCCGTGCGGGACGACGACGAGCCGGCCGCCGTGCAGCAGCGGGCCCCACAGCTCCCACACCGAGAAGTCGAAGGCGTACGAGTGGAAGAGCGTCCACACGTCGTCGGGGCCGAAGTGGAACCAGTGGTCGGTCGCGGAGAAGAGGCGCACGACGTTGTGGTGCGGGACGACGACGCCCTTGGGGCGGCCGGTGGAGCCCGAGGTGTAGATCATGTAGGCGGGGTGGTGCGGGTGCACGTCCGCGGTGGGGGCGGTGGCGGGCTCGGCGGCGAGCGCCTGCACGGTCTCCGGCTCGTCGAGCTGCAGCCGTTCGGTGCCCTCGCCGAGGCCCGCGGGCAGGCCCGCGTCGGACCGGGTCACCAGCAGGGCGGGACGGGCGTCCTCGATCATGTGGGCGAGCCGGTCCGCCGGATAGTCGGGGTCGAGCGGCAGGTAGGCGGCGCCGGACTTGAGGACGGCGAGTACGGCGACCACGAGGTCGAGGGAGCGGGGCAGGGCGAGGGCGACGAACCGTTCGGGTCCCGCGCCGTGCCGGGCGAGCAGCCGGGCCAGACGGTTGGCGCGGGCGTCGAGTTCGGCGTACGTGAGCCGGTCGCCGCCGAGGGAGACGGCGACCGCGTCGGGGGTGCGGGCGGCCTGGGCGGCGAAGCGGTCGGTCAGCGTGCCGGGGACGGCGCGCGTGAGCCGGCCGGCCGGATCGGCGGGGGCCGGCTCGGTGGCCGGGCCGCCTCGGTGGCCGTTCCACTCCTCGACGATCCGGTGGAGCTCGTCGGCGTCGAGGACGTCGAAGCGGCCGGCGGGGCGGGCCGGATCGGCGGCGAACGTCTCGAAGATCCGCACCAGCCGGTCGGCGATGCGGCCTACCTCGTCGGTGCCGAAGAGGTCGGGCCGGTGGTCCAGGCGCATCGTCAGGCGTCCGTCGACCACGCCGGCTACGACGCCGAGGGCGTAGTGCGTGGCGTCGGTGGCGTGCAGGTCCGTCAGCCGCAGGCCGGGGCTGTCCGGCTGGAGTTCGGCCTGGTCCAGCGGGTAGTTCTCGAAGACCGCGATGGTGTCGAAGAGGGTGCCGTGCCCGGCCGCGCGCTGCACCTCGGTGAGACCGATGTGCTGATGGGCCATCAGGTCCGCCTGGCGGCGCTGGAGTCGGACCAGGGCGTCGGCGAACGGCTCGGCGGCGGGGAGTTCGATGCGCACCGGCAGGGTGTTGATGAACAGCCCGACCATGGTCTCGATGCCCGGTATCTCCGGCGGGCGCCCGGAGACGGTCGCGCCGAAGACGATGTCGTCGCGGCCGGTGAGCTTGGCGAGCAGCAGCGCCCAGGCGCCCTGCAGCACGGTGTTGAGCGTGACTCCGTGCTCGCGGGCCCGGTCGCGCAGCCGTGCGGTGAGCTGCTCGGTGAGGGCCACGGTGAGGTGTCCGGGCGGCACGGCGGGCGGCGGCGCGTCGGCGGGGGCGAGCAGGCTCGGGCCGTCCAGCCCGGACAGCGCCTCGCTCCAGGCGGCCTCGGCGGCCGCCTTGTCCTGCCCGTTCAGCCAGGCCAGGTACTGGCGGTACGGGGTGACCGCGGGCAGGGCGGTGTCGTCGCCGTGGGCCGCGTACAGCTGGAACAGCTCGCGGACCAGGACCGGCATGGACCAGCCGTCCATGAGGATGTGGTGCTTGGTGAGGACCAGGCGGTGCCGGTCCGCGCCGAGCCGGTACAGGGCGCAGCGCATCAGGGGCGGACGGGTCAGGTCGAACCGGGTGGCCCGGTCGGCGGCGAGCAGCCGGTCCAGCTCGGCGCGCTGCCGCTCGGGGTCGGTCTCGGCCGACAGGTCGGTCTCCGTCCACGGCAGTGCGACCTCGTGCGGCACGATCTGCACGGCACGGCTGAGTCCCTCGTGGCGGAACGCGGCGCGCAGGTTGGGGTGGCGGCGCAGCAGGCCCTCCGCGGCCGCGCGCAGCGCGCGGGCGTCCAGCGGCCCTTCCAGGTCGAAGCTCAGCTGCACGGTGTAGACGTCGGCGGCGTGCTCGTCGTAGAGCGCGTGGAAGAGCAGCCCTTCCTGCAGCGGCGAGAGCGGCAGTACGTCGGCGAGTCCCGGCTTCGTCATCGAGAGGTTCTCCAGTCGGCTTCCAGCAGGTCGATCTCGGCCTGGGACAGTGAGACGAGGGTCAGATCGGAGGGGGTGTGCCCGCCGGCCTCGGGGGCCCGGGCGTGGTCGGCCACGACGGCGAGGGCCCGCGCGAAGGTGTCGGCGAGGTCGGCGACCTCGGCGTCGGTGAACAGGTCGCCGGCCCAGGACCAGGTCGCCACCAGGCGGGGGCCTTCGGGGCGGTCCTCGGTGAGCGCGTTGAGTTCCAGTTCGTGGGTGAGCGGCATGGCGGGATCGGCCCCACCGCCGAGCGCCCCGGCCTCCGGCGCCGCGGTCCAGGGCTCCTCGCCCCGGGCGGCCGCCGGGAAGCGGCCCAGGTAGTTGAACCCGAGCTGCGGTGGTGCGGTGTGCGGCAGCGCCGCGCCGGGCGCCAGGTGGCGGATCATCCCGTAGCCGATGCCGCCGTCGGGCACCGCGCGCAGCTGCTCCTTGATCCGCTTCAGCGCCTCGCCGACGGCGGGCCCGCCGGACCAGAAGCCCGCGCGCTGCCCGGCTCCGGGATCGAGCCGCACCGGGTGCAGGCTGGTGAACCAGCCGACGGTGCGGGAGAGGTCGGCGCCGTCGACGACGTCCTCGCGGCCGTGCCCCTCCAGGTCCACCAGGACGGCCGTGTCCCCGCCCCTGGCGCGGCGGGCCCGCCAGTCGGCCACGGCGACCGCGAAGGCGGTGAGCAGGACGTCGTTGACGCCCGCGTGGTAGGCGGCGGGCACGTCGGCGAGCAGGGCCGCGGTGTGCTCGGCGGAGAGGGTGCGCGTGAGGCTGCGCTCGGTGGCGAAGGTGTCCCGTCCGAGGTCCAGGCGCCTGCTCCCGAGGACGGGATCGGCGCCGCCCGACTGCGCCTGCCAAAGGGGAAGTTCGCCCGTGCGCGCCGGTGCGGCCGCGGTCAGCGCCTCGGCCCACACCCGCAGCGGCGTGGGCACGGGAGCGGGGGCGGGCTCGGCGCCCTTGCCGAGTGCCTCGCAGGCGGCGGCGAGATCGGGCAGCAGGATGCGCCAGGAGACCCCGTCGACGACGAGGTGGTGGACGAGGAGCAGCAGCCGGCCGCTCCGTCCCGGCCCGGCGTCGAACCAGACCGCCTGGAGCATCACCCCGACGTCCGGGTCGAGCCGGCCGGCGGCCGCGTCCGCCTCGGCGGCGATCAACGCCCGCGGCGCTTCGGCGCCGGCGCCGGTACGGTCCTCGAGGCTGCCCGCGCCGTGAGCTCGGGGCCACTCCGCCCGGCGGACCAGGCCGGCCGCCCTGACCGTGCCCGGCTCCGGGACGTCGAGCGCCCAGTCGTCGTCGCGGACCAGCCGGGCGCGCAGGGCGTCGTGGTGGTCGAGGAGCGCCTGCAGGGCGGCGGTGAGCCGGTCCTCGGTGAGATCCGCCGGGGTGTGCACCAGGACGGACTGGTGGAACCGGTCGACGGGCCCGCCGCGTTCCCGCAGCCAGTGCACGATCGGTGTCGCCGGCACCCTGCCGGTGCCACCACCCGCCGGTACCGGCACCACGGGCGCGTCCTCGGCCGCCTCGGCGACCAGGGCCAGGCGGGCGGGCGTTCTGTGCTCGAAGACCTGGCCGGGCTTGATGACGAGTCCGGCCTGGCGGGCTCGGCTGACGAGCTGGATGGACATGATGCTGTCGCCGCCGAGATCGAAGAAGCTGTCGTCGGGCCCCACCGCCGAAAGGTTCAGCAGCTCCTGGAACAGACCGCACAGGATCTCCTCGCGCGCCCCGCTCGCCTGCCGTGCGCCGGGGGTGGTGGACAGGTCGGGGGCGGGCAGGGCCTTGCGGTCCAGCTTGCCGTTGGGCGTCTGCGGGAAGGCGTCGAGTACGACGACCGCTGCCGGGACCATGTAGTCGGGCAGGGACTCTCCCACGTGCGCGCGCAACCGCGCCGGGTCCGGGGTCTGCTGGTGGCGGGGGACGACGTAGGCGGCGAGCTGCTTGAGGCCAGGGGTGTCCTCGCGGACGAGGACGGTGACCTGGCCGACACTCTCGTGGCGGGCCAACACGGCCTCGATCTCGCCCAGTTCGATACGGAACCCGCGGATCTTGACCTGGTCGTCGGCCCGGCCCACATACTCCAGCTGACCGTCGGCCCGCCAGCGCACGAGGTCGCCCGTGCGATACATCCGCTCACCGGGTGCACCGAAGGGCGCGGCGACGAACCGCTCGGCGGTCAGAGCGGGCCGGCCCAGGTAGCCGCGGGCCAGCGAGGCGCCCGCGACATAGAGCTCGCCGGTCACGCCCGGCGGGACGGGACGCAGACGGGCGTCGAGGACGTAGAGACGGGAGTTGTAGACCGGCCGGCCGATCGGCGGGGCCTCGCCCGCGCCGAGCGCGCCGCTCATCGACGCGCAGACGGTGGTCTCCGTCGGCCCGTAGGCGTTGACCAGGCTCCGCCCCGCCGACCAGCGGGTGACGACCTCACCCGAGAGCGCCTCACCGGCGGAGACCAGCGTGCCCCCGGGCAGCAGCTCGTCCGCGGCGTCCATCGCGGCCAGCACCACCGGCGGCAGCGTGGCATGAGTGACACCGTGCGCCTTCAAAGTCTCGGCGAGGGGTTCGCCCGGCTGAAGGCCGTCCGCGCCCGCCACCACCACCGCGGCCCCGGACAGCAGGCCCATGCACAGCTCCCAGAACGTCGCGTCGAAACTCGGCGACGCGAACTGGAGCACCCGGCTGCCCGGACCCACACCCAGCCGCTCCGCCTGCGTGGCCAGCAGACTCGCCACACCCCCGTGCGAGACGACCACGCCCTTGGGACGCCCCGTCGAACCCGACGTGTAGATGACATAGGCCGGATGCTCGGGCAGGACGCGTGCCGCTTGGGCGGGGGCGGTGTCCGGCAGGCCTGCCTGGTCCAGGGATTCGAGCAGCAGAGGACGCGTCCCCTGCGGCAGCCGGTCGGCGGTGTCGGCCGTGGCCAGAACCAGCGCGGGCCGTGCGTCGTCGAGCATGTACGCGATCCGCTCCACCGGATAGGCGGGATCCACCGGCAGATACGCGCCGCCCGCCTTCCACACCGCCACCACGGCCACCACCAGCTCCTCGGTGGACCGCGGCAGCGCCAGCGCGACCAGCGACTCCGCACCGATCCCACACGCCCGCAACTCCTGCGCCAACCGCTCGGCCCGCCCGTCCAGTTCGGCCGCCGACAACGTCCCCGCGGCGGAGATCACCGCGGGCGCCCCCGGGTCCGCCGCCACCCGGCGCGCGAACAG
>NZ_JBIBWT010000044.1:0-6391 GCF_043081525.1 Streptomyces sp. NPDC014864
GATCCGAGAACCGATCAACCCCCGACGACTTCACCTGACCCGGCCTTGGCACAACCCACCCAACGACCAGAACCCACCAAAGTCACCGGTATTGGACCTAGCCCTGGCCGCGCTCATCAGCCCGCCGAGGCCCAGGCAGCCCAGCATCAGGGCAAACAGCGACCACACGATCTTCATGACGTCCCCCCACGCGTGCAGCGTCAGGGCGACAACGTAGAACCCCTTTCTCGCCACCTCAAGTGCACGAAGAGCCCGTAGCGGATCACCGGTCGGGCGCTTGTGTGGTGCACGTGGTGGGGGGTGGCTCGTAGGCTGATGGTGCTCGGGGCCTGCTGCGGAGGTTCGTCATGCCCCGAACGATCTGGTCCGGCGCCATCAGCTTCGGCCTGGTCAGCCTGCTTATCTAGATCTGGCGACCATTTACGCAGGTCAGTCGCCTTCCCTTTGAGAAGGGACGTAAGGTCAGTGGCGTCAACGACGAAGGTCAAGGCGGCGCGCGAAGGTGCTGTCGGTGGCTCATGAGACAGTCAGACCCATGCCGGGCACTGTGGGAGGGGTCGCGTGAAAGAGCTGCCTGAGATTGCAGGGCGTGACGAATTCGATGCCCTGATCATCCGGACCGACTATGGGGACGAGGCTGCATGGCAGGCGGTGGTCGCGGACCTGGCTCAGCCGTGGGGAGACGACGGCGAGTTTGAGCCCTCTGTTCACCTCGTCGACGATCCTGCCTGGGCCGATCGCACGCCCGATGAGGTCCTCAACGAGGCGAGGCGGGACGAGAACCTGAGCGTTGTGTTCCTCGCCGACCGGGTCACGATGCAGTCTGCCCATCGCGCGCTGCTCGCCCTCGACATCACCGAGGACGAAGAGGAAGACCTCGACCCGATGTACTACCAGGAGCTCATCGACTCCCCGCCGCCCCGAGAGTTCCGGACCGCCCCAGCCGGCGTCCACGACGTGCACGCAAATCTGTCGATCGCCAACATGGACTTCGCGGAGTTTGCCGAGGCGGCCTTCGCCGATCCCGACCGCATCTACCGGTCCTTCTGAACCAGCTACTGCTGATTCCCCTCGCGGATCATCTGCCGCAGGCTGGTGCGGGCGGCGGCCAGGTCTCGCTCAAGCTCCTGGACGTGATCGGCGAGTGGCCGGAGCCCGGCCAACTCGTGTTCGAGCTTCCTGTTGGCTTCGGTGAGTTCGGTGATCCTCTCGGTCAGTTTCCTGTTGCTGATCTGGTCGAGCTGATGTCCGAGCTGCTGCCGCATGGCGCCTCGAAGCTCGTCGCGTTCTGCGCGAAGTTCTTTGATCTCCTCGCGGGCCATGGCCAGGTCGGCGTGCAGGCTGGCGGGCCCTGCTTTGCGGCCTTGGACGGCTGCGGTGCCGGGAGCCTGTTCCTGCCGCTGAAGGGCTGCCTGGACGTGCTCGCGGACGCCTTCCGCATAGACGAGCCAGGTCGACACGTTCGCAGCGCGAGCGACGGCGGCGAAGGAGATCGGTTCACCGTCATCCAGCATGAGCCGGATGGTGTCCAGCACCCGTTGGCGTTTGAGGAGACTGGTATTCCGCCGGGATTCGGCGAGAACTTCAGCGGGAGTTCTGGCAGCCATCTCATCCTCCTGTCTTGGGGACCACAGTCAAGGGCAGGAGCTTGTGGTCGCCCCCGGCCCGGACGCGGCGAAGCACTGCGGCGGCGTCCTCCAACTCGGCCCGTTCGTCCTCGGGCAAGGCCGCCATCCGTTCGCGCATCTTCGCCGCGACGTCTTCGTACGAGGTGATCTGGGCGGTGAAGTTGTCGATGACGAAGCTCGCTGCGTCCATCGCCCGAGCCGTCTCGCGGTCGGCCCGCAGGCTGTTGGCGTGGTCCTCGATCGCGGGCAGGTAGGAAGGGTCTGGACGGTAGAATCCGCAGCCTGAGCACTGGAAGCGGATGGGGCATGCGTGTCCGCCGGCCTTGACGTTGGTCGGTTCGGTGCAGCCGCCGAACGGCACGGCCACCGACCGTTGTTCGTAGGCGGTCGACGAGCAGGGTGTCGCGGTTCCCTGCCGGTCGGTGACCATCAGGCTGAGTGTTTTGACCGCCTTGCGCTTGCGTTCCAGTGAGACCCGGTAGTAGCCCATGGTCGTTTTCGGATCGTCGTGATCCATGAGGTCTCTGAGCACGTCGATCGGGGTGCCGGCGTCGGCATGCCGCTGGGCGAAGGAGTGTCGGAACGCGTACGGATAGATCAGGGACCGGTCGAAGGGAATCACGTTTCCCTCGGCGTCCATGGCGTCACTGTTCAGCGTTTCCAGATCGTCCACCCAAGTCCGCATGCCCGCACTGAAGTTGTTGCTCATCAGGTGGTCCGAGCCTCCTGCGGAGGTGATCGCCGGGAACAGGTAGGGCTCGCTGACGCTCGGGGCCTCGGGCAAGCTGTCCCGAAGGGCCTGCCATTTTTCGATTGCCGCCACCGTGGATGACGTGATGGGCAGACGCCGCCGCATGCGGCGGCCTTTGTGGTTGTTCCAGATCAAGGACACTTCGTCACGTTCGCGTTCGAGGCAGTTGCGGGGGAGAGAGACCACTTCCAATGGGCGGCGGCCGGAGTCCCGCAGGACGACGTAGGCGGTCTGGAACATGGCTCTGACGTGTGCGGTGTCCATGGCCCCGTAGGTGACGCCGGTGCCCAGCGAGTCAAGTTGGGCGTCAAGTTGGCGGATGACATGTTCCGGAACCGCTTTGCCGAGCTCATCCTCGTTGGTGTCCTCATCCGGGATGCGCTGGGAGGGGCGGCGCATGAATGAACCGGGGGCGTCGAGCAGGTCGGCCAGGCGCCCGAAGTCGATCGACTGACAGAACGCGGTCCAAAGATCACCGCGGTATCCAGCGCCGTAGAGGCGACCGTCCTCGTCGACGGAGGCGGCGATCTCATCGAACGCAGCCTGCATGTGTGCGAAGTCCAAGGCGGTGGTGTCGATACCGCCGCCAGGAAGTCTATTCATGCCGTGACCTGCGATGACGCAGGCCCTGAGCCATCTCCTGAACGCTGGGCCCGTGGGCTTTTCAGCCTCGGCCCGTCGCTTCAGAACCTGGCGCAACCACGGCTGGGGGATGACCGTCAGATCGACACCGCCGAATTGTTTGCGCCGGCCCGAGCGGGTGGCACCCTTCAGCCCTGCCGCCCGCAGGTCGAAGTGGTCCTCGCCCCGCAGATCGTGGCCGCTGAAGGCGACATATCCCTGGTGCACCGACCAGGTCAGCTGACGCAGGACAGATCTATCGTTGGTGGTCCGCATCCTGTTCTTCAGGGTGTCGGCCGCCAGTAGCAGGCTCGTTGCCCCCGTGGCCAACGCCGCACTGACGATCGCCCGCATCGCAAACGGCTGCATGGTCGAGCCCAGCTCGTCTCGCTGCTGGATTCCGTGGGCGAGTTCCTGCCGAAGCGGTGACGGGAGCTGGACGAGGGAGAACTGGGCAGCGGTCAGCAAGGGAGGCTGTTCCGCTGCCCAGCGGCGAATTTGTGGTGTGTTGGCGGTTCCTTTATGGCCGGCCTCAAGCCACCGGCGCTGGTGATAGTTGCAGATGGGGCTTTTTTCGCTGATGCGCCGGTTCGGGCATCCGCCGACTGAGCACTCAGGAGGCGGGGGAAACGGGTCAATGCCGAAAGCGTCGACCCACTCAGCGATCGGGAGCCGCCGGCCGTGCCGGCGGCAATGGCGCCTCCACTTGTTGTAGTGGCCCTTGCAGAGCGTCACGCCGACGCTCACCCTGCCGCATCTCACCGAGTCACGGACAACTTCGCAAAGAGCCGGGTCGCTGCCGCGTGGCCGAGCCGAAGGAACGAACTGAGCTTCGAACTCCTCCCAGGCCAGTCCGCTCTTTTCCTGGGCGCGGGTGCAGCTGTGGCAACGGCCCCGGGAAGAGAGGATGGCCCGGCAACGCGGGGTTCGGCATCCCACTGCCGCTGTGCGGGAGCTGTTCAGGTCTCCCGTGAACAGCCAGAAGTCCTGATTCCACTCGCCCGGCCGCCAGGCAGCATCGATGTGCTCACCAAGCCAGTTCTGCCAGCCGACCCAGTCGATGCCCAGCGGCGTGACCGTCCGCTCGGCCGGGACGAGAACGGCCGTCATCGGACACCTGCCGCGACCCGCTCGACGGCCTCGCGCCGTTCCCGGTCGGTGGTGTGCAAATAGGGCTTGAGCGACCCGGGCCACTCGTGTCCGAGCAGCTCCTGGACGACATCCCGGGGAACCCCGGCCCTGATCCACTCGGTCGCCGCAGTGTGGCGGAGCATGTGAGGCCGAGCCACGATCTGGGCCCACTTTGCCAAGCGGTCGAAGAGCTGCTTGGCGTTCGGGTAGCTCATCGCCCGTCCCAGCGGCGCACGGAACAGGTTCACGAACACCATGTCGCTGTCGGCTGCCTCCGGTACCGTCTCACGTTCCCACTGATAGTCCCGGTAGTAACCGGCGACATCTGCGGTCACCGGGATCGCTCGGGACTTCCGGGACTTCGCCAGCGCATTATTGGCGTTGTCCCGCCGTCGGTGCACATGAACGTGAGGGCCATCGACGTGGCAACCCAGCTGGCGCGAGTCCGCCAAGAAATGCACATCGGCCCGCCGCAGGCCCAGCGTCTCGCCGATCCGCATACCGGTGGCCCGCATCAGCACGATCAGGAAGCGGTCACGGGCATTCCGGGCCATGCGGATCATCAACTCGACTTGCTCCGGTGTGAAGTACTCGATCCCCGGATCGGTCGTGGCGAACTTCAAGGTCCGCTCCGTGACGACCCTGGCGCCACCCCCCTCGCCTGCGGCCCCATCGGGCAAGAACCGCAAGAACTTCGGCTTGGCCAAGGACATGGCCACCTGCTCGGAGACCCAGCCCGGCCCGACACCGAACAGCAGGAACTGCGTCACTGTCCCCAGAACCGCATTGGCACTGCCGTCCTGCCGGAAGCGGATCACCGACCGGTTCCGGCGGCCCCGCGGCGGCAGAGGGACGCTCACCAGCCAATCCCGGAACCTCAGCAAGTTCTCGAAGCCTGGCTCCGACCACCGCAGCCCCCGCTCATCACACCAGGTCAGATACAGAGCCACCCGGCTCGCGTAGTTCCGCTCAGTGTTCACCGACCGGCCCAGACCACGGACCTGCTCCAAGAACGTGGTCGACTCACGATGCAGCCGGAAGCCCCCGTCGACGACCACCCAGGCCACCCGCGAGGAGCCTGGTACTTCAGCCTTCTCAGCTCGATAGATCACGTACGGACTAACGAGCCAAACACCACAGCGACCTATCAGATACCCATCAGCCACACAGACGAATGAGACCTGACCTCACGTCCCTCACACCCAAGAACGAGATCTAGATAACCGTGCCGATCCATGTCCAGTCCGCGACCGAGGATCACTCGGTGCGGTTCCACCAGTACCACCTCGCCGACATGGGCCGCGTCCGCGTCCGAAAGATCTGCGAGCTCGAAGACCGAGAGGTACAGCAGTCGGAGATCGGCAAGGGCTACGAGTACTCCAAAACACAGGTCATCCCCATCAGCGACGCCGAGCTGGCCAACCTGCCCCTGCCGACGGCGAAGGCCATAGAGATCGACGCGTTCGTGCCGCTGGAGACGATCGACCCCATCCGGCTCAGCGAGGGCTACTACCTCTCCCCCGACGGGCAGGTCGCCGCCAAGCCGTACAAGCTCCTGCGCCAGGCCCTCGCGCGCGCCTCGAAGGTCGCCGTCGCCAAGTGGGCATGGCACGGTCGCGAACGGCTGGGAATCCTCCGCGTCCGCGACGACGTCCTCGTCCTCCACCTCATGCGCTGGCCCGACGAAATCCGCGACCCAGCCGAGCTCGCCCCGCCGGCCGTCGACATCGACGACACGGAGATAGAGGGCGCGCTGGCGTTGATGGACACCATGAGCCGCGACGATCTCGAAGGCGAGGAGTTCCGCGACACGTACACGGAGGCCTTGGAGCAGATCATCGAAGCGAAACGCGAGGAGAAGCCCCTGCCGGAGGCGCCGGAGCCGGAGAAGCCGGGGAAGGTCCTGGACCTGATGGCCGCCCTGAACGCGTCCGTCGAGAAGGCGAAAGCGTCTAGGGGCGAGCACGCCGAGGTCCATGAGATGCCGAAGCAGAAGACCACGGCCAAGAAGACAGCGAAGAAGACGGCCGGCAAGAAGACCGCGGGCCGAAAGCCGAAGACCGCCTGAACCACTCCTCGCCCGCTCCCGTGTCACCCCTCCCGCACCCGCTCCCCACGCGCCGCCTCCAGAACCACCCCGGCGGGCCGCCAAGGGGGGTCGCGTGGGGACTGTCAAACGAGTGGTGTAACTGCGGTAGTTGAGGTTGCTGACGGGCCGCCGACAGGCGGCCGTCGAAGGTGATGTCGAAAGCGTTCAGGG
>NZ_JBIBWT010000045.1:0-6293 GCF_043081525.1 Streptomyces sp. NPDC014864
TCCAAGCCGCAGTGGAAGAGGGCGTGCGGGTGGCCACCACGGCCATGACCACACTTGAAGCCGACTACGAGCGGATCCATCCCGCACGCATCAGGTGGGTTCTCTCCCGCATCGACGTCCGTGAGGTCACCAAGGAGATCGCCGACCAGGCCGCCGCACTCCTGCGCGGCCACCACCTGCACGGCCACAAGTACGCGATCGACGCTGTCCTCGCCGCGACCGCCCGCACGGCACCCCGGCCGGTCACGGTCCTCACATCTGACCCTGAGGACCTCACGCTCCTGAGTGGATCTGGTGTTGAGGTGGTCAAGGTCTGACCGCCCAGCGCCGATCTCTGGCTGGAAGAGGCGCGTTTCACCGGATCCTCGCCTCGGGCCGCGACTGGTACAGCGCGACCGCGGCCGCCTTGAACTCCGGCGGATAGTTCTTCATGACCACGAGATGTTCGTTCTCAGATCCCCAGGATCCAGTGTCTCGTGTGTCCAGGATCAAGGGTCAAGGCCCTTCGCGTTCCCCGCACCGGCCCGGGCCGACCACGTTGCAGACCCGACCAGGTCATCGCAGACAAGGCCTACAGCTCCCGCAGCCTCCGCTGCTACCTGCGCAAACGCGGCATCGCACACACCATCCCCGAGAAGGCAGACCAACAACGGCATCGCTACAACCGCGACCGCCACGGCGGCAGACCACCAGGATTCGACCGGCAGCTCTACCGTCGACGCAACATGGTGGAGCGCTGCTTCAACCGGCTCAAAGGCTTCCGCGGCATCGCCACCAGATACGAAAAGACCGCCACCTCCTACGAGGCAGCGGTCACGCTCGCATCGTTCCTGCTCTGGGGGGCCCACCGGCGGCGTGGCCGGCCACCGTCCGGGCGGAAGCGAGGTACGCCTACGTCTGGGGCTGGGGCGCCGAACTTTGCGGTGCAGGCATTGCTCCGGTCCACGTCAGCTGGTGAGGGCCTGCCCGTGGGCATCGATCGGTGCGGGAAGCATTCGTAGCCGTTCTGCCAGAGCGTCTGCGTCTGCGCCGGAACGGCTGGGGAGCATGTCGGCCAGGCGGGAGAGCCGGGCGCGGGCGGTGGAGCGGAGCCGGGCGGCAGGGACACGGTCGAGGACGTCGTGCGCCCGCTGGACCGCATCCTGGGGAGTGCGGGATGCTTCGGCCTGGGCGAGGACTTCCGTGAACGAGAGGGCCATCTCAACGTCCCCCAGCGGCACATCGAGCAGATCGACGGCGAGCAGGTACGGCTGGGACAGTGGCTGAGCAACCTGCGCCGCCGCCGCTCCAGCCTGAGCCCGCAGCGGCGCGCAGCACTGGACGAACTCGGCCTGTGATCCAGAGCCGCCAGCGCCTTCTTCTGCCCGCCCTCGCGGCATGATCGATTCGCCGCAGGCGCCGCCGCCTATGGACGCCCCTTTTGGAATTGACCGAATCCAGCCCCGGTCGCCTGGACCCGCGATCGGCCCGCAACCGTGCTCCGAGCGAGTACGCGCGGGGCCAGACGCGGCCCGACTGCCCAGGTAGGTAAGCCTTCGGCATCCTCACGCGGGGAGGATTGCCGGCAGGCGCGGCCCGCATCCCAGGCGCCCCGGAACCACGCGCTCAACCACGGGTCGCATGTGCCCGTCATGTCCTGAACTATTCGCTGAACAGGGCGAGTTGAGCGATCAGTCGTGATCCGTTGTCAGTGTCGGCCGTCAGCATGTCAGTGATTGCGGGGAAGACACGATCACTGGGGGAGGACCACATGCCGCTTGTCCGGCCGTACGTGCGCTCCGACGGGACGCCAGTACGCGGACACTCCCGATGGGCGCCAGGGGCGCGCCGGGAGATGACCATCTTCGCTCTCTTCGGCCTGGCCGTGTTCGGCATCGGCCATGCCTCGACGGTGAACGGAACGGACAGCGCGCCGCGCCAGCCGATCCGCTTCGACCACTACGCCGACAGCATCTCAAGGGATGTCGCGCCGCGCCCGACCGTGTCGTACCCGATCAAGTTCGACACGCCCGAGCCGAGGAAGCCGGCACCTCAGCCGACGGTCTCGTACCCGATCGACTTCTCCACCCTGGGGGCTGAGCGATGACCCGGCGCCCACCGGCCAAGCGGCGGACCGTCGGCCGCCGACGCGGCCAGCCGGATGCGCAGACCGTCATTCTGGCTGCCATGGTAGCAATCGTGATCACGGTGATGGTGGTCAACTGGCTCCTGGCACACTGGTGGCTGCTGCTGAGCGCGGCCGTCCTCGCGGTCCTGGGTGGCACCTGGTGGTGGCAGCAGCGCACGCACCGCGCAGAGCAGGAACGGGCCCGGGCACAGGCTCTGCGCTATCAACTGGCACAGCTGGATGCGCTGTCCCACCGGCAGTTCGAGCACGCGATACGTGATCCGATGTGCCGGGACGGCTGCAGCGATGCCATCCAGGTCGGAGGGCGAGGCGACCTTGGGGCGGATGTGAAGGCCACCGACCCGCTGGGGCGGCGCTGGGTGATCCAGTGCAAGCACCGCCGCAACGGCCCCCAGGGCGCGCCGGTGGGCACCCCAGAACTGCAGGTGCTCAACGGGACAGGCCGCCCTGTCCACAAGGGCGATGTAGTGGTGATGGTGACCAATGGAAGGATCACCCAGCCTGGCCGCTTCTTCGCCCGGCAGCAGCGCCTGCACCTCGTCGACCGTGTACTGCTGGCGTCGTGGGCCGCGGGATCACGGCCGCTGTGGGAGCTGCTGTCCGCCCTTCCAGCGGCCCGCAAACCATCACAGCTCTTCTGAACCCCACTAATGCCGCTGCCGAAGAGAGCCGTGTGACCGGTCGCTGCATCGTCCGCAGCCCCTGAGCGGGGGCTGCGAGGCCTTCTGGCGAGCCCCGCGAACAGTGATCGGGCCGACGGCAGTGGCTGCCGTCCATCTGCTGTGCGATGTGGAGAGAGACGGTGCATCGGGTGCGGTTGGCCCATGCCAGGGGCTGGTGGCAGAGCCGTGCAGTGGACAGGACGCACTCGCGAAAATGTGAGGTTAGAGTGCGGGTGTGCAGCGTCCTCTGGTTCTCTTCGACCTCGACAACACCCTTGTGGACAGGCGTGGAGCCGTCCAAGAGTGGGCCGCCGAGTTCACGGCCAAACACGGTCTGGGTGACGAGGGCCGGGCGTATGTCCTGGGCACGGTGGCCACGCGGGCCTACCCGTCCACCTTCGATGTGATCCGTACCCGATACAACCTCCCCATGGCGACTGACGAGTTGTGGCGCGCGTACTGCGCAGACATCGCAGCCTCGGTGTCCTGCCCTGCCGAAATCCTCAACGGTTTGGACGAACTGCGGGCGGCCGGCTGGCGAGTGGGGATAGCGACCAACGGCGCGGCGGACATACAGCACGCCAAGCTACAGGCCACCGGTATCTACAGGCGCGTGGACGGCGTCTTCATCTCGGAAGAGGGCGGAGCGCGCAAACCACAGACCCGGCACTTCGCCTTGGCCGCGGCCCGCTGCGGTGCCGCGCTGGGTGACGGTGGCTGGATGGTCGGCGACAACCCAGTCAACGACATAGGCGGCGGATACTCCGCAGGGCTGCGTACCATCTGGGTCGGCAACGGCCGCTCCTGGCTGACGGACGATCTCACACCCGACCACATGGTGCCGCACGTCCACGCCGCCATCGACCTCCTGCTTCTACATGGCGCCGACCAAGCGAGGACCACGACATGACGTACACCGTCGGGTTGCTGCACCCCGGCAGCATGGGATCCGCCATCGGCGCCCAGCTGCGCGCCCGCAACCATACAGTGCTGTGGTGCCCCGACGGACGCAGCGATACAACCCGCCGCCGGGCCGAGCATGCAGGTCTCGAACCGGCGACTCTCTCCGAGCTCGTCTCCCGCTCCGATGTGCTGGTCTCCCTGTGCCCGCCGGCCGCCGCAGAGGCGGTCGCCGAACAGGTGACCGCGCTCGGCACGGTTGGCGAGGGCACGATCTATGTGGAAGCGAACGCCGTCGCACCGCCCCGCGTGCAGCACATCGCCGACCGCCTGGTCCCCGTGCCCGTCATCGATGCTGCGGTCGTCGGATCGCCCCCTGGAGGCGGCAAGATCCCGACGATCTATCTGTCCGGCCCCGGTAGGCAGGCCGAACAGGTCGCCGAACTCCTCGCGGGAACCGATGTCCGGACCCGTGTCCTCGGCGACAGCATCGGCCAAGCGTCCGCACTCAAGCTCGCGTACTCCAGCTACCAGAAGGTCTCCCGTGTCCTCGCTGCCGTGGCGTACGGAGCAGCCGAATCATACGGAGTCGCCGATGAGCTGCTTGTGATCGCAGCCAAGCGCACCCGCAGCTACCTGTTGGAGACCGACTACATCCCCAAGAGCGCAGCTCGCGCCTGGCGTTGGGGCCCGGAGCTTGAGGACGCGGCGGTTCTGCTCGCCGATGTCGGCCTGCCGGACTCCCTGATGCATGCGGCAGCCGCGACGCTCGCCCGGTGGGACAACAAGAAAGACGACCTACTGGATATCGCCGACGCACTACAAGCATTGCGCGGTGAGCAAGACCTGCACGACCCGAGCTGAGCAGATCACACCAGCCGGGGCGCCGGCGTCCTGGCTGTCAGGCATCCGGGGACGGCATGCGAACGACGGCGTCGATCCTCTTCGCAGCCTCCCGGGCCTCCGTTGTATCCGTGTCCACGCGCAGCTCCCACTCAGCCCACGGATGAGCCGCAAGATCGGCCTGTGTGGCATCCCAAGCGGCCAGCCGAGCTGCCGTGTCGGTATCACCCCGCTGCGGTGAGCGCAGGGCGGTGGTCTCCTTCGAGCACCACAGCAGTACGCGCGCCCAGTGCGCCGGGAAGAGGGAAGAGACCTGCTCCATCCCCACCATTTGCCCAAGGTGGATGATTGGAGTTCGGCCACCCCCCGTGGCCTGTTCAAGGCCTGGCCGGTCGACGACATAGATGTTGCCGTACCGCTCGTTGCGGTAGATGACGTCGCCGCATGCCTCCAGGTTGGCCAACTGCTCCAGCGTGCCCATCCGGTAACCCTTGGTGTTCCCCGCCCCGATCTTCAGCCGGGTGAACCGCACGTACCGTGCATCCATTTCGGTGAGTACATCGGTGATCGTGTCCTTTCCAGCTGCCGGCGGCCCGTACAGCAGGATGCCGCGCCTCATTGGAACACCGTCCCGAAGACCTGACGTACCTGGTCCGTGAGCGATATCGCGGCGCCAAGGCGGTTGTCGACGACCAAGTGCGGTACCACGGGCCGAAGTTCGGGATCGATACCTGCGGCGTACGTATCCCAGTTCTGGAGTTTCCAGCTGTCGCGTGCGGCGGAGCGGAAGCTGATGTACTCATGCATTGTGTCGAGGTCGCACTGGATCCAGACGACAGCGACGGTGACGCCCCGGGCTTCGCAGCGGTTGATCAGGCGCCGCATCCACCGAGGATCGGTGGCCTCGGCGATGAACGGTGCGGTGAGTACGGTGCTGATCGCGCAGTCGGTGTTCGCATAGGCGGTCTCCAGCAGGCACTGGTACTCCAGCGGGCGGACCTTCTCGCGGTAGAGGTCGGTGTGCCGGTCGTTCGGGTCGCTGCCCATTTCTACGAGAAGGCGCTCGACGAGAGGGCGCGTGATCGGGTCTTTGTCGAGGACGGGCCAGCCGGTGAGATGGGAGATGAAGCGGGCGAACTCCGATTTGCCGCTGCCTGCATAGCCCCCGACCATCATCAGCGTCGGCTTGTTCGGGTCGCCGCCGGTGTGGCGGCGCTTCCAGGCATCGAGGATGCGCTGCTGTATGCCGCGCCCGTCGGTGTCCTCCGTACCCGGTGAAAGCTGGAGCAACGCGCGCTCCACAGCCAACACGTGGGCGCCGATGCGCGGTTCGCTCGACGCGGTGAACTTGAGTTTCCTGGCTTCGTCGGGCAGGGCGTTGCGAAAGCCGAGCTCGGGCTCGGTCGCGCGGTACAGCAGACAGTACGCGCGACGGTAGTGCGGCCCGGGATACACCTCACCCTGTTCGTGCTGCCACAGGGTCTGGAAATTGGCGGCCGGCACCGCGAGTCCCGCAGCCCGAGCCACCTCGCGCAGTTGCTCACCCGCGCCTTCGAGCGTCAGGCCGTGGGCTTCGCGTTGCTGTGTCAGCTTGTCCGGGCGCCACCCCGGGCGACTTTTCCCCACTGCGCCTACCGCCTGCCCATCCCTGGTCATGATCCGAGCCTAGGTCCTGTCTGATAATTGATCTTGTGGTGGGTCGTGGTGAGCTGACGGATGCGGCGTGGGAGCGGATAGCGCCGCTGTTGCCGGGTGTTGAC
>NZ_JBIBWT010000046.1:0-6081 GCF_043081525.1 Streptomyces sp. NPDC014864
TCGAGAATCCGGCCTCGTCCTCGATGACGAGCCAGGCCCCGAGCGCCGCCACGGTCCTTCCACGCTCGGCCAGGTCTCCTTCACCCAGCCGGCCAGTCCAGGGGCGTGACGCTCCGAGTGCTCACCCGGCCGCGAACCAGATCGAGCCACTCTCGCGGGCGCCGGATTCCGGGCCGGCCCGGAGAGTTCAAGAATCCTTTCTCCCAGCATCACCCCAGGTCAGAGCCCCCCAGTTCGCGGGTGACTGCTAGCCGCAGGACGGGCCCGGGATGACCGGATCACGGTGCTGGTGTCCGCGGATTGTCAGTGGCGTGGGCGAGGGTCCGTCCGCAGAGCACAGCCACACCACACCGAAGGAGACGGGTGCTGCCGACCGTCATGCAATCCGCCGCCCGGGCGACCGTCCCGCCGCCTTCCCCGTACGTGTGAATCGAACGAAGCGAGAGGAGCCGCCCACGCAGACGGCGCTTGCCGTCCGCGTCCCGGCGTCGAACCTTCACTCGACTCGTCGCCCGCGGCTGCCCGTAGCGGCCCTGTGATCAGGTCCGTTGTCCGGGTGCTCTACCCCGTTGCCGAACCTAGGAGAAACCGTGAATCCCGTCCGCATGGTCACCCTTCACCCTGCTCTTGAGAACCCTCCTGCTGCGGCCGCCGAGGCCCTCGCGCACCGGCGGCCCGTCGATGCCCGCCGCGTCCTATTCGCCGCAGCATCACGACCGTCATCGGGGTGGGGGGCATGACCAACCCGACCACTCCACCCCCCGCCCTGCTCGCGTGGGCCAGCCGGGCACTCGACGCCCGTCCCGCCGTCAAGGACGTCAGCCATCCGCGCGAGAACTCCCGCGTCTGGCGGCTCGACCTGCCCAGGGCGCGCCGCTTCTACCTGAAAATCTCCCCCAAGGCCGTGATGTACGAGCGCGAGACGCTCGCGCTCCGAAGTGCCGCACCGGCCCTCGGCGCCGGCGGTGCGCCGCAGCTGCGCGCCTCGAACGCGGAGCATCTGGCACTGCTGCTGACCGCCGTCCCAGGACGGCCGCTCAAGCAGCTGAAGCTCTCGCCCGTGGAGGAAGCCCGCGCGCACCGATGCGGCGGCGCCCTGCTGGCTCGCCTCCACGCGGCCGGTGATCTGTCCGGTCCTCGACGGGCCGAGGCAGCGCAGGCTCTGCAGGCCGCGGCCCAGGGTGCCGAGGGGCACCTGGCGGCGGCCGGGGACCGGCTGACGGCGCCGGAGCAGAAGCTCGTGCGCCAGCTGGCCGAGGAGCTGCGGGCCCTGCCGCCGCTGCCGCTCGCGTACATCCACGGCGACGCGCGGGACCGCAACCTCATGTGGTCGACCACCCGGCAGCAGGCCGGATGGATCGACTTCGAGCGCTCACGGGCCGCGACCGCCGTGCAGGACTTCGTGCTGATGGCCTGCTCCACCTGGACCGATCGGCCGACCTGCGGGCCGCGTGCCTTAAGGGCTACGGCCGCAACCTCACCGTCGGGGAGCAGCACGCCTTGAAATGCCTCGCGGCGATCGACGCGGTGAGCTGCCTGGTCTGGGGACCAAAGCTCGACGACCCCCACCTCACCGCACGCGGACGGCGCACCCTGGACCGGCTGATGGCGGGGGTGTTCGCATGACCGCACCGCACAACCGGACCGACTCCCCGGCCGTCGACGCAGCACACACGGGCGGCGCGGCGTCGTCCCTCCCAGCCGCACGGACGGGCACTCCGCAGCCCTCCGCGCCGCCCGAGCTCGACTACAACGGGCGCAAACACCGGCGGGCGATGGACGGCGCCACCTTGTGGGAGATGGCCCGCCGCATCCCCGCGGCCCTGATCCAGACGGCCCGCCTGGCCTGGAGCGTCGACCGGCGCATGGCCCTGACGATCGTCGTGTGCCAACTGCTGTCCGGCATCGGCACGGCCGTGATGCTCACCGCCGTCGCGAAGGCCCTGCCGCAGCTGATGGTCGACGACCCCCGCCAGGGCCTGGCCCATGCGTGGCCGGCGCTGACCGTCGCCGTCGTCGCGATGGCCACCGGCGCGTCCATGTGGATCCTCGCGGACTGGGCGACCCGGCGCCTGAATCCGCAGATCGCCTCCGCCGCGGACCTGCAGCTCGTAGATCTCCACATGCGGGCCGAACTCGCCGCCTACGACGCGGAAGGGTTCTGCGACCGGAGCCAGGCGGCGGAGATCGGCGCGCTGCGCGCCGTCGACCTCGCCGACGATGCCAAGACCCTCACCAACGGACTCGTCCAGCTCGCCTCCGCGGCCGTGGTACTCACCACCTTGCACCCGCTGCTGCTCGGTGTGCTGCTGCTGTCCGTCGTCCCCCGCGGCCTCGGCGGCGTGATCGCCGCCCGGGTCGACTACCGCGTCCACGACCAGACCATTTCCGCCCGCAATGTCCGCGGCATGATGCGCTGGTGGCTGACGACGGCCGAGCTCGCCGACGAGCTGCGGGCCAACACCATGCGCGGCTACCTGCACTTTTGGTACCGGTCCATGTGTGACCGGGTCGAGTTGAGGGAGGTCGCCGGGGCGCGCCCGTATCTGCGGATCACGCTGCTGGCCGCCTCGCTCGGCGGCCTGTTCACCCTCGGCATGTGGGCCTCGCTCGCCGGCCTGGTCCTCGCCGGGGCCATGACGACCGCGATCGCAGGCACCGCAGTCGTCGCCTCCCAGACCGCCGGCCGCGCCCTGAACTCGATCATCCGCTACTCGACGGTCATGTTCCACCACGGGCTCTACCTCTCCGACTACTACGAGTTCATCGACGAGGTCCGCGCCATGACCACAGCCCGCGGCACCGCGCGGGCCAAGCCCCCGCAGCAGATCCGCCTGGAAGGCGCCTCCTACACCTACCCGAGCAAGGAGGCCGCGGCCGTCCAGCCGATCACCCTCACCCTGAACCGCGGCGAAGTCGTCGCCCTCGTCGGGGAGAACGGCGCCGGCAAGTCCACGCTGATCCGCATGATCACCGGACTGACCGTCCCGACCGAGGGCAAGGTCCTGTGGGACAGCACCGACCTGGCCGGCGCCGACGCGGAGTCGGTGTGGCGGCACGTGGGCCTGGTGCCGCAGAAGAACGGGCACTGGCCGCTCGCCGCCCGGGAGAACATCACCCTGGGCCAGCCCCGCGAGCACGGCGACGAGCGGATCTGGGACGCGGCCGAACGGGTCGGCATGACCAAGGCCCTGCGTGATCTCCCCAAGGAACTGGAGACGCTGCTCGCCCGGTCGGTGTGGGGCGGCCACGAGCTGTCCGGAGGGCAGTGGCAGAGGCTGGCCTGCGCGCGAGCGATGTACAGGGAGCCGGCCGTACTCGTCCTGGACGAGCCGACCAGTGAGATGGACGCCCGAGGAGAGCACCAGATCTTCAGGGAGCTGCGGGCCATGGCCTCGGACCGGATCACCGTGGTGGTCACCCACCGCCTCGACAACGTGAGGATGGCCGACCGAGTGATCGTCCTCGACCAGGGAACCGTCCGGGAGCAAGGCTCCTTCGACGAACTCGTCGCGACCGAGGGGAGTTTGCTCGGCGAGCTGTACGCCCTCGCCCAGGACCGCTGACCCGCGGCCCCCAGCAGAGGTCCACGCGGGGCCGTGCAGCCAGCGCGGCCCCGCCACTCCCCCCGACGCCAAGGAGCGCCATGCACAGCACCGAGCCCGAAGCCGTCAACGCCCGCGCCTGGACCACGTACGGCACCCACCATCTGCAACGAGGCACCGACATCCCGGAAGTCGACCGCATCTCCTGGGGATTCTGGCCGACTGGCCCCGGCGCCGAAGTCCTCGGCGACCTGACCGGCCTGCGCGTCCTGGACCTGTGCTCCGGCCTGGGCAAACACGCCGCCCACCTGGTGCGCGAGCACGGAGCCACGGTCGACGCCGTCGAAGCATCCGCCAGCCAGCACGCACGCGCCCTCGCCCGCTACGGCGACCTCCCGGGTCTCACCCTCAACCACGCCGACGCCGTGGACCACCTGCACCAGGCCGAGCCCTACGACGTGATCTACTCCATCCACGGCTTCGGCTACATCGACCCCCATCGCCTGCTGCCCGCCCTCAGGCTGGCCCTGAAGCCCGGCGGGCGCCTCACCTTCTCCGTCTTGCACACCAACTCCCACGGCCACGGGCCCTCTTCGAGCGTCACGCCGCGCGCGGAGATCCTGCCGCTCGCCGGCGGCCACGACCCGAGCGTCGAGATGTGGGTGCCCACCCCAAAGCTGTGGGAGGACCTCTGCGTCGATAACGGCCTCCTCATCGACGGGATCGACGCACTCGACGCCCCCGAGGACGACAATCCGGTCTCCGTCCGCCTCTACCGCGCGCACAGCCGCACCTCCGCCAGCAGCCGGCCGCGCACGACCCGCCCGCCGGAGCCCAACGCCGCGCTCGGGGTCGGCGCGATCCTGCACGGACCCCGCGGACTCCTGCTGGGAGTCCACCGCCGCGGGACCACCGAGCTCCCGGGCGGGACCGTGGAGCCCGGCGAATCCCTGGAACACGCGGTCATCCGTGAGCTCTACGAAGAGACCGGTTGCCGTGCCCGCGAGGAGGACGTCGTCCTGCTCGGCGTGCTCGTGGACCAGGTCGGCCCCGTCGTTCGCACGACGGTGCCCGCGGTCGTGACCCAGTGGGAAGGTGATCCGGCAACGCAGCCGAACGGGAGCGTAGGCGACTGGCTCTGGCACCCTCTCGACCGGCTCCCAAATGGTCTCTTCATCGCCAGCGCCCAGTGCCTTACCGCCTGGCGGCCAAAACTCGCGATCAACCACCCGGTGGCCACCTTCTACCCGTTCGCCAGCCCTGCCAGATCAGCGTCTGATTGCTGTACTGAGTCGCTCGGTGCCAAGGGCGGTGAGCCACGATGAACGTGGGAAGCGAAGAGAGCCGACTCGTGGTCATCCGGGGAAACTCAGCGTCGGGGAAGTCCTCCGTGGCAGCCGGCCTTCGCGACCGGTGCGGTCGCGGTCTCGCCCGCGTGGGGCAGGACAACCTCCGGCGGGTCGTACTGCGCGAGCGGGATCGGCCCGGTGCTTCCAACATCGGGCTGATCGACACGGTCGCCCGCTACGCCCTTGATGCCGGGTACCACGTGGTTGTCGAGGGGATCCTGTACGCCGACGGCTACGGGGAAATGTTGGAGACCCTCGCCAGTGAGCACCGTGGCATCTCCCGCCACTACTACCTGGATGTCCCGTTCCCTGAGACGCTTGTTCGGCATGCAGCGAAGCAAGATGCGGAGTACCTCGCGCACGTAACCGAGCGGGAACTCAGGGACTGGTATCGCGAACTCGATCTACTCTCCGGTGGGGTGGAGACCGTGATCCCTGCGGCCAGCTCGTTGAACGAAACGGTCGACCACGTCATGCGAGCCACGGGCCTTGACCGTCTCCCTCCGCGAGACCTTGACCCCTCGTGTCCGCTGGCCTCCTAGGGTCCGAGGCGCAGCCGAGGAGCGTCGATGGGACGCGCGCACGCCTCAGTTCGTCCCGCCGCCTCCGCAAGCACTCCCGGCCAGAACCAGGGCGGCCACCGTCGCCGTCAGCCGCACATCCGTCAGTAAGCGTGTGCGGTGCACCCGCCGCCCCTCCCGTTACGTGACCGGACCCCAGAGCATAAGCGACCCGTCGAATACGCGCTGTTCAGCGGCACATGGGAGTAAGCCTGCTGCTGCCGCCGCGGCCGTCAGCCGCCCAGCAGCCGTGCCTGCGCCCGGGCTTCGCACCGCCGACCACGTGCTGCACGCCAAGGTGAGCAGGCGCTGTCGCCGAGGTGGCGGGCGAGGGGGAGGACACCAGCCCCGCGTGCGTTGCGTTCGTCCGCGACGCCCGCCGTGCGGCATCACCGGTGTCACCGGCGGCCAACCCAGAGTGCCCGCGCCCACCGGCTCAGGGCGGGCACGCTGGTACTCAACGCCGTGCGCTCCTCCACACCCCGACAGCCGCCCACCCCAGCCCGATAGCAAGCCGCAGATCGAAGGGGTCCCTAGGACCTGTCTGACAAATGATCTTGGCTCGGTTCGCGGAGCCAGAGGATGAGTGCTGCGAGGTGGAGTCCGGCCCGGTAGCGAGCGGCGAGT
>NZ_JBIBWT010000047.1:0-4248 GCF_043081525.1 Streptomyces sp. NPDC014864
GAGCCGACATCGAGGTGCCAAACCATCCCGTCGATATGGACTCTTGGGGAAGATCAGCCTGTTATCCCCGGGGTACCTTTTATCCGTTGAGCGACACCGCTTCCACTTGCCGGTGCCGGATCACTAGTCCCGACTTTCGTCCCTGCTCGACCTGTCAGTCTCACAGTCAAGCTCCCTTGTGCACTTGCACTCGACACCTGATTGCCAACCAGGCTGAGGGAACCTTTGGGCGCCTCCGTTACATTTTGGGAGGCAACCGCCCCAGTTAAACTACCCACCAGGCACTGTCCCTGAACCAGATCATGGTCCGAGGTTAGAGGTCCAATTCGATCAGAGTGGTATTTCAACAACGACTCCACGATAACTGGCGTCACCGTTTCACAGTCTCCCACCTATCCTACACAAACCGAACCGAACACCAATACCAAGCTGTAGTGAAGGTCCCGGGGTCTTTTCGTCCTGCCGCGCGTAACGAGCATCTTTACTCGTAATGCAATTTCGCCGAGTCTACGGTTGAGACAGCTGAGAAGTCGTTACGCCATTCGTGCAGGTCGGAACTTACCCGACAAGGAATTTCGCTACCTTAGGATGGTTATAGTTACCACCGCCGTTTACTGGGGCTTAAATTCTCAGCTTCGCTCCCGAAGGAACTAACCGGTCCTCTTAACCTTCCAGCACCGGGCAGGCGTCAGTCCGTATACATCGTCTTACGACTTCGCACGGACCTGTGTTTTTAGTAAACAGTCGCTTCTCACTGGTCTCTGCGGCCCCACCCAGCTCAGACAGTACATGTCGTCACCAGACAGGGCCCCCCTTCTCCCGAAGTTACGGGGGCATTTTGCCGAGTTCCTTAACCATAGTTATCTCGATCGCCTTAGTATTCTCTACCTGACCACCTGTGTCGGTTTGGGGTACGGGCCGTGTGAAAGCTCGCTAGAGGCTTTTCTCGGCAGCATAGGATCACTGAATTCGCCTCAATCGGCTACGCATCACGTCTCAGGCTATGTGTGACCCGGATTTGCCTAGGTCACGCCCTACACGCTTACACCAGTATTACCACTGACTGGCTCAGCTACCTTCCTGCGTCACCCCATCGCTTGGCTACTACCAGATCAGGTCCCATGCATCCACCAACTCGAGACCCGAAGGTCTTCTCGTGGCTTCAGGATGGTTAGTATCACTGATTCACCATGGGCGCGTTCACACGGGTACGGGAATATCAACCCGTTGTCCATCGGCTACGCCTGTCGGCCTCGTCTTAGGTCCCGACTCACCCTGGGCGGATTAACCTGGCCCAGGAACCCTTGGTCATTCGGCGGACGAGTTTCTCACTCGTCTTTCGCTACTCATGCCTGCATTCTCACTCGTGTGGCCTCCACGGCTAGGTCACCCTGCCGCTTCCATGGCCACACGACGCTCCCCTACCCATCCACACACCTGCCAGAAAATCCTTGGATCAACTGGGGGCTATTGCGTGAATGCCGCAGCTTCGGTGGTGTACTTGAGCCCCGCTACATTGTCGGCGCAGGATCACTTGACCAGTGAGCTATTACGCACTCTTTCAAGGGTGGCTGCTTCTAAGCCAACCTCCTGGTTGTCTTCGCGACCCCACATCCTTTTCCACTTAGTACACGCTTAGGGACCTTAGCTGGCGATCTGGGCTGTTTCCCTCTCGACTACGAACCTTATCGCCCGCAGTCTCACTGCCGCGCTCTCACTCACCGGCATTCGGAGTTTGGCTGATTTCGGTAAGCTTGTGGGCCCCCTAGACCATCCAGTAGCTCTACCTCCGGTGAGAAACACGCGACGCTGCACCTAAATGCATTTCGGGGAGAACCAGCTATCACGGAGTTTGATTGGCCTTTCACCCCTACCCACAACTCATCCCCTCAGTTTTCAACCTAAGTGGGTTCGGTCCTCCACGACGTCTTACCGTCGCTTCAACCTGGCCATGGGTAGATCACTCCGCTTCGGGTCTAGAGCATGCCACTACGATCGCCCTATTCGGACTCGCTTTCGCTACGGCTACCCCACACGGGTTAACCTCGCGACATGCCACTAACTCGCAGGCTCATTCTTCAAAAGGCACGCCATCACCCCCAGCAGTAAACTGCTCGAAGGCTCTGACGGATTGTAAGCGCACGGTTTCAGGTACTATTTCACTCCCCTCCCGGGGTACTTTTCACCTTTCCCTCACGGTACTAGTCCGCTATCGGTCACCAGGGAGTATTCAGGCTTATCGGGTGGTCCCGACAGATTCACACCAGATTTCACGGGCCCGGTGCTACTTGGGTTTCCATTACAACAGTCACAAAGTTTTCGTGTACGGGATTCTCACCCTCTACGACAGGCCGTTCCAGACCACTTCCACTAACCCTGTGATTTCTTACTGTTGGCCTGCTCGGCAGAACAGACAAAATGAACCCCACAACCCCACGAATGCAACACCTGCCGGCTATCACACACCCATGGTTTAGCCTCTTCCGCTTTCGCTCGCCACTACTCACGGAATCACGGTTGTTTTCTCTTCCTGTGGGTACTGAGATGTTTCACTTCCCCACGTTCCCTCCACACGCCCTATATATTCAGGCGCGGGTAACACGACATCACTCGTGCTGGGTTTCCCCATTCGGACATCCTCGGATCACAGCTCGGTTGACAGCTCCCCGAGGCTTATCGCAGCCTCCTACGTCCTTCATCGGCTCCTGGTGCCAAGGCATCCACCGTACGCTCTTCATTACTTACAACAAAGATGCTCGCGTCCACTGTGCAGTTCTCAAACAACACACAACACTCAGGCTCCAAGCAGACACCAACAAGAAAAAATTCTTGCGGTATGACCGCGCCTGAACATTGTCGTTACTTCCTAGAGAGGAAACACTCGCGTGTTCTCTCAGGACCCAACAGTATGCCGATATAATTTGTTCTCCCACCAGCACTGAGGCCGGCAGTAACGAAAACGAATGCTTGTCAGCGTCCACCCATGAGCAACCACCGTTCCACATACGGGAACGAAATGGCCTCTGCTTTCCTCAACCACACCTGTGTGCAGCGAGCGAAAGAGATGCTCCTTAGAAAGGAGGTGATCCAGCCGCACCTTCCGGTACGGCTACCTTGTTACGACTTCGTCCCAATCGCCGATCCCACCTTCGACGGCTCCCTCCCACAAGGGGTTAAGCCACCGGCTTCGGGTGTTACCGACTTTCATGACGTGACGGGCGGTGTGTACAAGGCCCGGGAACGTATTCACCGCAGCGTTGCTGATCTGCGATTACTAGCGACTCCGACTTCACGGGGTCGAGTTGCAGACCCCGATCCGAACTGAGACCAGCTTTAAGGGATTCGCTCCACCTCACGGTCTCGCAGCCCTCTGTACTGGCCATTGTAGCATGTGTGAAGCCCTGGACATAAGGGGCATGATGACTTGACGTCGTCCCCACCTTCCTCCGAGTTGACCCCGGCAGTCTCTTACGAGTCCCCACCATAACGTGCTGGCAACATAAGATAGGGGTTGCGCTCGTTGCGGGACTTAACCCAACATCTCACGACACGAGCTGACGACAGCCATGCACCACCTGTATACCGACCACAAGGGGGGCCACATCTCTGCAGCTTTCCGGTATATGTCAAACCCAGGTAAGGTTCTTCGCGTTGCATCGAATTAATCCACATGCTCCGCCGCTTGTGCGGGCCCCCGTCAATTCCTTTGAGTTTTAGCCTTGCGGCCGTACTCCCCAGGCGGGGCGCTTAATGCGTTAGCTACGGCACGGATTCCGTGGAAGGAACCCACACCTAGCGCCCACCGTTTACGGCGTGGACTACCAGGGTATCTAATCCTGTTCGCTACCCACGCTTTCGTTCCTCAGCGTCAGTTACTGCCCAGAGACCCGCCTTCGCCACCGGTGTTCCTCCTGATATCTGCGCATTTCACCGCTACACCAGGAATTCCAGTCTCCCCTGCAGTACTCAAGTCTGCCCGTATCGCCTGCAAGCCAGCAGTTGAGCTGCTGGTTTTCACAAACGACGCGACAAACCGCCTACGAACTCTTTACGCCCAGTAATTCCGGACAACGCTTGCACCCTACGTATTACCGCGGCTGCTGGCACGTAGTTAGCCGGTGCTTCTTCTGCAGGTACCGTCACTTGCGCTTCGTCCCTGCTGAAAGAGGTTTACAACCCGAAGGCCGTCATCCCTCACGCGGCGTCGCTGCATCAGGCTTTCGCCCATTGTGCAATATTCCCCACTGC
>NZ_JBIBWT010000048.1:0-4073 GCF_043081525.1 Streptomyces sp. NPDC014864
AGAAGCAGCGAGCCATCTACGCTGACGCTGTTGCCGCGCTCGCAGATCCGCAGCGGACCCGCCTCGTCCTGGTCTCGCGCGCCCAGCGTTCGACGCTCGCCGAAATTACCCGCACCCACCGCGAACTCGCCGACATCGGACTGACCCATCAGCATGTCGTGATCAACGGTGTCCTCCCGGCACCGGGCGACGACACCGATCCACTCGCGACCGCGATCTACCGGCGTGAACAAGCCGCGATAGCCGGCCTGCCCGACGAATTGGCGCAGCTGCCCACCGATCAGGTCCCGCTCAAAGCGACCAATATCGTCGGCATCGACGCACTCGAAAGCCTCTTCACCCCCGACCTCAGCCCGGTATCCGCCGCCTCAGCGGACCCGGCCCTGCAGCTACCCAGTGCTCCGCTCTCATCCCTGATCGACGAACTCGACACCGACGATCACGGCCTGATCATGTGCATGGGCAAAGGCGGAGTCGGCAAGACCACCATCGCAGCCGCCATCGCTGTCGCCCTCGCCGAACGCGGCCACCAGGTGCACCTGACCACCACCGACCCGGCCGCACATCTGACAGAAACCTTGAACGGGGAACTCGACAACCTCCAGGTCTCCCGAATCGACCCCGCCGAAGCCACCGAGCAGTACCGCACCCGGGTTCTGACCACCAAAGGCAAGAACCTCGACGAACGCGGACGCGCGAACCTCGCCGAAGACCTCCGATCACCCTGCACCGAGGAAGTGGCGGTCTTTCAGGCGTTTTCGCGGGTGATTCACGAATCGAGCCGCAAATTCGTCGTCGTCGACACCGCCCCGACCGGGCACACTTTGTTGTTGCTCGACGCCACCGGCTCCTACCACCGGGAAATCGCCCGCCAAATGGGTGAGAACACGAACTTCACCACCCCGCTCATGCGGCTCCAGGACCCGAACGCCACGAAAGTCCTACTCGTGACCCTCGCTGAAACCACACCTGTCCTCGAGGCCGCCGGTCTGCAAGCCGACCTGCAACGCGCAGGCATTCACCCTTGGGCGTGGGTGGTCAACAACTCCCTCGCGGCAGCCGAACCGACCTCGACGCTCCTGCAGCAACGCGCAGCCGGAGAGATCACCGAAATCGACAGCATCACAAACAAATACAGCCAGCGAACCGCCATCGTCCCGATGCTCGCCGAAGAACCGGGACTATCTCGTTAACGGTGTTTCGGCCGTTTTCATCAGTAGGTTTCTGATCCGGGCCAACGATCCGCGAACGTGATCGCGAAGGCATTGAGAGCGGGTTTCCACCGTGTGATCCATCGTGCCTGACCTTTGCCTGTCGGGTCCAGCGAACGGGTCACCAGGTACAAACATTTGAGCGCGGCTTGCTCGCTGGGGAAATGACCGCGAGCTTTGACCGCCCTCCGGTAGCGCGCATTCAGCGACTCAATAGAATTGGTAGAGCATATGACTCGACGTATCTCCGTGTCATAGTCAAGGAACGGGATGAACTCCTCCCACGCGTTGTCCCATAGCCGGATGATCGCCGGATACCGCTTGCCCCAGTTCTCGGCAAGGTCGTCGAAAGCAGCCCGCGCCGCTGCCTCACTCGGCGCGGTGTAGATCGGCTTCAGTTCCCGCTTCAGTGCGTCCCAGTGCTGACGTGCCGAGAGCCGAAAGGTGTTGCGGATCAGGTGCACCACACAGGTCTGGACCGTGGTGGCCGGCCACACATGCTCGACAACCTCCGGCAGGCCCTTGAGACCGTCGCAGACGAGAAAGAAAACGTCTTTGGTGCCACGGTTACGGATGTCAGTGAGCACGCTCATCCAGAACTTGGCGCCCTCGCCGCCCGTGCCGGCCCACAAACCAAGCACGTCGCGGCGCCCGTCCAGGCTCACCCCGATGGCCGCGTAGATCGGCCTGTTCGCGACCTGGCCGTCGCGGATCTTGACCACGATGGCATCGATGAAGATCGCGGCGTACACCTCATCGAGCGGACGTGCAGACCAATCCTGCATCTCCTCGATCACCTTGTCGGTGATCCGAGAAATCGTCTCCTTCGAGACCGATGCACCGTAGATTTCAGCGAAGTGCGCGCTGATCTCCCCAGTCGTTAACCCTTTGGCGTACAACGATAAAACGATCTCATCAACGCCGTTGAGCCGACGCTGCCGCTTCTTGACGATCTGCGGTTCGAACGTCCCTTCGCGGTCTCGGGGGACTTCGATCGGGACCTGCCCGGTCGACTCGGTCAGTACCGTCTTCGACCGAGTGCCGTTGCGGATATTTGTTGATGCCCGATCCGGGTTGGCCTGGTTCTTGTCGTGCCCGAGATGCTCGGTCATCTCCTCGTTCAATGCCGTTTCCAGGACCGTCTTGGTGAACTGCTTGAGCAGCCCATCCGGGCCCGTCAGCGACAGGCCCTGCTCTCTCGCCAAGCGCACGAGCTCCGCTGCCGCCGCCTCCTCGGCCGACGGTGGTGTCGACTTCTTCTTCGTCACATCATCCAGTGTCGTCATCACGGCACCCTTCTCGCCGGGCATTCACCCAGCGTGTCGGGCCGAAACACCGTTTAAGAAACACTCCCGAAGAACCCGTCGGCACAGATGCATTGGCGGCGTTGAGTAAGGCCTGACGGGAGTAGGAATCGACTTCTGGCTGGTCATTTTCGTTGGCTGGATATGGTGGCGACGGCTTCTCTCGCCGCGCTCCGGTATGCCGTGATCCGGGGTCGGACCACACGACTCTCGGTGATACACACTCGCCAGGAAGACAACAGCATCTCGGTTTCCCCTCTGCGGTCAATGACCGACGGTACACAAGCTCGCCGGAGTAACCGTGCGCGTCACCGATGCCGGCGGAACCAATGTTGTTGAGATCGACATGCTGGTGACCGCTGATGCTATCGCCGAAGCCCGGGATTGAAGTGACCCGAACTCCCGGGGCTTTGCTTTGCGATGTGCGACTATAAGTTCATGCTCGATCCGGGCGCAAAGGGCAGTGACGTAGTGGTGATACCGCAACGAACTTTATGGTGGGCGGTCGACGAGCTCTGCCGTGCGTTGCCGCACGAGGTGCTTCGAAAACTGAAAGTGAGATCGGGCGAGGACCTAGCCGCCATTTCAACGACTGCATTCCTAGCCTGTGCGCCGACTAGCGTTGATTGTGCTGGCGAACCAGACTTGATCTTCGATCTTTCGCATTCGAAATCGGAGCGCAGCCCCATATCGTCGATGGGTTTGGCGAATAAGAGGTTTGCGGACTTCGAAGTGAAATCGATTGGTCTTTGGTACCGAAAGTTTGACGCCACGATTGATCAATCCCTTGGGCGTGGCGAAATTCCGATGGTGACGACGTTCACCGCAGCTGTTACGACTGTAAACGAGGTCCTGGCAGGTGAAGGCCTCAATCAGATTGATCGCGCGCTCCGCCAACTAAACAAGAAAGTGAGGGTTGCGCACTCGAAGAACATATTTCTGATTGCCCATCCCTTTGACTATCCCGTCGTTGAAATGGACGTTGCTCCTATCGTGGCACACCTTCTGAACCCACTGGACGGGATTGTTGGCGTAGACACCGTCTGGGTGATGTGGCCGGATGTCTTCTTTGTGATGTGGTCATCCCACAATGCCCGGTGGGTGAATCTGTTGTTTGACTCTCGAGAACAGAGCAAGGATCACTCATCTGCTTGGGACGACCTCGAGTTGCTGCAGCAAGTCCAAGTTGAGTTTCAGCGTCGTATCGACGGTGAAACGAACTCTCCGTACATATTTCGACTTGAGTAACGGGTTGTTTGAGGTGTTGTGGGTCGGCGAGCTCAAGAGCTGACAGCCAAGCCCGGACATCGTTTGCGGTCTATCCGCTTTTTAGCGTGGCGTTTCGCAGGTTTGACTTCTTGTGTGCAGATGCCGGCCCGAAAAGATGTCGTAGAGGTCGGCATGCTGGGGACCGCTGATCGGAGGTCGAAATCGCGGTCTTGTAGCCACCTTTCCTTCGCCTGTCTGCGGTGGTGCCGGCGGCCGGTGAGGTAGTGGTTTCTCACGTCCCCGGCACAGGGTGCGCCGGGGACGTGAGAAACGATTCTAGCGCCTATTT
>NZ_JBIBWT010000049.1:0-3252 GCF_043081525.1 Streptomyces sp. NPDC014864
CAGGGATTGATGTTCCTCCGACACCACCGTCGATGGCGGAGATCATGAATACCGTGTCGATGGCTGTCACCGCGATGCAGTTGGAGAAGCCTGAGATGTGCATGACACCCGAGCCTGCAAATTCTCCTGGCGGCCGAACCGGTCTCGTAGGGCGCGAGGCGTGGATCTATTTCTGCCCCAACGGAGCATCGACGAGACCCGCTCAAATCGGGCCCGTAAACAGGGTCGCAACCGCCGGCGTCGTCACAGTCACCGCGAACGCAGTAAATTCTGGAGTGCTCGTAAATTGGGGCGATCGTTCCGCGCCCACCTTTTGTGCGGGTGCGCTCTTGCCGTTTACTCCTTACACCGACGCAGTCGATGCGAGTCCGATGACCCCGCCAAGTGGAATGCCCTCTCCGACTTGTGGACATCGAATTGAGCGCAGCTCAGAGACGGAGCCTGGCGGAGTCCACAATCTCAGCGTGACAAGCAATTTCGTGGTGACATGGACGGCGGTCTTTCCAGGTGGTGGCACAGGTGGAGTGATGCCAATACCGTTGACATCTACCTATCAGCAGCGAATTGGCGAGTTGCATGTCAATGGCCACGAAGTTCTCCCCGTAGGCGGCCAGTAGTTCTCCCCGCTGGTGGCCACGGGTTCTCCCCGGTGGCGGCCAGTTGTTTTTCCCCACCCGCTTTCTGATTTGGGTTAGCTGAAGGGCTTCACCCCCTTGCCGGTGGTGGCTTCGGTGAGGCGGAAGGAGTCGCCGTCGGTGACGACGACGTGCGCATGGTGCAGGAGCCGGTCAACGGTGGCGGTGGCCAATGTTTTGGGCATGATCTCGTCGAAGCCGGAGGGGTGCAGGTTGCTCGAGACGGCAATCGCTCGGCGTTCGTAGGCAGCGTCGACGAGGCGATAGAATCCTTCGGCGGCGTCTTCAGAGACCGGGAGCAGACCGATGTCGTCGACGATGATCAGGTCGGAGCGGATGATCCTCGTCAGGGCTCGGGCGATGGAGTCGTCGGCACGGTGCCGGCGGACCAGGGCACCGAGGTCTTCGATGGTGAACCAAGACACCGCCAGCCCAGCTTCGACTGCGGCCTGCCCGAGTGCCTCGGTGAAGTGAGACTTGCCAGTTCCCGAAGGCCCACAGACGCAGAAACATTCACGCCGCCCGACCCACTCCAGGGTGCGGAGCGCGTCCTGGGTGGCGCGGGGAATCGACGATTTCGTTTCGTCCCAGTCGCCGAAGGTCTTGCCGGTAGGGAAACCCGCGCGTTTGCGGCGAGTGTGCAGGTTCGCCCGGTCCCGGCCGGCGGCTTCCTCAGCGAGGAGAACCCGCACGACTTCGGCGGGGTCCCAGCGTTGGGCTTTCGCGGTCGGGATGATATCGCTCAAGGACCTGCGGATATGGGGCAGTTTCAGGCGTTTAGTCAGGTCGATCGCCTCGGCCAACGGGTCGCCGTTAGCGCTGGTAACAGTGCGCAAAGGGGTGCTCATCAGGCGTCATCGCTTTCATCGTCAGTAGTGGCTGGGCTGGCCGGCGCTGGTGTCTGGCCGAAGGTGGACCAGGCGGCGGTGCCCGGTTGCAGAGTGTGGTTCTCGCTGCGACGGACCGGATCAGCGTGTTCGTGGGTGACTTGGTAGTCGAGGATCGAGATCAGGTCCCGATCGGCGAACCGGCCGGTCATCGCCGCCGTCCCCAACGCTCTGTCGACTGCGTCCGGGGAGTGCAGCTTCGAAAGGTCCACGGCCTCGGCCATCTTCGCCCTGATGCGGCGCGCTCCCGCGGCGGCAGCCTCGACCAGCCAGCTGTTGGCACCCTGGCCCAACTGTAGGAAGGCGAGCTCGGCGGCGGTACGAGGCTTGGGCACCCGGTCGGCGGCGTCGCGGTCTGGGCGGGGTGGGTAGTGGTCGTTGTCGAGGACCGGTGAACCGGGTTGGCCGCGGCGGTGCCGCGCGACTTCGACTGCACCGCCATCATTGTCGACGGCGGTCACGATCAGCTCCTCACCATGGAAGCGGGCCCAGACCCGAGTGTCGATCAACGTGTGCGGCACCGAATACCGCACCCCTTCCACCGAGATCGTCGACTCCCAGTTCACCCGCCGGGTAGTGCCGAACACCGCGGTGAACGGAGATTTCGGCAGCGGATGCAGCCGCTGCAACTCTTCGGCCAGCCGCTCGACCGGCCGCCGCCGAGTAGAGCTGTGGACGCGGGTGTTGACGTCGGTGCAGAACTGCCGGCAAGCCGACTCGAGCTCACCGAAAGAGTGATACTGCTCGCGCAGGTTCACCTCCTTCGGCAACAGGTCGGCTTTGGCGATCCGCACCGTCGCCTCACTTCCTCCCTTCGACTCCGGATCAGCAGGTAAACACGTCCGCAGCGTCGTGCCGTAATGCCGTGCCACCTCCACGATCTCCGGATTGCGGACCGCGATCCCGGCCACGTGATCGATCGTCGCGGTCTTCTCGTTGTCGGTGAGGACATAGACCGGAACCCCGCCCAAGCGGCGGAATGTCGCATCCAAACACGCCGCCACCGTCGGCAATGTCTTGTCCCAGATCGGGATCACCACCCGAAATCGCGACCACGCCAACCATGCGCAGAACAACGTCGTCTTCCGGCCGGAAATCGTTGGCCCGTCACCGAAGTCGTACTGTAACCACAGCCCAGGTTCGGTTACCCACGGCCGATACACTCGCCGCCGACCAGCCCGAAACTGGGCCTTCGCCTCCGCGACCGTCCGGCGCGTGGTCCGCTCACCGCCGGTGAACCCCAGCGCGACGATCCGTTCGTGGATGACATCCGCGCGGACCTTGCCCTGCGAGCGGACCACCAACTCCTCGATCTTCGGCAGAAAGTCGTCGATCGCCCGCGCTCGATGCCGCCGGCGGTCCGGCGGCTGCCCCGCAGCGCGCATCTGCACATACCGGGCCACCGTGTGGTGATCACACCCAGCCAGCTCCGCCGCCGCCCGATAACTACCCGTGAGGTCGTACGCCTCCAAAATTTCCATGATCTCCCTGCTCGATTTCATCCACCCAGCGTTGCCGGGACCGAATCTGACTCACAGCAGGTGGGGAACTATCTGGCCGTACGCGGGGAGAAACCATGGCCACAAAATGCGCCATAAATGGCCGCCAGTGGGGAGCTTACGATGGCCGTCGACACCTGGACAGGTCATGCGCACTCGATGGGCGAAAGCCAGCCCCGCTGCGCGTGCTCGTGGGCATGCCGGCAACCACCGCCTGCATCATCGGTGGGA
>NZ_JBIBWT010000050.1:0-1348 GCF_043081525.1 Streptomyces sp. NPDC014864
CGGCCTACACCCTTACCCCGGGACAACCACCGCCCGGGATGGACTACCTTCCTGCGTCACCCCATCACTCACCTACTAACCGCTTGGTCCGGCGGCTCCACCACTCCGAGATTGTCCGAAGACGCACCCGGCGGTTTCACGGCCTTAGCATCACGATGCTCGATGTTTGACGCTTCACAGCGGGTACCGGAATATCAACCGGTTATCCATCGACTACGCCTGTCGGCCTCGCCTTAGGTCCCGACTTACCCTGGGCAGATCAGCTTGACCCAGGAACCCTTAGTCAATCGGCGCACACGTTTCTCACGTGTGAATCGCTACTCATGCCTGCATTCTCACTCGTCAACCGTCCACGACTACCTTCCAGTGCCGCTTCACCCGGCAGACGACGCTCCCCTACCCATCACAGCCGGCGTTGGCCGTTATGCTGCAATGACACGACTTCGGCGGTACGCTTGAGCCCCGCTACATTGTCGGCGCGGAATCACTAGACCAGTGAGCTATTACGCACTCTTTCAAGGGTGGCTGCTTCTAAGCCAACCTCCTGGTTGTCTGTGCGACTCCACATCCTTTCCCACTTAGCGTACGCTTAGGGGCCTTAGTCGATGCTCTGGGCTGTTTCCCTCTCGACCATGGAGCTTATCCCCCACAGTCTCACTGCCGCGCTCTCACTTACCGGCATTCGGAGTTTGGCTAAGGTCAGTAACCCGGTAGGGCCCATCGCCTATCCAGTGCTCTACCTCCGGCAAGAAACACACGACGCTGCACCTAAATGCATTTCGGGGAGAACCAGCTATCACGGAGTTTGATTGGCCTTTCACCCCTAACCACAGGTCATCCCCCAGGTTTTCAACCCTGGTGGGTTCGGTCCTCCACGAAGTCTTACCTCCGCTTCAACCTGCCCATGGCTAGATCACTCCGCTTCGGGTCTTGAGCGTGCTACTGAAACGCCCTATTCGGACTCGCTTTCGCTACGGCTTCCCCACCCGGGTTAACCTCGCAACACACCGCAAACTCGCAGGCTCATTCTTCAAAAGGCACGCAGTCACGAGAACGTGCAAGCACGTTCCGACGCTCCCACGGCTTGTAGGCACACGGTTTCAGGTACTATTTCACTCCCCTCCCGGGGTACTTTTCACCATTCCCTCACGGTACTATCCGCTATCGGTCACCAGGGAATATTTAGGCTTAGCGGGTGGTCCCGCCAGATTCACACGGGATTTCTCGGGCCCCGTGCTACTTGGGTGTCTCTCAAACGAGCCGCTGACGTTTCGACTACGGGGGTCTTACCCTCTACGCCGGACCTTTCGCATGTCCTTCGCCTACATCAACGGTTTCTGACTCGTCT
>NZ_JBIBWT010000051.1:0-1651 GCF_043081525.1 Streptomyces sp. NPDC014864
AACTCACCCCGGAGCCGTTCCACCTCCCCCAGCCTCATGCCAGGAAGATGCCCACCACCAGACGAGATCACCCAAGGTAACGAAGCACTACTAGGTTCCTTCCAGAGCCGCAGGAACCGACCAGCGGTGCCTTTCAGAGAGGTTCGCCGTGACCGAGCGCACAGCCCACATCGAGATCCCCGACCGCTACCGCTATGCCGTGATCCCGCACATCATGGTCGACGACGCCGCCGCGGCGATCGATTTCTACCAGCGGGCGTTCGGCGCCCGCGAGGACTTCAGGGTCGACGCGCCGGGCGGCGGGATTCTGCACGCGGAGATCACCATCGGACGGTCGGCCCTGATGCTGGGCGACGCCGGCGTGGACGAGGCGGAGGCCGCCTCCTTCGCCGCACCGACCTCGCTCGGCGGAGGTACGTCCGTCGCGCTGCATGTCTTCGTGCCGGACGTCGACAGCCTGGCGGAGCGCGCAGAAGCGGCCGGCGCTGAGATCCTCCAGCCGCCGAAGGACATGTTCCACGGTGACCGCACCGTCATCCTCAAGGACCCTTCGGGTCACATGTGGGTATTTCTGACCCACGTGGAAGACGTCTCTCAGGAGGAGCTTCGGCGCCGCCTGGCCGCCGCCGGGTGACTGGATCCCGTGCGCGCGGTGATCCGGACCGAACACCGAGCGCCGTACCTGACGGAACGGCCTTCCGGGCCGGCATGTCCGGGCGGAACTTCCCTGCCCCAGTGACCACTTCGGCCGAGCAGGCCCCCGCGAGCACGTAGCCGGTGCCGCGTTCCTCCAGCGTGGCCCTCAGCTTCGGGTTGCCGCCGTAGACCCCGTGGTCCGCGACCCACGCAGCCCGGTGACCGGCGTCCAGGAACCAGGCGATCATTCGGGTGGCTGGCGCCGGCTTGGTCGCGAAGGCGGTCTCCTCACCGAGCTCGCCCGACAGCGGTCCGCATCGCAGCTCCACGAACTGTGCGGCCCTCAGTGAGGTCAGGCGAGTCCGGACACCTTCAGCACTTCCCGCAGTATCTCGCCGTCGATGCGGTGGCCCAGCCGCTCAAGCACGTCGGCTCCCTGACGCAGAGTGCCGCGGTCCACGGAGCGGCGGACGCCCGTGTCGAGTTCGTGCCAGAGGAACGGGTTGGCCGCGAGGGTGCGGGGGTCGAGTTCCAGGCGGTGGCCTTCGATGTCCCGCAGCACCAGGTGGGAGGAGACGCCGTCGTACTGTCGTACGGAGGTCAACCTGTCCGTGCGGATCACCTGGCGACGCCAGAGCGCGCGCACCGCGAGCCAGCCGGGGCCCGCACTGACCCGCTGAGGGAGCATGACGGCGAACATGGCCGCCGACAGGGCTACCCAGAGCAGGGCGCGCAGGGGCGTCAGGGTTCCCGCGCCCCAGTCGACCAGGAGACTCAGGGCGCAGAACAGCAGGGAACAGCTCACCGCCAGTCGGGCACTGCCACGCCAGTGACGGTCGCCGGCGAGGGCTGCCGGTCCGCTCTGCATAAGACCGACGCTAGGCCGCCGTACCCGGTGTGGCGACCGCTCCTTACGGGGCCCTAGCTGTTCTGTCCACGGAGGTTGGTGACGCAGGTCTCGGCTGAGAGATCTTGAAATGGGTGAGGGCCCTCTGGCCTGGTGTGGATTGCGACA
>NZ_JBIBWT010000052.1:0-1478 GCF_043081525.1 Streptomyces sp. NPDC014864
CAATACCGGTGACTTTGGTGGGTTCTGGTCGTTGGGTGGGTTGTGCCAAGGCCGGGTCAGGTGAAGTCGTCGGGGGTTGATCGGTTCTCGGATCGGATTGCGTTGGGGGTGCTGACGCGGGCGTTTCCGCCGGAACTGGTCGACGAGGTGGTCGCCGAGTGCGGCAGGGTCGAGCAGCGGACGCGGCTGCTGCCGGCACGGGTGGTGGTCTACTTCGTCCTGGCGATGTGTCTGTTCTTCGGGCAGGGCTATGAAGAGGTGGCCCGGCTGCTGGTTCAGGGGCTGGAGCGTGAAGGCCGGTGGGCGACCGCCTGGCGGGTGCCCACGACGGCGGCGATCGGGCGGGCGCGGTTGCGGCTTGGGCCGGAGCCGTTGCGGGCCCTGTTCGCCCGAGTGTGCCGGCCGGTGGCGGTCGCGCGGACGCAAGGCGCCTGGTACCGGCGGTGGCGGCTGGTCGCGGTGGACGGCACAGTCTTCGACGTTCCGGACACCGCGGCGAACGCCCAGTTCTTCGGGCGTCCCGGTACCAGTCGCGGGCAGGGCCGCAGTGCGTATCCGCAGGCGAGGGTGGCGGCTCTGGCCGAGTGCGGCACCCATGTCGTGTTCGCGGCCGAGGTCGGACCACTCAAGGTCCACGAGACCGCCCTGGCCCAGCGGCTGTTCCATGCGCTGACGAAGGGCATGCTTGTGCTCGCCGACCGGGGCTTTTGCGGCCTCGATCTGTGGCGGGCCGCGAAGGCGGGCGGCGCGGATCTGCTGTGGCGGGTCCGCAGCGTCGTGGTGCTGCCGGTCCTGGAAACCCTCGCCGACGGCTCCTACCTGTCGGAGATCGTCGCCGCGCGGGACCACTACCGGCGCGCGGACCCCGAGCGGGTGCGGGTGATCGAGTACACCCTCGGCCCACGCGGCGGTGACGGCACCGTCTACCGGCTGATCACCACCCTCCTCGACCCCGACCAGGCACCGGCCGAGGAACTTGCCGCCCTCTATGCCCAGCGGTGGGAGATCGAGAACACCCTGGACGAGATCAAGAACCACCAGGGCGTCCCAGGGCTGGTGCTGCGTTCCCAGCACCCACGCGGCGTCGAACAGGAGATCTTCGCGTTCCTACTGGTCCACCACGCACTACGGGACCTGATGCACCAGGCCGCCCTCAAGGCAGGGCACGATCCCGACCGGATCTCCTTCACCCGCACCCTTCGCGTCGTCCGCCGCCACGTCACCGGGCAGGCGGCGCTTTCCCCCCTCACGACTGGCCCGGTCCATCGCCCAGAGCCTGCGTGAGATCACCGAACGACTGCTGCCCGCACGGCGGTTGCGCTCCAACCCCCGCGTGATCAAACGCAAGATGTCCAACTGGGCCCTCAAACGAACCGAGCACCACAGCCCACCACGGCCAGACACCCCGACGGTCCGGCTGGTCGAGCCAACCAGAGCCACTTCAACCAGCCGGAAAACAGCCTAAATCACCAGTATTG
>NZ_JBIBWT010000053.1:0-1461 GCF_043081525.1 Streptomyces sp. NPDC014864
GGTCGAAGTCGTATTCACCATTCCTGCCGTATCCGTCCGGCAGGCCACCACCGCTGCGCTGGAAATTCTCGACACGTACACCTTAGGTTTGCTGTCCCTGCGTGTGCTGACCGCCGCTGACTTCGACCGCATCGCCGATGCAATCGAGACGCCACGGCTCCTTTCCACCGTTCACGCTGCAAAAGTCCTCGGCATTTATCGTCCGCCAGGATGATCCCGTAGCGATCAAGGAAACGAAACGGTCATCGGCCTAGCTGTTGCGGGTATGGACGTTGCTGACGCGGGATTGAAGTGGACGGGCTGGTCCTTCGCGGCAGGATGGAAGTTGCGAAACTGACCATCAACAGCAAAGGGACCAGCCCTGTGACACACCGTAATGCCCCACTCACTGTGGAAGGAAGACGACGCCTGATCGAGCGGTGCCAGAGTCGTCCGATCGCCCACGTCGCCGCAGAAATGGGCATCTCCCGACAATGCGCTTCCAAGTGGGTCAATAGGTATCGCAAGTACGGTGACCTGGGAATTCAGGACCGATCCAGCGCACCGAAACACCACCCGAACGCCACGCCGGCGGAGATCATGGTCGAGATCGAGTCCATGCGCCGAACCCGGAAATGGTCGGCCTCGCGAATCACGTTCGAGCTGCGTACCGACGGCATCACCATTGCTCGCCGGTCTGTCACGAAAATCCTGCGGAACCTGGGATTGCACCGCCGCCGGTTCATCGACCCGAACGGCGAAACCAACCGAAAACCCCAGGTCATCGCCGCCAAGCGACCTGGTCAGATGGTCCACGTCGACGTCAAGAAAGTCGGGAAGATCCCGGACGGCGGCGGGTGGCGTGCCCACGGCCGCGGCTCCGACAAGGCCAAACGATCCCAACGCCGGAAAACGAAGAACAAGCAGGCCCGCATCGGCTACACCTACCTGCATTCCGCGATCGACGGCAACACCCGCCTGGCGTACACCGAAGCCCGCGACAACGAAACCGCAGCAACAGCCATCGATTTCATGAACAACGCCCGCGTCTTCTTCGCCGCCCACGGCATCACCCGTATCGAGCGCGTGATCACCGACAACGGATCATGCTACCGGGCAGCAGATTTCACCGTTTCATTACGCGAAGCGCGGCACTACCGGATCAAGCCGTACACCCCGAAACATAACGGGAAGGTCGAACGCTACAACCGTATCCTCGCCGAAGAACTGCTGTACTCCCGCGAGTACACCAGCGAAGCTGAGCGGCGCACTGCCGTCGAAATCTGGAATGTTCACTACAATTACCACCGACCGCATTCAACACGCGGAGGACGACCGCCCGCCGCTTACCGCCGGCATCGCGTAACTAACGTCCGTGCCTCGTACACCTAGGTGTCGAGGTTTCTTGGTGAAGCGAGTTAAGCGTATGACGAGCAAGGGCATGTGAGAAGTGGCGTATACGGCAGTATTGCTATTGTTCGC
>NZ_JBIBWT010000054.1:0-1330 GCF_043081525.1 Streptomyces sp. NPDC014864
TGGAAGGCCATGTGGCACTCGTCGCCGCCGGAGCCGTAGTCGCCGAAGTAGTCGACGACGTCCTCCGGCCACTGGTTCGCCTCCGCCAGCAGCACCTTGTCGGCGTACTGGTCGTCGATCTCCTTGCGCACCCGCTTGAGGAACTCGTGGGTCGCGGGGAGGTTCTCGCAGTTGGTGCCCTCCTGCTGGTACAGGTACGGCACCGCGTCCAGCCGGAAGCCGTCGATGCCGAGGTCCAGCCAGAACTTCAGCGCGGAGATCATCTCCTCCTGCACGGCCGGATTCTCGTAGTTCAGATCCGGCTGGTGCGAGAAGAACCGGTGCCAGTAGTACTGCTTGCGCACCGGGTCGTACGTCCAGTTCGACACCTCCGTGTCGACGAAGATGATCCGCGCGTCCTGGTACTGCTTGTCGTCGTCCGCCCACACGTAGTAGTCGCCGTAGGGGCCGTCGGGGTCCTTGCGGGACTCCTGGAACCACGGGTGCTGGTCGCTGGTGTGGTTCATGACGAAGTCGATGATGACGCGCATGCCGCGCTGGTGGGCGGCGTCGACGAACTCCACGAAGTCGGCGAGGTCGCCGAAGTCGGGCAGGACGGCGGTGTAGTCGGAGACGTCGTAGCCGCCGTCGCGCAGCGGGGACTTGAAGAAGGGGGGCAGCCAGAGGCAGTCGACGCCGAGCCACTGCAGATAGTCGAGTTTCGCGGTCAGGCCCTTGAGGTCGCCGATGCCGTCGCCGTTGCTGTCCTGGAAGGAGCGGACGAGGACCTCGTAGAAGACGGCACGCTTGAACCACGCCGGGTCCCGGTCCTTGGCGGGAGTGTCTTCGAAGGTGTCCGGAACTGGCTCATTGACGATCATGTGGTGGCTGACCCTCCGATCTGCGGGTGGGACGGTCGCAGGACCGTGCTGTCCTCGTCCGGGGACCAGCCCCCGGACCCCCGGCCGACGGTGAAGACGTGCGCGGCCCTGTGACCCGGCTCGAGACGCACATAGTTGGCCCTGCCCCAGTGGTAGGTCTCGCCGGTGAGCTCGTCGCGCACCGGCACCGACTCGTGCCAGTCGAGGCCGAGTTGCGGCATGTCCAACGAGACCGTGGCCTCCTGGGTGTGGTGGGGGTCGAGGTTGGCGACCACCAGAACCGTGTTCGAGCCGCTCCGCTTCGAGTACGCGATCACCGCGTCCTGGTCGGCGTGGTGGAAGTGCAGGTCGCGCAGCTGCCTCAGGGCCGGACTGCGGCGCCTGATGTCGTTGAGGCGGGTGATCAGGGGGGTGATGGTGCGGCCCTCGCGTTCGGCGGTGGCCCAGTCGCGTGGTTTGAGCTGGTACTT
>NZ_JBIBWT010000055.1:0-1260 GCF_043081525.1 Streptomyces sp. NPDC014864
ATGACGATGGCAGCCGGACACGGAGCATCACGGCCACCTCCCGCACTCCAAGCGACCATCTCGCGTACCTGCCGCGCGCACAAGCCGTCCCCTCAGGACGAGGAACACCATCACTCGTCCTCCGCTTGCGAGAGGCGGCGGCCCGGTCTCGAAAGGGGAGAGGAGAGGAGAGGAGACTCCACCGCCCCTCTACTGCCAGTAGAGGGGCGCGGTAGAGTGAGGAACATGGCAGCAGACGAGACGAGCATCAAGGTGAGCACGGCCGCGCGGGACCGGCTCGCCCAGCTGGCCGCCGAGCACGGCACCACCATCCGCAGTCTGGTCGAGGACCTCGCGCAGAGCACGCCCACGCAGGCCGAGTACGCCGAGCGCGCCGAGCTGGCCCGCGCCGAGCTCGCCTCCGCCCTCGGCAGCGCACCGAGCCCCGAGGCGGAGGAGAAGGCCCGGGCGCTGCTGGAGCGCCTGGGCGGCGCCGCGCACGGTCCGCGGGCAGCCGCGTAGTGGCGCCGATCGCGGTCGTCCTGGACCACACGACCGCGGGAGCGCTGTACGACCCGAAGGACCCGTTCAACGAGGCAGTCGCCGCCTTCTACGTCCAGGCCTCCGGCGGGCTCGGTGACCTGTATGCGCCGGTGCTGTCGCTGACGGCCGGAGACGCCGAGCGACCGGGGTTGCTGGGCTACATCAAGGGGCTGCGGTTCATCCGGATCGAGGCCTTCGACACCGACGCCGCGGTCACCGCCACCGAACTGCTCCGGTTCGGACACTCCTGGGCCGCCGTCCATGCCATCCACGCCGCCCGCCCCTCCCCCGCCCACCCCACCGGCCGGTACCTGCTCACCCTCACACCGAAGGCCTACGCCGGCACCGGCGTCCAAGCCGTCCACCCCGACCAATAACCGCCCACCACCCGGCCGCGCGCCTCGCACGCACCCGCCCCGGCGACCACGCCAGCCACTGACACGGGCGCGACCCCGAACGTGCCACCCGCCACGCGATCAACCAGCTCAACCAGCTCGGCTACACCGTCACCCTCAACCCGATCGAGGACGCAGCCTGACACCCAGAACCCGGAACACCCGGCGACCACCACGGCCACCGGGCACCCAGACCTGTCCAACACCACCCTGACCTGAACCGTGCTTTAGAGCGCCCGGCAGTAGGCGTCACTTCAAGCGCTTGGTGGTGGGGCGGCCGTCCCAGCGGTAGCGCGGGGTCGCGCGGCGGATGAGCATACGCAGTGTGACGATCGCGGCGGAC
>NZ_JBIBWT010000056.1:0-1128 GCF_043081525.1 Streptomyces sp. NPDC014864
GAGCCGACATCGAGGTGCCAAACCATCCCGTCGATATGGACTCTTGGGGAAGATCAGCCTGTTATCCCCGGGGTACCTTTTATCCGTTGAGCGACGGCGCTTCCACAAGCCACCGCCGGATCACTAGTCCCGACTTTCGTCCCTGCTCGACCCGTCGGTCTCACAGTCAAGCTCCCTTGTGCACTTACACTCAACACCTGATTGCCAACCAGGCTGAGGGAACCTTTGGGCGCCTCCGTTACTCTTTAGGAGGCAACCGCCCCAGTTAAACTACCCATCAGACACTGTCCCTGATCCGGATCACGGACCCAGGTTAGACATCCAGCACGACCAGAGTGGTATTTCAACGGCGACTCCACGAACACTGGCGTGCCCGCTTCACAGTCTCCCACCTATCCTACACAAGCCGAACCGAACACCAATATCAAACTGTAGTAAAGGTCCCGGGGTCTTTCCGTCCTGCTGCGCGAAACGAGCATCTTTACTCGTAGTGCAATTTCACCGGGCCTATGGTTGAGACAGTCGAGAAGTCGTTACGCCATTCGTGCAGGTCGGAACTTACCCGACAAGGAATTTCGCTACCTTAGGATGGTTATAGTTACCACCGCCGTTTACTGGCGCTTAAGTTCTCAGCTTCGCCCCACCGAAATGGAGCTAACCGGTCCCCTTAACGTTCCAGCACCGGGCAGGCGTCAGTCCGTATACATCGCCTTACGGCTTCGCACGGACCTGTGTTTTTAGTAAACAGTCGCTTCTCGCTGGTCTCTGCGGCCACCCCCAGCTCAGAGCGCGAAGCTCATCACCGGACGTGGCCCCCCTTCTCCCGAAGTTACGGGGGCATTTTGCCGAGTTCCTTAACCATAGTTCACCCGAACGCCTCGGTATTCTCTACCTGACCACCTGAGTCGGTTTAGGGTACGGGCCGCCATGAAACTCGCTAGAGGCTTTTCTCGACAGCATAGGATCATCCACTTCACCACAATCGGCTCGGCATCAGGTCTCAGCCGTATGCAAGGCGGATTTGCCTACCTTGCGGCCTACACCCTTACCCCGGGACAACCACCGCCCGGGATGGACTACCTTCCTGCGTCACCCCATCACTCACCTACTAACCGCTTGGTCCGGCGG
>NZ_JBIBWT010000057.1:0-1065 GCF_043081525.1 Streptomyces sp. NPDC014864
CGCTGTCGTAGCCGCGGTCCAGGTTCACGTTGATTTGGTCGGGAAGCCCGCCGACCTGCTCGTCGGCGGCCTTGAGGGTGGGCACGAGCAGCGGGGAGTCGTGGCGGTTGGGCCAGCCGAGACGATGCCGAGCGGGACGCCGGTGGCCTCGGTGGCCACCGAGCACTTCAGGCCCTGTTTGCCCCGGTCCACCGGGGAGCGCCCGGCGGCCTCGCCGCCGGACGGGGCCTTGGTGATGCAGCCGTCCACGGACAGCTCGTCGAGCTCCAGGCCGATCATGCGGTCGTACGCTTGCAGGGCGAGCGCGTGGATCTGCTCGGCTATTCCCAGCTGGGCCCAGTACTTGACGCGGCGTCGAATGGTGCGGTCCGAGCAGCCGGGACTGGCAATGCGTTCGTAGCCGGAGCCGTGCACCAGCGCGGCGATGACATGCTCGAAGACCACCCGGTCGGGTATGCGCGGGTTGTGGCAGCCCAGCGGGTGTGTGTCCACATGCTCAGGCAGCAGCGCCGCGAACTGGTCCCACAAGGGTTCGAGCAGGCAGGACGGCAGGACGGGCACGAGATCTCCGGGAGGGGATGACGCCGACATGTGGTGCCGCCGCTCTCGTCCCGTCCAGCGTTGCTGATGCGACGGGGGCTGCTGGGCTGGGGTCAGCGCGGGTGGAGTTGCCCGGCGGCGGGGACGTCGAGGACGAAGATGTGGCCGATGTTCGCGTCTGCGTAGCCGTAGTCGACGTTTTTCACCCGGAGTTGTTGCGGGGTGGCTTCGACGATCTGGACGGCGATGGGGTCCGGGCGGCCGGGCAGGGACAGCAGCCAGTCCTGGGCCAGGTAGCTCAGCCCCATGCGGTCAAGGCACTGGCGGGCGTGATGCTCGTTGGTGGGTGCGCCGAGCGGGTGGCCGAAGACGGTGACCGGGGTGAACAGAAGCGGGTTGTCGTCGACCGGGCGCAGGTAGCCGAGGAGTTCGCTGTCCTCACGGCGGTGGTGGCGGGCCCAGTGGGCGGGGATCACGGCGGCTGCTCCGATGGGTGTGCGGCGGTGCCACATCGCATGTACAGGG
>NZ_JBIBWT010000058.1:0-1056 GCF_043081525.1 Streptomyces sp. NPDC014864
GCGGCCACCATCGCCGCCGCCCTGCGCTACCCCACCGCGCTGGACGCCGAACTGCTGGACCTGCTCGGCCCCGGCGGCTCCGGCCGGCTGGACTTCGTCACCGGCGCCGACGCACCCCCGCTGACGGACGCCACCCACGCCTGGCGCACCCAGGTCGACGAGACCGTCGTCAGCTGGGCGGCCTGCCTGCTGGCCGACGCCGACCTCGCCGCCCTGGCCGCCGCCTGCCTGGCCGCCACCCACCACGGCCCCGACAGCGTGGGCGACGCGCGCCGGCTGACCATCCCCAGCCCGCGCGACCACCGCGCGGCCCCCCTGCTGCGCCACCCGGACTTCCTCGGCCCGATCGCGGACCTCCACCGCGAGACCCTCCTCGGCCTCCTCGGCGCCGCCCCGGCCGTCACCGCCCCCGAACCCGGGTGACCACCGAGCCCGTACGACCACAGGCAGCCGGCCACCGTTGGGCCGCCGCGGCCCGTCGCGCTCAGGGCGCCTTGAACAGAGCCGGGAAACGCGGAGCGAGCCAGGGCTTGCGCCCCCCCGACCAGGATGCGGCCTTGAGCGAGGGGACCCCACTGGCCCCGGCGCCCGAGCGCCATCAGGGGAAACGTGACCGGCTCGATGAGGATGGTGCAGTCCGTAACCGCTCCACACTCGATGGCAGGCCCCGACAGGCCGGACCACAACTCAGCCGGCAACGGACGCAAGCGGCACCTGCGGCAGCTTCATCGCCCCGGCCGGTGTGGGCCAGCGCCGAAAAGAGGCACGGTGTACGCCGGTGTGGGGGAGCGGGGCGAGCGGGTCGCGGTGAAGGTCGTGCATGCCGTGCAGGCGGCGGATGTGCAGTTCCGGGACCGGTTCCGCCGTGAGGTGCAGGCGTTGGGGCGGGTTTCGGGCCCGTGCTTGGTGCCGCTGTTGGAGGCTGATCCCGAGGCGGAGATCCCGTGGCTGGCCACCGCCTACGTGCCCGGCCCCACGCTCTCCCAGCACACCGCGGTGCATGGGCCGCTGGCCGAGATCCAGCTGCACCTGTTCGCTGCGGGCACCGCTGGGGCG
>NZ_JBIBWT010000059.1:0-1030 GCF_043081525.1 Streptomyces sp. NPDC014864
CCGCCGTGCTCCATCTGCGCGGCCAGTTTCATGGCCTCCTCGATCAGGGTCTCCACGATCTTCGACTCCGGAACGGTCTTGATGACCTCGCCCTTGACGAAGATCTGCCCCTTGCCGTTGCCCGAGGCGACCCCCAGGTCGGCCTCACGCGCCTCACCGGGACCGTTGACCACACACCCCATCACCGCCACCCGCAGCGGGACCTCCATCCCGGTCAGACCCGCGGTGACCTCCTCGGCCAGCTTGTACACGTCCACCTGGGCACGCCCGCACGACGGGCAGGAGACGATCTCCAGACCCCGCTGCTTCAGATTCAGCGACTCCAGGATCTGAAGGCCCACCTTGACCTCCTCCGCGGGCGGCGCGGACAACGAGACCCGGATGGTGTCACCGATCCCCTGCGACAGCAGCGCACCGAACGCCACCGCCGACTTGATCGTGCCCTGGAACGCCGGACCGGCCTCCGTCACCCCCAGGTGCAGCGGATAGTCGCACCTCTCGGCAAGCTGCCGGTACGCCTCGATCATCACCACCGGATCGTTGTGCTTCACCGAGATCTTGATGTCCCGGAAGTCGTGCTCCTCGAACAGCGACGCCTCCCACAGCGCCGACTCGACCAGCGCCTCCGGCGTCGCCCTGCCGTACTTCTGCAGCAGACGCCGGTCCAGCGAACCCGCGTTCACACCGATCCGGATCGGCGTCCCGTGCTCCTTCGCCGCCCGCGCGATCTCCCGCACCTTGTCGTCGAACTGCTTGATGTTGCCCGGATTCACCCGCACCGCCGCACAACCCGCCTCGATCGCCGCGAACACGTACTTCGGCTGGAAGTGAATGTCCGCGATCACCGGGATCTGCGACTTCCGCGCGATCGTCGCCAGCGCGTCCGCGTCGTCCTGCGTCGGACACGCCACCCGCACGATCTGGCACCCCGACGCCGTCAGCTCCGCGATCTGCTGCAACGTCGCACCGATGTCCGACGTACGCGTCGTCGTCATCGACTGCACCGACACCGGGGCCCCGCCCCCGACCG